>NZ_NJAK01000001.1:0-658933 GCF_002632755.1 Xenorhabdus ishibashii | reverse complement strand
CCCGATATAATTGAACACCTTCTTCGGTTTTTTTGAGTTCTTCCTTAATCTCCTCAATTGAAGAGGCATAACGGTTGACCAATAATTCACGTAGTTGATCATAATCATTGGTATATTGTGTTAGTGATTCAACATTACCAAGATTAAAAACTGAAAGATGAGTTGCGCCCAGTTCATGTAGCAGTTTTTCAATTTCTAATTGATAACGGGTAATGGTTTCATCATCGACAAGAATAAGATCACTAAAAACATGTCCATCAGAACAAATAACAATATTTGCTCCAGGTGGATAATAAAGTTGAATACGCTGGCAAAGGGAATTTAGAAAAATCAGTGATAATTTTTCTGCCATATCCGGCATTTTACCCAATACTTTTCTGGGGTTTGGGGACTTTGTCGGAAATGCAGGTAAAATACATTCGATAGGTTTACTCTGTTCCACAAATGCGCGAATACGGGGCAATTGAACCTCAGAAACCTTTTTTTCTTCATCTTGAAGTGTATGCTTATGTTCAGACTCAGGGAAACGACGTCGATACTGCAATAATTCATGTAGAATTTTGTTAGACACTTCTTCTATGTCAAGACGTTCCATAATTCATTCCTAATTTATTACATTTACATCACGGCAAATTAATATAGTTAGCAATATGCAAATATTGCTGAGTATAAAACATCAACTCACATACTTTTTAATATATAAAAATCAAGAGTAAAATTTACAACAGGAAAGTGACAATATACAACCAAATTCGACTATAAACATACTGAGTTTTTCATCTTATCTTATTTTTATTACACAAGCTGTAAAACCCTAAGAAATCATACATATAAATATACACTATTATAATTTCACAAATAAATTAAGTTTTTTTAAAAAAATAATTCAATTTTTTTGATGGTGTTACAAAACTGAAATAAAGTTCAGATTTTTTAGAGAATATTATTTTAAAAAGCCATATTATTTATATATCCAATATTATTTATTACAGGATAAAAATAATGCATTGCGATAAATTGCATGAATATTGATGAACTCATGAGCCTTGTTGGTAATAACATCGGCGGTATTAGCCAGATACTAATAATAACCGCCTGCTTTCTTCGCGTTTGTTAAGGTATTTCAGGCAATTTCGGTTTTATCTAATGTCCATACAAAACCTTGCTCTACGACGGGTAAGAACCTGGTTCCTGATAAAGCCAACATGCATAAAAAAGAATAAAAAAAAGCCATGCTATAACATGGCTTAATTAAAATGAGGGAAATATTAATTAACGGATGAATCATCTTTCTGTAAGAGTATCCGGTATATCAACCCACCGATAGCACCACCAATTAATGGGATCAACCAAAATACCCAAAGCTGCTCCAAGGCCCATGTTCCTTGGAAAATAGCAACCGCGGTACTTCTTGCAGGGTTAACTGATGTATTCGTTACCGGAATACTGATTAAATGAATAAGTGTCAATGCTAAACCGATCGCTAATGGTGCAAAACCTGCTGGTGCATTTTTATCTGTTGCGCCAAGAATGACAATCAGGAAAAATCCGGTTAATACTAATTCAATAACAATTGCAGCTCGTAATGAAAAACCACCTGGAGAATGTTCACCATAGCCATTAGATGCAAAACCACTTGCCGTTGCATCAAAACCACTTTTACCGCTGGCGATAAGGTAAAGTACCGCTGCCGCAGCAATTCCTCCAATCACTTGTGCAATAATATAAGGAATAACTTCTTTAGCAGGAATACGCCCGCCAGCGAACAACCCCAATGTGACTGCCGGATTAAAATGCCCTCCTGAAATATGCCCGACCGCATAGGCCATCGTTACTACAGTTAAACCAAAAGCCAGGGATACACCCACAAAACCAATCCCTAACTGTGGAAATGCCGCAGCTAAAACAGCACTGCCACATCCACCAAATACCAACCAAAAAGTACCCAAAAACTCTGCCGATAATTTTTTAAACATGCTACGATTCCTCAATGATATTTGCATGAATGCAAAAGAATCCAAAAACAGTTTAGTTAATATTTTTAATATTGGGCAAGGAATCATAGACAGAAAATTAAAGAAAAGCTATATCCACCAATATAAACTGGTTTATTACAGATTATTTTATTATTAACTTAACAATAACAACAAAGAAATGATTTCTTAAACAACCTGAGTTTAATATAAAACTCAGGCTGCTGGTTTATTTAACCAATAACTTATTTAATAACTGCTTTATTTACCTCATCCGAAGCTTGCCAAATACGATATTTAACTGTCATCGATTTTGGCGTATATACTACGATAGGTAATTTACTGTTATAACGTATAAAAGCATCTTTACCTAACTGAACCTGAACAAAACGCACTGTTTCTTCTTGATTTTGACAAGCCATCTTTGTTGAAGCGGGACCTGTGACATTATTTAGTACATAATAGTCATATCCCCATCCTTCCAGCGTTTTAGTCTCCAACTTACCGCCGAACCAATGATGATTGCAATCCACTTTCATATCCTTGCCAATCACCAACTCAACCATGTAATTGTTTTCATGTTCTTTCTGAGGCAATTCAATCACACTACGGGCCATTTTCTCAGAAGGCGCAGGATAAGGCGCAATATCTTCAAGTTTTTTGTCCGCAAAAACCGAAGTCGATACCATCAATGCAGCTAAAGGGAATAAATACTTTTTCATATATCACCTCTGAATATTTAAAAAGGAGACTAGATAATAACAATAAAAAAATTGGGGTAAATTATGTTTTTTGGCAATTCACTGATTCTTAAAGGCATAAGATAAGAAAAAATCTATTCACTCATAATCAATGTTAATTTTTATTAATAGCCCACTCTATGAACAGGTTCTACCAGTTCTTTTTTATGTGATATTTCTCAAATCTGATATTAAAATGACCTGCTACACTCACTGAGTGTGGTAGTGAATTTCGTATAGGAGGTCTTATGTTTCCAGAATATCGTGATTTAGTATCCAACCTGAAAGAATCTCATCCCCGCTTCCAATCTTTGTTTGAAAAACATAACCGACTTGACCACGAGATAACCCAACTTGAAGGCCCCAATGGTGCAGGCTACAACGATAAAGTTATCCGCCTGAAAAAAGAAAAACTACACATCAAAGATGAAATGCAAAGGATTTTGCAGGAACAATATCAGAACCAGAAGTAAATCAACCAAATGGTTTTGACGCCTACTTTTTTGTTGACGAGTGGGCGTCACAAGAGGTTCTCGAATAGAGAACCATTTCAATTCAACATGCCAAAAAAAGCCACCATAACGGTGGCAAAAACTGGAGCAATGATTTTTTCGTTATTTATTGTGCAGCAGCCGCTTTCTGGCGAGGTTGTCTCTTGGTTTTTGCCCTTGGATGTGGCATCACATTCTGGACTTCACCTGGCTTAGAAATGAAACGGACAAAGGTTTCATGGCTGACGAACGTTGCTCCACAATTGATATTCTGACATTGGTTATAGCGCTCCTTTGTTTGGCTTGAATGCTCAAAGCTGCTACGAGTATGCGCTGACTGACTACACAGAGGACACTTAATCATATTTTGTTCACCTTTCTGAAATCGTTATCTTGAAATAACTGTCTTGAAATAACACCATCTCGTCTGGTGAACAATATACCAAAGATCTCATATCAAGATCAATAGATCATTTAAAATTCGTCGATTTTTATTTCGAGATCTAATGATGTCGTAAAACCACTGTCATTCAGCGTGTGAGTGACTTTGACCAAGGTCCAGTCAGTTTCATCAATTTCTGGCTTAAACCCCTCTAATTGGATGGGAGTTTCAGGATAAATATCAGCACGCCCCAATGCTAATGTGATAGAGAACTGTGCAGCTCCTCGTTGCATTTTTTTCCAAACGGCGATAGCAGCCCGCTCTGCGCTTTCTTTGTTAGAATAAATGCGCGAAAGCGTCAGAATATTCTCCTGAGTTCCTACCAAATAGCTTGAAGATTTTTGCTGTACCGTAGTTGCTTGATGGTGTTCAACCGTTGATTCACGCTGTTCTTCATAAGATAAGTTTGCTTCAATACCGAAATTGGCTTCTATCTCGATACTGCCATTACTTTTGTTTTTCTTTTTACTCCCCTTCTTAATATAAGCCGGCTTTCCACGACCTTTAGTTTTTGATCCTTTCTTAGCCAAATTAACTTTGCCAGATACAGGTGGTTTAGGTTTAAGATCTTTTTCCTTTTTAGTGGATTGTGGTTGCTTTTGCCTGGAAGTTACTCCCTCTTTTTTAGTGGCATTTTTGTCTTTTTGAGAAGGCTCCTTGCCTGATGATTGGTTACTGCTGCTTTCATATTCAACAATAAGTTCAATTTTTTCTTCTGTTGATTCCTTTCGTTTCAGTTTAACCGTCTGTTTAGTCGCTGTACGTGTATCCATCCACTGAGCAGCAACACCGGTATAAGCCTCACGATCGGACAGAGAAAATCTGTGACTATCTCCTGAGTTACGTGTAATCAGTACAGGCGGAATATGCTTACCACTCACCGTTTTATTCTGCCCTTGCTGAACAAACAATAATTCACCATTTTTGACTGAAGCGATTGCACCTTCTTGTTTTGCCAATCGAGTCAAAAAGCTGACGTCAGATTCATTTGTTTGATCAATATGCATAGAGATATTTTCTAACTCAGGGCTTATCTTAAACGCCAATTTATTTCTGGCAGCGATGGTACTGACAATACTGCCTAAAGTGCATTTATGGTAAGACGCCTCCCGTTTCACATTCAGATCACCACGAAAATCTGCACTGCGGGCACGAATGGTCAATCGATCGGGCGCACCGACATGTTCAATTTCATCAACAACAAATTTTCCTTTCGGCGTTAAGGAGTGGCCATGCCACCCCAGTTCTAATGTAAGAATATTGCCACGACGAGGCATCCTCAGCATGCCATCCGCATCATCCAATTCAATATCGAGCTGGTCTGATTCCAAACCACGATTATCCGTCAATGTTAATGACATCAGGCGTGATTGGATCTCACCACTGATATCCTTATTGTTGATTTCCAGACGAAAAGCAGGCTCGCTGATTTTTCCAGTGACCAAATCAAATCGAGGAATCCAATCCGTATCGGGTATCCACTTTTCAAAATCGCTCATGAGAACACCCCATTGACTTTATCTTTATCAACAACATCATCTTTGAATGCAGAAAGCTGATCCTGCAAGTCCCCCAACATTTCGAGCAAATTATTGTCAACACGTCGCAAAGTCAGCGTAAAACTGATTTTTCTGGCTGCACCGCCTGACATAAATTCTGTTTTAGTCTCATCGATGCTTTCGATAACGAACATACCGTAAATGGCACCAGTGCCATCAATAAAAGACCACGCCTTGCCACTATCTGCCATCAATGTCAATGAGGTCAATGAAAGTGAACCCCCTGTCAGTTCAGGATAAAGTTCCCCTGATAGTGTGATCGTATCATTGTCTGAACCGACAAACTGCCAGGCAGGCCGCGCTCCCACGCGGCTGTTGAAGGCATGTCGCCAACTCTGTTTATATTGAAAAGTTTGATAGGGCGTTGTTTTCAGCATAAAAACAAACAAACCAAGTGCAGCCATCATAAGAAATCTTCTCCTCTGTCTGAAAGTGAACTACGCATACGCGCCTGGTGCATACGTTCTCTCTGTTCCAATTCCTGCCTGACCACACGGGCAATATCCTGCGCGGATTGTCCCTGAGCGCCATAGACATAGATGTTATATTGCGGTGCTGCACCACTATATAGCTGTGGCTGACTCCGCTCCCGTTTCGCCTGCACTTCCTCATAAGCATGAGCAGGTAAACTCTGCGCGTGTAATGGTGCATCCTGCGCCGCAATCGGCAGTGACATTGAGCTGACGGCAAGACCTAAAGCAGCGAATTTCGCGGTATTTTTCCGGCTGGTAACATTAGCTGGGCCATTGATAATCTCAGGGCCATATTCCCCTACAAGGCCTTGTTTTCCAGCAGGAATAAATCCTCCTTTATCATGTTGAGTAATCTGTTTTGCCTGCTGAGATGTGTCACTCTTGGTAATTTCCTGGGATGTTTTTACGGTAACTTCCTTGTTATCATCATCAGACCACCACGATTTAAACCAATCAGTAATAGAGGCGAATTTACTTTTCAGGCTTTCCCATTTTTCCTGAATACCAATTAGCAAACTATCGATCATTGCTGAGCCAGCCGCTTTTAATTTTTCAGGAATAGCCTGAACATCAGCAACAATTTCATTCCATCTATCTGAAATCGACTTTTTAACGCTCTCCCAAATTTCTAAAGTATTCTGTTTAACGGATCCCCAAACTTCACCTATTTTAGTTTTAACGGATTCCCAGGCTTCTAAGGTACTTTGTTTAATCGAGTCCCAATTTTGGTAAATAAGACCGATTAATCCACCATCCATGAAATAACTCTTAATACCTTCCCAGGCGGCACTGACTCGGTCTTTAATTCCCTGCCATGCATTACTACAGACATTTTTGATGTTTTCCCACATAGCAGTGAATTTGGGTCCTAATGTTTCCCAATTCTGCCAAATATAAATAGCAGCCATTGCGATAACACCAATAATGGCAAGAATGGGGTTCGCCATCATAGCTCGGCCAATAAACAGCATTGCTTTACCTAATACACTAAAAGCACTACTTAAGAAAGACAGGCCTTTTACACCAACACTTGCCAGGATATTTATGCCATTACCCAAAACACCAAAAACTTTTTGACCAATATTCCCTAGTTTTCCTATACCTTTTCTTAACCCTACAAAAATACCGCTTTTGTTACCGCTACTGAATAGTGTATTTAATGAATTTCTGAGGAAACCAAAAACTTTCCCTCCAACACTACCCAATATATTGAGACTACTTCCCAAGTAACTAAATATTCTTACACCTAATTGACCAAATATACTTAAGCTAATTCTCAAAGAGCCAAAAACTCGTATCCCCAACTGAGCAAAAATACTCAAACTAATTTTCAATGAACCAAAGATTCGGACACCTAACTGCCCAAAAATATTCAATCCTATACGCAGTGAACCAAAGATCCGGACGCCCAACTGCCCAAAGATATTCAACCCAATACGTAACGAACCAAAGATTCGGATACCCAATTGTCCAAAGATATTCAGCCCAATACGTAACGAACCAAAGATTCGGACACCTAACTGCCCAAAAATATTCAAGCCAATACGCAATGAACCAAAGATTCGGATTCCTAATTGCCCAAAAATATTCAAGCCAATACGCAATGAACCAAAGATTCGGATTCCCAACTGACCAAAAATATTCAGGCCAATGCGCAACGAACCAAAGATCCGGATTCCTAATTGCCCAAAGATATTCAGACTAATACGCAATGAACCAAAGATTCGGACGCCTAACTGCCCAAAGATATTCAGACTAATACGCAATGAACCAAAGATTCGGATTCCCAACTGACCAAAAATATTCAGGCCAATGCGCAACGAACCAAAGATTCGGATTCCTAATTGCCCAAAGATATTCAGACTAATACGCAATGAACCAAAGATCCGGATTCCCAACTGACCAAATATATTCAGACTAATACGCAATGAACCAAAGATTCGGATTCCTAATTGCCCAAAAATATTCAAGCCAATACGCAATGAACCAAATATTCGGATTCCCAACTGACCAAAAATATTCAGGCCAATGCGCAACGAACCAAAGATCCGGATTCCTAATTGCCCAAAGATATTCAGACTAATACGCAATGAACCAAAGATTCGGACGCCTAACTGCCCAAAGATATTCAGACTAATACGCAATGAACCAAATATTCGGATTCCCAACTGACCAAAGATATTCAGCCCAATACGCAGTGAACCAAAAATCCTAATGCCTATCTTTCCAAAAATATTTAGCCGAACTTTCAATGTTTCAAAAGTCTGAATAGACAAAATACCAAAGATACGGAGACTAACTCTCAGAGAGCCAAAAACTCTTATACCAACACTACCAAAAATTTTTATAGAATTAATTAGGATTTGAAACGACGCCTTCACTGAATTAGTAGGAAATTTCAAAACTGTTTTAATTTTTTTCAGCGCACCAAATAAAATAGTTATTTTTGGATTAATATTAATAACCAATTTATCCAACAATTTAAAATTGTTAGTCATATTGCCCGTCACACCAAGATTAAATTCATTCTTTTTACTGGATGAATTTTCCTGTCTGACATTTTGGTTTATTTGAACAAGATTAGCTGATTGGCTGGCGGCATTCACCTGCAATACTTGTGAGGAATTCTGCCGCGCAGAGAAAGATTGTTTAATGGTTTGATTATAGGCCTTAAGATCGGCACGCATACGCGCAGTTTCCTGCGCATAACCTACAATGGGTTTTAATCCTTCAACAGTCTTATTAAGTTTTTTAAACTGGTTATAAATTTTATCAACTGAACCTACCAGTTTTTTCTGATGCTGTTGAAAAGATTTAAAGGAACTGGTCAGCTTACCAACAGTACTCAGTACCTTGTTAAGCTGTGACTGTATATTACTCATTTTCTGCACCACTTCTTAAAATGGCCCGATGTCGCCAGTCCAATAGTTCCGATAGTGACATTTCATCTGTGACTATCGGTGACCAGTGAAAAACGGTGGCAATATCTGCCACCAATTCATCAACGGTTAATCGTTCTGGGAATCGGACTTGACCGATTTCGGTAACAAAAAATTGACCACCTCCACACTGAGATTAATCAGATCACCAGGTGACATCATCATCAGGTCATTTTTGGTCAATGCAGGGGTGGTAACACGCGGCAGGACAAGCAGCATAGAATCCACATCCATTTCCAGCAGTGCCTGTAAACGTGCACCGCGCAACGCACCGCTGTTAGGTTTGCGTATCATCACTTCCGTGATTTCGCCGTTGCCTCGCGCCAGTGGTGCTTCCAATTCAATGGTGCGCAGATCGTCATTTTGAGTATTCAGTGTTTCTGTCATGGTTCAACCTTGTTTATCCGATAGAAACCTGTCTCAACAGGCACGATTAATACACTGATGAGACAGGAAATAAGTTTTAAAAAAGTTAATTGCTAAAAGAAGCGATTAAAAAAGACCGATAGCGCGGCGATGCTGTTCCAGACGATCTTCCCCACCTACTTTTTCAACCATGTTGATGGTGTCGATTTCAATCAGTTCTTCACCATTCCATGTCAGTTTGAAATAAGTATTTTTGGCAGTGATTTTGGTCTGGGTGTTATCCCCTTGTTTATAAGTACCGTGATCGAACTCCTGGAAACGACCACGCATCACAACTTCGACTGCAACCACTCCACCGTTATCTTCACTCTCAAAAGAGCCAGCAAAGCGCAGCATGACACCATCGGCTTTCGCGATGCCCCACTGTTTGTACAGTTGAGCTTCAACGCCACCCAGAGTGAATTCAGCATCCAGTGCGCCTTCATCCAGACCTAAATCCACCATTGCGCTGCCATTCATGCCAGCACCGCGATAGGCTTCCAGCTTGCGGCTTAACTTAGGAAGGGTCAGTTCTTCCACGATCCCCTGATAGTTGTTGCCATCATTGAACAAGTTCAGGTATTTAAGTTTGCGAGGTAATGCCATCAGTTAGCCCCTTATTTATTGATACTTTTCGCGAAATCCATCAGGTAACTATCTGTAATGCGCTGGCGTAACATCATGTTTTCCAGTGGTGGTACAGGTGTATAGTCATAGTCGATGGTCAGTTTGCCGGCTTTCAGGGTGTCCTTGTCATTAGCCTTGTCGTCATACCAGCAGCGACCATCAATGATGTAGCCACCAGATTTCAGTTCACGGAACTTGGCATTGATGCCTTCGATGATGTCGCGCACCAGCGATGGAGTCAGCGGTTTATCGATAGCCCACATGTGTGCTTCAGCCATAGTGTCAGCCAGAACCTGAGCGGTACGGGTGTAGCTTTCGAACTGAAACAATGGATCATCAGAACAAGTGCGGGAACCCCAGAAACGGAAGCCGTTTTTGCGGATCAGCGTCGTGATGCCTGCTTTGTTCAGCAGATCGGCGTCAGTCGCGGTATCTTGCAGATCCCAGAACACATCGGCAGACAGACCAGTCACACCATTGACACCAACGTTGGACAAGGTTTTATGCCAGCCGGTTTCTTCGTCGATTTTAGCGCGCAGACCCAGCGCACGAGCGGTTGCGAAAGCAGTCGCTTCGCTGCTGGTGACGGTATCCCAGCTCAGGAAGTCAGGCCAAATCAGCATCAGCTCACGATGCTTGAAGTTTTCACGATATTTGATGACTTCTTCGATTTTTTTACAGCCATAAGCGCTGACATACGCCATTGCTTTCAGCTTCTCGGCAATAGAGGCCAGTTCAGTAGCCACAGCTTTTGAATCCAGACCCGGAACACCCAGAATACGTGGTTTAACACCGAGCTGGCTTTGCGCAGCGAGCAGTGCCTGCATACCGGTTTTCTTGCCTTCTGGCGTAACCCCACCGATGATGTTGCTACTGGTTTTTTCTTCCGTTTCGCCCTCAGCCACACGAACCACGACAGTGACAGGTTGTGCCTGTGCTGCGATTGCTTTCAGTGATGCGGCCAAAGTACCTTTTTCACCAGCTTTACCAATGGCGCTCATAACGTCAGTCAGTAATACCGGTGTGTCTAATGGAAATGTTTTTTCGTCTGCGTCAGGTGCAGTACAGACCATACCAACGATAGCGGTGCTAACGGTAGTGATGGTGCGTGTACCTTCGTTAATTTCCTGTACACGGACGCCGTGATGATAATCTTGTGCCATATTAGCGTTCTCTCCTGTTAAGGTGTGCTGATATATTGGCGGATTAGACGGGGGAAATCATTCGATTGGCGGTGTGTGGGGGGTGGTACAAATGTGGTTTTATATTTTCCTTTATAATCAATTTGTTGGGTTTGTTTTTGATTGGTTTTAATTAATTTTAGGTGGATTGGTGAAAATCAAATGGTTTGGCTGGAAAGAGTCTTTGATTGGTTAAATAACAACCTTCACCTGGTTATTCAACAACCCATTTTGGTTTAAAATTTATCCTTTCCTGTGTTATTCCGCGTGATTCTGCCTTTTGGTTATTTTTTGACAGGCTAAAATGGCTCTTTTTTGTTATTGGTTTTCAGTTTTTGGAGTTTCGAGAGTGGGATCTTGACTGGATCGTGAGGATCTGTGGATTGTGAAAAACCTCGGTTTAACGGGAACCGTTAATCTGGCTGCTGGAGCATGGTCTAAATCTATTGTTGGTCGGGTGAATAGTGGAGGGAAATTTGCAAGCTGTAATAAACCCGGGATATATCTCATTGCTATTGATAATTCCACAACTGTATCAGATTTTCCCAAAGTAAATGGTGTGCCAATTTATAGTTATGGCATGATGATTGTGACAGTAGGCGATCCATGTATTTCACAATTATATATATCACATCGCGGACATGTTGCTGTTCGGCAATCATGGAATTCAGGTGAAAATTATCAAGAATGGTTTGTTCAATATAGCTCTGCGAATAAACCATCAGCTGCAGATATTGGTGCGCTACCTATCACTGGCGGGAAATTAAATGGTGTGATACAGGCTTCTGGATTTGTAGCATCTCAAGGGGATGGAAGACAACATTTTGCACTGGCTGATGATGATGGGCAACCACGAGCATGGATATATAAAGACAAAGGTGGTGATGGAATACACATAAATAATGGATACGATGGTGGGGGGAATGGATTTTAAATAAAAGCGGTGGAATGTATTGCCCTGGTAAAATAAGTTCTTATTTAGAACATACCATTAGACATACTGGTTTTGGAAGAATTAATTTCTTACATCAAAGTACTGGAGATTATATATTTTTAGAAACAACAACTGATGGAAAGGGTATCTATTTTGTTCAGCGAAATAAAGATAATAAAAATCAATGGATATTACATTTCCCTCAAAAGGATGGTGTTGTTGCTACAACTGATGATATTGCTAATTATGTTCAGGATATTCGTTTTGGCTCTGTAGAACATTCAGCAATTTGGAAAGGTTATGGCTTTTCTGATACTCCCCCGTATGTGATTACTGCAGTAGTTAATGATGGAAATAACGAACCAGATACTACTTCACGGCGTCCACTCCAAAAACTTATTAATGGTACTTGGTATAATATAGGAGCATTATAATGTTGCATTTAAAAAATTTTTCTAGATATTCTCCAGATACTAATGAAGAGAAAAAAATCGAACTTGAATTTCAAGCTATTTTCTACCAAAGCGAAAATGGTGATGATTGGTACAAAAGTATACCAAAATTTAATGAGGATACTTATAAGATAAAATATGATAAGAATAATGTTGTTTGCGCTATAAATAAACAAGCCTCTACTATTTGTCCGGAAGATGGAAGTATTGTTGAAATGACATCACTACCTAATGGTGTAGATGTTTTAGGAGGTTGGCAATATATCAACGGAGTTATTATTACACGTAAATACACCAAAGATGAATTAATCACTCAAGCTGAAAAGAGAAAACAGAAATTATTAACTAAGGCCAATGCTATTATTTCCCCTCTTCAAGATGCTGTTGATTTAGAAATAGCGACGAAATCAGAAATATTATCTCTTAATGAATGGAAAAAATATAGAATTATACTAAATCGAATTGATTGTACTAAAGCACCAAACATTGACTGGCTTAAAGCGCCAGAATAACAATTAGGGGCACGCAGCCCCTATATTCATTCCGACTCAGTCAATTTCCGTTGTTGCTGATTCCAAATAGAATTTTCTGGCATCTGGACGCGGACAAATATAGACCGACCAACAGGAATATCAATCGGGTCACCGTCAACGTAGTCCTTTCGTACATTTCTGGCGAATGTGGGTACGTCTGAATACTCGCGGTGATACGTCATGATTTTGATTGAACCATCGGGTAACACCTCATAGTTTACCCAAATCAACGGCAGTTTATTTTTGCACAGCGGGATTTCAACCCCACCATCAACACCACCCCATGCCGCATCTGCATTAAATCCCAGTACGTTTTTGATGAGATAAACGCCCTCAGACAGACGCTCGACAATAGCACCCGTTGATTCGTCATTTGTTTCAAATTTCCCGTCATTCCAGATTTTGATGATGGGGCTGGCTTTTTTCAGGAACCCATCAATAACAGTAGTATTCGCTGTACCCCAAATGGTATTCCATTTATTCCACCGATTACCCAACCGGTAACGGCTCGCCATCCCTGCGTCATCCACCTGAATTTGTGCGACCATTCCCGTGCTATCACTACCGCCAGTACGTGTCATCACCATGATAGGGGCGTGGGTGTTGTAGAAATTTTTAGCAGCATAGCCACCGCCACTATGCCAACCAGTTGTTGTCATAGAGTTGGCATCATATTCAGCGGGTGAGCTGATTCCTACGGGTTGGGAACCGATCCCATAATCACCCACTTTTAGTGCACCGACATCAGCCGCGTTCAGATTCACGTCACCTGTTAGCGGTTTACCGTTAATTCGACGACTATTGGGCACCGTTCCCACCAAACCGAGGTTTTTCACAAACTCATCTTTGTTTGGAATATCCGCACCATTCTTGTTTTTCTCCAAACGTGTGTTGGCATTATTATTTGCATTAGCCGCATTTTGGTTTGCAGTGTTAGCTAAAGATCTAACCTCACCCACTTTAGCGTCAGTTTGGGCTGTGTTATACGCACCAACATCTGCTGCGTTCAGTGCAATATCCGCCGACAGTGCTTTTCCATTTACCTTGCGGGTAGAAGGCACGCGAGTGTTTGCATTAGCATTCGCAGCATTTGCCTGTTTTATCGCCTCCCCCACTTTAGTATCTGTTTCGCCCTTAGAGTATGCACCAACATCACCTGCATTCAGAGCAATATCCGCCGACAGCGCCTTACCATTCACCTTACGCCCTGCTGGAACGCGGCCATTGGCATTATTATCCGCAGCTTTAGCCAAATCATATGCCGTCTTCACCGCTTTCGGTGTTGCCGCATGCGTTTCGCTATTGCTGTCCACCGCGCTGCTCAGGATCACAAATCCCTTTTCTTTCAGCGTCGCATCTGGATGGTTACGGCTATTGGCATGTTTCTTAATGGAATCATCCACATATTCACGCGTCGCCAAAATCACAGATGGATCAACTTTCAATGTCACCGCGTTGGCGCTGCTGACAATCAGGATCATACGGATTGTCTGGGTACGGCCGGAACCTTCCTGCAATTGGGGTTTGTAGGTTTCTGCGCAGTTACCTACCGCAATCAACACTCCATCTTTGTCATACAGGCCGATTTCACGGATCCACCAGCCACCTTCGTTTTCAGGAATAACCTGTTCCGCAATGATTTGGTTGGTGTTTTTCGGATCAATACTCAGCGTGTTAATCGCTGCACGACGCTTTTCATTAATCAGTTTGGCTTGTTTAGTGTCCGGTGTCGGCAACTTGCCACCACCATCACCAACGGCCATATGGGTAATTTCAATTTTAGTACCCAATGCCGCCGCATTTGCTAATTTATCTGCGCCTAACTGCGTCAGCAGCGCAAAATATTTGGTACTCATGATCTAATCCTCATGTCATCAATAATATGTATGCCCGCACCCACAACTTCTGAGCCGGAGATTGTTATTTGTTCAGGGAAATAAGGGTAAACCGTCAGTTCGTCCCCACTGTAAGTCGCCGCCGAGTAGTGATATTCACCGCGTGTATCCAGATTGATGTCCAACCCAATCAAATGTCGGCTCACGGGCTTGGCATCAAAAATCAGGTTTTCCAGCTCCTCGAACATTTCATGGGTGATGCCGTTCTCCAGTACACCGATATCCAGCCGGAAAGTGCCTGGGGTATCGTTGGTTTGCCACCACTCTTTTACGCGGATGAGATAACCCAATGGCTCTACAACTCGCCGAATCGCACCAATCGTTCCTTTATGTTTATGCAGGAATAGCGAACTTTTGATCACTTCCCTTTTGGTGCTCTCAGACCAACGCTCGTCCCAGCGATCGACTGACCACGCCCAGGCCAGATAAGGCAGCAGTGATGTCGGACAAGTGTCTGGGTCCCACAGCTCCCGTAACGGAACCTTGACCTTCTGCAATTCAGCGCAGGCTTTGGCTGCTGCAAGTTCTAGCTGAGTCGAGCCCATCGGTAGGAGGCGATCATTCATCCGAACCTCCCATCGTTAGGGTTGTTTTAGTGCAGTAAGATGCTTGGGTTTTATCCAATACGACGTCTTTCAACGGCGCTTTCAATTCCACGCGCTGGACACCTTCCACATGCAATGCGGCATAAATCGCTGACAAACGAATATCACGCCCCAAGCGGTGCTGTGCTTCAACATAGTGTTTCAACCTCTGCTCTGCCGCCTTGCGGATAGGTTCTGACTCTGGTGTTGGGAAGATGTACAAAACCGCATCAATTTCATATTCCACAATGTTCGCAGACTGGATTTTTAGTCGATCTGCCACTGGACGCACGTTTTCATCGTTCAGCGCTTTTTCGACTATTTCCAGCAACTCTTTGGAAGCGACACCCTTATCTTCCCGCGACATAATAGTTACGGTGACGTTAGCTGGTGACGGGCTGATTGCTGAAGCGTCAGCGACACGGCCATCTGCACTGCGGGCATGATATTCATACGCACCGACTGGGCCGGCAACGCTTAAGCCTTCAAAAGCCTGTGGAATGCGCACGCGGTAGTCGTTGTCAGATTCCATCACTGCGGGTGTTGGTGGTATGGTAGAGTTATCCGCAGGACGCAGAATCATACGGGATACGTTGTTGTTCGCCCCCAACTGATCCAAATCGCTGCCTGTTGAATAAGCTACCATCACCGCCCGAGCAGCTTCGTTAACCCGCTGACGCAAAAGCAACTCGCGATAAACATTCTCTTCCAGCAACTTGACCAAAGGTTCAGATTCCAGTTGCAAAGTACGTGCAATGGCTTCTTGTTGATCTTCTGGATAGAGCGATATCAGGCCTTTTTTGCGCTCTTCCAGCAGTTGTTCATAATCCAGTAGCTCAACCACATCCGGTGGCGGCAACTGGCTTAAATCGATTGTTGGCATGATTTATTACCTCACCGGGAATGGCTCACCGGAATAGAAAGTGAAAATTCCTCAGCAGATTGATGATATGTCCCCGTAATATCCACCACCATTTTGCCGTCTTGTAGGGTATCCATCGTGATGGCGGTCAGTGTCACACGTGGCTCCCAACGGCTGATGGCGGTATAGCAGGCCGCCATGACCTGAAGCCGGAGCGCTGAGTTTTGTGGCCAGTCAATCAGCTCTGGCAATAAAGAGCCGTAAGTACGACGCGCGATACGGCTGCCCACGGGGGTTAACAAAATATCGCTGACGGATTGCCGGATATGAGCCAAATCTGTCAACTCTCGTCCCGTTTGCCGATTCATTCCCAGGTACATCATACGGGGCCTCCTGATGTGTCACCGCCTGACCTGATGCCGGTGTGTTTATGGGAATCCACGACCACGCCGTTGGAACTGAATGTGCCTCCGGTGTGTTCAATATTGCCCGTCATTTTGCCGCCGTTGCGCACAATCAAGTTGCCAGTGCTCATTAGCTGCGTACAAATGACTTCCGGCGTATCCAGCGTAATTCGGGTGCTGGCGACACAGGTGATTTCCGGCGCGGTAATATGGACGGAATCCGAAGCAGTCACTGTCGCGGTTTTGATGCCAGTTACAGTCAATGCGCCAGATTGCGGTTCATACTCCATCACGGCACCATCCGGAAATTTGATATGTGTCGCTTCAGGTGATGTTGATGGAGCCGGAAACTCATCTGAAAAAATAGCAGGCAATACAAAGGCGGTGGTCAGTTCTCCGCCTATGGACAGTAATAAAACCTGCTCACCGACACTGGGCGCCCACCATGTGCGGGAGTTTCCCGCTCTGGATGTCAACCAGTGCAGCCAGTTGGTTTCAAGGTTGCCTGTCGCGACTCGGCACATTCCCTTTGTGGTATCCACTTGGGTAATGACGCCGGTTCGGATCAGGTTGCGCAATAAGCGCATCAGTTCAGTGAGTTGTATGTTCATGGCATAAGAATGCCACGAAACAGCCGGCTGGACATTAAACTGGGCTTGTAGGAAGCAACATACAAATACAGAATTAAAATACTTTTAAATCAAAGAAATAAAAGGCCTTCTCAGGAATAAAAGAAGGCCTTGAAAACAACATTGTAATAAGATGCGATCATTCTGATTTACACTGTCGAACAACATCACGGACATAGTGTTGTAAGTAGTCTAATTTGGTCTGGTCTTTGATGATGCCGGTTCGGATATCGTAAATAGTGCGTCCAGCTTTTGCAGTGAGTTCGATTTGGGTTCCATTGCCCACGCTGCGGGGGCGGGTGTCTCGGTTTTGGGTGAGCTGACAGGTAGCAAGGTTGGCGGCGGCGATTTGCACCCGCCGATGACCAGCAACAATGTCAGTACGCAAAGCTGCATTTTCTTCGGTGGCATGAGCTAATTTTCCTGAATAGTATTCATCTAATTGTGCAGCCCGATTTTGTGCCTCTTTCATTTGCCGGATAGCCGCTAACGTTTCTGACTGGGCTTTTTGGTTGATGGCAGCAAGCTGTGCAGCATGTTGCTGTTTCAAATTCTCTATTTCGCTGAGAAACAGAGAACGATGTCCCCACCAACCAAGGCTTCCTCCAATGACCAAGCTCACAATTAAGGACATCTTTTTTATTGTATTAATTCCCAACAATCCAATTCGCCTCCCCTTTAATCCCAAAGTTGGATAATAGGTTTGCTGGCGGCAGGCATAAATTCAGGCATTTCAACTTTAGTTCCATGAGGCAGTACCGCGCCAAAATCAGCTAATCCTGGGTTTGCCTGCAACACACGTTCAGTCATTCCCAATGTACGGCCATAATGACGCCAGCAGATAGCATCTACAGTCTCATTTTGTTGTGCGATAATTTGCATACACTCTCCTTTTTTTGCAGAAGTCAGTTAGTAAATCGGAGAGTTATGATCAAATAATTGGCAAAATGCCTCAATGAGGTGAGATTGTGAGATAAGTAGTACAAATGAAGAACAATTCAATCCAAATAAACCAAGAGCAGAAAATGGTTTCCTGCCCTTGGCTGTTATCTCTTATTACAATGAAATGCTATGTGTTGGAGGATATTGAACCTTTGTCAGTGTTAATCATACAACCAACCATCATCCTCCCAAATGTCTTGAATAAGTGCCATCATATGATCGCGTTCACTGTTTTCTTAGTCTCAGTCACTTTTACTGAGGCGCTACTACTAATTCCAATTTTAAAATTTGTATCAGGATAGTGTGGTAATATTTTTAGTTCACTTCCTAATCTTCTCTTGAACCCGCATTCCCTAATATGTTGTTGCCGCTCACCTCATTACCTAACAGATTGCTTTCCTGTTTACTCTGGTAGCTGTTAAACCTTTTTTCATAAGGTGCAGATAGCTCTGCTATCCAAACCAGTGCCAGCTCTTTGTCTTCCGCATGATTGCACTCGCAACTTGTTGCCATCCGAGCAATGAAATTGATACGTTGCGCTACCAATGATTCTATAAGAGATTCCACTGATCTATCTGCCTCCATATAAGAAACTGTATATATATACAGTACACGTAATAAGACTAAAATTAAAGTAGTTTTTATCTGTTTTAGTCATTAAATTTGCTAGTTAGTAACTATTGCCTGTTGTTTTAGCAGAAATATTTGCTAATTTGATTGATTTTTATGCTATAGCAATTCTACAGTCTGTAAAATACTGTATCTTTCTACTTTCCTGTTCACCCGTACAGTTATTGACAGAACTCCAAGAGGGAAATTTTTTGCTCCTTTTATAAACAATTCGTTCGGATGTAATAGCGGGGTCTGATTTAGGCACAATGCTCCACTGATGAATTCGGGTACAAATAAATCCCGCATAAGGCAAAAATGGTGAAGTCACGCCTTGTATGGATTGAACATCTTCACCATAAGGGCTGCCAAAAGGGATATTTTTGTAAAATAAGCGAATAACTAAATCACGACGTGAAACCCAAGGTCCGCCCTGTGCCTGGGTATAAGCAGCCCAATTTCCCTCATCTGCTGCCTGCAACACTGCGTTTATTTTATTGTCAGACAGGCGTACTTGCCTGAGCCGACGCAATTCGCGCCAAACCGAAACTGGGGCACCGCCAATTTGTTGAAACTGACGTATACGCCAGCGACTCGCCCAGGCAGTCACTGATTTTGCCATATCGCGCAGGGACTCACCGGTTTCATAATCTTTTTCCTCCTCCAGAGCATAACCATCAATATTTTTAGAAATGTATTTGGCAATATAACCGGTTGCACTACCTTTATTGGGATCGATCGTCCGATAATTAAAACGTGCCTTTTTGGCTTCATCATCCTGCAACTCGTCCTGCTCTTCCTGACAGGTGTAGTACTCAAGGATTTTTCTGACTTGCTGCAAATGCTCTGGCAACATAAATAACACCATATGCCAATGAGGAGTGCCATCATGATGTGGTTCCACTACACGGAAACCAAATAGATCAATTCCTGCCCGTGCCAACGCCGCCCTGGCTTTTGCCCAGATACGACATAAATAACGCTGGGTATCACGTGGTGTTGCACCATTCCAGGATTTGACAAACCCACCCTTGTGCTGGACAGCATGATATTTTGCCGGAGCCGTGATGGTATAAAATTCCCCAACACAACCCATCTTGTTGGCAATATCTTCGAAACCGCGCATTCTGACCATCAACTCACAACGTCGGATCGCAGGATTCGCATTGCTATGAATAACTGTCTCAGCCAGTGAAATTCGTTCCCCTTTTTCATTTTCTAAATCAAAATGCTTGAAAAATTCACAATTTCGCCGTTTTTGTTCCAACCATTCCCGCAATGCCTGACGTGAAACATAAGGAGAAGCAGCTTGCTGTACCTGCCCAACGGCAATGGCCATATGTTCAGATTGGATATCACGCAAATGCTTTAAACGAAAATACCACCAACGAGCAGACATCATGCGCAACATACCAGAACAGAGCTGATCAATAGATGGCATTTTGCGACCACAATTAAAACGCTGCCAATAAGGGGGATGAGTGCCACATTGCAAAGTTAGCTTTGCCAGTAATTGGTACAACTTAGCAACACGGGAAAATGATCCATCTTTGCTACCAACAGAAGTTGATGGATCTTTTGGGGAAACACGCAAAGAATAGTGTTCATAATTACCAGAAATAAAAACAGAAATGTCGTGGGCAAGTTTCAAAAGTTGTTTGCGATCATACGTCGCCATATTTTCCAATTGTCCAATAAAAGGAAAAGGCGTCATGCCAGAAATATAATGACTAAACTGATACCTTTCTTTTACTAACTGCAATCTTGGTAATACATTCTGTCCAACTGCTTTTCTCAAAAAAGAATTTGCATCACGGCGACCTGAGCGATTAAAGATATCGATATAACGTCGGCTAAAGTATTTCGCCAGAAAATCCGGCATTTGTCCTATATATTGGTGACGCCATTGATGATCTTCCGCATTAACGTTCCATAACAGGCGCTCCGCCATTGAAACACCTTGCGGTATGTTTTTTCCATAAGTAATAACGTTGCTATTCATCAATTTCACCATATTAAGGACGAGCAAGAACCTGGCGTATTTATGCCATCTGTTCAAAAGAGATAATGTATTTAGAAAGCTACAATTAATTAGGCAGTGTCAGATATTTCGGAAATTGGCTGACAACAACCTTGATATGATTCATCGCCTTGATCAGCGCCT
Source organism: Xenorhabdus ishibashii (assembly GCF_002632755.1). Classification (NCBI taxonomy): domain Bacteria; kingdom Pseudomonadati; phylum Pseudomonadota; class Gammaproteobacteria; order Enterobacterales; family Morganellaceae; genus Xenorhabdus; species Xenorhabdus ishibashii. The sequence continues at coordinate 638,095 of NZ_NJAK01000001.1, read as the reverse complement.
GTTTTTCCTCTTGAGTAAAATGGTTGAATTCACTATTGTGGCGGGAGCGTGGGATATTCGCCAAATAGAAAATGGCAGATAACGCTCGTTTATTCTCTTCGTAGTAATCGTCTCTTTTATCACGCATATCAGCAAAAAATCGATTTAACTCCTTTTCATTGTCACCCCAATATGTCGCCCTAATCCTCGACAGATGATTCAATCCTTCCAGTCTCTGGCCGAGGTTAATTTGGGCAAATTTTTCGTTTTCAATATTCGCCATATTTTCCCTCAACATTCTTCTACAAAACGATCCTCAACGATATCCTGCTATTTCCAACTGTTCCCTTCATTTCAAACCCTTCGTCTATCCTCTCAATGACATTCCCGAAATATTTCGATATCGGGCATAAAGATTGAAATCTGGGCGTTCATGATGCAATATCTCTCAATGGTTTTCAGCTTAACCAATCTGGGCCCATCAAAGATCTCATATCGAGAACTTAGGCGGGATACTAATAGCTCTTATCTGTACTGTCAATGAAAAATACCAATATTGAGATCAAAATGGGGGCGGATAGTGGGGGAAGACCTGCTATTGAACGTCTTGTCCGCGCATATGGATTTAAATCACGTCAGGCCCTAAGTGACCATTTGGGCGTTTCCAAAAGCACGATGGCAAACCGCTACCTTCGTGATAGCTTTCCAGCGGATTGGATCATCCAGTGCAATCTCGAAACTGGTGCTTCACTACTGTGGCTAAGCACGGGTCAGGGAGAAATGTTTCCAGATGGAGAAAGCAGCAAAAAAGCGGAACGGTTGGCAGATATCATTGCTCCATCCATCTCTCGTGTAAAACTGTCGGGTGGTAAGCTCAATGAAGCTAATCCTGTAATTTTGGACAGTGAATTGGTTTCCAAGGAACTCAAAAATCCGCTGATTATTGATGATGGAGCCTCATGGTATCTGCTGGATACTCAGGAAGATAATATTCAAGATGGCTTATGGCTGGTGGATATTGAAGGTATGCACAGTATCAAGAAGATTGCCAAAATCCCAATCAGCAAGATCCGTGTCAGCGATAGCGACGTCACTTTTGATTGTGCTATCAGTGACATCAGGTTTATCGGCCGCGTTGCTCTGGTCATATCCAGACAATAATAATTCGGCATAAAACAGTTTCCATCAAGGTTATCTCTATCTATTAGGATAACCTTGATGGTGTTCAACCATTATCATACAAAATCTGAACGCCGAAGCCTGTACAGAACATGCTCCCTTAATGGATGATTTTCTTCCAATCCAGGGTGCAGAAATGTTTTTTCATCTCTGACCATACCCAATTTTTTCATGACATTTTCCGAGCGGTAATTAGAAACCGTGGTAAAAGCGACAACTTCCTCCAATCCGATTTCCGTAAACGCAAAGTCAAAAATTCTGCGGGCGGCTTCACAAGTATAGCCTTGCCCCCAAAATGGCTTGTCCAGACGCCAGCCTATTTCAACAAAAGGAGAGAATGGAAATTTGATGTTCGGGATATTCAGCCCCACAGAACCAATAAATTTACTATTCTGCTTTAGTTCAACCGCCCATAATCCCCAACCACCCTGCGTCTCAAACTTGCGAATACAATTATCGATAAAAGTATCGCTCTGTGCTTTAGTCAGTAAGTCAGGAAAAAATTCCATTACGTCAGGATTATTACTTAAGCGAAAGAAAGGTTCTCTGTCTGCATCTTTCCAGGCACGGAGCCACAACCTTTCTGTTTCCAATTCGATAACCACAACGCCTCCTTGATTATCAGGCGTTGTTTTTCGATTTTGGTTTATCGTTCTGATTTTCCCTAATGGAAACAACTCGTTCCATTTCCGGCCTTTTCTTATTATCAACCTGTTCAGACTGACCAAAGAACAATCCGCCACGTCGAATTGACATACTGCCGCAACGGCTAATACCCCGTAACTCACCATGCTCCAGTATATCTAATGTTTCCGCACAGCACGTGCCTTCAACATGACCATCAATGATAATTTCGGGGGCATTCAGCTCACCTTCCACTTTGCCGGCATGCATAATCCGAATGGCACCACCTTTTACGCGTATATTGCCAATGACTTTCCCCCAAATCTGGATATCCCCATCCATTTCAACATCTCCCTTGAAAACAGAGTTTTTCGCAATAATGGTATTGGGACGGATCTCAGCTTCGGGTAATTTTTTCTCTTCAGGTTTGACACTTATAGTAGGTGTTACAGAACTGGCAGGAGCTGCCTCGGTTGTTTTTTTTCCAAACATAGCGTTTATTCTCAATTTCATTTTCATAAAGTAAAACACTAAGGCGAAAAAAGATAAAATTGCTGTTATGGTGCAACTAAAATGAGCACCATACAGATATAGTCCCAATGCAATTCCCCAAAGGAGCCATACGCTGTATAAAAAAGCGTTATCTGAAAAACGATACATTTTCATATTGTTCTCGTTTTTGTGGGTTTTTCTTATATTTCATCAGCAAAATATATCTATACATATGCCTTAGTAGGTAATAGAAGCTAGAAGCAGATAGTGGAAGCACATCCTAGCATTGTACAAATATAAAAAACAATCTACGAAGCTATAACGAAGGGATTTATAGCGTTATTATACGGATAAAGCTTCTGTTTAAGTTTAATTATATGATTTATCATGAAATTTTCTAATGTCTCTTAAATAAGAAAACCCCAAAAGATCAGTTATCATTTCTTGCTTAATACATACAAATTCTAAAGGTTCACAATTTATTAACAAAAAATATAAGGCATTAATAAAAACGCATCATGTTTAGGGTCATGAAAACACGTTATTCTCAATAGCTATTTGACTTATGGCTATTTAATCTATAAATCTGTAATCAGAACTAAATGGATAATCCCCCATTGTTTTAATTATATAGTTCAACAGTAATTGATATTTTTTAATATGAAAATTCCATTGCAATACCAGTATTCATTTGAGTAATGAATCATCCTGCGTTTTTAACATTAATTATCAATAATATCTATTGCATTATTATTCGGACAGTAAAATAAATAAACAACATTTGCAAATAAAAATAAATCCATGACATTTCTGGCATTCTTGACGGCAAATGACTTAATAAAAAATCATAGGTAAATATAAGTAACTTTAATATTAACAAAACTTTAAAAATAGCCATTCAAATATCAACCAAAACAAGGCGAAAAATAGACAGGCAATTTTTAGTCGTAAAAAAATACACTTAAATCTAACACAAATGTTTATTTGGCTATATAATATAAGCGGTTATTTAATAATAAAAAAACTTCATGCACTCATCAAAAAACGATTACTCACGATACGGAAAATTAGGAGTATTAAATGAAAAGGACGACGGGCTTAAATCAAAAGAATATTTGCACACTCCAATTAACTATGCCGGATTTCAATATCCTGAAGCATAAACAAAGAGGGTTATATATTTTACTCGATGGCGAAATGGTATGGAAAGATTGCATAAACACTTATCACATTAAATCGAATCAGATCCTCTTTACCCATCCTGGGAGTTATGCAGCTAAAACCAATACGGAAAGTTGTCAGCTATTATGGTTACCCTTACACATGGAGTTTTTACGTAGTTTTTTACAACGTTTTGGCTCATTGTTAAGTAAGTTAGAGCGACAGGAGTTTCCTGCTTATAGGTTGATTCCTTTTAACCCGTTTCCCTTGTTAACAGAAAGCATTCACGGGCTGGCTAACTTATTAGCACATGATTCCCCGCCAGCGTTGGTTCAATTAAGAGTTGAAGAATTATTGTTACTGCTTTCCTTAAATAAACAGGGGGCATTGTTAATGTCTATTCTACGAAAATTAAGTAATCGTCAGGTAGAACGTCTGCAAACATTTATGGAAGCTCACTATCTCAAGGAATGGAAATTGAATGACTTTGCACGTGAGTTCGGGATGGGATTAACTTCTTTTAAGGAGCTTTTTAACAGTGTCTATGGTACTTCACCCAAAGCTTGGATCAGTGAACAACGTATTCTTTATGCACATCAATTATTACTAAATAGCGAAATGAATATCGCTGATATTTCATTGGAATCGGGTTTTTCCAGCCAATCCTATTTCACTCAAAGCTATCGCCGACGCTTTGGCTGTACACCTAATCGCTCCAGATATGGGAAAGATTGATAATTCATTTAATAACTAATAGTTAGCACTATATCCCATAAATCAAGGCTTTCCAGTTTTATATAAACTAGTTTTAGATCAAACTGAAAAGCCGCAACCACAATTAGCCTAAGATATCACCAAAATCATGAATGATCGTTTTTATCAATCAATCTTCCCTTATTGATCTGTGCAATCCATTGGACGACGGTATCTTATTTCACATATAGTCATGGTGACTCATCACTGTTTTAGAGCTAATCCAACTAAGTTTTAAGTCACCACCAGGGATTTTTATATTTGCCGTATCTTTGGCCTGCTTCTACGCAGGCTTTTTTATTCTTTTTTATTGTTATCTGCACTATAAAAGACTGTACCTAATTTAATTCTTTCACGGCCAGTAGCCAGACGATGACGATTAGTATCCCGCAGCGAGTAAATACAACCACAATATTCCTGCTGATAGAACTCTTCTCGTTTACTGATTTCTATCATACGGGCAGATCCGCCCCCTTTGCGCCAGTTATATTCCCAATACACTAAGTCAGGATAACGGGAAGCGGCACGAACCCCACACTCATTGATCTGTTGCATATTTTTCCAACGCGAAATACCGAGTGAACTGGTAATCACAGGGAAACCATGTTCGTAGGCATAAAGTGCTGTGCGTTCGAAACGCATATCAAAGCACATTGTGCAACGAATGCCACGTTCAGGCTCATTTTCCATTCCCTTTGCGCGTTCAAACCAATTATCACGGTCGTAATCTGCATCAATAAAAGGAATTCCCATTTCCTGCGCAAAACGGATATTTTCATCTTTACGCAGCTCGTATTCTTTAAGGGGATGAATATTGGGGTTATAGAAAAATATTGTGAAATCAATTCCTGAAGCCAACATTGCTTCCATCACTTCCCCAGAACATGGCGCACAACATGAGTGCAATAGCACTTTTTTGTGTCCGTTTGGCAATGGAAGAGATTTACGCTCATAATTCAGTGACATAATATTTCTTACCTGATTCAGACAATAAAAAATCAGGAAGAGAACAAATCTCCCTCCCTGTGTTTACAGGATAGATATTTTACTTTTTCAACTGCCTTACGACAATCTTTGTAAACAATCAGGCTTCCTGTACTTCTGGCAAAACCTGCCCACCATCAACGATAATTGTTTGTCCGGTTATATATTTTGCTTCATCAGAAGCAAGAAAACAGGCAGCATAACCAATATCTTCAGGCGTTCCCAAAACCCGCATTGGGGTGGTCTCTTTCACATGACTGAGGAATTCATCACCAAATGACTTTAAGCCATCCGTCATAATCATGCCCGGCATAACTGCGTTAATGGTAATACCCTGCCCCGCATATTCCAAAGCAGCACTGCGCATAAACCCAAGTTGACCTGCTTTACTGGCACCATAATGGCTGTAACCCGAAATACCCGTTATCTCTCCCGTGATGGATGAAGTGATAACAACACGCCCGTAACGCTGTTTTTCCATCACATTCAATGCAGCCTGCACCAGGAAAAACGTTCCTTTAAGGTTAACGGTGTGCACGAGATCCCAATCTTCCGCGGTCATCTCTTTAAGATAATGTTGTGGGAAAATACCGGCATTGGAACAAAGAATGTCGAGCCTACCGTACTTTTCAACAATCTGGGCAACCACGTTTTTACATGCTGCCTGATCAGTCACATCAAGAGGTATGAAATCAACTTCCAGCTCTTTGGCAATGGCTTCTCCTTTCACCTTATCAGTACCTGCAATAATGGTAACAGCACCAGCTTGCTTCAATACCTTCGCAATTCCCGTGCCAATACCTTTGGTTCCCCCTGAAATAAAAGCAATTTTTCCCGCCAAATTGAACATAATTTTTCCTTTTGTATTAATGGTGAGCGTGTTTTTATTATCTTAAATATAATCCTCCAATCTATTTTCAAATAGTTATTTTATCAAGTTTAATAAATGAAATCGGCATATAAAAAATATAAAATAAATTCATATTATTTACATGGAATTTTTAAATAAAACAGCCCCCTTTAAATCGTACCAACATTGCTTATTTTTCTGCCAGCGGTTACTTTTAAAGTAAGTAACAATTTTGTTAAAGAAAATAATATGGGGTGAAAAAATATGATTCTCAATAATTCATTCTTACATGAATATACCGGCACTGCATTATCACCGATTTTATTTCTTAAAAGGGCAGTATTAAGCAATGGTAATGATATAGCCATCATTGATGGAAAACAGTGTTGGACCTGGTATCAATATGCCAATCGCTGCGAAAGGATTGCTATCTCTCTCCAGCAAATGGGAGTGAATAAAGGAAGTGTAGTCTCAGCTATTTTACCAAATACCCACGAATTGCTTGAATTACATTTTGCGGTTCCTTTGTCTGGTGGTATCCTCAATGCCTTAAGTACCCGAACTGATGCTGCTACCTTAAATTTTGTTTTTGAAAAATTGCATCCAAAAATATTATTTATCGACAAAAGTTATCTTTCACTATTAAGTAATGTCTCTTTCAATAATCCAATTAAGATAATTATTGTTGATGAAAACAACTCAGCTATTCCTACATCTCCTGCCGGACATGAATTTATATCTTACGAATCACTGGTAACCGCACACTCCTCAAAAACACTTTCATTTATCCAAATTGACGAACAAACCGCTATCAGTATTAATTCTACTTCGGGCACCAGCGGGCAACCTAAATTAGTTGTTTATTCTCACCGTGGTGCATTTTTAAATGCTATTTCTAATATACTGGATTGGGACATGCCCAGAACTCCCACCTTTTTATGGACTCTTCCCATGTTTCACTGCAATGGTTGGTGTTTCCCGTGGACAGTTGCGGCACGGGCCGGCACACACATCTGTATCAGGAAATTTGATGCAGAAGAAGCGATGCAACTTATCCAGAAACATCACGTAACCCACTATTGTGGTGCCCCGATTATTCACTACTCTTTAGGCAAAATGATTCAAAAGCATGGAAAGCATTTTGGTGGACGCGTTTATGGCTTGATTGCTGGCGCACCACCGACAGAAATGATGTTTTCGTTGCTGGACGAGGTCGGTATCAATGCCACGCATGTTTATGGATTAACCGAAACTTATGGCCCTGTAGTTGTTTGTGAAAATAAACATGAATGGAAAACACTACCAGAATCAGAAAAAGTCTTAAAACGGATGCGTCAGGGAATTGTTTCTAATTTACAAGGGCAGGTAAGCGTTATTGATAAAAACAACTCAGAAGTTCCTTTTGATGGCAAAACCATCGGCGAGATCGCTATTCGCGGTAATATCGTAGCAGTTTATGATCCTGTACGTCATGTTACACCGGAAATCACCAACCAATGGTTTTATACTGGTGATTTAGCAGTTGTCGATCCTGATGGCTATATCAAAATCATCGATAGAAAAAAAGATATCATTATTTCCGGTGGTGAGAATATTTCCAGTCTTGAGCTGGAAAATGCCCTATCCAGTTATCCTGGTATTTTGGCTGCCGCTGTTGTGGCAAAACCCGATCCCTATTGGGGAGAAGTTCCCCATGCTTTTATTGAACTCGACGAAAATGCATCAATTACAGAGCAAGAGTTAAATGATTATATTTGTACTGTAATAGCACGTTATAAACGCCCAAAAGGATATACTTTTTTAACTTTACCGCGAAATGCCAATGGAAAAGTTGTGAAAGATCAATTAAGAAAATGTGTTAAAGACTGATATAAATCGTATAAAGACATTAATAATGAATTAACAACAATGGAGCTGATCACTGCATGAAAATGACTACACAAAAATATAATTTTACACCAGAGGATTATATTATTTTAAGTTTACATGATACGGCCTGAAAAAAGTTTGTTCATAGATTAAATAGTTAGTTGCGGTAGACTTCCCGATTTTTAGTGATAAAGGTAAAGCATGGCTAAAGTTGACGTTGGGGTCGTGTATTCAAGGCGTTGTTCTTCATCTATAATGCTTATTTTGCGAGATAACATGCATGGCCACAGTAGAAGTAAAATGTCGATTTTGTCACCAGACGAAGGACGTTAAAAAACATGGTATTGGAAAAGGTGGGCACCAACGTTATCGTTGTTTATCCTGTCATCGTACTTTCCAGCTCGATTATTCTTATCGCGCTTGTCAAGCCGGAATAAAAGAACAAGTCGTTGATCTTGCCATGAACAATGCCGGCATCCGTGATACGGCCAGAGCCCTGCATATCAGCATTAATGCTGTCGTACGCGTTTTAAAAAACTCCAGCCACGATGTGTAACAACCTTACCTGTGGGTGAAGTTGAAATTGAATTTATCTGCGATGTCGACGAAATGTGGTCATTCGTCGGGAATAAAAAGTGCCAGCGTTGGTTATGGTATGCTTGGGAGCCTCGCCTAAAACGTATCATTGCGCATGCTTTTGGTAGACGAAACAAGAAAACGCTGAAAAAGTTATTGAAAAAACTGTCTAAATGCAAGGTGGCCTTTTGGTGTACTGATAATTATCGTGCCTATAATTTACTGCCTTCAGCCAACCATCTGGTTGGAAAATATTTTACTCAACGTATTGAACGTGAAAATTTAACGTTACGTAACCGAATTAAGCGCCTGAACCGTAAAACACTTGGTTATTCAAAGTCACCTGAAATGCATGACAAAATCATTGGCACTTTCATTGAACGTGAATATTATATTTGAGGGTGATCAACGATTTGAATACATGACCGCATCTTGAAGTTAGATTGGTATATAATGTAGTATTTCCACTGTGATTCACTTATTAAAATAAACACTTTTAGTTTATGTTTAAATTTAATTAATATTCTGACGAGCTTATATGTTTTTTACAATAAAAATATCTTGATGGTGTTTTATAAAATAGTAAGTTATTCCGTCTTATACCATGGCATGACAAAGTTAATTTATTTTTATGTTAATATGAGTCATAAGTTATTTTTAATAAAGTAGAATTAGTTGTATATCATGATATTGGAATATAAAAATCCAATTAATTAAACTATTGCATAGGATAACATCATGTTCAGATCAAAATCTTTTAATATTCCTCGGCCTGCAACATTGGGTTCCTTAACTCATGCTAAGTCTGTTTCAGATATCTCCTCAGCAGTGATTGATGCCAGAATTTTTATAACAATCAGGGAAGTTAGTCCACATGAAGTATTAAACTTAACCAATGCAATAATGAAAACCACCATGAACACTGAATGGAAATGTAGTAGCTCCGAATACGTTAGTGGTGATTATGAGCAAGAAAATTGGAACATAAGATATGAGTCTGCACGTTCTATTTTTGAACTTGTACATAACAAAATCAAGCTTTGTAGTGAGAAATTATCAAGAATAGGTTCATTATATTTTGCTGCCTATTTTCAAGGTGTTCCTGTTGGAATTTTAGAATTTATTCCTGCAGATAACATAATTTCTAATCTGCCTACGGTTGAGTATTTGGCAACACATTGCGGTATTAGAAATTGTGGTGTTTTACTAATGGAACATGCCGTGAATAAATCACAGCAATTAGGAAACAATGGTAAGATAAAACTTATTCCATTACATAAAGCTACGCCAGCATACATTAACATGGGATTTTCTCCTAGTGATTCAGGATACTTGGTGTTAGATCCTGCTAACAGTCATAGATGGCATTTTAACCCTAGCAATAATAGCTATAGATATATAACATGTTGAATAAATATACCAATCTAACTTCAAGATGCGTGCGATTTCTCCCTGCGGAGCGGGGAGAAATCAGGTTTCATAGCGTGTTGTAAATTGCAGCTTGAAGTTTAATGCGTATATACGGAATTATTAGGAGAAAATGATGTTTAGATCAAAATCTTTTAATACTCATCGGCCTGTAGCATCTGGTTCTTTAATCCGAACACAATCTTTCTCGGAGAAATGGCCAGACTCAGTGAATGTAAGAGCATCCATCGTCGTTAAGGGGTCATGTATTCAAATCGTTGATCACCCTCAAATATAATATTCACGTTCAATGAAAGTGCCAATGATTTTGTCATGCATTTCAGGTGACTTTGAATAACCAAGTGTTTTACGGTTCAGGCGCTTAATTCGGTTACGTAACGTTAAATTTTCACGTTCAATACGTTGAGTAAAATATTTTCCAACCAGATGGTTGGCTGAAGGCAGTAAATTATAGGCACGATAATTATCAGTACACCAAAAGGCCACCTTGCATTTAGACAGTTTTTTCAATAACTTTTTCAGCGTTTTCTTGTTTCGTCTACCAAAAGCATGCGCAATGATACGTTTTAGGCGAGGCTCCCAAGCATACCATAACCAACGCTGGCACTTTTTATTCCCGACGAATGACCACATTTCGTCGACATCGCAGATAAATTCAATTTCAACTTCACCCACAGGTAAGGTTGTTACACATCGTGGCTGGAGTTTTTTAAAACGCGTACGACAGCATTAATGCTGATATGCAGGGCTCTGGCCGTATCACGGATGCCGGCATTGTTCATGGCAAGATCAACGACTTGTTCTTTTATTCCGGCTTGACAAGCGCGATAAGAATAATCGAGCTGGAAAGTACGATGACAGGATAAACAACGATAACGTTGGTGCCCACCTTTTCCAATACCATGTTTTTTAACGTCCTTCGTCTGGTGACAAAATCGACATTTTACTTCTACTGTGGCCATGCATGTTATCTCGCAAAATAAGCATTATAGATGAAGAACAACGCCTTGAATACACGGCCAAAATGTAGATATTATGACATCATAATTTTATCAATCTATTTTATTTCCCAATGACATTTTCCTCCCGCCAAACACTCGGTGAGCATCCCACTAACCGATTAAAAAATCGGCTAAAATAAGCAGGATCTTTAAACCCAAGCCGATACGCCACTTCAAATACAGGGCTGTCACTAAACAATAAGAACCGTTTTGCTTCCCGCAGTAGTCGGTCAAAGATCAGTTTTTTGGGTGGTCGATTGGCAAAGCGTCGACACATATCCTTTAGACGTGATTCCGTAATTCCCAATTTTTCTGCATATTCTGGTACGGCAAGATGCTGGTGATAGTGTTTATCAATCAACTGGTTAAAGCGCTGAAACAGTTTTAATTCTCCTCTGACACAACCGCAACGATGATCATCAAGGGGAATACTACGCAGTAGAAAGGTAAACAAGGATTGAGCCAGAAAAGCCAGCGATTGTTCCCGTCCGGCAAATTGGTTAGCAGACTCACGTCCAATCAGGGCCCAATAATGGTGGAATGTTTCCAATTCATCGTATTTATCCGCGACGGAAAGACAAATAGCCGGAATATCCACCAGTTCTCGATGAGTGGGATAAAGCGAACTGAGCAATGGTGTAATTAGATCCTGACGAACGGTCAGTACATAACCGTCAGTATCTTCCTGCGTAAAAAAAGCATGAGGAACAGAAGGTGGAGTCAGGATAAACAGCGGAGCTTGTACGGAATAATGTTGTTCGTCTAATTGCAGTTCGATCCGTCCTGTCACCAGATAATGCAATTGGAAAAAACCATCATGGCGATGCGCCTGCATATCACGCCCGAAAAATACAGCCATGCGACCAAAAGTTTGGTAGTGAACATCATCCGATCCTTGGGTTTCATCATAGTCTTTGCTGATATCAATATTAGTGATGATGGGTTTGTTGGCTCTGAGCGCATTGGATGCAGGCATCGATTTTCCCCTGTATCTTTAAGGTATATCAATATGTCGCTCGTTATTTACGAGACTACCGGTGGCCGTACATGTTTCATCGGGATCAGAAAAACGATTAGCGCACCAATGATAAGTAATCCGGCTACGAAATAAAGTCCAGCACTGAAATTACCTGTTTGATCTTTTAACCAACCGATCAGTAGTGGACTGACGGCTGAGCCGACATTACCAGTTGCATTGATCACGGCGATCCCCACTGCGCGAGCACGCAAACTGATCGATTGATCCGGTGTTGTCCAGAATACAGCCATAGCCGTAAACGATCCGGTGGACGCCATAATGATCCCTAGCAGTTGCACCATGCTGTTATTTGTCAGTGAAGTTAAAATCCAGCCTGCGGCGGCAAACAGATAGGGCAAAGCCGTGTGCATTTTGCGTTCTTGCAGGCGATCTGAACGGCGGCTCCAGTAGATCATACCCAAAATCGTGCAGAACTGTGGAATGGCAGTCAGAATACCAATAGTTACATGGCTGCTGTTCTGATTAAAACTCTGCATAATCTGCGGTGTCCAGATATTAATGGCACTTAAGGTGTTGGTCAGACAGAAATAAGCAAAGGTGTACATTAATACAATTGGGGTAAAAACCTCACGCCATAAGCTGGGTTTCTGTTGTTGGATCTGCTCATTGGGCTGTGTTATAGCAAGCTTATCGTTTTCTATCATCTCTTGTAGGCATTGCTTATCTTCACGAGTTAACCATTTGGCCTTGTCAGGTGAATCATCCAGATAAAACCAGACAGCAAAACCGAGTAAAACAGAAGGGAAGCCTTCCAGTAAAAATAACCACTGCCAGCCACGTAGATTCCAGATGCCATCCATTGCCAGAATATAACCGGAAATGAGTGAACCAAATGCCATCGTTACGGGCATAGCGATCATAAACAGCGCATTAGCTCGCGCGCGATAATAGGCCGGAAACCAATAAGTCAGATAAACCAAAATACCCGGCAGAAAGCCTGCTTCTGCAATACCCACCAGCATACGCAAGATATACAGGCTCGTAGAGCCGGTAGCAAACATTGTGGCGGTGGAAGCAATCCCCCATAACACCATAATGGTAGCAATCCAGCGGCGAGCTCCCACAATGCCCAACATGACATTGCTGGGGATGCCGAAAATGACGTAAGTGGCATAAAACAGTGTAGCGGCCAAGCCAAACATGGTGGATGTTAAACCAAGATCTTTTCCCATCGTCAAACCAGCAAAGCCAATATTGATGCGATCCAGAAAAGAGAAAATGAACAGGACAAAGAGAAAGAGGATCAGGCGTCTGAATAATTTATTGATGACACTTTGCTGTTGGGTGGTCAGCTTTTTATGTTGATGGGGTGGATTTTCTGATTTTGCTATAGTGTCAGGTGAAACGCTCATTGTTGTTTCCTTTTTTATTATTTTTTATCTCCCCCTCTTTTTCTACTCCTTGTTTTGTTAGTTGCTTGGTTTTCCTTTTGGCGGGGATTTAAAATCTATTGGCTATATGTGGTTGTTTGCACAGCAATCAGGAACTTCAACTGCAATGGCCGATGCCGCGAACAACATCAGCCATTATTGAGTTATCATTTTTGTCGAAAGCTATTGTCGATTATTTGTCGATTATTTGCTGAAATGTCTTGCCAACGTGTTGGCTGCTCCGGTCAGCAGGATGGTATCAACGCCTACGGCAACAAATAGCGCACCTAGATCGAGGTAATGCTTAGCTGCATCAACATGAGTCATCAAAATGCCGGCAGCCTTGCCGGAAGATAGAATCTGAGTCATGGCTTGTTCAATGGCAGCCTGAACTTCGGCATGTTGCGGATTATCGATGTGTCCCATATCTGCGCTAAGATCTGCCGGACCGATAAATACACCATCAACACCTTCGACAGCCGCTATTTCAGGGAGGTTTTTCAGTGCTTCACGCGTTTCTACCTGTACCAATACACAAATTTCATCATTGGCACGGGACAAATAATCAGGAATGCGATTCCAGCGAGAAGCCCGTGCCAGTGCACTGCCCACACCGCGAATACCCGCGGGAGGATAACGGGTTGCTCTGACCGCTTCACGTGCTTGCTCTGCATTTTGAATCATCGGGAACAATAAAGTTTGTGCACCAATATCCAGCAACTGTTTGACGATCACCGGATCATTCCATGCCGGACGAACAACAGGCTGGCTTGGGTAAGGGGCAATTCCCTGTAATTGGGCAAGAATGGTAGAAATATCATTGGGAGCATGTTCACTATCAATCAGCAACCAATCAAACCCCGTTCCTGCCAGTATTTCTGCGCTATATCCACTACATAGCCCAAGCCATAACCCGATTTGTGGGTGCCCTGCTTTCAGGGCATGTTTAAATTTATTTGTTAGTTGATCCATGGTGTTACCTCAATAGACTTAAACAAAGTGACAGCTAATTGAACCTAACACGCCGTAATCCACATGAAAGGTATCACCTTTACGTGCAGGAACAGGGCGGGTAAAGGAGCCAGCCAGAATAATCTGGCCTGCTTCTAGCTGAACACCATGCGATGCCAGTTTGTTGGCAAGCCATGCCACACCATTGGCGGGATGATTGAGAACTGCTGCTGCCACGCCGGATTCTTCAATCACACTATTGCGGTAGAGCAGAGCACTAACCCAGCGTAGATCCAGTTCATCTGGCTTGATCGGTCGCCCCCCAATAATCACACCACCATTGGCGGCATTGTCAGAAATCGTATCGAATACTTTGCGTGGACGCTGTGTTTCGGGATCGATGTTGTGACAACGGGCATCGATAAGTTCCAGTGCGGGAATAACATAATCTGTCGCGTTATACACATCAAACAGCGTACAGTTCGGGCCAGTCAGGGGTTTTGCCAGCACAAAAGCTAGTTCGACTTCAATACGGGGCACAATAAAGCGTTCGCAAGGAATGTCACCGCCGTCTTGGAAAAACATATCATCCAGCAGGGCACCATAATCCGGTTCACTAATCTGTGAACTGGCTTGCATGGCCTTAGATGTCAGGCCAATCTTATGTCCTTTGAGAATCCGGCCTTCCTTGATTTTTAAATCTACCCACTCACGTTGAATGGCGTAAGCATCTTCAATAGTTATCTCAGGATAATCCAGTGATATTTGTCGGATTTGTTTACGGTTTTGCTCTGCCTGATGTAAACGGCGTGCAATCTGCGATACGATTTCTTGCTGTAGCATAGGGGTTAAGCTCCTTTTGCTTCCAACCCGCCAAAACAGAGGTATTTCACTTCCAGATAATCCTCAATACCGTAACGTGAACCTTCGCGTCCCAGTCCCGATTGCTTGATACCGCCAAATGGCGCAATTTCGTTGGAGATCAAACCTTCATTGATGCCTACCATGCCACTTTCTAACGCTTCCGCGACACGGTAAATTCGGCCAATATCGCGGGAATAGAAATAAGCTGCCAGACCAAATTCCGTGTTGTTGGCAATACGGATAGCTTCGTCTTCATCACGGAATTTAAGTAATGGTGCCAGAGGGCCAAAAGTTTCTTCGTGAGCCACTAACATGGAGTCGGTAACATTTGTCAGTACTGTTGGTTCAAAGAACAACCCTCCCAGAGCATGAGACTTTCCTCCAGCCAGAATGCGTGCGCCATTGGAAACCGCATCACTGATATGCTCCCGTACTTTTTCTACTGCCGCTTGATTAATCAGCGGGCCTTGCTGTGATGCGCTATCAGTGGCTGGCCCAACGTGAAGTTTTTTCACTGCATGAGCCAGACGTTCCGCAAATGTATCGTAAATGCTTTCCTGAACCAGAATACGGTTGGCACAAACGCAGGTTTGCCCGCTGTTACGGAATTTCGCAGCCATTACACCTTCCACCGCCGCATCAAGATTGGCATCATCAAACACGATAAAAGGTGCATTGCCACCCAGTTCGAGGGAGAGTTTTTTCACGGTATCGGCACTTTGTGCCATCAATAGCTTGCCAACCCGCGTAGATCCGGTGAAGGAAAGTTTACGCACGATAGGGCTTGAAGTCAGCACTTCACCAATCGCTTTGGCATCCATTCCCGTTACGATATTGAAGACACCAGCCGGAATACCAGCTTGTTCTGCCAATGCCGCCAATGCCAATGCAGAAAGTGGTGTTTCGGCCGCCGGTTTCAGAACCACAGTACATCCCGCAGCCAGCGCAGGGGCAACTTTACGGGTGATCATCGCATTGGGGAAATTCCACGGTGTAATAGCTGCAACGACCCCAATCGGTTGCTTGATGGTAGCGAGACGGCGGCCTGGCATGGGGGAGGGCAGGGTTTCGCCGTAAACACGTTTGCCTTCTTCCGCGAACCATTCGATAAAACTGGCACCGTAAGCAATTTCTCCCATTGACTCGGTGTGGGATTTACCTTGTTCCGTACTTAATATTTCCGCTAAGGTAGTTTGATTTTCCATCACCAGATGAAACCACTGTTTGAGATTTTGGCTACGCTGTTTTGCTGTCAATGATCGCCATGCAGGAAGGGCATTTTGGGCGGCTTCAATAGCAAACTGTGTCTCTTTGGCTCCCAGATCACTGACATTAGCAATAACCTCACCATTGGCTGGGTTAGTCACTACAAAAGTAGCTTTATTTTCCGCTTCAACCCATTGACCATTGATATAGGCTTGTTGGCGCAGCAATGGTGTATCAAGATGATTTGTCATAGTTTTTTCTCACTAAAATTGTCACTCTTTTGCTTTAAACAGGCTATGAACATTATTGGACTTATAGTTCAGTATGGGATCGAGTTCTTCCATAGTGAAGGAGAGACCCAGATAGCGCCGTGCCACCAATTCACTAAAATGCGCCTTGATTAAGTTAAACAACATTTCTCCGACTTTTTGCCGATCTTCAAGGCTGCGTCCGGCACCAATTTTCAGTGTCATATGAACGAAGGCATAATCTTGTTTACCATCCGCCATCTGCCAGGTATCCAACCAAATAGCACGACTGCGGATACCACCTAACGGAAAAATGCCCGTATCTGCTAATGCCTGATTCACTTTGGTAAATAATTCTGGCAATCTGGCCTCTTCACGGATATTTTCCGTACACTCAGCATAAAAATGTGGCACAGTTTTCTCCTGTCAGGCATGAGTTTTATTTTGATTAACAATATAATCCGGCAGCGGGAACACCGCGTTGACTTGTCCTGTCCCTGAACTGGCGAACAATTCTGTCAAAAATTCTACCTTGCCGTCATACCTGTCCCATCCGAGCAGGCCTAGCAGCATCACCGTATCATGCATGTTGCCTTCTCCCCGACAATATTGCGCATATTCCGGCAGCATTTCGCAAAATTCCTTGAATTGTCCCGCTTTCCAAAGTTGTACAACGCGGCGATCCATCTGCTCATCAAACTCACGGGTATAACTGTTCATGCCCGTTTCGGCACGTTGATCTTCAATGAAACTGTGCGACAGAGAACCGCTTGCCAGCACGGCAACCGTGCCATCGTATTTCTCAATTGCCCGTAAAATGGCTTCTCCCAGTTTGCGGCTGTCTTCAAATGCATGGACAGTACAAAAGGCTGAAACTGAAATCACTTTGAAACGGCGGTCGCTATTCATATAACGCATTGGCACCAGTGTGCCATATTCCAGTTTCAGGCTTGGGATCTCGTGCGATTGGGCACGAACGCCCATCTGGCGCGCTTCTTCCGCAATCATTCTGCCTAACTCAGGGTTACCGTCATATTCATAGGTCATATCGCGGATAAAATGTGGTAACTCATTACTGGTATAGATGCCGGAAAAATGGTCGGAACAGTTAATATGATAGGCGCTGTTAACCAGCCAATGAGTGTCGAAGACAATAATCGTATCGACACCCATCTCACGGCAACGTCGGCTGATCTCTTTGTGTCCGTCAATAGCGCCTTGCCGACAGCCGTGATGCTTACCCGGTAATTCAGACAAATACATAGAAGGGACATGTGTAATTTTCGCTGCTAACGCTAACTTTCCCATAAACCCTCACTTGGTATCAGGATGGCAGTTATTTAAACACCCCAACGAGGAATAGGGTGCTCTCCCATTGAGATACAGACGTTCTTCACTTCAGCAAACACTTCAAAGCTGTATTCCCCGCCTTCACGCCCCACGCCGGAAGCTTTTATGCCGCCAAATGGTTGCCGCAGATCACGAACATTCTGGGAATTGACAAACACCATGCCAGCTTCAATGCCACGTGCCAGACGCAAAATTTTGCTGACATCTTGTGTCCAGATATAGGAGGCAAGGCCATATTCCACGTCATTGGCCATACGCAGCCCATCTTCTTCATTCTTAAACGGCAGCAGACAAGCTACAGGGCCGAAGATCTCTTCTTGTGCCACGCGCATGTGGTTATCCACATCTGCCAGGACAGTAGGGCGTAAAAAGTGACCCTTTTTCAGATGGGCGGGTAAATCAGTGGGTTTGTCGGAACCTCCGGCCAGCAATGTGGCGCCTTCTTCGATCCCCAAGCGGATATAGTTGGAGACTTTTTCCCAATGTTGTTGGCTGATAAGGCTGCCAACCTGAGTTTGCGGATCTTGGGGATCACCAACACGTAGCCGATTGGCGCGTTCAGCAAAGCGTTTGATGAATTCGGGATAAATGCTTTCCTGAATGAAAATGCGGGAACCTGCCGTACAACGTTCGCCATTAAGAGAAAAAATAGTTATCAGGGCGGCATCCAGCGCGCGTTCAATATCTGCATCTTCAAAAATGAGAACAGGGGATTTTCCGCCTAACTCCATTGAGTATTTTTTCAGGCCGGCATTTTGCATGATCAGGCGCCCCGTTGCTGTCCCACCCGTGAAAGAGACCGCGCGCACATCATGATGTTTTACCAGCGCATCGCCAGCGGTGTTACCGTAGCCCTGTACCACATTCAGCACCCCAGCAGGAATACCGGCTTCCAGCGCCAATTCGCCCAGACGGTTAGCCGTCAACGGAGAAAGTTCGGACATCTTCAAAACGGCCGTATTTCCCAGAGCCAGACAAGGCGCAACCTTCCACGTAGCCGTCATAAAAGGCACGTTCCATGGGGAAATCAATGCGCAAACACCAACCGGCTGGATTAATGTATAGTTGAGCATCTTGTCATCAACGGGATAAGTACGCCCGTTCATCTGCTGACAAATTTCAGCGAAGAAATTAAAATTGTGTGAAGCCCGTGGGATCAAGACATTTTGTGTCTGATGAATAGGAAGCCCTGTATCCTTGGTTTCCATCGCAGCAATATCGGGAACATTTTGGTCGATTAATTCACCCAAACGGCGCATCAAACGAGCGCGTTCTTTCATTGGAGTATTCGCCCATTTGGGAAAAGCCTGTTTAGCAGCCGCAACGGCCTGAGCGATCTCTTCCTGCCCGCCTGATGCTACCTCAGCCAGCACTTCGCCTGTTGCAGGGTTGGTCGTTTCGAAATAGGTTTTGCTGCCGACATTCTTGCCGTTGATCCAATGGTTAATCGTGGTCATGACAAACTCTCCTCATATTCTTGCTGGCTGACAATGTGATTGACCAAGCGCCCAACACCTTCGACTTCCACGATGACTTCATCTCCAGGAACGACATTGGACAACCCTTTTGGCGTTCCGGTGGCGATCATGTCGCCAGGTTGCAATGTCATGAAATCGCTGAGATAGGTGATTAAGAAGGGAATATCGAAGATCAAATCGGCGGTTGTGCCTTGTTGACGGAGTTCACCGTTTACCCATGTTTTCAAGGTCAGATTATGCGGATCAGCGATCGCCTGTTTGTCTATGATCCACGGACCGATTGGCGTGAGCGTATCGCGGCTTTTTACCCGCAGATTAGGACGATAGTAATTTTCCAGATAATCACGAATAGCATAATCGTTACAAACGGTATAACCCGCAACATAATTCATGGCTTCTTCTCTGGCAACTTTGTGGGCGGTTTTACCCATCACGACAACCAATTCTGCTTCATAATGCATATATTCCACATTATCAGGGCGGACAGAAACCTGACGGTGGCCGGTTAAGCTATTGGCTGCCTTGATAAATACCAGTGGCTCTTCTGGTGGCTTAAATTCCAGCTCTGTTGCGTGATCGGCATAATTTAGCCCCAACGCGAACAGCGTTCCGCTGGCAGGAGGAAGCCATATAACCTCTTCACCGCTTACCCTATTTCCATCCGGTAAGAAGACATTTTCCTGTTCGTCAACGGTGACATTAAAATCATGGCCCTGATAATGAATTTTGGCGTATCTCATGCCTGACCTCCCGCTAATACAACCCTATTTTCCAAATCAGGGAAGCCCTTAGCCTTGATTGTGACTTTATCGGCAGGATGGAGGGTAACGCGCTGGTGGGGCGTTCCCAATAGAATGGCATCTCCCGCTTTTAAGGTGGCGAATTCGCTTAATGCTGCCAATAATTCTGGTGCAGAACGGATGAGCTCTTGGGTAGACCAACGATCAACTTCCTGACCGTTGATTTCAGTCACGATATCGAGTGATTCTACTGAGCTGGTCTTGATCATTTGCCCTAGCGGACAAAAACCGTCACGACATTTTGCTTTAATAGCAGGACGATAAAATGATGTTTCTGGCAGGCTAACTTCGTTCGCCAATGCGTAGCCAGCAATATACTGTTCGGCATCCTGAACTGAAATTTTGCGTGCTGTTTTCCCAATCAACAGTGCCAGAGTTGCACCGCTTTGTACTGTTTCCCCGACAGGATGAGGAATAACATCCCCTGAATTAATCACGGTATTGCGGGGTTTGATAAACCAAATAGGTGTTTTTGGTGGTATTTTATAAGGTTCTTTGTTAAATGCCTCATGCCAGAAATTGTTCTGGCTGCTATGGTTGAGGGCAACGGCAAAGACAGTGCCTTTCATGGATAGCTCCTTGAAACCTGAATGATGTGTTTGCAAGCTTTCTTATTAATATATTAATAATCTATGTGTTAGCAATCTTCAATATGTTAAAGGCATTGTTAATTTTAATTGTGATCTATGTAACATCACTTTATTGGTGAGTATTTTTACCACATAAAGATCAGGCTGTTATATTTTTAATCAAGGTCATTTGGGATTGAATTTAACTTTTATTTAACTTTTTCAGGGTGGGATAGTTTTATTTATTTGTTAATGTTGAAGTCTTTCCTCTTTGTGGATGATTTTGAGCGTGTTAGGCTTTTTGGAGTTCATGTTGTCTATAATAAACGGCGTGAGCGTTAAACTTATAGAGAATGACCAGCGATTAACTAAAGAGTCACTTTTACTTATGCATGAATCCTTGACAATTGCATTGCTTCAAGCGAGAGAAACCGCTATGGGTTTTTTTCGGCCTATTTTGAAGAGCTACAATTTAACTGAGCAACAATGGCGTATTATTCGTGTACTTGCGAGTAGTCGTTCTATTGATTTTCATGACTTAGCTTGTCTCACTTGTATCTTGCGTCCAAGCCTGACAGGCATTCTGACACGTATGGAGCGTGATGGACTTATCTTCCGCCTGAAGCCGATGAATGATCAGCGTAAGCTGTATGTTTCTTTGACTCCGGCTGGACAAGAACTCTATGAGCAAGCAAAAGGGCAAATTGCTGAGGGATATAAGGCAATTGAGGAAGCTTTTTCTCCAGAAAAATTGTCCCAACTTTTAGGGTTATTAGATGAATTTATTGCTATTGGGGACCTCTCTCAAGCAGACTTGACAGAAGGACGCGAACTGTAGATTGAAGGTTTTATTAATATATTAATTGGTTAGCTAATTAAGTCATAAAGGCCGCCGTAATGAATTGCATAAGAACATTGATGCAGTATATTGCGGCGGCTTTTCTGTGCCTGTCAAAATGCATTACCCATAATTATGCTGACAGGACAATTTTCAATGCTTTCTCTTGGGCTGCATTACCAAATACTTCATAAGCGGTTTCTATTTCACTCAATGGATAATGATGAGTGACCAGCTTTTCAGGTGCAATCTTGCCGGATTGAACACTTTTCAGCAGCATAGGCGTACTGCTTGTGTTTACCAGCCCAGTGG
Organism: Xenorhabdus ishibashii; assembly: GCF_002632755.1. NCBI lineage: Bacteria > Pseudomonadati > Pseudomonadota > Gammaproteobacteria > Enterobacterales > Morganellaceae > Xenorhabdus > Xenorhabdus ishibashii. The sequence goes on along the minus strand of NZ_NJAK01000001.1, from coordinate 616,174 downwards.
TAATGGTAATGTTTTTGATCCAGAGGCTTTCCAGATGTAGGTCAACGGATTTGCCGTGGACACCAACATTGGCGATGGAGCCACCTGCTGCGATGATGTCCTGACATATTTTGAAGGTTGCGGGGATCCCCACACACTCAATGGCGACGTCTACACCAATACCGTCAGTCAGCTTGTTGATGGCATCAACGACGTTTTGTTTTGTCGGATTGATAACCGTGTTAGCACCAAACTGCTGGGCGACGCTAAGGCGGTTATCATCAGTATCGACCATGATGATATGTGCCGGCGAGTAAAATTGTGATGCCAGTAATGCTGATAATCCGACTGGCCCCGCACCAATTAAGGCGATCGTCTGCCCTGGCTGAACCTTACCGTTGATAACACCAATTTCAAGACCTGTTGGCAGAATATCGCTGAGCATTAGTGCCGCTTTTTCATCGACACCTTCTGGCAGACGATGCAGGCTATTATCAGCGTGAGGAATACGTACTTTTTCCGCCTGTGTACCATCAATTTTATGCCCCAAGATCCAACCACCCTCTTTACAGTGTGCATAAAGCTGGCGTTTACAATAGGCACAACGACCACAGACAGTAATACAGGAAATGATCACTTTATCGCCGACTTTAATATTGCGGACAGATCCCCCAATTGATTCAACGATCCCAATACCTTCATGACCCAATGTCCGGCCTTGCTCGACAGTGGGAACGTCTCCCTTGAGGATATGCAGATCTGTGCCACAGATGGTGGTTTTGACGATGCGGACGATAGCATCGGTTGGTTCAATGAGTTGAGGCGGTGCTTTTTCTTCCCAGCGTTTTTTTCCGGCTCCATGATAAACAAGTGCTTTCATATAACCCCCTTCACAGGTGATGGTTGTGATTTTATGGTGTTAAGAATGATTGTTAAGCATGACAGTAATCCAGAGCACACGATCTACATTATCTGTTGCCTAAAGTTTAGCAGATGTAAACATTTTCGATTTTCAGGATGCTCTCTGGGTCAGTCGGGAAATAGAATATGACGGATATGCAGGTCAGGTTGAGCCAAATATGGGGCGGTTGGCTCTTTATTTATTTTTTATTGGATGTGATCTTCTGCAAATAAAAGTGATGAGCACAAAATAATAGAACTATGGTAGAAACTCTCAAGTAAGATTGGTTTTCTAAACAGGAGATTATCAATACATCTGACTGATAGGGCGATGGTTCCTCATCCAGCTTTGATAACTGATATAAGGAAAACCAACATGATGTTTAATGAAATTGACAGTTCGAATGCTTTGAAAGGTAAACGGGTTGTAGTAACAGGCGGAGGGCGCGATTTTGGACAAGCAGTTTCTGTTTGGTTGGCACGAGAAGGTGCACATGTTGATCTCTGTGCCCGCCAGTTAGCCAGTGCAGAAGCAACGTGTGAAATTATTCACCGTGAAGGTGGCATCGCCAGAGGTTATCAATGTGATATGAGTCATGCTCAGTCCGTTAACGATTTTGCGACTCAGTTACTAAAAGACAATCAACCCATCGATATTTTGCTCTTAAGTGCAGCTCAATGGCTGGAAGGACATCTGGGAGAAGGTGACAATGACTTCGATATCGTCAGTACGGTGAACTCAGGTATAACTGGCTCTATCTTGCTGACCAAAGCGCTATTGCCAAGCCTGCGCCAGTCACAGGGTGCCGATATTGTTGCTATGGTATCGGTTTGTGGTATTCCCCAATTTACTGAATCTGTCGCTCATCCGGCATTTTTCGCTGCTAAACATGCTATGAGTGGTTTTAGCCAGAACTTAGCCCATCACTTAAGCAAAGAAAATATTCGCGTGACCGGACTTTATCCACCTGACTTTGAACTTAATGGCTTTGATGAAGTGCTGGATAATCAGAAAAAAATGGGCGAGCAATTGCTTAATGGTCGTTCAGTATGGGAAACCATACGATTTGTTATCACTCAACCCCGTAGTTGCCACATTAAAGCGATTTATTTTCAGGGCCCGACTTTTAAGGATTTTGAATAGGCCGTAGTAAATAAACAGTAGTCATGTACCGCTTGATGCAGCAATAATTTGGCATGATTCATATGCTTCGTTAGCATAATGGTCATGCCGTTGCTTTATCGGTTGTTCACTTAACTCGCCTCTTTCAGAAAATCGTAGTTCTTTGCTCCCAGATATTCCAACTCTCCATTTGGCAGCCAGCGTACCTGCTCGCCAGTGCGGTAGAGCCACTTATCACTGGTATATTGAACAAACGGATTGGCAATAAGCTGTTTTTCTACCAATGCGGATTGCTCTAAATGTTTATTGTCCAATTCTGACCCTGAGAGATAAAGTTCGCCCTTTAACCCCATTGGCACCATCTGTAATTGTTCATTCAACACATAGGATTGAATGTCTGATACTTCGGTGAGTTGTGATTGTCCGATTGCCTGTTGATAATGTTTCCGTATCAAATCAATCACCAGAGGGTTGTGTTGTTCTGATTTTGTGTCACTCAGTTGTTGTGGACTACCGTATTCCAGTAATGTCTTTGTTTGATAAGGCGTGAGTAAAGGAAACTGTGATATTGGTGTTTCAGGATAATACAGGGCATTAACCAACAATTGCTGGAATTGTTCACCCAACGCTTTAATTTGTTTAGCGTGGAAAAGGTTGGGATGATAGCGGATACGAAAAGCCCAATGACCCTCTTCCAGATGATATTCCAGTATCCATTCTGTAACGGCTAAATCATTATTGAAACGATTACCGTAATTGACCTTACATCCCTCTAATTCCAGTCTGATATCCTTAAAACTGGCCTGATTGATACCGACATTGAGCTTATTTATAAGATTGGTGGGTACAGCTTGAAATAGGGGGAAGCTTGAAAAACGTAGATCAGGCTGAGCCTTCAATGATGCGCTATAGTTTAACGTAGCCTGATAAAGAGAATTAAAACTATCGGTCTCATTAAAATGCAGGGGGAAAACAACCGCATTGATTTGTGCAGCAAGCGAAACAGATACTCCGCCAGCGATTGCAATGGGGTAGATAAGGTGAACGTGACCAGTTGCAGTATACTGGGCTACTAATGTTGCCCACAACGTTTTAAATATAAGGAACGGTTTACAAGGGGATAAAGATTTTGTGAGGTTATTCCAATCTTCCAATGGCAAATTAAACCGAAATTCATTAGGTAATTCAGGCTCACCTATTGCGTGTTGAGGCAAATAGGGTAATGGATTACTGGTAGTAAAATCTGACAAGCATTTTTTCCAATATTGTTCGGGGTTATATTTGTTCAATAATTGTAAAAGCTGATGATCTTGTTCAAATTTTTCTGATGCTTGTTGCAACGTCATAGGGGAGTGGCGCAGAGGACATCGGTTATACAGATCAGAGATATTATGAAAAAATTCTTCTATACCCTGTCCATCACCGATGATATGGTGCAATACAATGAATAAGTGAAATTGCTGTTCTGCCTCTTTGATTAAACCAAAACGCACTACTGGCCCTTTTCTGAGGTCAAATGGCTGCAAGGCAAACTGATTCAATTGTTCTTCATTATTAGAAAGGTAGGTAAACTCAATATCGTCTGAGCAAAATTTCCAATATAACTCATTATTTTCTTCTTCAATCCGGTATTTGAATAAAGGATAAAGATTAATAAATTCTTGTAGAGACCATTTTAATCTATTTTCATCCAAATCACCCTTAATGTTTTGTTCTATAACGATATTATATTTTGGTGAATGCGGTTCGAGAACCCATGATTTCCAAAAGAAATGAATAAATGGAGAAGCCAGAATCTTATCCATGTGAATACTCCGCTATGATATTAGGTTGTATTTAATACAGCTCCAAGTCTGCGTTTTAAGCATACTCATTCTGTATTGCAGGAAGTAATTTATTGACATTAAATGTCATTTCTTCATGATATTCTATATTCTAATAATTTGATTGTTTTGTCTGGCAAAGGAAGGGGTTCTTTATTAATTATTTGATTTATAATAAATTTATTCATTGATGCAATTGTGCCATTATTACGCTATTTGTTTGGAAAGGATACCTATAGATTGGAGGTGATTAAAGATTATTTTAAGTAAATCAATATATATAAAATATTAAGAACTAGAGCTTTAGGGAGAACTATTTTAATAGACAGGTTGATCATGAGGTCATGACTCCAATAATTAAATCACACTATAAAATAGTATTCACGGTCGATGAAACTCTCTATCACCTTGTTGTGTATTTCTTCAGGAAATAATTGTCAGGTGAATAATCATCTATCCAGTAAAACCGGACATTAAATGGTGATAATAACTCACGGAGTTTGCGTAAAGTGCCGTATTGGGATCACCAAAACATGCGCCACAATTCGTCTGAGGCGTGGCTCCCAGACATACCAGAGCCAGCGTTGATTTTTCTCACTGTTTACAAATGGTCATTGTTCAGCCACTTCACAAATTATTATGCTAACAACGATTGCAAACTAGCTTAAATAGCCCGTAGGCCAAGCTTGCCAGCAATAATGAATTAATTGCTGGTACACCCCAATCTGTCCCTAATCCAACGACACTACCAATAATACTGGCAACAATGGCAGCCCAACCAATGGTTGGTGTTTCATGTGGGAGAACCCCTTGTTTCCGGCTTTCATCCAGTACTTTTCGATGGGAGTACAGGATATAATAATCAACCAGCATAATCCCCAGAATGGGAGGGAAAACAACGCCCAAAACAGTCAGGAAATCTACAAACCGCTCAAGAATACCCAGAATAGAAAATAGCGTACCGAGTATTCCAATAACTATTGTTGTGAGGGGATAACGAAGTTTTTTGCCCGTGATACCCTCTATAGCATTGATAATGCCTAATGATGAGGAATATAGGTTCAAATCGTTGACCCTTAATGTGGAGAAAACCACAACTAACAAACCTGCTCCTCCTGAGGCTTGCGACATAATGGTGACAACATCCGATGTATTTAGGGCTTTTGCGATTAAAATTGCCAGACCATTAATTACAAATTCCCCTGCAATAATGGTCAGCAAAGTGATCCCAAAAACATGCTTGCCTGATTTGGTATAGCGAGTCAGATCAGGAGTCATCAAGCTGGCTACAATCGCTCCCCCCACTACAATCGTAATACCTGCACTAATGGACAAGGTTTCGCCAGAATGAGATAGGTTAATGATTTCATGTAATTGTTGACCATTATTACCGGATAGCACGATAGTGGAAATATAGGCGACCAGAAGAATAAATAGGGGAACCGCAATCCTGGCAGTAAAACGCAATGCTTTGAAGCCAAAGGCAACCAATATTGTCAATAAGGTGCCAGAAAGTGCCGCTGCCCAGCCAAACCCAAGTTTATCGCCGGAAGCAAAGTTAAGAGAATGAGCAAAAATGGCATTTTGAATCCCAAACCAGCCTAATAAACTGATTGCAACAATGAACCCAATTAATACCGAGCCTATGCGACCAAAACCACACCACCGAGCCAATAGGCTGCCGGATAAGCCTTCGCGCATTCCCGCAAAACCGAGTCCAAACGTGATAATGCCAAAGATCAGGCTACCAATGAAAATAGCAATAAAGGCGTCGGTCAAAGCCATAGAGTCACCGAGTACAGCACCGAGCATAAATTGATCCAATGCTGTTAACATGCCCATATGAACGACAGCCACGCTTAACAATGATACACGCTGTGTTTGTGGTACTCGCTTTAGTGGGTAATGTTCAATTTTTAGTATTAACGTCATTTCATTGATTTTTTTAGAGAAATATAACGCCTTTTTGAATTAGACGTTCTGGTATATAGCTATCTAATTGTAGGTGTCGGCAAAAAGCTTCAAATTGCTGGAGCGAATGGACATTAGCTTTTTGATAGATGTTATAAACTCTGTTTTCTATTGTTTTGTGGCTAACGTTGTATATTTGGGCAATTTCCTTATTTGTGCGTCTTTGCAGCATGAAGAAGATGATATCCAGTTCACTACGAGTAAACAGGTCTGTATTCGCTTCTGTGGTGAGTACGCTGGGTTTGTGGCGATTAATGTATTTTAAGGGAGAAAAGCTACTTAGTGGCTTAGCATTCCAAACGATCCCAATGCACTCTTTTTCATCGTTATACACGGGAAATTTTTCACTAATGAAAGGAGCTAAACTTTTTTTTCCGTACCAGTAATGTGTTTCAATAATGGAAACTCTATCTTTTGATTCCTCGGTTCTCCGGTCATGCTCTTTGAGATCTTGTGAAAACTGGTCGTCAGACCAATCAGTTGGAAATTCACAGTCTAGCTTACCTTCAATGTCAAAGTATTCTGGTGTGTTGGTGTAAAGATAAGCCGCTTTATTCATATAGATATGTCTGGAGTCCAAACCCTTAATACCCCAAGGCTCGCTGAGATGCTCCATCATGGCAATTAGCCCCTTGAAATAGGGTTCATTATTTTTATAGGATAAACTCATCTCTATCTCAAATAATTGTTAGTTTATTCATTGCAAATAAAGACGCCTGTATTTATGTTTTTACTTTTATTGATTTGATATTCATCAAAGTTAATTTTTCAAGGTAATTGGTAAATCGAAATTTAAAATACTGGCACAAGTTATATTTCCTCTGTTTTTATCTGATTTTATACTATATGTTATCTGTTTTTGCCAATTTCTCCTAAAATATAACTTACACAATTAATATTTTCTATATCAAATAATTTTTAATTATTATTAAATAATTACACTCAAGGAGAAATTGCTATCATTTTTATTGCTCAATAGCAAGAGTGTTTTTCACCCTTTCGTGCCCTCATAAAAAGAGATTAGTCTAAAAAATATTATAAATTAGCTAGTTATATATTTTTCTGGGCGTTAGTATGTATAAGAAACAAAAAATGGAACACCTGAGAAAAAATTTGCAATATTTGCTTGACTCCAGAGGAGAAACAAGAGTATCGCTCTGTGAGCAAACAGGCCTTAATCGTACAACAGTCTATAATATCTTAGAGGGTAGAGTTCAAAACGTTCACCCTTCCACAATACAGAAAATCTCCAATTTCTTTGGCATATCATATAGTGAAATAGAATCAATTGATATCGCAGAAAAAGAGCGTTTGGATGAGATAGTTTCTTATGAAGGGAACATGAATCCTTGCGCTGTTCCGTTATTTAGGCAATCTGAGTGTATTACTTCTGAATTTTTGGACGGTAAGATAGGATACCTGATTGTTGGCAGGAAACTGACTTATTATTTTGGTACAGGGCCTAATATTGTTGCCGTTTTACTTGAGAATGATTTATCAGGAAAACATAATGCAGGAGATTTATTAATAATCAAGAGAGGTAATTACCAGAATAACAATCCAAAACTATGTTTCGATCCAACACAGCAGCAGTTTTATATTAAAGAATTGAAGAGGGAGATTTTGGATAATTGGATAATCATTGGGGATATAGTGGAAGAACGGTTTGGAATTGGGAAAGCATCCTTGTCACATAGAGTTATCATGTGAATATTTCTGTTTTTTGCCTTGCTATTGAAAATAGATTTATCGTGACTTAATTATTTCCTTTTATATCAATTGGTTAATGTTTTTTGTTTATGCCTTATTAAATAATGACATATTTATTCATCATCAAAATCAACATTTGTGCATTTGTATGTTGATTTTTTTATTTGTCTGGTGTATTAATTTCATCATCAAAACATAAGATAAAATTTATATATTTTCTGGACGTTATATGGGGGGACATTTTTCCTTCTATTCAGACAAATTATTTTCAGTATTTTGAATTAAAATGTTACTCGCCCACACCAGGGCAATGTGATGGGGATTACCCGCTTTACTGAGCAAACAAAAAAAGCGGTGCTATTAACACCGCTACATCTGTACAACACTTATTATTTTTTGTCTGCTGCGATACGATCACGGACGTGTTGAGCACGCTCCTGTGAAGGTGGGTGTGAATCAAACATGCTGGTTTCACTGCTGCCCAGTTTGGCCAGTTTTTCGAAACTGGTGGCTAAACCTTCAGTTTTAATATTGCGTTTTTTCAGCAGATCATAAGAGAAATCATCAGCCTGACTTTCCTGATGCTGTGAGAACTGCGAGTTGATCAGTTTTTCACCCAGTGCTGCAAGTTGAGAATCGCTCAGTTGTGCTGCTACACCACCGGCAGATGCGGCTGCGGTACGTGCAGCAACTGTAGCATAAGCAACCTGCATTGCTTTACGGGTGTGGCCCAGTGCAACGTGACCCATCTCATGGCCCAGAACACCTTCGACTTCATTATCGTTCATCATATTCATCAGGCCGCTGTATACACGCACACAACCGTTAGCCATTGCCCATGCGTTCACATCATTAGTCAGATAAACTTTATAGTTAACCGGCGTACCGTTAATTTCGTTACCTAATGCTTTGGCGATTTTGTTCAAACGTTTAGTGTATTGGCTGGATGCCGGTGCAATTTTATTTTGTGCATCCATATCCTTACATGCCTGGCCAGATAACTGTTTGACATCAGAATCACTTAGCGTTGCAGCCTGAAATAGCTGCATGCCGGAGTGAGCAAGCATTCCCTGATCAATATTCTTACAACCTGTCAGAATTACAGCAGAAACTGCTACTGCAACAAGAGTTTTAATTTTCACGATGTTATTTTTTCCTTTGCAATACATGCAACTATAATATTTTAAAAGCATTAAAAGGTTATGAATTTTGCTAAAAATAACAATAGGAATAAACCCTAATATTTATAATTATGTGAATTTGATAACATTTTTAAAAAATAATTTAATCATAAGTAGAATAATTTAGTTTAAATTTTCTTAACACCCGTTGTCATGACCTACATTTCATCCATATTCCATAAACGAAGGTCAGAAGGATTGCGCCAGTACCAGCGGACACCCCATAAGATGATGATATCGTTCCATCAGTGCCATATAATTTTAGCCGTCCAATGCCTATCAATTATCTAATAAACAAATACACGCCAATGCATCGCTCATCTGGCACTGTTCCATCAGTGCTAATAAATCATCATTGATACCAGTAACATGCATTTTCATGGAAAAGTAGGCACTGAATATTAACTGAACGTCTTTTTCCGTCGCCATCCGTTTTTCCACAATGGCAAGTGCCGATAAATTGGTGCGTAGATAGAAATAATCCATCACCAATAAACTAAAATGCGTCAATGCATTATGTTGCCCTTTCGCATCTCCATTAAAATTTGAAACATGCGGGAACTGGCTGTGATAAAGTAGATAAGAAAATAAATTACGTAACACACTCGGTTCCTTCATACAGGAGTCCTGTGTCAGCAAATGCCATGTCTCCCGTAACCGTGCCATATTGTTTTCTGTTCGTTTCTGCATTTGGTTTTCATCCAATCCCAGTTGATTAAGCGTATTCACATATGTGGATAACAAGAAGTCACCGCCACGTGATAGTTTATAAATAAATTTACTGTATATGCCTAATATTGCAGTCTGAAATGCCACCGGATGCGGTAGCTTACGCCGACTTTCTGTTAGTTCGCCAGTCTGTAAAGCAGCCAGTAAAAATTCGAATATTTCCTGAATTCGATCGAAATTTGCTTCTATCTCAAAATTGATCTTATTCAAGAAAATCAGTAATTGTATGACGGCATAAAGATTATCGTCAAAGTGCGGTGACGACGCTTGAATGAGATTGAGACACCAAAGGTAAACAAGGTATTGAGGATCGGTCAAATCCGATCTTTTCGGTGCTTTCATCAGGTGACGGTCTTCTTCTATCAGTTGCATTGCATCCGCTGAAAAAAGAAGTTGCCGGATAGCTTCAGGACAAGATAAGGAGAGACGTTTGAATGTTACATTACTGTACTCAACTTCACTACGTGGATATTCCCGACATGTATGACTCATCGCCGAAGGGCCGAGTTTGCAATAAATATTACACAGCCGCTCTTGTGTCAGAAACGGGCAGGCCTTTTGCTCATTTAAACGGATATAGGCATAGTCTCCTTTTTTCTCCAATTTCAGTACATGTGTCTGCGCGATTTGTTTGATTTCGATGCTATCGGCATGGTGATATTTTTTATATGTTTTTTTATCTACGCTGATGAACCAATCTTGGCAGCAATGTGAAATACAATCAGAACCGACACACTTAAAGCGTTTAATAAACATCGGCGTGATGATTTTGTGAATGAACATGATAGCGAGAACTCGTGATGAATGTGTACATCAGGGTAGCATGTAGGATTATCTCGGAATGGACGAAAAGACGAGATTTATTGTATTTATTACCGCATTAAATCATCTCACCCTGTAACAGTGCACGCTTTTTGCTCAGCATGGATCTTGATGGTATTTCACCAAACTCAACTACCGACAAATCTCCTTCACTACACTGAGCATATATTCCTTCAACGGGCAATTTTCACATTCGCTTTGATATGGTTAAAGTGAATTACAATCGTAAACTCTCCCTCGCCACCGTGTTAGCTGTGACGAGGGGGACACGGTTTGTAGCCAATCTACAATTTGAATTCTCTTAGCCAGACATTATTTTTTATCAGACAGCATATGGTATGAAACGGCAATACCTGCGGCCTGACCAGCAAGTGAAGGTTCATCACTGGCTAAGTACAATCCTGCAATATAGTGGCCATCAACAGCATAATCTCTATAGTTTCTGGCGTAGCGCTCACCGACTCTGAGTTGACGCCCATCACTTAACGTAAATAACGCTTCATCAACAGCGCCATTGCCCCATACTTCCAACCTTTCGATAACACTATCATTGAGTTCAATTGAACTCGTTTCTGATGTTACCGTGCCGAGTGTATAGGATGAACCGTTGGCAAACGTGATTTTAATACCCCCCACTCTGGGTGCATTCCCAATTCTTTGTACATATCCAAGCAAGGATTGTATTTTATTGTATTTGCTGTTGATTAAAGATGGCTTAAAGGGTTCTTGCATTTGATCGTCTTCGGTAAGAGCCTGAATTCTCATTTTGTTAGTCTGACGATCAAACACAGTTGAATAACTGATGGTTTTAGGATAGAAACCACTTTCGAGGCTATTATTTTTCAGGTGTTCAATTAATTCAATACATTCTAAACCGTGTAATAAACAATATCCCCTTACAGAGAGTAAATTGTTAGTGACATTCGATGCGGTTGATGTATTGAGAGCATTATTATATTCATTCGTATACATTGTATGAATGTAATTCTTAGCCTTTTCAACTAATTTGTCGATAAGTTGTTTTAACTCATTGACTTCAATATCTGTCAGCCCAATATCCGCTTTCTTCTCGATCCCCATTTTCCAATAAGGGATCTGCAACATAATCGTATTGGTGTACATCGGCAGGATCTGGTAGTTTGTTTTATTATCAAAAGATTTGAATTTTTCATCAATACTCACCAGATATCTGGCGAGGAACATATATGCTTCATGACTTTCCTGACTACCAGGCGAGGTTTCCAGCATGTATTGTACATGCTCCATTTTCCCTTTGATCTCTTGTATATCTCCGTTAAGTATCCCTTTAATAGTTTGCAGAACAGCGTTTTCTATCATCTGCTCTACTTTTTGGAGAATTTGTTCCCAGGTATTATCTTTCTGTTGAGGCCAAAATAGCCCCAATAGAAAAGACATTGCCGAACCTGCTCCTGGAATAAACCCTACGCCACCAATAATCGCGTCTTTTATAATTGATGACATATCCCATTCATAATCAGGAGTGGTGGTTATATAAATATCCATAGGTGTAACATCAGTGATTAACGGCAATGTTTCATTTTCAGATACATTAATCGGTGTGGTATTCATAATTTTATTTTACCTTAATTCCTTAGTTAAATAGTGTTTTATCTAGGTAATTATTAAATTAAACTCTATGAGTTATAGATGATTTTTTATCTTGTTATTTATTATATCCAGTAACAAAGGCTCGCTGATCAGTATCATTATAAATGACAACCTTGCTGTAATATAAAGAGTTGCTCGGTGATTTTAATATGCCATCTTCTCCGGCTTTTACTATGATAGAAGAATATTCAAACCATTGTGATGTGAAAGAATGCGACCAATAAAAAACAGCTCTAACTGATGATGCGGGGCCAGAATTGGCTACATAGTAATTAGGGCGTGTTTCGGGAATAATCGGTGTATCAGTTCTTGTTGCCTCAATAGAAGAGCGTGGCTCTATGGTCATATCCTTATAAGGACTGACCGTAAGAGGTTCTGATGCTGGTGTGTTTGCATTATAAGTTAATGGTTCTGGATTGGAGCCGTTATTACTTATGACTGTAACGGTACTGCTACTTATATTTATATTGATTGTATTCATAAGGTTTTATCCTATTTTAAAAATTGATATAAAATATATTTCGTTTTTTAACATATGGTTTCTTTGTTTTTGATAGTGTTTTTATTATGGGCGATATCATTATATGATTGTTTATAATGACGGAGTTTCTCCTTATGGTTAGAATCTATTTTGTTAATGGGTGTGTTAGAACAATGAACTATTTCTGCTAGTATTCTAAACATATTGGCAAGGGCATATAAAATATAAAAAATAGTAACTCGGCTTAAAAATTATATCACTGATTGAAATGATATTATTAAGTAATAGGACGTGGTTAATGTTTATTTGGAGATGTTAATTCCTATGGTGAAAATAATAAATGGTGTTGTTGTTAATGATCAAGGTTTGTTTCTATAAATATACACATAATTAAATATAGCCCAATATCATTGGGCTAATAGTAATATTTATAATTATTCTCTAAGCAACTGCATTTTGATATAAATCCCAACGGTTTCCATAAATATCTTCAAAAACGACTACCATGCCATATTCTTCCTGACGAGGTTCCTCACAGAAATGGACGCCATTTTCTTTCATTTTGTGATAATCGTGCCAACGCGAATGTCGAGTGACATAAAGGTGTCAATTGTAGTGGGTGTCAGAGTTGTATTTTCCATAGGGTTTAATTCATTGTTTAAATTATGTTATTTATAATAAGGAAAATGTGAAGATATGTATAGATTTCAGCGAATACCACCCGCAATGAGTTTGACTTGGTGAATTTTCGGATAGTGCTCAGAAATCTTTTTTTGATGTAGCCACCAGAGTAGGTAATTTACGTCATGGCGATGTGAATTGAATAACAGGCCAACGATACTGCCGCTATGGGCAACGTTCAGGCCATAAATGCCTGTCTGTTCGACCAAATCCCGCAGTTGATTAAAACAGGGTTTCGATAGTATCGATTGGCTGGCGATGGCGCTTAATGTGCAAGCTTCCCCAAGGCGGTAGTTGTCATGTTGTTGGTTCGCTGTACGGAATTGCCACCATGCTTGTTGGAATAAACAAGTGTTATCCCGCCATTGTGCGTGATGATCCTGTTGATGATACTCTTCTGTCAAAATGATTTGTGGACTTTCTAACAGCAAAATATCGATATTCGGTTGCCAGTCAAAGGGGATTTGCGTCTGGGCGGTGAGATGATCAAATAAGGTTAATTGTCTGAATATCGTACTGTCTGTTGGCTCCAGTTTGACACAGAGTTGCGCCAGCTCTGTACTTTTCAGTGACTTGCCCAATAGTCTGGCGGTGGCTTGTGCGGTAGCGGCGATATCTGCTGTGCTGCTGGCCATGCCTTTGGCGATTGGAATGGTCGATTGATATTCAATACGCAAACCAAAAGTTAATTCTGGCGGCTCCTGCCAGTAATCCAGTAGTAAATTTACCATCTGGCGCATACGTGGTCGTTCGTGGGGTGTGGGAATACCCTCGCTGACAGCAACACAACTGAACCAATTGATTGGGCAGGAGATTAACTTTTCTCCCCCAAACAGCCATCCTTGTAGCAGTTCTCCACAGGAAGCGGGACAAGAGGCTTCAGCCATAGGCAAAAACCTGCTGCATGGCTGCGATCAGGCGTTGATTTTCCCACTCACTGCGCACAGCTATGCGATAGTAACGTTCGTCTAATCCGGCATAATTTTTACAATGGCGAATTAATAACCGATATTTAAGCAAAGCGTGCCATAAATCAACATTAGGTTGATTGCAACGGAAGAACAGGAAATTAGCCGATGGCGGCCAGACAGTCAGCTCAGGGAAAGTTGAAAGCTGAGTCCATAGATAGTGTTGCTGCGATGTTAGCCATTGATGTGTTGCAGCAATATAGTCATGTTCATCAAATAAAATTTCACCAACTCGCGCAGCAAAGGCATTAATTGACCACGGTTCACGTCGGTTTTTCATCTCTGCGATTCCTGCTATATTTCTGCTGACTAAATAGCCTAAACGTAATCCAGGGATGGCAAAGAATTTGGTCATTGAACGCAAGATATAAAGATGCTTAGTGGCAGTAAGGTGTGGAATCAGCCCTCGGTGATCAGGGAGAAAATCAATAAAGGATTCATCGACAATCAGCGAAATCTTTTGTCGCTCACAATATTCCACCAGTAATTGCATCAATTGGGTATCTGGCATTAATCCGGTAGGGTTATTGGGCGTGGCGATAAAAACGCAATCGGGTTGAATCGTAGAAAGTGTATCCAGCAGGAGTAAATCAGGTTGAAATCCAGCTTCCTCTGTTAATGGATAGTCGATAATTTCTGTTCCAATTTGCTGCAAGGCTCGTCGATACTCAGCAAATCCTGGGATAAGAAGTACAGCTCGTTTAGGATTGAGATAACGGGTGATGGCATAAATCAATTCTGTTGCACCATTACCTGCCATTACCGAATGGTAATCGCATTGATGAGCTTTTGCGATTGCCTGATGCAAGTGGCGATATTCCACATCTGGGTACTTTTCGATATCAACAAGATTCTCTTTGATCAATGCCTTAACCCGTGCTGGAGCACCTGACGGATTGATATTGGCACTGAAATCAACCAGCTCGTTGGCTGAAAGACCATATTGTTGGGCAATGCCAATGATATTACCGCCATGTTCACTCATGGTATTGCTCCGTAAGTGGGAGAAAAGGAGAGCATTGCGCCTAAATTGACGACATCACCAACCACAATCAGCGCGGGTGCATGGAGATCTTTTTCTTCTGCTTTTGCTGCCAGGGTTTCCAGTGTGCCTGTGACGCTCTTTTGTCTGGGATGGCTGGCATACATGATCACCGCCGCAGGTGTGGTGGGGGATTTACCATACAGTACCAATTGTTGGCAGATCTCCATCAGGCGGGTCATTCCCATTAGAATAACCAATGTTCCTTCCAATTGGGCGAGTATTTCCCAGTTCTGTTGTTCGTTGCCTTGAGAAGTATGTCCGGTTACAACATGGAAACTGGATGCATAATTGCGGTGGGTGACAGGGATACCGGCATAGGCCAATCCACCAATTGCGGAGCTGATCCCCGGAATGATTTCAAATTTGATGCCATGTTGTGCCAGTACTTCCGCTTCTTCCCCTCCACGGCCGAAAACATAGGGGTCGCCGCCTTTTAGGCGAACAACCCGTTTCCCCGCCTGTGCATGCCTTACCAGAATTTGATTAATCTCTTTCTGTGGGATGGGGTGGTAATCATGTTCTTTGCCAACATTAATAGTTTCACAATGGTCTGGTATTTGGGCAATAAGTTCAGGGTTGACGAGACGGTCATGGACAATGACATCCGCAGTTCGGATACAGTGCAGTCCTTTGACGGTGATTAAGCCTGCATCACCAGGGCCGGCACCCACTAACCATACATGGCCTTTATTCATTGGATTACCTCTATAGAATTAAAATATAAATAATCAAAGGGAGGAAATATATTTTCATCAGGATAGAGAAACTCTGTTTTTGTTTTAATAAAGAACTGTTTATTCTGGATTATACTTTTTACTTATTGCTTTCCTGATGGTGTTTTCTTGTTATTAGAATGGCGCTATGTCGATTTTAATTTTTTTATAATTATTACTTCAATGTGGGATGAGTAAATTTGATTTATATCAACATTCATGTTCTTAAATATGAGTTGTTTTTAAATTGACTTTTGTTATCTTTTGAAAATGTTTTTCTATATGAAAGTTGCTTTATCACATTAATGGGTTTCATTTTTTATTATTAATTCAATTGGTTGTGGTGTATTGTTGGTTGCTGGGTTTGTGGTTATGTATTATTTTTTATTTAACTTATCTATTTTATTTTATACGAAATTAATTTCGTTATAATGTTTTTTATTATGTTTATTATTTGTTGTAAGATAAATTAATTATTAATTTATCCGCCTAAAGTGAATTAAAAGGCTTTTGTTTGATAAATATCAATATTGAGAATGTCAATTGCAGATTCTAATACTAATGCAGATTTAAAATTAATACCGATTTAAAACTAATACCGATTTTAACACCAATACAGAGTTTAAATGTTTTGGGGTAAGCACATGCAACAGAAACACGCTTTTGTCATTGCAGGTACAGGTAGCGGGTGTGGTAAGACAACCGTTGCGCTGGGCATCATGAGAGCCTTGATAAATCGTTCACTGCGGATACAACCGTTCAAAATCGGGCCTGATTATCTGGATGGTGGCTGGCATCGGGCTGTGACGGGTATCGCTTCATATAATCTTGATGCTTTTATGCTACCCGAATCTATCCTGAATGGGTTATTTAACCAGGCTATGGTGGATCAAGATATTGCCGTAATTGAAGGGGTAATGGGGTTATATGATGGCTATGGTATTGATCCCAACTATTGCAGTAGTGCGGCAATGGCAAAACAACTTGGCTGTCCGGTGGTTTTATTGGTGGATGGTAAGGCGATTTCTACCTCAATTGCCGCTACAGTGATGGGGTTTCAGCAATTTGATCCAGCAGTCAATATTGTGGGGGTGCTGATCAATCGCGTCAATCGGGATAGCCATTTTCAGTTATTAAAACAGGCGATTGAAGATTATTGCGGTATTCCTGTTTTGGGGCGGCTTCCGATGATGCCAGAAATTACCCTTCCTTCCCGCCATCTTGGGTTGATCCCTGCTCAAGAGCAAGTCAGTCAACGCGAAGAGTGCTGGTTTCGCCTTGCTCAGCAGATCGAAGCCTCGGTGGATTTGGATAAATTGCTGGCATTAACCCAGCTATCTTCCTTGCCAAAAGGAAATATCGATTCCCTTATTGATCCTGCAATCGGGCAAGGCTTGACGCTGGCTCTGGCAGAAGATGAGGCATTCCATTTCTATTATCCCGATAACCTGTTGTTGTTGGAAAAAGCCGGTGTGACTATCAAACAGTTCAGTCCCTTGCATGATCAGCAGTTGCCTGAATGCCAGATGATCTATCTGGGTGGGGGATACCCTGAAATTTATGCCCAAGCCCTATCTTCCAATCACGCTATGCATACGGCATTACGTCAGGCGCAGCAAAAAGGTATTCCCATTTATGCGGAATGCGGCGGTTTGATGTATCTCGGTGATGCCCTGATTGATGCAGATGGTGTACGGCATAGCATGGTGGGGTTGATTGCTGGTGAAAGCCAGATGGGAGATCACCTAAAACGCTTTGGTTACTGCGAAGCCACGGCGATGTGTGATACGCCGTTAGTGGCGAAAGGAGAAACGCTGCGCGGGCATGAATTCCATTACTCGGATTTCATTTCGACACAACTGCCTGTTTTTCAGTGTGTTAAATGGTGTGATCCAAAAGGAACATTAAAAACAGTACAGAAAAGCTGGCTGGGAGGCTACCAGAATGGCAATACCCTGGCGGGCTATCTGCATATTCATTTTGCCCAACGCCCCAATTTTCTCCATCGCTGGCTGATGATGGCACGGAGGCTGTTATGACCGTCTTATTGTGGTTTTCGGCTTTTATTCTGGATATGAAATTGGGTGATCCCCCTCATTGGCCGCACCCCGTGCGCTGGATAGGGCAGCTTATTTACCAGGCAGAGCCGCTTATTCGCCGGATTTGCCAAACCGAAACCGACTTGAAATGGGGCGGTGTACTGTTATGGCTGGTGGTCATAGGGAGTGTTTGGCTGGTGAGCTATTGGGTTTTGCAATTGGCCTATGGCGTGACGTTCTGGCTGGGATGTTTGGTTGAAATTTGGCTGATTTATACCGTGTTGGCTGGACGTGGCTTGGGCGATGCGGCAAATGCCGTTTATCAGGCGTTGCGTCAGGGGGATTTGGACGCTAGCCGTAAGCAGCTTGCCAACATTGTCGGTCGGGACACTTGCCAATTGCAAGCGCCACAAATCAGCCGTGCCGCGATTGAAACCGTGGCAGAAAACAGCGTGGATGGCGTGATTGCCCCATTGTTCTTCTTGATGCTTGGCGGTGCTCCGCTTGCCATGATCTATAAAGCAATCAATACCCTTGATTCAATGGTGGGCTATAAAACGCCTCGTTATCGGGCACTGGGGATGTTTTCAGCACGTATGGATGATGTGGCGAATTGGTTGCCAGCCCGTTTTGGCTGGCTTCTGCTGGCAATGGCGGCGAAATGGCAGGGATTGGATTTTCGGCAGGCGCTACGCATTGGCTGGCGTGATCGTTATCAGCACAGTAGCCCCAATAGTGGCTGGCCGGAAGCAACCGTAGCAGGGGCACTGGGCATCCGTCTTGGCGGGTCGAATGTTTACTTTAACCAGCTAATCGAAAAACCGTGGATAGGTGATGCAAAGCGCGAAGTCACGCCTGACGATATTTCACAGTCTGTTCAGATGATGAGGGTGGCATCAGTAATAGCGCTCCTGCTGTTTGCACTGCTGCATAGCCTGATTAGTGTGATGGTGTAAGAAGGGAACAATATGAGTGATTACATCCGACAACCCCAACAGATAGAAAGAAATAGCTTTGATATTATCAGCCGGCTTATTTTCGAAGCGCGGCCTGATTACCGTTTTATGGATGCAGATCAAGAAGCGGTGGTCAAACGGGTGATCCATACCACCGCTGATTTTGATTGGCTTGATATTCTCTATTTTTCTCCCGATGTTTTGTCCCGCATTCGCGACGCTATATTGCGTGGCTGTACGTTATATACCGATACGACGATGGTGTTATCTGGCATCAATAAAACGTGTCTGGCTCAGTATGGCAGCGAATGCCGTTGTTATGTCAGCGATCCCCGCACCATGCAAATGGCAAAAGTCCAGCAAATCACACGTTCAATGGCAGCCGTTGATCTGGCTCTGCAAGACGCCGGAGAGAAAATTTTTGTCTTTGGTAACGCCCCGACTGCACTGTTTCGTTTGATGGAGCATTCATTTGTACCCATTGCAGTCGTTGGTGTGCCTGTTGGGTTTGTTGGCGCAGAGGAATCAAAACATGCCCTGATCAATAGCGGATTAAGTTGCATTGCAGCAAAAGGACGCAAAGGAGGAAGCAATATTGCTGCTGCCATTATCAACGCCATTCTGTACAGGATGCCGGAGGTCAGGCATGAATGAAACCAATGAGATGCAAGCCAATGGCCTCGGAACGGTTTGGCATAGGGGAAAGCAATATCGCAAAGGTTATACCACGGGATCTTGTGCTACGGCGGCGGCCAAGGTTGCAGCATTGATGATCTTGCGTCAGCAGATTATTCATCAAATTTCGATTGTCACGCCTTCTGGTATCACATTGGTATTGAATGTCGAGCAACCCTTGATTGAAGGACAGCAGGCGGTGGCGGCTATCCGCAAAGATGGTGGCGATGATGTAGATGCAACCCACGGCATGTTGATTTTTGCCCGTGTCTCCCTCAATGACAGCAAAGTGATCACACTGGATGGTGGTGAAGGTATTGGCAGGATAACACGAGTGGGCGTTGGTTTGCCGATTGGCTGGGCGGCCATTAATAAAACCCCAAGGTATACCATTGAAGAAGCAGTACGGGAGGTCATAGGTTCGCACCGCGGGGCAAATATCGTCATCTTTGCCCCCGAAGGCGAAGAGCGGGCGAAGAAAACCTATAACGACAGGTTGGGGATTAAGGGGGGCATTTCAATTATTGGTACGACAGGCATTGTAACGCCGATGTCGGAAGAGAGCTGGAAACGTTCTCTGGCGCTGGAATTAGAAGCCAAACGTGCCAGTGGGCTGGATCGCATTATTTTTGTGCCGGGAAATCACGGTGAACGTTTTGTCAGCCGGCAGTTGGGTATTAATGCGAATTATGTCGTCACAATGAGTAATTTTGTCGGTTACATGTTGCAAGAAGCCGTGCGTCTGGAGTTTCGCCATGTGGTGCTGGTCGGGCATGTCGGTAAGTTGGTGAAAATCGCCGCTGGTATTTTTCATACCCACAGCCATATTGCTGATGGCCGCATGGAAACGCTGATTGCCAATCTGGCCTTGATAGGCGCACCTTTCGAACTGATTCAGGCCGTGGATCAATGTGATACCACCGAAGCGGCCATTGAGTTAATAGCAGAACAGGGCTGGCAGACTGTGTACCCACAGATTGCCCGGAAAATCTGCGGGCGTATCGACCAAATGCTACGTTTCGCCAGCGGCAAGCCGCAGTGTGACGCCATTCTATTCTCCTTTGATAACCAGATATTGGGCTGCAATCGGCCTGTGGACACGATAGTGAAGGATTTTACGGAGGCTTGCCGATGATTACCGTTGTTGGTATTGGCCCAGGTGCCGCTGCAAACCAAACATTGGCGGCGTTAGATGCTATCAGGCAGGCGGAAGTGTTGGTCGCAGGCAAGCGCCATCTCGCTGAATTTCCCCATTTCAAGAGGGAAACCCGTCGTTTGGATGCTGATGTGGATGGATTGATGCAATGGCTTGAACAGAATCAGCATCGGCAAATAGTCGTGCTGGCATCAGGAGATCCCCTCTTTTATGGCATTGGTAAACGAATCACGGAACATTTTTCTGGACAAAATATCCACATCATCTCCGGTATTAGCGCGATCCAATATTTGTGCGCCCGGATTTTGCTGGATATGAACGACATTTACCTCACCAGCAGCCACGGGCGCCAACCAGATTTTGATTGGCTGCTGCAACACGAAAAAATCGCGATGGTAACGGATGGCATTATTGGTCCTTACCAGATTGCGCAAGCGATTCTGGCGCGCGGGCAGCAGCGGCGCATGGTGATTGGTAAAAATTTATCTCATGAACATGAGCGAATTATTTGTTTGCCCGCGGAACAGGTCGCGCAACGCGGCGACATTGATTATGGCCTGAATGTGGTGGTGATCCTAAATGAAAGATGAACTGTTTTTGCGCGGTCATCGCATTCCAATGACCAAAGAAGCGGTAAGGGCACTGGTGTTGGAACGGTTGGAACTGGAAAAAGCCCGCCGTTTTATCGATGTTGGTGCTGGAACGGGCAGCGTCAGTATTGAAGCGGCATTGCGCTATTCCGCATTGGATATTCTTGCCATTGAACGTAAAGAAGATGCTTTGTTACTGCTTGCTGAAAATGTTCAACATTTTGGCTGCCATAAGGTGCTCATTCAGGCTGGTATTGCCCCTATACCCTTAGACAGTACTGCGGATGCTATTTTCATTGGCGGAACCGGTGGACATCTGACAGCAATCATTGATTGGGCATTGTTGCACCTGAATTCAGGTGGACGACTGGTGATGACGTTTATCCTGCTGGAAAACTTCACGCAAGCATTATCGCACCTGAAATCCTGTCGGGTGACCGCGCTTGATGGACGTGAAATTCAGGTGGGAGAGCTGACGGCACTAGGGCAAGGACATTATTTTAAACCCAATAATCCCACTTATTTACTGTCCTGCCGGAAAGAGGCAGAGCAAAAGGAGCAGGATAATGCCTAACGATTCTGAACACAGGAATAACACCCGTTTTGAGACTGAAAAAGTCTGGTTTGTTGGTGCGGGGCCAGGGGATAAGAGCCTGATTACTCTGAAAGGCTATCAATTGTTGCAGCAGGCTCAAGTGGTGATTTATGCCGGTTCGTTGATTAATCGGGAGTTACTGGATTATTGCCGTATAGATGTCGAATGCCATGACAGCGCGGGATTGACGTTATCGGAAATCACGGAATTGATGGTGAACGGCGTGAAAGCGGGTAAGTTGGTGGTTCGTCTGCAAACGGGAGATTTATCACTGTTTGGCTCCCTGCGTGAACAAACGGAAGAATTGGCAAATCACGCCATTGGTTTTGTCTCGGTGCCTGGGGTGAGTTCGTTTCTTGGCGCTGCGGCACAATTGGGCGTGGAGTATACCGTACCCGAAGTCGCGCAAAGTTTGATTATCACCCGTATGGAAGGCAAAACGCCAATGCCGCCACGGGAAACACTAGAAGGCTTCGCCGCTCACCAAACATCGATGGCCATCTTCCTTTCAGTGCAGAACATGACAGAGGTTGTGGATCGGTTAATTCAGGGAGGATATGGGCAGGAAACCCCTGTTGCCGTGGTGTACAAGGCAACCTGGCCGGATTGCCAGATTGTGCGGGGGACATTGGCGACGATTACTAACCAAATACGCCGCGCCGGTATTCGTAAAACGGCCTTAATTCTGGTAGGTGCCTTCCTTGGAGAAGAGTACCACTATTCGAAACTGTACGATGCGGGGTTCAGCCATGAATACCGTAGCGCCTGACTTAATACCCCCTAACAAAGAATATGCCTTGTTTTGCCTGACAGAAGGAGGCATCGCTTTGGCGCGTCGCTTGCAATCCCATTTAGCGATGGATTGTTTCACTTCTCCCGAATTAATGGTGAGTGAAGGTATGGATGCCGATAGTGGATTTATGGCCTTTGAAGGGAATTTTGCCCATACGGTACGCAAACTGTTCATGCAATATAGTGCATTAATCATGGTTGGTGCGACGGGGATCACTATTCGGGTTATCGCTCCCCTGCTTAAGGACAAAATGACCGATCCGGCGGTGGTGGTGTTGGATGAAAAAGGGCAGTTTGCTATCAGTTTATTATCGGGGCATATGGGAGGTGCCAATAAGCTGGCGCAACAAATCGCTGATATTCTCGACGGGCAGGCGGTGATCACTACCGCAACCGATGTTAACCAAGTCGCGGCATTGGATCTGTTAACTCAACAGATTGATGGCGAAATGGAAAATTTCCGCGCCAATGTCAAAACCGTCAATCAAATGTTGGTCAATGGTAAGAGGGTGGGAATTTGGTGGCATCCCAACTTGAGCGGTGAAAAAGATCGTTACGACACACGCGGGTTCATTCCCGTTAACGCTCTGGAGGATCGGCCTGAGCTGGATGCGCTGGTATGTATCAGTTATGAACGGACAAATCTGACACTGGCAATCCCTACTTTTAAATTAATCCCTCGCCGTATCGTTGCAGGAATTGGTTGCCGACGTGGGGTAGAAGCTAAACGGCTTGCAACATTACTGGATCGCCATCTGACAGAACACAACCTTGAACCCTCGGCGTTAAAAGCGGTCGGCAGTGTTGAGCTGAAGAAAAACGAGCCAGCATTAATCGAATTG
This sequence comes from Xenorhabdus ishibashii, assembly GCF_002632755.1. Classification (NCBI taxonomy): domain Bacteria; kingdom Pseudomonadati; phylum Pseudomonadota; class Gammaproteobacteria; order Enterobacterales; family Morganellaceae; genus Xenorhabdus; species Xenorhabdus ishibashii. The sequence goes on along the minus strand of NZ_NJAK01000001.1, from coordinate 592,774 downwards.
GCACAAGCGCGTCAAATTCCATACCAAATCTTCCCTGTTACTCAGCTTGCTCAGTGTGAACAAGCATTTCCGGCCTCTGAGTTTGTCCGAAAAACAGTGGGTATAGGCTGTGTTTCCCAACCGGTGGCCTGGCTGATGAGCCAAGGGCACTTAGTTGGTCATACCCTGCGTGAACAGGGCGTCACCATCACATTAGGAGTATTGCATCCATGTTAACTGTTATTGGAATAGGTCCCGGCAGCGAAGCCATGATGACGCAGGAAGCGATTGCTGCATTGAAAGCGGCTGACATCGTGGTGGGTTACAAAACTTACACTCATTTGGTGAAACCACTGGTAGGCGATAAAGAAATTATCAAGACCGGTATGTGTAAAGAGATTGAACGCTGTCAGGTAGCCATTGAGCTGGCCGAGCAGGGCAAAAATGTGGCGATGGTTTGTAGCGGTGATGCGGGTATTTATGGCATGGCTGGCTTAATTTTGGAATTGGTCAGCCAGCAAAAGCGCAATGTAGATGTTCGGCTGGTGGCAGGAGTGACGGCAAGTACGGCTTGTGCCTCCTTGCTTGGTGCGCCATTGATGCATGATTTTTGTCATATCAGCTTAAGCGATCTGCTCACTCCGTGGGAGGTGATTGAAAAACGGGTGCAGGCAGCGGCAGAAGCGGATTTTGTGGTCTGTTTTTATAATCCCCGCAGTCGCGGAAGGGAAGGGCATTTGGCACGTGCATTTTCCTTGATGGCGCCGTGGAAATCACCGGAAACTCCCGTGGGCGTAGTGAAAGCGGCGGGGCGCAAGTATGAGGATAAATGGCTGACGACGTTTGGGGCAATGGATTTTTCCCGTGTTGATATGCGCAGTCTGGTGATTGTGGGTAATCAGTCAACTTACATACGTGATGGGCTGATGATCACGCCGAGAGGGTACAAATTATGACACGGCCATTGATCCACATTTTTGGCGGCACGAGCGATTCCCGCCAGATTTGCGCGATGATGGATATTGCCGGCATAGATTATGGCTTGTCAGTGGCGACACCAGCGGGAGCACAGCAAGCGATGGGAATTCGCGGTGAAATTGTTACTGGCAGGATGGAAGCCGAAGAGATGGCTGAATATCTGCAAAAGCGAGGGACGAAAATGGTGATTGATGCGTCCCATCCCTATGCGGAACGGCTGAGTCAAAACATTGTCAGCGCTTGCCAGAAATTAGGCGTTCCTCTCGTTCGTTATCTCCGTCCCAGTGAGATTGATGCCGTTGAACATCCCCTTATCCATAAAGTGGCAACCATTGAGAAGGCGTGTGAAATAGCCGCCCAGTTAGGCACACGCATTTTACTGACAACCGGCAGTAAACAATTGGCCGATTATGTCACTCACCTGAAAGGAAAAACAGTACTGGCTCGCGTATTGCCAACCGCAGAAGTTTTGGCGATGTGTGAGTCTTGTGGTTTGTCAGTCGATCAGATTCTTGCCCTCAAAGGTCCGTTCAGTGCCGATTTCAATCGGGCATTTTACCAATTTTGTCAGGCGGACGTCGTGGTGACCAAAGAGTCTGGTGAACAAGGTGGTTTCAGGGAGAAAGTGGCACCCTGCCTCTCTCTTGGGCTGCCGTGCATCGTGCTTTGTCGTCCAAATCACCGATTTGCAGGTGAGGGGATCACAGAGGCCAATGGACTGGAAGATGTAGCACAGCTATTGGCGAGTTTTCCTAATAAATAGACCAATAAATAAACCAATAAGGAAAGGCGACATGAAAAAAGCATTATTGGTGATAAGCTTCGGAACCAGTTATCCCGAAACGCTGAAAAGTAATATTGAAGCCTGTGAGCAGCAACTGGCATCAGTTTTTCCAGACAGGGCACTATTTCGGGCATTTACCTCTGGCATGATCATTCGCAAATTGCGTCAGCGCGATAATATTCATATTGATACGCCCTATGACGCACTGACTAAGCTATATCATGCCGGTTATGACGATGTTGCTGTGCAGTGCCTGCATATCATCAATGGCGATGAATATGAAAAAGTGCTGCGTGAGGTTGAGAAATTTCGCCCTCGTTTTAAGCGGCTGGTACTGGGCGCTCCGTTACTCAGCCACTTTGATGACTACCTGAAATTGATGCAGGCGCTACGCCACCAGCTTCCTCGGCTGGCAGAAAATGAATGTGTCGTTTTTATGGGGCACGGCACAAGCCACCCTGCTTTTTCCGCTTACGCCTGTCTGGATCACCTGATGAGCCACTACCATTTTCCGGCACGGGTAGGCGCGGTGGAAAGCTATCCCGAACTTCCGCTGATCATCAAGGGATTAAAAGAGCAAAAGATCCGCAAAGCTTATCTGATGCCATTGATGCTGGTAGCCGGCGATCATGCTACTAATGATATGGCTTCAAATGAAGAAGACTCCTGGAAATCACAGTTGGAGAAAGCGGGGATTGTTGCGATCCCCTGGTTACAGGGATTGGGGGAAAACCCAATGATTCGGCAGATGTTTGTCGATCACCTTGCTGACGTACTCAATGGTCAGGAGAAAACCGTATGAACGGTAAAGTAAATGCAGGAAAACTGTATGTGATGGGTGTTGGCCCAGGTGCCAGCGATCTGATTACCGTACGGGCAGCACATATTCTTTCGGAACTTGATGTTGTCTATACCCCAACAGGGAAAAAAGGTGCCCAAAGTCTCGCCCACGCCATCATTGAAAAATACCTTTCACCGAAAACCAAAGTTTGTACTTACCACTTTTTAATGAAAGCCGATATGGCAGCAAAACAAGTGGTGTGGGATGAAGTGACGCAAGTTTTGCAAGAGGAAGTGGCTAGTGGCCGGAAAGTCGGTTTTATCACGTTGGGCGATCCCATGTTGTTTAGTACGTGGGTGTTTCTTTTGCAACGGTTAGTATCGCAACAGATGGCTTCTCCTTCATGGCTGGAAATTGTGCCTGGGATCACCTCATTTTCTGCCATTTCCGCCGCCAGCATGATGCCATTGGCAATGGAAGATCAAACATTGGCTGTCATTTCTTGTACCGCTTCTGAAACCGTCTTAGAGCAAGCATTACTCAATCATGACTGTATTGTTCTGATGAAAGTCTATTCCCGCTTTCCCCTGATCAGCAATCTGCTGCAACGTCACAATCTCTTGAAACATGCATTGATGATGGCTGATGCCACTTTGCCGACTGAACAATGTTGGCGCGATCTCGCCACACTGCCTCTCAGCGAAAAAGAGTGGGGGCAGGGATTATCATATTTTTCAACAATTTTGGTTAATAAAAACTGGCAATTATCGGGGTGAATGATAATGGTATGCAGATGGCGGCGATTGGCACTGCTGTAGCGGGTAAAAGCACACAATAAATAAGGGGGAAAGACAGAATGACATTATCGCTGATGGTACAGGGAACGGCCTCCGATGTAGGCAAAAGTGTGCTGGCAGCAGGGTTTTGCCGGATATTTGCACAGGATGGTTATCACTGCACTCCCTTTAAATCACAGAATATGGCACTGAATTCAGGGATTACCGCAGACGGCAAAGAGATGGGACGAGCGCAGATATTTCAGGCGGAAGCAGCAGGAATTGCGCCGGATGTGCGCATGAATCCTGTGTTGCTGAAACCCACCAGCGATCGCAAGGCTCAGGTGATTTTTATGGGAAAAGTGGTGTGCAGCATGAATGCGGTGGAATATCACGAACATAAGCCCCAATTGCTCCGGCAGATTTTAATGGCATATAACGGGTTGGCAGCCGAAACGGATATTATGGTGTTAGAAGGCGCTGGCAGTCCGGCAGAGATCAATTTGCGTGATCGCGATATCGTCAATATGGGAATGGCCGAATTAGTGGATGCCCCTGTCATTCTGGTGGCCGATATCGATCGGGGCGGTGTCTTTGCATCCATCTACGGCACGTTGGCTTTGCTTAAACCGGAGGAAAAAGCTCGTATTAAGGGCGTGATCATCAATAAATTTCGCGGTGATCTATCGTTGCTACAATCCGGCATCGATCAGATCGAAGCCCTGACGCAAGTACCGATATTGGGAGTGTTGCCGTGGCTGGATCTTGATCTGGAAGATGAAGACAGCGTCGCTTTGCAGGTGGGTAAATATGATAGCCCACAGCAAAAAACAGAAGATTATTTGGATATTGCTGTCATCCAATATCCCCATATCGCCAATTTCACTGATTTTAATGCGCTGGCAGCTCAACCCGATGTGCTTTTGCGTTATGTCTCTGAACCTTCTGAACTTCAAGGTGCCGATCTTATTATTCTTCCCGGCAGCAAGAATACATTGGCAGATTTGGCCTGGTTGAAAATACAGGGTTTTGAGCAGGCCATTATCACCGCTCGCCAAAAAAACGTACCGATTATCGGGATCTGTGGGGGTTATCAAATGTTGGGTAAGCAAATCGTGGATAGGGTGGAATCCGGTTTAACCCAAATGGCAGGATTAGGGTTATTGGATACGGAAACCGAATTTACCAATGAAAAGCAGACTGCACAGGTTAGGGGGGTAGTAATGTCTGCATTGTCAGGTGTGCTGAAATTATGCAGCGAACAACCGATCGTAGGTTATGAGATCCACATGGGAACGACTCGGCTTGGTCAGCAGGTAACGCCTTTTGCTCACATTCATTGGTGCAATAGTGAGGAAAAAAGCGGATTTGATGGTGCTGTGACGCAGGATGGCTTGGTGATGGGAAGTTACCTGCATGGTCTGTTTGATCAAAACACGTTTACCCGCCCACTATTAAATCAATTGCGTATCAGAAAAGGCTACGTTCCACTGGAAAATGTAACCTTTAATTACGCTCAACATAAAGAAAAACAATTCAATAAGTTGGCTGCCAGTATGCGTGAACATCTGGATATCGCGCGGATTTATCAATTAATGCATGAACACAAATCGAGTGGGATCACGTCATGATTTTGGTGACAGGCGGTGCCCGTAGTGGCAAGAGCACCCACGCTGAACGCCAGCTCGCTAAACGGTGCGAGCAGGTATTGTATATCGCGACGGCACAAGTCACGGATGAAGAGATGGCGGCTCGTATTGTGCGGCATAAACAGGAACGTCCGGCACATTGGCGAACCTGGGAAGGTCATCAACATGTAGGGACGGTTATCCGCCGACATCGCCAATCCCAAGAGGGCGTTATACTAGAGTGTGTTACCACATTAATTGCCAACTTGTTGTTTGACTTATCGGGTGGTATATCACCTGATGAACTTGATTTCGCTTTAATGGAAGCGAGTATTCAACATCAGATCGATGACGTGATTGATGCTAGTTTACTGTGTCCGTTGCCAGTATATTTGGTGACCAACGAATTGGGAATGGGCATTACACCTGAAAACCGGTTGGCACGCCATTTTGTCGATATTGCTGGACGTGCAAACCAAAAACTGGCACATGCGGCTAAAGAAGTCTGGCTGATGGTTTCGGGCATTGGAGTGAAGATCAAATGAAACTGCACCTTTTTTGGGCGGCACTACAGTTTATGACACGGCTTCCGATCCCGCAAAAGTGGGCGGCCGGTGTCGGTTTTCGTCAATATTGGCGTGGTGTGCCTTATTTCCCGTTGATTGGGTTAATTGTTGGTGGTCTGGCGGGGTTGGCATCCCTCTCGATTAATCAATCGGGTGGGGGAATGTATATCGGCGCAATAGGTTATGTATTGGCTTTGGCTTTGTTAACGGGAGGGTTACATTTAGATGGATTGGCGGACACATGTGATGGGCTTTTTTCCTCCCGCCAGCGAGAAAAAATGCTGGAAATTATGCGCGATAGCCGGCTTGGAACATATGGTGGTGTCGGGTTAATTTTTTGTATCTTACTGAAAATATTAGCTGTCGTTGAATTATCTTATCATCCCCCCCTCTATTTGCTTGCCCTGTTGAGCTGTGCATCGATTGTCGGACGTACAGCCGTGGTACTTTTAATGTATGCGCAACGTGATGCCCGTGAAGGCGAGGGAATGGGAAGTAGTTATATTGGCCAAATCAGCTTTTCTGCAACGATGCTGACTTTGTTGGCTGGTGTTGTATTGGTGATGGCTCTGGGGAATTGGCAAACCTTGTCGGCAATGATGGTGTCATTGCTTGTGGTTTACGGGTTTGCCCTCTATTTTAATTATCGCCTTGGTGGACAAACCGGCGATACGCTGGGGGCTTCCATTGAGCTGGGGGAGACGATTTTTCTGCTGGCCATGATCTGGCAATAAACGCAGTCAATCAGGAGAGAATAATCAGAGGCGAAGCGGGTATTTCATGCTTGGACAAACTGTCAGTGGGATAAATATGACACTACAATCATTGATTGATGCGATCCAACCTCTGGATCGGGAAAATATGGAACAAGCGGCACAGCACATTGACAGCTTAGTCAAGCCATTGGGAAGCTTAGGGCGTCTTGAAGCATTGGCGATACAGTTATCGGGTATGTCTGGTATTACTGGTCTACAAAACCTGCAAAAAGAGATTATCGTTATGTGTGCTGATCATGGTGTCTATGACGAAGGTGTAGCTATTTCACCTAAAAACGTTACGACCATACAAGCACGCAATATGCAGAAAGGATTAACAGGTGTTTGTGTGTTGGCAAAAAATAGTGGGACACATGTTTTACCTGTAGATATTGGCATTGATTGTGATCCGATTGAACACATGTTGTCTCTGAAACTGGCACGGGGGTGTGGCAACATCACCCAAGGGGCTGCGATGGATTATGAACACGCTGAAACATTGTTGCTGGCAAGCGCACAACTGGTGCAACAGCGCATTGCGGCAGGAATAACGGTATTTGGTATTGGGGAGTTGGGGATTGCTAATACGACGGCGGCAGCCGCGGTGATCAGTGTACTGACAGGAAATGATCCCGGTGATGTGGTTGGGTTAGGTGCGAATTTTCCCCCTGAACGGTTGGCGCATAAACAATCGATTGTACGACAAGCGATTGCTCTCAATCAGCCGGATAACCAAAATGCCATTGATGTGTTGGCAAAAGTGGGCGGATTTGAACTTGTCGGCATGGCCGGTGTGATCCTGGGAGCGGCGGCTTTTGGTGTGCCGGTTGTACTTGATGGCTTCTTGTCTTATGCGTCAGCACTGGCAGCATGTCAGATATCTCCCAGTGCACGGGATTATTGCATTCCTTCCCATATGTCGACAGAAAAAGGTACGGCGCTGGCGTTACAACATTTAAATTTGCAACCCTATTTACATTTGGATTTGCGTCTTGGGGAGGGCAGCGGTGCGGCCATTGCTATGTCCCTGATTGATGCAGCCTGCTCTATATATTGCCATATGGGTAAATTAGCAAGCAGTGGCATCAACTTACCTGAGTTAAAAAAGCCGCACAATAGCACGGCCTTAAAGCATATAAAAGTCGTTGAGTTGCCATGAACAATGCCGATATCCGTGATATTTCCAGAGCTATGCATATCAGCATTAATGCTGTCGTACGCGTTTTAAAAACTCTAGGGATTATGTGTAACGACCTTACCACAATACTAATTCCTCAATGAAATATTTTACTTAAAATATATCTGGCATACCAAAGCATGCTACTAAAATATTTTTTATTTTTGAATAAAATTTTTGCGTATTTTTTATATTCTTTATAGTTAATAGGATTATCTAATTTAAGATCTCCCCATGGAGAGTTATTATAATAACTCAAATAGATATCATTGCTATATATAATACCTTTCCACGGTTTAGGATTGCTAGCAAAATGTAACACAACCGGATCTTCTATTAAAGAATTAGCATCATTAAAAAAACAATTATATTTTTTAGGTAAAAATTTAACATTTCCAATTAATATGGTATTCAATACATCTTGATCTGGAAAGCTGTACTTACGTAATTTTATCAATTTCATAAAGTTAGTTAAAACATTAGATTCAATCCACTTATCTATATTGAATAAAATCACACCAGAATTAAAGTATGGTTCCAGTATATTTAATCCTATGCTTTTAATATACTCAAGCAGGACGCAATCATCATGAACTGCTGCAATGGTCTTATTAGCAAAATCAAGTTCTGATAATGAATGTATATCTCCCAGACAGATAATGTCAGCATCTAAATATAGAACTCTATCCGTAATTCCATATAATGCGTAAGGTATTACCAGTCTGTAATACATAGATATTGGCAAATTATCTAATGTCTGTAATTTGCTAAAGATTGTTTCATCAAAAAAATGAATTGTTAATATCGAGTATCCATTCTTTAATTTACTTAGTCTTTTTGAATCATCATCTTTTAACGATGTTGTAAAAATGTGAAAATGAAAAAATTTTTTAGGATTATTATCCATAATTGATGAAATAGTTACCCCTGCTGGCTTTATATAATTCTCATCAACAGCAAACGCTACATGAAATATATTATTTTTCTTCTCCACATCGAAAAGACATATCTCACTTTTAATTATCGAATTTAACTCCACACTGCTATCCTTTCAAAATATAATAAAAACGATTGACTTTATTATAGGATATGAAAATTTTCAAGGTGTGTTGACGTTTTGTATTCATCATTTACTCGACCCACATGGGTAGCCGGATAATGACAAACGCCAGTGCCAACGTGCTGGCGTAATTTAGTGCCAATTTATCGTATCTTGTTGCGATTGCACGGAAATGTTTGATTCTGGTAAACGCATTTTCAGATTGATTCTAAAATAAAAGTAGTGATAATTAACATTGATTCAACTGCTTATTAAATAGGCTTACTAACTATGGAAATTCGGGTATTTCGGCAAGACGACTTTGAAGCCGTTATCACACTTTGGGAACGTTGTGATTTGATTAACTCTGGTGACGATCCGGAAATAGATATTGAGCGCAAACTCACCCATGATGCTGATTTATTTCTGATTGCTGAAGTTGCAGGAGAAGTAGTTGGTACAGTTATGGGGGGTTATGATGGGCATCGTGGTCATGCCTATTATCTGGGAGTACATCCTGAATTCAGAGGCAGGGGAATAGCCAATGCATTGATCTCCCGTCTGGAAAAGAAATTATTGGCCAGAGGTTGCCCCTGTGTTTTGATCGTGGTTCCAGAAGAAAATGATGCAACAATCTGTATGTGTGAAAAGATGGAATATGATTATTTGGGGCAAGAAAATGTCATGTTTAGCAAGCGATTGATTATTGATTAAATGAGTCGCTAGATAAATCTACAGTTATGCAATGGCTGAATAGAATTATATTATTTATATATTCTCTATTTAGTCATTATTATTTTTTCAAACATTATTTTTTTGATGAAGCATAAATGGAGTGTGCCCATCTTCTTATATATTTGTTTTTTATGACAAGAAGATCTTTTGACATTAGCGGATTTTTATTGTCAATGTAAAGCATCACTTTAATATTCCCATCCTCATCCTTAGATAGAAAATAATGTTCAGGCATAGAGAATATGGACTTTCCTTTTAATACAGTCCAGCCAGACGGCTGCTGATGATCAACATGATATTGATAAGGGATTTTCATCATTTTTTTCTCCTAAGTTTATTACTAGCCAATGTTACTCGTTCATGCAGTTTATTTTATAAATGGATGTGCAATAAGTAATAAATAATATTTTTTAAACATGATTTTGTTGTTTCTGTTGATGAATAGTTTGTATATTTACAATTGAATGTTTTTTTAGGAGTGTGGTCTGATAGATATCAAATGACAATTCCATAGAGCCAAAGGTTAAGAAAACAGAGATGGATAAATTTTTTGCATTTAATTCCTGTTCTAAACAGAAGAGGGTTATGGTGGCTAGCAGTTTAATAGGATGTTCATTCTTGTTGACGGCTTGTGCCGGAACTTTAAGAATGTCATGGCCTGCTTTATCGCCTTTTAATTGGTTTGGCAGTTCCTTAAGCGTTTCTGAGCAAGGTATAGGGAAAATCAATAAACAGACGGATATGACTCAATCTGCAATCGAAACAGGGTTGGAGGGAAAATATCGTCTGCGTAGTGGCATGGAGATGCAAAATGGCAAGTTAGTGAGTGTTATTCAGGGCATGGAAGATGGTCAGGTAAAACTGGAGTTTCACGGTCTGGTCAATGGTAAAGTTGATCGTATTGACGTGTTGGATGATGAGGTTAAAACAGTTTGGGGAACGAAAATAGGCACGCCTTTCTCTGATCTCTATAACCAGGCATTTGGAAAATGTCAGCGCTCCCATGATCTGACTATGTCGCCTACAGTCATTTGTATTGCTTCACAAAGTCAACATGTCAGCTATGTTTTTACCGGAGCTTGGGAGGGACCTGAAGGATTAATGCCTTCTGATGATGTTTTGAAGGATTGGAAAGTCTCCCGCATTGTTTGGAAATCCTGATAAACGCTTAAAAAAGCTTTGTATCAAGTAAAAAATCTTTTAATCCACTTTATGATAAGGGCAGAGTGCCAGAATTCAAACCGTTTCAGATAATTGAAAAGCGGCTGGCACTTGTAACCTGATATTTTCTACATCTTATCTCTTTTCATCATTTCTCATGAAAATTCGGTATATAAAACAGTAGATAGTAAACTACCTTGTTATAAAGATTCTGGATACAGTAGAGAAATTGTTGTCAAATGGTGTGATGAGTAAGGTGTTGGATGAAAATAGTGGCAATAAAAAATAAATTATTAAGCGGAGTGACTAGCCTGTTGTTTTGTGCCTTTCTCAACGTTTATAGCCCTAACGCCTTGGCTGTTGAGTTGCTGAATAGTTCTTACGATATTGGACGAGAATTATTCTTGGGCTTGAATCCGAAATTTGAAAAACAATGGTATGAACAGAACCCGCAGGATAAACTGACCATCAAGCAGTCCCATGCAGGTTCATCTAAACAAGCACTGGCCATTTTGCATGGATTACGAGCGGATGTCGTCACTTATAACCAAGTCACAGATATTCAGATCTTGCACGATCGCGGCAATCTCATTCCCGCTAATTGGCAGCAGCGTTTGCCGAATAACAGTTCTCCATACTATTCCACCATGGCATTTCTGGTACGCAAAGGTAACCCCAGGCATATCCAAACTTGGGAAGATTTGGTGCGAAATGACGTCAGATTAATTTTCCCAAACCCAAAAACGTCAGGTAATGGACGCTATACCTATTTGGCCGCATGGGGCGCTTTTCAGCAAAAAAATCCGCATGATCCTGCTAAAGTTCGCCAACTTATGCAGAATTTTTTACAGAATGTAGAGGTATTTGATACCGGAGGTCGTGGGGCAACGACTTCCTTTATTGAGCGGGGAATAGGGGATGTATTAATTAGCTTCGAATCTGAGGTCAATAACATTCGTAAACAGTATGGGGAAGACAATTATCAGGTCATTGTACCTCCAGTGAATATTTTGGCTGAATTCCCTGTAACCTGGGTGGACAAGAATGTCCAGAAAAATGGTACGGAAGCGGTTGCTAAAGCGTATTTAAATTATCTGTATAGTCCAGCAGCTCAGCAAATCATAGCCAGTTTTAATTATCGTGTAATCGATCAAAATGTGATGAAAGCACAGCGATCCCGTTTTCCTGTAACCAAACTGTTTCGCCTCGAAGAACAATTCGGTAGCTGGCCTCAAGTGATGAAAACGCACTTCAATACTGGCGGCACGCTTGATCAGTTATTGAAAGAAGGGCGCAAATAATGTCGGTATTTAGCAAACGAGTTTTGCCCGGATTCGGGCTGAGTTTAGGCTGTAGCCTGTTTTATGTCTGTCTTATTCTGCTATTGCCATTAAGTGCTCTGGTAGTGCAGCTTTCCAGTATGACATGGGAGCAATATTGGCAGGTCATCATTAACCCACAAGTTGTTGCCGCTTATAAGGTGACATTGTTGGCTGCGGCGATTGCCAGTTTATTCAATATGGTTTTTGGCATGTTGATGGCATGGATATTAACGCGCTATCAATTTCCCGGACGCAGTTTATTAGATGGCTTGATGGATTTGCCATTTGCCTTACCGACGGCGGTTGCAGGTTTAACGCTGGCGACACTCTTTTCTGCAACTGGGTGGTACGGTGTCTGGCTTGGTAATTTCGATATCAAAGTCACCAATACCTGGCTGGGCATTGCGGTTGCAATGGCTTTCACTAGCCTGCCGTTTGTGGTGCGCACTGTTCAGCCTGTGCTTGAAGAATTAGGCCCTGAATATGAGGAAGCAGCACAGACATTGGGAGCAAGCCGTTGGCAGACTTTTCGACGGGTTGTATTACCTGAGGTTTCGCCGGCACTGATTGCCGGAACAGTGCTCTCTTTTACTCGTAGCCTGGGCGAATTTGGTGCCGTGATTTTCATTGCCGGCAATCTTGCCTGGCAAACTGAAGTTGCTTCCCTGATGATCTTTATCCGCCTGCAAGAATTTGATTATCCGGCTGCTAGTGCTATCGCTTCCGTCATCCTCGCTGTGTCGTTATTACTGCTGTTTAGCGTCAATATATTGCAAAGCCGCTTTGGTAAACGGATAGGGGGACATTAATGACTGAATTTTCCGCATACACAGAGGCACAACGTCCCTCTATAAATTGGGGAAAATGGTTACTGATCGGCACTGGTGTACTTTTTTCACTTCTGTTGTTGATCATACCGATGGCATGGATTTTCTTGACTGCCTTTTCCAAAGGAATCGACATGGTTGCCCAGAACCTTTTCAATTCCGATATGCTGCACGCTATCTGGCTGACCGTGATGATTGCCCTTATTACCGTCCCCCTTAACTTGGTTTTTGGTGTGATGACGGCATGGTTAGTGACACGTTTCCAATTCCCAGGTAGACAATTATTGCTGACATTAATTGATATTCCGTTTGCGATTTCGCCGGTTGTGGCTGGGTTACTTTATCTGCTGTTTTATGGTGCTAATGGTTGGTTAGGAAGTTGGTTGGGGAGTTATGACATCCAATTGATGTTCTCATGGCCTGGTATGGTATTGGTGACGGTATTTGTGACATGTCCGTTTGTGGTTCGTGAATTGGTGCCGGTGATGCTGAGCCAAGGTAATCAGGAGGATGAAGCCGCCATATTGCTGGGCGCCTCCGGCTGGAAGATGTTCTGGCACGTGACATTGCCAAATATTCGTTGGGCGTTGTTATACGGCGTTGTTTTAACCAATGCACGGGCGATTGGGGAATTTGGTGCTGTGTCTGTGGTATCGGGAGCTATTCGCGGTGAAACCTATACGCTGCCTTTGCAGGTTGAGCTGTTGTATCAAGATTACAACACGGTTGGCGCATTTACGGCTGCGGCCTTATTGGCGGTGATGGCGATTATTACTCTTATTGTCAAAAGTGCATTGCAATGGCGTTTAAGCCGCCAGCAAGGGTAGGTTAGGAGCGGAATATGAGTATTGAAATCAGTAAAATCAGTAAATCTTTTGGTCGATCTCAAATACTGAATGAAATTTCACTGGATATTGAATCTGGTGAGATGGTTGCTCTGCTTGGTCCATCGGGTTCTGGTAAGACGACATTGTTGCGGATCATTGCAGGGCTTGAGCAGCAGAGTGCAGGGCAATTGAAATTTCACGGACAGGATGTCAGCCGGCTACATGCAAAAGATCGTCGTGTCGGATTTGTATTCCAACACTATGCTCTCTTTCGCCATATGACGGTATTCGATAACGTAGCTTTTGGCCTGTCCGTTCTTCCTTGTCGTCAGCGTCTCAGTGCTGAGGCATTGCGCAGTAAAGTGATGGCACTGCTGGATATGGTGCAACTCTCCCATTTGGCAGAACGTTATCCCTCGCAACTTTCTGGTGGTCAAAAACAGCGTGTGGCACTGGCAAGGGCATTGGCGGTTGAACCACAGATCCTTTTGTTGGATGAACCTTTTGGTGCATTAGATGCTCAGGTGCGTATGGAGTTACGGCGTTGGTTGCGGCAGTTACATGAAGAATTGAAGTTTACCAGCGTATTTGTCACCCATGATCAGGAAGAGGCAATGGAAGTGGCTGACAGGGTGGTACTTATGAATCAAGGGCGTATTGAACAGGTCGGTACTCCCCAACAAGTATGGCATGAACCGGAGAGCCGCTTTGTCCTTGAATTCATAGGAGAAATAAACAAACTGAAGGGTGAAATTAAAGGTTCCCAACTCTGGATTGGCGGGAAGATTTTTCCATTGAATATCACACCGTTACATCAAGGAAATGTTGACGTTTTTTTCCGGCCTTGGGATATGATGATTAGTGCCAAGCAAACACCTGCCTGCCCTTTGCCAGTGCAAGTTGTGGAAGTGAATCCGCGAGGTCATTTTTTCCTACTATCTGTTCAGCCGTTAGGCTGGGGCGATGAATACCTGTCAGTGATTTGGCGGGATGATCCCTCTATACCGATTAGAGGAAATGACTATTTTATTGGTGGCACAGGCGCTCGCTTGTATGCGGGAGATTTGCCATTAAAAGTGTTGCGATTTGCTGAATCTGCCTGATGTAATTCATTTTTATATTAAATTCCTATTTCCTGCTATGTAAGGGAGTAGGGATTTTTTGCTTAATGTCTTGCTACAGTTTCCTTAATATGATTATTTGTTTATCTATTCTCATACGAATTAGGTAATGCTGTGGCAAGCTTGGAAGAATTTATAGGTAATACACCGCTGGTGAAATTACAACGAATTACAGCATGTGTTGATGCTGAGATTTGGGTCAAGCTGGAAGGTAATAATCCGGCGGGTTCCGTAAAAGACAGGGCTGCGCTTTCGATGATCCTGCAAGCGGAATTGCGTGGGGAAATTGCCCCTGGTGATGTTCTGATTGAAGCAACAAGTGGTAATACCGGCATTGCTCTGGCGATGATCGCGGCGGTGAAAGGATATCGCTTGAAATTATTAATGCCTGAAAATATGAGCCTTGAAAGGCAGGCATCAATGCAGGCTTACGGTGCTGAATTAATTTTAGTCAGTAAAGAATTGGGAATGGAAGGTGCGCGGGATTTGGCGCAAGAAATGGAGAAGAACGAGGAAGGAAAAGTTCTGGATCAATTTAATAATACCGATAATTCACTGGCACATTTTAATACTACTGGCCCGGAAATTTGGCAGCAAACACAAGGGCGGATCACGCACTTTGTTTCCAGTATGGGAACGACAGGCACGATTACGGGGGTGAGCCGTTATCTGAAATCTCAGTCAGACAGAGTGAAAATTATCGGATTACAACCTGCGGAAGATAGTCATATTCCTGGTATTCGTCGTTGGTCTCCGGCCTATATGCCCGGCATTTATCAGAAAGAGCTGGTGGATCAGATTTTGGATATTACCCAAACCGAAGCGGAAAATACCATGCGTTTGTTGGCACAAAAAGAAGGCATTTTTTGTGGCGTAAGCTCTGGCGGAGCCGTTTCTGGAGCGTTACGCATCGCGGCCGAAAACCCTGGAGCAGTCATTGTTGCCATTATCTGTGATCGTGGTGATAGGTACTTGTCTACCGGTGTTTTTAATTAACCCGAATTCTTTTTATTTTCCTTTCCACATTCAGACCATAGTTTTATTAACCATGCTATGGTCTGAAATGTCATCCTCCCTAAAAATCAGTATGCTTATAACTTAAGTCATCCTTATTAAAAAAGCGTTGCTTATTCCCAGATGATGTTTATCTGACAACCTTTATGCCTCAGCCATCATTTAATTTTCCAAGATTTCGGAAATGAACATTGCCATTTCTTTAAGCAAAAGTTTCGCCTCTTCCAAAGAACCTTCTGGAGTACCAAAGGAGAGTATTAACTCTTTAGCCTTCGGGATAATCTCAGAATCGGACTTATCGGCCGATGGCAGAAAAGAGTCTGATTTCATTTTTTCGAGCACCATGTTACGCAGCATTGTCAGTTCTGGGTAGTCGCTGATATTTATCCAACCATTAACGTAGTAAATGACATCCTGCTCGTCCTCGCTCGGATAATAGACAAGAGACACACCTGTTTTTCCGTTTCCCCAACATTCTGGAGATAGATGGATAGCTTTATAATCTCCTTTCCAGTTATTGATACGATGCGATATATTTGTGCCAGGCAGCACTTCAGCGAGGGTTTTCTTGCCTTCATCAATCATTGCCGTTTCGAATTCTTTGAGCAAGTCTCTGGCTTTCAGCAGAAGGTTAAAATGTTCCTTAACAAAATTCTGGTTTTCCGTGTTCATTACCATTGTGTTATTCATCCCGCTTAGTTCATGCAAATGATTGAGAAATTCAGTGTAAAAAATGTTCCATTTACTGAATGGATCATGCACCTGATCTTTACCCAGACGATTTCTGGCTGTTGTAACCAACTGTGAATAATTGATTAATGGCCATTTATCTACTGGTAAGCTGGAAAGCTTGTCGGGAGCAAGGATACAGCGGTACACTATCTGATTGTTATCTATGAGGCTATTTAGGTGTTTATCGTAGCTTTCAAAGGGATTATTGATGGCTGAAATTGTTTTGTGTTCAATGCCGATGATGAAATCCTGATGCGAAATCAGTATATCCAGGTATTTTCCATCAGATGTTCTTGCTTCTCTGATCACTTCCAAAGAGGTAATATCCAATTCGTCGATATCGCAGTCTACGTTAAGGCATTGCATCAATGCTTTGAGTAACCAAGGCGGAACACCTAGCTCGTTTCCCATAAATAATGCTATCAAATCTGAAGTAGGATTTTCAAGATAGCCTGAGCCGCCCGACGCAAAGAAATTTATTTCTTTTTCCTCATGAGGTGTGATTTTTTTTAATTTATGAAAGAAATCACCCATTAATTTATTCATAACTGCAACATCCCAGAATGAGTTGAACTTCTATTATTGTCCACGCATTATAATACCTCTAGCAGTGTAGTGATATAAGATCTCGGACACCTCAAAAGCCTGCTAATGTTATTAACATGACAATGAGGTATGACAATGAAATTGAAACCGACCAAACGCCACTATTCCGTTGAATTTAAGCTGGAAGCGGTTCAGCAGGTTGTTCTCCATCATCAACGGGTTATTGATATCGCCCGTTCACTGGCCGTTGATGCCAGTACCTTGAGAAAATGGATCCGCCAGTATAAGGCCGAAATACAGGGGGTAACGCCTGCCGGTAAAGCCTTAACGCCCGAACAACGCCAGATACAGGCGTTAGAAAAACAGGTCAGGCGTCTGGAAGTGGAAAAAGAAATTTTAAAGCAGGCGGCCGTGTTGATGAGCGAGATACGCAGTGGTGCTAAAACCGAAGGCGCGATACTGACGAAACGGGTATAACTGAGTAAGGAGGGAAAATCGTTATGATGATTTTTCCAGATTCATTCCAAGTAGAAAGCTTTAAAGTTACGGCAATGTGACATGTGAAAGAAGATTAAAATGGTCATGATTTCACTGGGACACATATGACCTTGTCTGCGACGCAGATGGTAACCGGAAGGGGTTTGATACATATTAGGTTTACCGGCTTATAAAAAAACCGCCTTGTTTTATCAGATATTCTTATCTTTACCTGATAAAACAGAGGCGATCCACATACAGCTCATCAGTGATGTATTCAGCTACTTCTTGATACGCATAATAACAGACTCACCGACGACTACGGAGCCATTTACTTTAGATAACTCTTTAATTTCGTCCATGTTAGAAATAACAACAGGAGTTAAGGTTGATTTAGCTCTTTCTTCCAGAAATGCCAGATCAAACTCTAAAACTAAATCACCTTTTTGTACTCGTTGACCTTCTTCGGCAATGCGTTTAAAACCTTCACCTTTCAGTTCAACGGTATCAATACCAAAATGAACGAATAGCTCAATACCACTATCAGATTCGATAGAAAAAGCATGATTAGTTTCGAAGATCTTACCAATGGTGCCATCAACAGGAGCGACAATTTTGTTGCCGGTTGGTTTAATAGCGATACCATCACCAACGATTTTTTCAGCAAAAACAACATCTGGAACATCTTCGATGTTGACTATCTCACCTGACAATGGTGCGATAATTTCAATACTGCCACTATTTTTTTTATCGTCTGAAACCAGAGATTTCAATTTATCAAGCAGACCCATGAATCTTCTCCTAATTGTTTAATGGGACCGTATTCTGGCTAATTTTTAGCAGAGTGTTTTTTCTCTGGTAAAGGTGTCAACCAAATCCATCAATTCCTTTGCTGTTGGCTGAGTTAAAGCCTGCTCTGCCAGAGCTTTTGCATCATCATAATTAGTATTACGGATGATCTTTTTAATGCGTGGAATTGATATTGCACTCATGCTGAACTCATCCAACCCCATGCCCAAGAGCAACAGCGTGGCGCGCTCATCACCGGCCAGCTCTCCACACATGCCAGTCCATTTACCTTCTGCGTGTGAGGCATCAATAACTTGCTTGATTAGGCTCAACACTGCTGGTGACATTGGGTTGTAAAGATGAGAAATCAGCTCATTACCACGGTCTACAGCAAGAGTATACTGAGTTAGATCGTTTGTCCCAATACTAAAAAAGTCAACTTCTTTTGCAAGATGATGAGCAATGGTTGCAGCAGCAGGTGTTTCCACCATGATGCCAACTTCAATCGATTCATCAAATGCTTTGTTTTCACTGCGTAATTGCTCTTTGAGTAACGCCAGCTCAGCTTTCAATTCCCTGATTTCTTCAACTGAAATAATCATTGGGAACATAATGCGAAGTTTACCAAATGCAGAAGCTCTTAAGATAGCACGTAATTGAGAATGTAAAATCTCTTTACGGTCAAGGCAAATACGGATTGCGCGCCAGCCAAGGAATGGGTTCTCTTCTTTTGGCAGATTCATGTAAGGTAAGTCTTTATCGCCACCAATGTCCATTGTACGAATAATAACAGCTTGATTACCGACAGCTTCTGCAACTGCTTTATAGGCCTCAAATTGTTCGTCTTCGGTTGGCAGAGAATCGCGATCCATAAACAGGAATTCAGTACGGTATAAACCAACACCTTCGGCACCATTGCGCTCAGCGCCAGCAATGTCGCGTACTGTACCGATATTGGCGCAAACTTCAACTTGATGACCATCCAATGTGATGGCAGGTAAGTCTTTCAGCTTCGCCAGTTCGGTTTTTTCTGTCAGATACTCGCTTTTCGCTGTTTTCAGTTTCTCGATTTCGGTATCAGATGGGTTCACATAAATGTGATTATTGACGGCATCCAGAATCAGGTAGCTACCATTTTGGATTTGTTTGGTCGCATTGGTTGTACCAACAATCGCTGGTAATTCCAATGAGCGAGCCATAATGGAAGTGTGAGAAGTCCGGCCACCAAGATCAGTGATGAAACCTAATACCTTGTCCAGATTGAGTTGTGCGGTTTCTGATGGCGTCAGATCACTGGCAACCAAGATGACTTCTTCTTCAATGGAACCCAAGTCGATAATTGGCATATCCAGAATATTTTTCAGTAAGCGCTTACCAATATCACGAACATCGGCGGCTCGCTCTTTCAAATACTCATCATCCAGCTCTTCCAGTGCCTTAGCCTGATCTTCAATAACGGAATGAACGGCTGCATCTGCTGTTAACAGATTTTTTTTAATAAGCGTGATAATTTCCTGCTCTAGCTCTTCATCTTCCAGCAACATAATATGGCCTTCGAAGATTTCGGCCTTTTCTGCGCCCAGGTTTTTTTCGGCTGTTTCTCTAATTATCTCTAATTGTGCGGAAGATTTGTTACGGCCTTGCTTAAAGCGGGAAATTTCTTGTTCGACGTGTTCAGGAGTAGTTTTTTTATGATTGATAATGATGGGATCTTCTTTCAGTAATAACGCTTTACCGAAAGCAATTCCTGGTGATACTAAGATGCCTGAAATCATATTATATGACCTTACTGCGGGTGATTATCTTTCATTAAGACTTAGGAGATACCCTAAATATCCCCGGATTTTATTGGTCCGGGGATAAGCTGAATGAAATAGATTGGCTTGATTGAGCGGACGATTATTCCAATTCACCCATCAATTTAACTAAATGTTCAACAGCCTGTTGTTCATCCTCGCCTTCAGCAGAAATCGTTACGACTGTACCTTGAGTCAACCCTAGCGTTTGTAATTTGAACAGACTTTTTGCGCTGGCAGACTTGCCCCCAGAAATCAGGGTGATGTCAGAAGCAAAACCTTTTGCTTCTTTGACAAATTGTGCCGCAGGGCGAGTGTGGAGACCGTTTGGTGCAGTAATAGTAACTTCTTGCTGGAACATAGTATTTCCTCAATAACTTAAATATTTATTGGTAAACCAAGAGAACTCTATTGGATATAGCTGAATTCACTCCGGCTTATACAACCGTTAAAATGATAATGAAGTAAAGCGTGTTCCCTTCGCCTTTCAAGTTATTGCTCTGTTAATTTTAACTTGAAATTTAGTGGGATTATAATAATCATTATCAAAAAATTAACATACTTGATGCGCTCAATTGTTGATTTGGTGTTAATACACGCTATCCGAAGAATGGTTTAATTGAATAACCTTTTTTTGCCGCCTGATTGGCGATTAATTTTGCGCATCAAAATAATTACTGGTTAAATACTAAAGCTACTTGAATAAATCACCTAGGAAAGCTTTAAACTTTGATCTGATGCACAAAAAAGCACCCTGTAGATGCTTCTTTGTCAATATAGTGGAAAATTCTATAGAGTGATTTTTACTCACTGAGTAAGTCAGCAAACAGTCCTGTACTGAGATAACGTTCCGCTGACGAAGGCAAAATCACCACGATATTTTTATCCTTGTATGCATCTTCTTGCGCTATTTTGATGGCTGCCGCAACCGCCGCACCCGAAGAAATTCCGGCAAGAATTCCTTCTTTTTCAGTGATTTCACGTGCTATTTGCATCGCTTCTTCGTTGCTGATCTTAAATACGCGGTCAACTAATGTTAAATCTAAGTTATCAGGAATGAAACCCGCGCCAATTCCCTGAATTTTATGTGGGCCTGGTTTAAGTTCTTCACCCGCCAATTTTTGGCTGATAACAGGTGAACCTTCTGGTTCTACCGCAACGATGGTAACTTGTTTGCCCTGCGTATTTTTTAAGTAACGAGCAACCCCCGTGATTGTACCGCCAGTTCCTACGCCAGCAACAAAAACGTCTACATTACCGCCAGTATCTTCCCAAATTTCAGGGCCAGTGGTTTTTTCATGAATTTCAGGGTTGGCGGGATTACTGAATTGTTGCAGAAGAATATAACGATCAGGGTTACTTTCACGGATTTCGTTAGCTTTCTCAATGGCACCTTTCATGCCTTTTGCACCTTCGGTCAACACCAAGTTTGCGCCTAGTGCTTTCAGCAGTTTACGTCGTTCAAGGCTCATTGTTTCAGGCATGGTCAAGGTTAGTTTATAACCACGAGCCGCTGCGACATAGGCAAGTGCAATCCCTGTATTACCGCTGGTTGGTTCGATAAGTTCTTTATCTTTGGTCAGAATGCCACGTTTTTCAGCATCCCAAATCATATTGGCACCAATGCGGCATTTTACACTGAAGCTGGGGTTACGGGATTCTATTTTCGCCAGGATACGACCATTTGCGAAATTTTTTAAACGTACTAGCGGAGTGTGACCAATAGTCAATGAATTATCTTCATAAATTTTGCTCATTATTCGATTACCCCTAACATACCGTAAATACTGATTAACCATACGCTAACATCATATTTATGGAAATAAGGTTTCAGTCTATTCTTATTATATAAAAGAATAATTGATGGTCATTTTATATTCTTTGGATTATTTAAGGCTAGCATAATTTTTTAACAAAGCCCCCTGACATACTTGTCATTTGTCAGGGGCTTTGTTGCTGTAATAGGCAGAGGATAGTAAGCAGAAAATTAGTTTGATGATGTGCGATTCAGGGCGTGTTGAGCACGGTAGCGATCAACCCACATTGCAGTGGCTCCACAAACAGCAACGGGCATGATAAACAGATTCACGATCGGGATCATAGTCAGTATGCTTACTGCTGCGCCAAATTGCAGGTTATCTATTTTGTTTTGGCGCAAGGTATTACGCATAGTGGTAAAACTGACTTTATGGTTATCAAACGGATAATCACAATATTGGATTGCTAGCATCCAGGCGCTAAAAATAAACCAAAGGAGAGGTGCGATGGTTTGGCCTATTCCTGGAATGAAATAAAGTAACAAGAGGATCAGTGCTCGTGGAATATAGTAAAGAATTTTCACTACTTCGCGTTTCAAAATACGTGGCGTATCTTTGAGCAGGTCGATAACGCCAGTATCTGGTGCTGGAATACCTGTTAAGTCAGCCTCCAGTTTTTCCGCCAGCAAGCCATTAAATGGTGAAGCGATAAAATTAGCGAGTGTGCTGAAAAAATAAGTAAAAAACAATAAGATAGAAATAACGGCAAGTGGCCAAATTAAATAGCTTAACCATTGCATCCAGTCTGGTATTTTATCGAGGGTCCATTGTATCCAGTCATCCAGTTTATGATATAGCCACCAAAATGAACCGCCTAGTAATAAAATATTAGCCAATAAAGGTAATAGAACGAATCTCTTAATGCCAGGACGGGTTATTAGTTGCCAACCTTGGACAATATAGTGAAATCCACTCGCATGTTTTGTCGAATTCGTCATATTTTCTTATTCTCTCTTAGATGATTGAGGCGGTATGATATAGGCAGGATTTTCCACTGACCAGTCGTTTTATGAGTAAAAAACATCCGAAAAAACAGAGGAAATCTCTCATTATGGTAAGAAAAGTATGTAGAGACTTGCACTTGTCCTATTTGACAAATACTCTTATCTAAAGAATATTCCGCCGTAGTGGCAATTAATTTAAACAACAGAGATAGCAATGATGCAGGATTTGCGTCTGATATTAATCGTTGTTGGTGCGATAGCCATAATAGCTCTGCTATTACATGGGCTGTGGACCAGCCGTAAAGAGCGTTCATCACTCTTTCGTGATCGCCCAGTTAAACGTCATAAACAGGGGCATCAGGAAGAGCCAAAGGATGATGATGGTGATGAATTGTTTGATAATACGTCAAAATCGAATGTTCAGGAGTCGGCGAAACCGCATACTGAACATCGTGCTGAGCCGGTTATCGAACGTCATGCGTCTGAGTCGTTAGCCGTAGTGCCTGATGATGGTACAGATCCTTTACTTGCAAGGCATCAATCTGATGTTTCTGCAATCAAGGTGAACGCTGCTGATGATCAACAGGAAGAACCACAACTTGGGTTGTTCGATCCGATTGAATCTGTCGAATCGAAAGAAGCCAGGATAACAGAGTCAGATTCTGAAATTGTGGAAGGGCAGTCAAAGGCAGCGAAAAATGAAGCATTGTCTAAATCTGAACAGACTAAAAAAGAGACTGTGTTGGTATTGCATGTTGCCGCTCACCATGGGCAAGAACTGAATGGTGAAGTATTGTTCCAAAGCATTTTACAGGCAGGCTTCCGGTTTGGTGAGATGAATATTTTTCATCGCCATCTAAACCCATCGGGTAGTGGTGCTGTATTGTTCAGTTTAGCTAACATGGTAAAACCTGGCTCATTTGATCCTGACCAAATGGTAGATTTCACTACCCCTGGCATTTCCATATTTATGCTTGTGCCTTCATATGGTGATTCCAATCAGAATTTTAAACTGATGTTGCAGGCGGCACAGCGCATCGCTGCTGATGTAGGGGGCGTAGTTCTGGATGGTGAGCGCAAAATGCTGACACCACAGATGATAGAACTCTATAAAGCGCGTATCCGTGATACACTCAATGTCGGTGAATAACCCCCTTTTTTTAGTATCAAACCCCCGCTAGTCGGGGGTTTTTCATCTCTGGTGAGAAGTCATGGAAAATATTATCCAAAAAATTAATGAATTAAGAACAACATTACGTCATCACGAATATTTGTATCATGTTATGGATGCACCAGAGATCCCTGATGCAGAATATGATCGTTTGATGCGAGAATTAAAAACATTGGAAGAACAGCATCCAGAATTGGTTACTGCGGATTCTCCTACCCAGCGTGTGGGAGCGGCACCGTTAACGGCGTTTGAACAGGTACGCCATGAGATCCCTATGTTATCTCTGGATAATGTATTTGATGAAGAGAGCTATCTGGCATTTGATAAACGCGTTCGTGATCGTCTGAAAGACAATCAGGATTTGGTGTTTTGTTGTGAGCTAAAACTTGATGGTTTGGCGGTCAGCTTGCTGTATGAAAATGGGGAATTGGTACAGGCTGCGACCCGTGGTGATGGGACAACGGGGGAAAATATTACCGCCAACGTCCGTACCATTCGTGCTATTCCCTTACGTTTGAAAGGCGACAATATTCCCGCCCGCATTGAAATCCGTGGTGAGGTCTTTATGAAGCAGGCTGGATTTGAAAAATTCAACGAAGAAGCGCGCCGCACAGGCAATAAAGTATTCGCTAATCCCCGTAATGCGGCTGCCGGATCATTACGCCAGCTTGACCCTCGTATTACTGCCAAACGCCCACTGACTTTCTATTGCTACGGTGTTGGTATTCTGGAAGGTGGGGAGTTGCCAGCAAGTCACTACGAGCGCCTGATGCAATTCAAACGGTGGGGACTGCCTGTCCATGACAAGGTGAAGTTATGTCAGGGAACTCAGCGGGTGATGGATTTCTACCATGACATTGAGCAGAAGCGGCCGACACTGGGCTTTGATATTGATGGAATTGTAGTTAAGGTCGATTCCCTCGAATTACAAGAAAGGTTGGGTTTTGTTGCCAGAGCACCACGTTGGGCGACAGCTTTCAAGTTTCCGGCTCAAGAGCAGATGACTATCATCCGTGATGTCGAATTTCAGGTAGGGCGTACTGGTGCCATTACTCCGGTTGCTCGTTTGGAACCTGTATTGGTGGCAGGTGTTACGGTTAGTAATGCCACACTGCACAATGCAGATGAAATTGAACGTCTGGGGCTGCGTATTGGTGATACGGTGATTATTCGTCGTGCCGGAGATGTTATCCCGCAAGTAGTGGGAGTTGTTCATGAAAACAGGACAGCAGAAACTCAGGAAGTGATTTTTCCCGCTCATTGTCCAGTTTGTGGCTCAGATATAGAGCGTGTTGAAGGTGAAGCGGTCGCTCGTTGTACCGGAGGGTTATTTTGCGGTGCGCAGCGCAAAGAAGCATTGAAACATTTTGTTTCCCGTCGTGCTATGGATGTTGATGGCATGGGCGAGAAAATCATTGAGCAGCTTGTGGATAAAGAGTATGTCAAAACGCCGGCTGATCTTTTCCGGCTGACTGCCGGAAAATTAACTGGCCTTGAGCGCATGGGACCCAAGTCTGCGCAAAATGTTATTAATGCCTTGGAAAAATCGAAAAAAACTACCTTAGCTCGCTTTATTTACTCTTTAGGTATTCGAGAAGTTGGCGAAGCGACAGCCGTTAATCTGGTTTCTCATTTTGGCACATTAGAAAAATTACGAGCAGCGGATATTGACGCTCTGATTGCAGTACCGGATGTAGGAGGTGTTGTTGCTCGTCATGTCGTGAATTTCTTTAATGAGCCACATAATCAGGCAGTGATTGACGATCTGGTTGACAATATTGGTATCCATTGGGAATTGGCTGATAGCCTGAGCGTGGATGAGATCGATAGCCCCTTTACCGGCAAGACAATCGTATTAACTGGCTCATTGAATCGTTTGTCACGAGACGAAGCCAAAGATAAGTTGACAGCTTTAGGGGCAAAAGTGACAGGAAGTGTGTCTAAGAAGACAGATTTGGTCATTGCCGGTGAAGCCGCTGGCTCCAAATTAGCGAAAGCCAATGAATTGGGAATTCCTGTTATCGATGAGGAAGAAATGCTTCGTTTATTGGGTGAATAATTCGTATTCCACTTTAAGGATGTGATGATTAAAGTGTGATCAGATTGGCTAAATGGGAAGTAATTATTCTAATAATAAAATTATGTGATAATAATCAAACTTTACTATTGTGCGTTACATAGAATACAGACATAAATTTGCACAGAATCGTGTTTGGAGCTCTTCTTTATGATGTCTCATATTTTTCATTTTATCCTCGCGTTGGTCGTGATTGGCGGCCTGGCTATTTTGGCTAGTAACAGCCGGAAGAATATTAAGTTCCGCTATATAATTCAGTTGCTTATAATCGAACTCTTTCTGGCATGGTTCTTCCTGAACTCTAATGTGGGTTTGGGGATAGTGAAAGGATTTGATAATTTATTTATCCATCTTTTGTCTTATGCAGCAAAAGGCACCAGCTTTGTTTTCGGTGGCATGATAGAAGCGAACCTGGCTTTTTTCTTCCTGAATGTCTTGTGTCCTATTATCTTTATCTCCGCCCTGATTGGGATTTTGCAGCATATCAAAGTGCTGCCAATTGTCATTCGTGTGATCGGTACAGTACTGTCTAAAATCAATGGCATGGGGAAGCTGGAATCATTTAATGCGGTGAGTTCATTGATTCTGGGGCAATCAGAGAACTTTATTGCTTATAAAAATGTGTTGGACAAAATGTCTGAACGCCGGATGTATACGATGGCGGCAACGGCAATGTCTACGGTATCTATGTCTATTGTCGGCGCTTACATGACGATGCTGGATGCAAAATATGTGGTTGCTGCATTGATCCTCAATATGTTCAGCACGTTTATCATCTTGTCTCTCATCAATCCTTATTCTGTTGAGAATGAAGAAGAAATCCGTATGAGCAACCTCCATGAAGGGCAGAGTTTCTTTGAAATGCTGGGTGAATACATTCTGGCGGGTTTCAAAGTTGCCTTGATTGTCACTGCGATGTTGATAGGTTTTATTGCTTTGATTGCGGGAATTAACGCAATTTTCCATCTGATATTTGGGATTACCTTCCAAGAGTGCATGGGATATGTGTTTTATCCGTTTGCATGGATCATCGGTATTCCAAGTGATGAAGCGCTGAAAGTAGGCAGTATCATGGCAACCAAGTTGGTTTCCAACGAATTTGTGGCGATGCAGAGCCTGCAAGAGATCTCTGCTCAGCTAAGTGAACATTCGAAAGGTATTCTGTCCGTGTTTTTAGTCTCTTTCGCGAACTTCGGCTCCATCGGAATTGTTTCTGGTGCTATTAAAGGGCTGGATGAAAAACAGGGTAATACTGTTGCGCGTTTTGGAATGAAATTGTTGTTTGGCTCAACGCTGGTGAGTTTCCTCTCCGCAGCAATTACCGGATTGATTTTGAGCGTCTAATCTATTAACCGAAAGTGGCGTCTTGGCAGGCGCCATTTTTTTATATTTGTCGGAAATAGCGAATACAGCTATGCCATCTGGTAAATATAAGGACGAATGTTAATTGATTTGCCGGAAGAGTATCTACTTTGGTTTGCTCGCAAGGGGGAGTTCCCACAGGGAAAGCTGGGCGAGTTGATGGAAATGACGTTAATATCTTACGTGAATAGTCATCCAATGAAACGTATGCAAGTAGATAAACAGTAGCATAAAAGCAAAAAATCCCTGAAAATTTTCATTTTCAGGGATTCAGAATTTTGGTGGAGCTAAGCGGGATCGAACCGCTGACCTCTTGCATGCCATGCAAGCGCTCTCCCAGCTGAGCTATAGCCCCACAAATGTGGTTCAGGTTTTGAATACCAAATACTGATTACCTTGATGAGTAAGATAAATATTTGGTGGAGCTAAGCGGGATCGAACCGCTGACCTCTTGCATGCCATGCAAGCGCTCTCCCAGCTGAGCTATAGCCCCAAATCAAAATCCTGTGGAACGGGGCGGATCATATGAAACCCAGAGAATTCTGTCAATGAATTCATTAATGTTCTCTGTGTAAACGCTGAAAAAGCCGCCAAAAACCAAGTTTGGAGAGCAAATTAAAGGCACTGCATAAATTGAGTGCCTTTATTATTCACATTATTTACGCCACTGTATTGACGCAACATCGGTAAATGACGATTTATTATGCTTCACGCTGAGCAATATAATCCAGGGCCTTATCAATACGCGCTAATGAACGTGCTTGGTTAATCGCGTGGATTGTTACATCAACACTCGGCGACTGGCCAGCACCGGTTACAGCAACACGCAGTGGCATACCAACTTTACCCATACCTACTTCCAGTTCGTCAGCCGTCGCCTGAATAGCGTGATGGATATTCTCAGGTGTCCATTCAGTAATCGCTGCCAGTTTCGTACGGGCAACTTCTAATGGCTGGCGAGCTACCGGGCGAAGATGTTTTTTCGCAGCATCCGCATCAAATTCGGCAAACTCTTCATAGAAGTAACGGCAAGATTCAGCCATTTCTTTTAGTGTCTTGCAGCGTTCACCCAACAGTTTGATCAAATCAACCAGTTCTGGACCTGTGCGAGTATCAATACCTTGCTGTTCAATATGCCATGCTAAATGTACAGCAACTTTTTCTGCTGGCAGGGTATTGATGTAATGATGGTTCAACCATTGCAATTTTTCTGTATTGAATGCACTGGCGGATTTGCTGATAGCATCGAGGCTAAACAGTTCAGTCATTTCTTCGACGCTGAAAATCTCCTGATCGCCATGTGACCAGCCCAGACGTACCAGATAGTTCAACAGCGCTTCTGGCAGATAACCATCATCACGGTATTGCATTACGCTGACTGCACCGTGGCGTTTGGACAGTTTTTTACCATCATCGCCGAGGATCATAGAAACATGGGCATATTCTGGAACAGGGGCACCGAGTGCTTTCAGGATATTGATCTGACGTGGGGTATTGTTGATATGGTCTTCACCACGAATAACATGGGTGATTTCCATATCCCAATCATCAATTACCACACAGAAGTTATAAGTTGGTGAACCGTCGGTACGGCGAATGATCAAATCGTCCAGTTCTTGGTTACTGAATTCAATCGGACCACGGATGCTATCATTAAAAATAACAGAACCTTCTTGTGGATTGCGGAAACGTACAACGTGTGGCTCATCGTGACTATGCTGGCACTCGCTATCACGGCATTTCCCGTCATAGCGAGGTTTTTCACCATTCGCCATCTGAGTTTCACGCAATTGTTCCAAATGCTCTTTAGAACAATAGCAACGGTAAGCAGTACCTTGATCCAACATTTCATCAATAACTTGGTTGTAACGGTCGAAACGTTTGGTCTGATAATAAGGGCCTTCATCCCAATTCAGATTTAACCAGTTCATTCCGTCCATAATTGCGTCGATGGCTTCTTGAGTAGAACGTTCCAGATCGGTATCTTCGATGCGAAGAACAAATTCACCTTTATTGTGGCGACTGTATAACCAGGAATAAAGAGCAGTACGCGCACCACCAACATGCAGATAGCCAGTAGGACTTGGTGCAAAACGGGTTTTAATTTTACTCATCAGGAATTGCCTTAATTACGTTTCTCTATTAGAGAGCGTGTTGGATGATTGATGTAACAATTGAAGTAACAACAGTGGGGGTTATTTTATCACTGCACCTTAATTCCTCAATGGCGTTAACGGTAGGTTATTGAGAAAAGCTAAAATAAGCAGCTTAAATGATACCATTGCGTGATTATAATTGTTTCATTCTGTTTAATTTTACGACGAACGATTGTTTTAGTGATAAAAAGCGTTGACTCACTTCGAACTATCCCTATAATGCGACTCCATCACGACGGGGCGATTAGCTCAGTTGGTAGAGCATCTCCCTTACAAGGAGGGGGTCATCAGTTCGAATCTGGTATCGCCCACCATATCTCTCGTAGTGATAAAAAATGATTTTATGATTGGGCGATTAGCTCAGTTGGTAGAGCATCTCCCTTACAAGGAGGGGGTCATCAGTTCGAATCTGGTATCGCCCACCAATCATAAATCAGTGGTATTGATGTCGTTAATAGTCATCGTGAAGTGGGCGATTAGCTCAGTTGGTAGAGCATCTCCCTTACAAGGAGGGGGTCATCAGTTCGAATCTGGTATCGCCCACCACTTCATCGGGTTGTTTCGTATCTAGTATCACACTGATATTTAGAATGGGTCGTTAGCTCAGTCGGTAGAGCAGTTGACTTTTAATCAATTGGTCGCAGGTTCGAATCCTGCACGACCCACCATTCAAATATCAAAATCAAAATTATCTAATTGGGTCGTTAGCTCAGTCGGTAGAGCAGTTGACTTTTAATCAATTGGTCGCAGGTTCGAATCCTGCACGACCCACCATTTAGATATCAAAATCAGAATTACCTAATTGGGTCGTTAGCTCAGTCGGTAGAGCAGTTGACTTTTAATCAATTGGTCGCAGGTTCGAATCCTGCACGACCCACCATTTAGGTATCAAGATATGAAGTGGGCGATTAGCTCAGTTGGTAGAGCATCTCCCTTACAAGGAGGGGGTCATCAGTTCGAATCTGGTATCGCCCACCACTTCACTCCAAAATTTCTTATCAAACTCCGCTTACCTTAGAACAATATCTCCTGAATACTATCTGAGTGAAATATTCTGTTTTTTATTCGACTACTATCAAACGAGTATCAACTATGTTTGAGGTTTTGGCAGAGGGGGAAGGCCATAAGCAGCTCTGGCACGATCACAACTTTCATTATAATTTTCCCTTTCCCAGGCTTGGGGAAATTCTCTGCAAGGAGAAGGTCTTTTATCATAGATAGAACAGGAAACCGATTTACCAATTTCACCGCATAAATTGATACATCGGGGATGAGCTTCGTTTGTGCCTTTCATGCAGCGCATGAAATCATTTAATTTTTCGGTCATAGATACGGGAACTGTACCGCCACCATCCTCAGCTTCAGCCCAATAAAATGAAACACGAAAATATGCACAGCAAGCACCGCAGTTAATACAGGGATTGTCTTGTAACTTAGATTGAAAAATTAACGTTTTACCCATACCAGAGTCACTATCTGATGTTTAAAATATATACTTAGGTAAAATAACCTTTCCTCAAAAGCCCACTTTCCAATGGAAAGCAAGCCTCCTTAAAAATAAATTATGTTGTCAAATCATATCTATTTTCAAGATAAATTTATATCTTTTGGATGCAATAGAAGTTATTGAATAGATTACTCCTTTAGCAAAGAAAATATAGCTGGATAAACTTTACCTAAAGTGATCTCAGTCACTTCATATGTGAATCCAAGTGTTATTTCTATATTTATTCCTGCATCTTCCACTTGTTAATTCCTTTAATTCCAGTTCCTGACCGTCTTTAAGTATAAAAATGAATAAGCTGAATGAAAGGCCATACTTTCAATTTGAATGAAAATGAAATGATTTTCGGAATAATTTTTCTTTAAAAATGAATTTTAATAAGGATCACATTTTCAGTATCCCTACTCTGCTGTAATTGTTTCCTAGGGAAATAGTTTTGACTTTGAAGCTGGGGTTATCGTCGGATACTGATTGTCTTTGGTGGCGACGTTATTGTGGTTGATGAATAGGAAATATCTATTTTAATTAAAAACGTAACGTTTTTAACCATATCTAAATAGACTGGAGATATTATGCAGCCACTATTACAGTTGATCCGTCGCCACAAATCAGGCGAGAACGTTGGGATTTACTCTGTTTGTTCGGCTCATCCTTGGGTGCTGGAAAGTGCAATTCGCCTTGCCAAAGAGCGAAATTCCTCGGTACTTATTGAAGCAACTTCTAATCAAGTTAATCAGTTCGGTGGATATACCGGAATGCAACCGGCAGATTTCCGTGCAATGGTCTGGAAAATTGCTGACAAAATAGAGCTTTCCCGCGAAAGAGTCTGGCTCGGTGGTGATCATCTGGGACCTAATGCATGGCAAAACCGTAGTGCACAAGAGGCTATGCAGCTCTCTGAAACACTGATTTACGATTATGTTGCGGCAGGTTTCAAGAAAATTCACCTCGATTGTTCAATGCCCTGTGCTGATGATGCGGTACCGCTTAGTGATGAAATCGTGGCATCCCGTGCAGCGAAGTTGTGTCAGGTTGCCGAGCGCAGTTGGAGCGAGCATGGTGGTGAACGACCTGTTTATGTGATTGGCACTGAAGTTCCTGTACCGGGAGGTGCCAGGGAGTCAATGGAAGGGATGCAGATCACTTCACCTCAGGCAGCAGAAACGACGCTGAAAGTTCATCAACACGCGTGGCAAGAACACGGTTTAGCGGATGTCTGGCCGCGGGTTATTGGCTTGGTGGTTCAGCCTGGCGTCGAGTTTGATCATCATCATGTTGAACATTACAACTCAGCGAAAGCACAAACATTAAGCCAGTTTATCGAAACTGTCCCCCATTTGGTCTATGAAGCTCATTCTACAGATTATCAGACTCCGCGTGCTTACCGTGAATTGGTGCGTGACCACTTTGCCATTCTAAAGGTAGGGCCTGCGCTGACGTTTGCCCTGCGTGAGGGGTTGTTTGCTCTCGATAAGCTAGACCGTGAATGGAATGGTGAGCTGAATGCAGCTCACCTGCACAGTACGCTGGAGCAAATCATGTATGAACAGCCTCAGCATTGGAGTCCTTATTACAAAGGCAGTGCGCATCAGCGATATATCGACCGCCAATATAGTCTTAGTGACCGCATCCGTTACTATTGGGCAGAGCCAGAGGCAGAAACAGCAGTCAGTAAGCTTTTGAATAACCTGCGTACTAATCCAATACCTCTGTCGATGCTGAGCCAATATTTGCCTGAACAGGCCAAAGCTGTAAAAGAAGGGCGTCTGGAACATGATCCGAAAGTGTGGGTGATGGATAAAGTAAGAAGCGTTTTGCTTCAGTACGCGCTAGCGTGCGAAGAACTGAATGAAGGGGCTGTGGCATGAGGACAATACTGTCATATTCACAATCATGGCTGGAAAAGCACAATGCACTTTTTACCGCAGAGGAGATAGTCCATCAACCTCGTTTATGGCGTGAACTCTATCGTGAACTAGAGTCCAGCGCGGTACAGTGGCAGCCTTTTTTGTCTTCCTTGTTAGTTAAGCCTGATTTACAGATTATCCTCTGTGGTGCCGGTTCTTCCGCTTTTGTCGGTAAGGCGATGGCTCCGTGGTTACGTGAACATTGTGGGTTGAATGTCTGTGCCTATGCGTCAACGGATATTGTGCCGGCACCGTGGCAGTATCTTGAAAAACAGCGGCCGACCTTACTGGTTTCCTATGCTCGTTCTGGTAACAGCCCTGAAAGTGTTGGTGCAATTGAGCTGGTGGATCAGTTGGCAGATGATGTTTATCACTTGATACTGACCTGTAATCCCGATGGTGCGCTTGCCCATTATGCAAAGGTCAAGCACGCAGAGGGCAAAAACAATGCCTGTTCGCTGATTATGCCTAAAGGTTCTCATGATCGTAGCTTTGCAATGACATCCAGCTTTAGTTGCATGATGTTGGCGACATTGCTACTGCTTGGCAAACTGGATTTTGCACGAGCCGGTAAGTTAGTCGAAAAGATGGCAACTCTTTGTGAAAAGTGTTTTTCAGAGTGGCTACCGCTGGTTCAGAAAGTATCACAGTCCGGTTTCAGCAGAATGGTAGCATTGGGTTCCGGCTGTTTTACCGGTATCGCGGAAGAAGGTGCCCTGAAGATGCTCGAACTGACAGCCGGTAAAGTGGCAACCCGTTTTGACTCTACACTCGGTGTACGTCACGGGCCTAAATTCATGATCGATGAAAATACCTTAGTTGTCGTGATGCTGTCGGCTGAAACGTATTGCCGCCGTTATGATATCGATCTGCTCAATGAACTGAAACATGATGAACGGGCAAAACAGATTATTCCGCTTAGCAGCCTGCCATTATCGGGAGCAGTTGAACTAAATGGCGAACTTTCTGATATTTGGCTAATGTTTCCATATCTTATCTTTTTCCAGTTGTTGGCCTTCAATACTTCGTTGTCACATAACTTATCACCCGATAATCCTTGCCCGACAGGGGAAGTTAATCGGGTTGTAAAAGGTGTCCAATTATACCCTTACCAATAGACTAAATGATAATAGGAGTGAGTATGTCTGCCCCAAACATATTAATGACCCGAATCGATAATCGTTTGATTCATGGTCAGGTTGGCGTGACCTGGACAAATTCACTGGATGCGAATTTGGTTGTGGTGGCAAATGATGAAGCAGCCGCTGACCCTGTTGCCCAATCTTTAATGGATATGGTGGTCTCTGACGGTGTGCAAACCCGCTATTTCACATTGCAGAAAACAATCGATGTAATCCATAAAGCGGCGGACAGGCAGAAAATTTTTATTGTCTGCAAAACACCTCAGGATGTACTGACTCTGGTTAAAGGAGGTGTTCCTATCAAGTTTGTCAATGTCGGAAATATGCATTTCTCGGAAGGAAAAAAACAGATCCACAAAACGGTCTCTGTTGATGATGCTGATGTCAATGCATTCCGTGAGCTGGATAAATTGGGCGTCATTTGCGAAATCCGTCGGGTGCCGGATGAAACGGGTGAAGTCGTCTCTAAGCTGATTAGCTGAGGAGGTCAGTATGCTTACTGACGCATTGTTTATAGCCTTATTGGCAGGGATCGCAGGTGTTGATCTGTTCAACGGATTGACTCACATTCACCGTCCCGTGGTGATTGGTCCTTTGGTTGGCCTGATTTTAGGGGATGTACAGACCGGTCTGCTAGTTGGCGGAACGCTGGAACTGGTCTGGATGGGACTGGTGCCGCTGGCCGGAGCACAGCCGCCTAATGTGGTTATTGGCGGAATAATTGGGACAACGTTTGCGATCATGACCCATGCCGATCCGAAAGTAGCGATAGGGATAGCTGTGCCATTTTCGATAGCCGTACAGGGTTGTATCACACTGCTGTTTACTGTCTATTCGCCTATGATGCACAAGTGCGATGAAATGGTGAAAAAACTGAACTGGCGTGGTGTCGAATGGGTTAACTATTTCGGTATGCTCATTCTGTTCTTTTTCTACTTTATTGTTGCTTTCCTGCCTATCTATTTCGGTGCAGATGCGGCAAGTACAATGGTTCAGAAAGCGCCACAATGGTTACTTGATGGCCTTGCGGTAGCAGGGGGAATGATGCCTGCGATCGGTTTCTCATTACTGATGAAGTTCATGATGAAAAAAACCTATGTGGCTTACTTCATCCTGGGTTTTATTTCTGT
The DNA here is from genome assembly GCF_002632755.1 of Xenorhabdus ishibashii. Classification (NCBI taxonomy): domain Bacteria; kingdom Pseudomonadati; phylum Pseudomonadota; class Gammaproteobacteria; order Enterobacterales; family Morganellaceae; genus Xenorhabdus; species Xenorhabdus ishibashii. Next base: position 557,754 of record NZ_NJAK01000001.1, on the reverse strand, counting down.
GACTTTCCTGAATATGCCGATTATTGCAGTAGCACTCGGCGCATTCGCAATCGCACTGATTGATTTCTTTAATCGTACCCGCAACGACAATCAGAGTGTTGGCTCTCAGACCACCACACAGGAGATGAACGATGGCATTTAATGACTCAGATGAAGCGCTGGCGGCAAAAGCGGAACAGAAAGTGGCTCATGCCATAGCAACCAGCCAGGTTGATCGGGATGACTATATTGATAGTGAGTCCAGTCCCGAACTGACAAACCGCGATATTAACGTAATGGCGCTGCGCTCACTACTATTACAGGCATCGTTTAACTATGAACGTATGCAGGCAGGGGGTTGGCTATATACCCTGATACCCGCACTGCGTAAGATCCATAAAAACCCACAGGACTTATCCAACTCCATGAAAATGCATATGGAGTTTATCAATGTCCATCCCTTTGACGTCACTTTTTTGTCTGGGCTTGTACTGGCGATGGAAAGGAGCAAAGAGAAGGTGTCTACCATCCGTGCTGTGAAAGTTGCATTGATGGGACCTTTAGGCGGAATTGGTGATGCTTTATTCTGGTTAACACTACTACCTATTTGTGCCGGTATTGGTGCCTCTCTGGCACTACAGGGCAGTTTATTCGGACCCATTATTTTTTTGCTGATGTTCAACATCGTACATTTTGCCCTGCGTTTCGGACTCGCGCATTACGGTTACCGGACGGGAATCAAAGCGATTGCTATGCTAAAAGCGCACACCAAGAACATCTCTCATGCGGCATCAATTGTCGGTATGACAGTAATAGGTGCGCTGGTGGCTTCCTACGTTCATCTTTCCACCCCGTTAGTTTTAAAAGCTGGTGAGGCAAAGCTCGCTCTACAGACGGATGTACTGGATAAAGTGATGCCTAATTTGCTGCCTCTGGCTTTTACTTTGTTGGTTTACTGGCTGATGAAGAAGGGAGCATCACCTGTGAAATTGATTGGTATCACAGTGGTATTCGGGCTTGTTGGTAAGTTAGTCGGTTTTCTATAAGGAGCGCAGATGTTAGGTGTAGTGATAACCGGACATGGCGGTTTTGCCAGCGGTTTGTTGCAGGCAGTAGAGCAGGTTATTGGCCCGCAAATGCAGTGCGTAGCGGTGGATTTTCCAGAAGGCATGTGTACTGAGACACTGAAAAAAGCACTGGAAGCTGCGTGCTGCCAATGTGATCAGGGTGAAGGGTTGGTTTTTCTCACTGACTTACTCGGCGGCTCTCCGTTCAGACAGGCTGCGCAGATGGCATTAAATCATCCTGCATATCAGGTCATTACTGGCACCAATATGCAAATGGCTGCGGAAATGATGCTTGAGCGTGATGGTATGACAGCCACTGAGTTTCGTGACATGGCACTGGAATGCGGACATCGTGGGCTGACTAGCCTGTGGCATGAGCAGCAGCGTGAAAGACAGGCATCACAGGGTATTGATGGTATCTGAGGAGATAGCATGTATCTGATTTCTAACCGGGAAATGCTGAAAAAAGCGCAGCGGGGCGGATATGCTGTACCTGCCTTTAATGTCCATAACCTTGAAACAGTGCAGGTGGTGGTAGAAACCGCCGCCGCACTGTCATCACCGGTGATATTGGCGGGAACACCCGGCACCTTTACCTACGCAGGGTTGGAATATATGGTGTCTATCTGTCGTGAAGCGGCGCATATTAACCATCTGCCGGTAGCACTGCATCTGGATCACCATGAAGAGTATGATGATATCTGTCATAAGGTGCAGTCCGGTATCCGTTCTGTAATGATTGATGGTTCACATTTGCCTTTTGAGCAAAATATCGAGGTGGTATCCCGTGTGGTTCGGTTTTGTCAGAACTACGATGTTAGTGTTGAGGCAGAATTAGGCAGGCTCGGTGGGCAGGAGGATGACTTAGCTGTTGATAGCAAAGATAGCTTCTATACTGATCCTATAGTTGCGAAAGAGTATGTTGCCCGTACAGGTATTGATTCACTGGCGGTTGCGATAGGTTCAGCGCATGGCCTATATCACGGAGAGCCACACCTCGATTTTGATCGTCTGGCCGCTATCAGGCAGCAGGTTGATATTCCTCTGGTACTGCATGGCGCATCGGGTATTCCTGAAGAGATGGTTCGGCGTGCGATTAATTTCGGGATCTGTAAGGTGAATGTGGCGACAGATCTGAAAATTGCTTTTGCTGACGCGGTTAAAGCGTACTTTGCTGAACACCCGGATGCAAACGATCCGCGCAAATATATCACACCGGGTAAAGAGGCAATGCGCAAGGTGGTTGAAACTAAAATTCGCATTTGCGGTAGCGCAGGAATGATGTAATCACAAATTAGGGGAGCCGCCCTTTATACTTTGATGACGATTTTTGTGGTGGGTATAAGGGGCACCCTTTATGGAGCCTGTATGAATAGAATATAGGTATTAATTATTTGATTCTGGCAACGCATTACATGATGAACGAGTACACTGACGTAATCGTGCTAGATTAATTGCTGATGCCAGGGAGGGACAAACGGCACTTTAGTTCCCTTCTTAGATTTAATCGAGTTAACATAAGGTGGCAATAATCACCTTGTCGGCATTGAAAAGAGCCGTAACAGGATCGTGGGGCTGGAGCTGCAAACGCGCCACGTCTTGGTTAGATAACGTAACACAAAGGGACTCACCGCCATCAAGTGTCAGAATAATTTCACTGTATTCTGTTCCTGTTTCAATATGTCTAACCTGGCTGGACAGGATATTTTCGCATGAAACAGCAGGAGCCAGATCTTTGGTTAAAGTTATCCACGGCGCTTTAATCAATACCAACACTTCTTTTCCGGTGACTAAATTCAGCCGATTGGCACTTTGTTCCGTTACAGCCGCATAGATTGATGTTTTACCATCTGCCAGCAAAACCCGAACATGTTGTTGAATATTGGCGTGGCTACGTCCAGTGATCGTACCAAAAAATTGATTGCGGGCGCTGGTTTGTAATGAAAAACGAGATATAGCCGCGAGCAAGCTGTCTAAGGGCAGAGAATCCTCTTTCAGGACATCAAACGCTTTTTGTTGAATTTTCTCCAATAAGTCATAAAGTTGCAACAGACGTTCACCATAATGGGTCAGTTGGGCACCACCACCGCCTTTTCCACCCGTTGCGCGTTCCACTAAAATCTCATCGGCGAGTTGGTTCATTTCATTGATGGCATCCCAGGCACTCTTGTAGCTAATCCCAGCCTGTTTTGCACCTTGGCTAATAGAACCAGTGACTTTAATGAGTTTAAGCAACTTAATGCGCCGGGGATCAGCGAACAGACGTTGTTGCAATTTCAGTGTTAACAATATTTGGGCTTGCATAGTGATTTATTTAGGGCAACTATTTGAAAGTTTTTTACAACATAATCATAAGAATCGCACGTTTCGGCGGTTACTGTTACTGTTTTATTGTCTAGAATAACGAAATTAATGTCTGTGTTGTGTCAGTTTCAGATATGACTCAGTTAATTTGTTAGTCACTCAGGATATGAGGTTAACATGTTTGAATTGCTTAAAAGTATGGGGTTTGCACTGATCATGGTTCCCGTAGTGATGGCTGCTATTTTGGCATTGATTTACGTGCTTGGGGGATTATTCAATAGGATCTCCAAAACAGAAAATACCAGTCAATAGTCTCAATCTTTACAATTTCTATTACCCGGTTATCCGGGTAATCATCAATTCCTACCTTCTCTTCATATCTAACTTTTCATATGTAATTGTTGCATTGAGATCAATATAAAAGCTAAAACTGGCTCACAACTTGCCGATTAATCTAAGAATAGCGTTTTCATTTAACGTTGTATCTTGTTATATACAACGCACCATATTGATTAACTTAGGTGAGTATAAAATGAAGAATAAAGTTTATCAGTTGCTGGCAGGAATAGTGGTCACTTTTGCGTTTGCCGGAAATGGTTGGGCAGCAGATAAAGTGACGGTGTTTGCGGCGGCTTCTTTAACTAATGCGTTGGATGAGATTGCTGTACAGTATAAAAAAGAGAAACATGGCGATATTGTTGCCTCCTATGCTTCATCGTCGACATTGGCGCGCCAGATAGAACAGGGAGCACCTGCGGATATTTTTATTTCTGCCGATCAACAATGGATGAATTATGCGTCTGGTAAACAATTAATTGTCGGAAATACTCGTCATACTTTATTGGGTAACCGGCTTGTCCTGATTGCGCCTAAAGAGAGTCACTTGAATCAAGTGGAGATCAACCAAAAAACAAAATGGAAATCTTTGCTGGCAGGCGGGCGGTTAGCGGTTGGCGATCCTGATCATGTGCCCGTTGGTATTTATGCTAAAGAATCGCTGCAATATTTGAATGCATGGGATACGGTTAATCCACTGATAGCACGTACTAACAATGTGCGCAGCGGTATGGCGTTGGTAGAACGAGCCGAAGTTCCGCTGGGCATTGTTTATGGTTCTGATGCAGTTGCCAGCAATAAAGTGAAAGTTGTGGGTGTTTTCCCACCAGAAAGCCATAAATCGGTGGAATATCCGATAGCAATAATCAAAGGCCATGAAAAGCAGGCTGTTCGTGATTTTTATGATTACCTTAAAACCCCTGAAGCTGCTGCGATTTTTAAACGTTACGGTTTTAATCCACTGTAGGAACTGAACTTTGGAGATATTAAGTGAATATGAATGGCAGGCAATTTTACTGAGCTTAAAAATCTCAGGGATTGCGGTGTTATTCAGTTTGCCATTCGGGATATTAATGGCATGGATACTGGCTCGTTGCCAGTTTTTTGGGAAATCCCTGCTTGACAGCATGATCCATCTGCCACTGGTATTACCACCAGTGGTGGTAGGGTATTTGTTGCTCATTAGTATGGGGAGACGTGGAGTCATTGGTGAATACCTTTATGACTGGTTTGGCGTCAGTTTCGCATTTAGTTGGACAGGTGCGGCATTGGCGTCGGCTGTGGTGGCTTTTCCGCTGATGGTCAGGGCTATTCGGTTATCACTGGAGAGTGTCGATCGGCGCCTGGAGCAGGCGGCACGTACATTGGGAGCAGGTGCATTTAAAGTCTTTTTCACCATTACTCTGCCGTTGTCACTACCCGGCATCATTGTTGGTGCGGTATTAGCGTTCGCACGGTCACTGGGGGAATTTGGTGCCACCATTACCTTTGTTTCAAATATTCCGGCGGAGACGCGAACCATTCCTCTTGCCATGTATACATTGCTAGAAATGCCAGGTGCTGAAACAGCCGCTGCTCGTCTGTGCGTAATTGCAATTGCATTGGCACTGATTTCATTGATGCTTTCCGAATGGCTGACACGTTGGGGCAGAAAACGTTTGGGGGCAGCATGTTAGAACTGGATTTTGAGCAGCGTTTGGGTGAGCTGCACATGCAGGTTAACACCACTTTACCAACAGACAGCATTACCGCCATATTTGGGCTTTCAGGGGCAGGAAAAACCTCATTGATCAATGTGATTGCGGGGTTAAATCATCCACAAAAAGGTCGCATTGTTTTAAACGGCTCTACCTTAGTGGATACCGAACAAAATATCTTTTTGCCACCAGAAAAGCGCCGGATTGGTTACGTTTTTCAGGATGCACGCCTTTTCCCGCATTATCGCGTGCAAGGAAACTTACAATATGGCATGGCATCTGAGATGAAACCGCAGTTTGACAGCATCATTGGCCTGCTAGGGATTGAACATTTATTGTCACGTTTTCCCATTACGTTATCTGGCGGAGAAAAACAGCGGGTAGCCATTGGCCGTGCATTACTAACTGCCCCTGAAATCCTGCTGATGGATGAACCATTGGCATCATTGGATTTACCACGTAAGCGTGAGTTATTGCCTTATCTGGAAAAGTTGTCCGAAGATGTCAAAATTCCGATCCTCTATGTGAGTCACAGTTTGGATGAAATTTTACGGCTGGCAGAGAATGTCATTGTCATGGACAAAGGAAAAATCAGGGCAACAGGAACCCTGGAAGAGGTTTGGTCGAGTAGTGCCCTGCGCCCGTGGCTGCAAAAGGAGAGTCTGGGTAGCATACTGAAAGTTTCTGTTATGGAACATCATCAACGTTATCAAATGACCGCAGTAGCCGTGGCTGACAAGCTCCTTTGGTTGCCACAAATTAATGCTGCTCCGGGGACTGATCTACATATCCGCGTTGATGCATCAGACGTTTCCTTAGTTTTGGAACCGCCAAAAACCAGCAGCATCCGTAACACCTTGCAAGTAAAAGTCATGGAGTATTTTGAAGATAATAATGGCCAGGTTGATGTTAAATTAGCACTAAGTGAACATAGCTTGTGGGCGAGAATTACGCCTTGGGCGCGGGAAGAGCTTAATCTGCGGGCAGGGCAATGGCTATATGCACAGATAAAGAGTGTTTCGTTGGATCGTCACTGATAAATATGTAGGAAGCAGGGAGCACAGCAGTGAACTGATTTGCTCCCAGTGAATGGATGCCAAAAGGTAATTACACAAACTGATGTACAAGCTCTACAGTACGTATTTTCTCAGGACTTCAGCGATACCGGGTTGGGTATTATCCCGCGTGACAATATCTGCCCGCTCTTTGACGGCATCAACCCCATTACCCATAGCGACGCCCAGTCCGGCGCTTTCCAGCATACTGAGATCGTTATAATTATCACCAAAGGCAATCACATCTTTCATGCTCATGCCTTGCGATTCCACCCATTGTTGTAACCGCATGCCTTTACTATTGCCTTTTTTGGCGATATCGACCTGATCAAACCATGACCATTCACACTCAAGGCCAACATTTTCCTCAATTTGTTCACTAATCTCACGCAATTTCGCTAAATTGGGTGAGCTGGTGGCAAATTTCCAAATCGCACTGACATTGTGGATTGCGTCTTGAAAACTCCCTGTTTGCTGGAGATTCGGACGCTGATGCTCAGGCAGAGAATCCGACCATGCAAGGGTTCGGACTACAGTGTGAGGAAATTGATATAAAATGGCATCATCAACATACATCAGATGCTGAATTTCTGTATCTTGCAGATAGGAAAGTGCTTGAGAGGCTTCATGGATGGAAAGTGGGTTAGAAGCCAAAATTTTCTTTGCATGATAATCATAGGAATAAGTTCCATTGCAACAGATGGCAGGTGTATCAAGTCGCAGCGCTTGATAGAAAGGATGGATGGCAACATGATGACGTCCGGTTACAATCAAAACTTTGATACCTGACTGGCGGGCTTCATTTAGGGCAGCCAATGATTCTGGCAGAATACGTTTTTGTGGATCGAGCAGTGTTCCATCGAGATCCAGCGCGATAACGCGATATGACATGGGTTAGCCTCAGATTGTTTATGATATAAACAAAATATTATACGTTAGTTGAATATAGTTAAACCGTTGTACAGGCAGTTTAGCAGTTAAAGTTTTTCCATAATCGTTACAGATCAATGAAATGGCAATGAAGTATTAAGGAGAGAACATGAAACAGGTGGTTTATACAGCCAGCCCAAACAGCCGACAAATTCACGTATGGTCGCTTAATGTGACAGGGGAGCTTTCGCTTCTCCAGACCGTAAATGTACCAGGTGAAGTACAGCCAATGGTTGTCAACCCTGATGGCAAACACTTATATGTGGGAATTCGTCCTCAATTTAGTATCGTAACTTATGCTATTGGGGAAGATGGCAGCCTTGAACAGCAAGCCATTGCACCATTGACGGGTAGCCCGACCCATATATCTACTGACAGAACAGGGCGTTTTTTATTTTCTGCCTCTTACAGCTTCAATAACTTAAGCGTTCATCCTATTGATGAAAATGGGATCGTTAAAGCCTCAAGCCAAATTGTAGAAGGTCTGCAAGCGCCACACTCTGCTAATATTGATCGGGAAAATCGTCAACTGCTGGTTCCCTGTTTGAAAGAAGATCATATTCGTATTTTCAATTTGGATGAGCAAGGTTATCTGACAGAAAGCCGGACAGATGAAATTACGACAGCAGCAGGTGCAGGCCCGCGCCACATGGCATTCCATCCGAAAAAACAGGCCATCTATTGCATTAATGAATTGGATTCAACCGTTGATGTTCTGCGCCAATGGGAAAAATATCGCATTGTGCAATCAATTGATTCGTTGCCAACAGATTTTTCCAACGTTCGTTGGTCAGCGGATATTCACATTACACCGGATGGCCGACACCTTTATACCAGCGAGCGTTCAGAAAGCCTGATCAGCCATTTCCGCGTTTCAGAAGATGGTTATCACCTGACATTAGTCGGGCATTATTCGACAGAGACCCAACCGCGTGGTTTCGCCATTGATCATAGTGGTCATTTCCTGATTGCATCGGGGCAGAAATCGGATCATATTTCAGTATCACGTATTGAACCATATTCAGGGGAATTGACCCAACTGGCGTGCTATCCAGTTGGTGAAGGTCCGATGTGGGTGACAATATTGGCAATATAGGCATAGCAATATTTGCGAATATAAACCGTGATCACGCCAGCCATATAGTTTGGCTATGTGACTGGCGAAAATACTTATTTGCCAAAAATAAGATAAAAAATTAACGCGATTAATTGATATTAAATCAAATTAAACGTCCCTACACCCGGTAAAACAATAGGATATGTGATTAATATGTGATTCTGTTGTACAGAATATAAATCCCCCAAATAAACATTTCCTTTTAAAAGACGTAAGATAATATTTCTTGGATAAATATAAAGTTGAATGTTTAATGGTGTATTAATAATGGAGTAAGGATATTTGACTACGCCTCCAAGATGAATATTATTAAAATTCAATATTGGTGTGTTATATACACCATTAATATAGCCATTGAAATTCGTCTTTTTTCCTATATTGGGATCGTGCCCAATAATCGTGGAGTTAGAAGATATTTGGGTAAAGGGTAAACCGCCATATTGATAATATGTGTTAATGTTAAAATACCCACTAACAAATTCTGTTTGGTTCAGAGTTGGGCTGGTTAATGAATCTGGTTGGGTATTTTCAACAAACAGGTGAGCTAATTCAGGTTTTTCTTTTACCAAAGCTTCATAATGCGAAATTTCTTGCTCATAACTATTTTGAGATAGTTCAAAGACATCTTGTGTTTCATTATTGGGGGATGTGAAAAAATTTTCTCTATTCATGTTGTTTTCCTCTTTGTTTAAATAAGCGTGGTTTCATCATGAATATATCAAATAATTTATTTTTAGGTGATGTAATAGCCCCTGTTTTAGTAATTAATATTTGTCAGGGATTGACGTTTGGTAATGCATTTAATATGATTTGTTTTTTGTTAGAAATATAATGAATCTATTTGTTTCAGTCATATAAATGGATATATGACTGAATATATTCTTCTTTAATTTATTGCACCCGCAATGGCATTTGTCAGCCTCGTTAACTGTTCTGGTTGAATAATATAAGGTGGCATCAGATAAATTAATCGACCAAATGGTCTGATCCATACCCCTTGTTGAACAAAATGGCGTTGCAATGAAGCGACATTGACGGGTTGTTTCATTTCAACCACGCCTATCGCGCCCAAAACCCGAACATCTTTGACTAAACTGTATGACTTGAACGGAAATAATTCCGCTTTTAATTGATTTTCAATTGATTGAATACGTTGTTGCCATGGGCTGTCAGCAAGTAATTTCAGGCTGGCACTGGCGACGGCACAAGCCAGAGGATTTCCCATAAAAGTTGGGCCATGCATAAAACAGCCTGCTTCACCTTGGCTGATAGTTTCGGCAACGTGGCGGGTAGTCAGTGTTGCGGATAATGTCATATATCCTCCCGTCAATGCCTTGCCTAAGCACAATATATCCGGCTCGATTTGCGCGTGTTCACAGGCAAATAGCTTGCCAGTCCGTCCAAATCCGGTCGCAATCTCATCTGCAATTAACAAGATCTGATATTCATTACAAAGCTGGCGAACCTGTCGCAGATACTCAGGATGGTAAATCCGCATCCCGCCGGCACCCTGAACAATAGGTTCTAAAATGACAGCGGCGATTTCATCATGATATTGCAACAATAATCGTTGCAAAGAATTGATATCTTCTGCTTGCCACTTATCACCAAAATGGCATTGCGGGGCATCGGCAAACAGATGATTGGGGAGATAGCCTTTGTACAAATTATGCATAGAGTTGTCTGGATCGCAGACAGACATGGCTCCGAAAGTGTCACCATGATAACCGTGGCGCAGGGTCAGGAAACGATGGCGTTTTTTCCCTTTGGCTTGCCAATATTGCAATGCCATTTTCAGGGCGACTTCTACGGCGACAGAGCCAGAATCCGCCAAAAAAACACACTCTAAAGAATCAGGTGTTATTGCCACCAATTGCTTGCACAGTTCAATTGCAGGAGGGTGAGTTATGCCGCCGAACATAACATGGGACATCTTATCGATTTGTGATTTTGCTGCCTCATTGAGGGCAGGATGATGATAACCGTGGATAGCGGCCCACCATGAAGACATACCATCAATCAATGTACGCCCGTCTGATAAAACCAGCTCCACACCGGTGGCTGATACGACAGGATAGGCAGGAAGTGGGTCTGTCATTGAGGTATACGGATGCCAAATATGGCGCTGGTCGAATTCAAGATCTGAAGGAGTCATAACAACTTTAATGTAAACCTTTTATCATTCATTTTGGTTGACATGATAATGGTGTTATTTAAACTGACAACATTTTTTACATCGGAGATGTTATTGTGAGCGAGCGTCAACAATGGACAATCAGTCAAGCACAGAAATTGTTTGATAAACCTTTTTTCGAATTATTATTTCAGGCACAACAAGTACACCGCGAATATTTTGATCCACAACAAGTACAGGTCAGTACACTGCTTTCGATAAAAACAGGGGCTTGTCCAGAGGATTGCAAATACTGCCCACAAAGTTCCCGCTATAAAACTGGCCTGGAAAAAGAGCGGTTGATGGAAGTGGAAAAAGTCATTGAATCAGCGCGCAAAGCGAAAAATGCGGGTTCAACCCGTTTCTGCATGGGGGCGGCCTGGAAAAACCCACATGAGCGTGATATGCCGTATTTGGAAAAAATGGTTAACGAAGTCAAATCACTAGGGATGGAAACCTGTATGACGTTAGGCATGTTGAATCAATCTCAGGCACAGCGTTTGGCGCAGGCAGGCCTGGATTATTACAACCATAATCTGGACACTTCGCCAGAATTTTACGGCAATATCATCACCACTCGTAGTTATCAGGACAGACTGGACACTTTAGGTAATGTCCGAAATGCAGGGATTAAAGTCTGCTCTGGCGGTATCGTTGGTTTGGGTGAACAAATTCGCGATCGGGCAGCATTATTGGTGCAATTGGCAAACCTGCCTAAGCCGCCGGAAAGTGTACCGATTAATATGCTGGTAAAAGTCAAAGGAACGCCATTGGAAGACAATGAAGATGTCGATCCTTTTGACTTTATTCGCACCATCGCTGTAGCACGGATCATGATGCCAAAATCTCACGTCCGCTTATCCGCAGGACGTGAACAGATGAATGAACAAACTCAGGCACTGTGCTTTATGGCAGGGGCTAATTCCATTTTCTACGGCTGTAAATTGCTAACCACACCAAACCCGAATGAAGATAAAGATCTGCAACTGTTCCGCCGCTTGGGTATCAATCCTCAACAGACAAAGACGGCATTTGGTGACAATCAACAACAGCAGAACTTGACGGAAGCCATTATTCATAATGCTGATAACGAACAATTCTATAATGCGGCAATATGATGAGCTGGTCAGACTTTCTTTCCCTGCGTTTGGCCGAACGTCGGGGCACCCCGCTATGGCGTAACAGGCAAATCCATCACGGCGCTGATGGGCGTTTATTATCCACTGCGGATGGCCAATATCTTAATTTTTCCAGTAACGATTATCTTGGCTTGAGCCAACATCCCCAGATTATTGCTGCCTGGCAGCAAGGTGCCCAACAATATGGTGTGGGCAGTGGCGGCTCAGGGCATGTTACGGGTTACACTGCCGCACATCATGCGCTGGAACAACAGCTTGCAGAATGGCTGGGATATTCTCGTGCTTTACTTTTTATTTCCGGTTATGCCGCTAATCAAGGGGTGATTGCGGCCTTGATGGAAGGGGAAGATCGTATTATTGCTGATCGACTGAGTCATGCGTCGTTGCTCGAAGCAGCAATACACTCTCCCGCACAACTTCGGCGTTTTCTGCACAATAATATGGGTTCTTTGCAGCAACATTTGGCAAAAACGTGTACCGGTAAAACGCTGGTGGTCACGGAAGGTGTTTTTAGTATGGATGGGGATTATGCACCACTTAATGCTATTGCCCAGCAAGCACAATCGACGGCAAGTTGGTTGATGGTGGATGACGCCCACGGTATCGGCATTCACGGTGATGAAGGGCGCGGCAGTTGCTGGATGCAAAATGTTAAACCGGAGATTCTGATCGTCACCTTCGGCAAGGCATTTGGATTGAGTGGAGCCGCAATGTTATGTGATGAACAAACCGCAGAATATCTGCTCCAATACGCCAGACATCTGATTTACAGCACCTCAATGCCACCTGCGCAGGCAGTGGCACTTTCCGAAGCAGTACGACAGATCAGGGCTGGGGATGAATTGCGTCAGCGGTTGCAAAACAACATCCGTTATTTTCGTCGCGAAGCACAGCATCTGCCTTTTGCATTGCTGAATTCAGAAACGGCTATCCAGCCATTAATCGTTGGTGACAATGAGCGTTGTACCGCATTGTCTCATGTACTTAAACAAAAAAAAGTGTGGGTTAAGGCAATACTTCCACCCACAGTTTCCCCTGACAGTGCGCGGTTGCGTATTACGTTGACAGCAAGCCACACACGGTATGACATTGATGCATTACTGGAGGCGTTGCATGGATCTGGTTGTTAAATCTGTTGACAAGAGGGCGATTGCTGGTGCTTTTGGACGTGCGGCTGCCAAATATGACACGGTGGCTAAGTTACAACAACAAACCGGTGAGTATTTGATGGGATTGGCACAAGCGGAAAATATCGGTATGCAGGTATTGGATGCTGGGTGTGGAACCGGTTTTTTTAGCGCTCGTTGGAAACAGCAGGGTAAACAGGTTACCGCACTGGATTTGGCTTCCGGTATGTTGGGCCATGCAAAAAGGCAGCAAGTTGCTGACTATTACTTGCAAGGGGATATCGAACATTTGGGGTTAGCGGATAACAGCGTAGATATCTGTTTCAGCAATCTGGCGGTACAATGGTGCAATGATTTGTCATGTGCATTGCGCGAATTTTATCGTGTTACCCGTAGCGGTGGTCTTATCGTATTTTCTACCCTTGCACAGGGTTCACTGAATGAATTGGCAACCGCTTGGGCGCGAGTGGATGATTATCAGCATATTAATCAATTTCTGCCATTGCGAACAATTACTCAGGCATGTCAACCCTATCGGTATAAAGTCATTAACCGGAAATATTACCAGCGCTACCCACAACTGTTGCCTTTACTGAATTCCCTAAAAGGGATTGGCGCAACACACCTTCATCATGGTCGCCCGCAGGGATTAATGACGAGAAAACGTCTCAATGCTCTTGCAGAAGCCTACCCACGAAACAATGGGGATTACCCATTAAGCTATCAAATTGTTTTTGGAGTCATTTATTGTGACAAGTAAATACTTTCTTACAGGAACTGATACAGAAGTAGGTAAAACAGTGGTGAGTTGTGCCTTGCTGCAAGCGGCTAATGAGAAGGGATATTTGACTGCCGGTTATAAACCTGTGGCATCAGGAAGTGAAATGACATCAGAAGGAATACGTAATGGCGATGCGCTGGCCTTGCAGCGTAATAGTACGGTGCCACTCACTTATCGGGAAGTGAATCCGCTGGTATTTATGGAACCGACATCGCCACACATTGTAAGTGCGGAACTTAATCAACCAATAGATTTTTCCGTTTTATCGGAAGGTTTGGCAGTACTGGTAAAAAAATCTGACTGGGTTTTGGTTGAGGGCGCAGGAGGATGGTATACACCATTATCGGAAAATACGACTTTTGCCGATTGGGTGATTCAGGAGAATTTACCGGTAATTTTGACAGTTGGTGTCAAATTGGGCTGTATCAACCATGCTGTATTAACCGCAAAGGCAATTCAGCATGCAGGGCTAAAGTTAGCAGGCTGGGTTGCCAATGAAATTGAACCCGCCGGCAAACGTCAGGTTGCTTATTTGAAGACACTGGAGCGCATGATCCCCGCCCCTTTATTGGGAATCATTCCTTATCTGAATGAATCATATGATAAAAATAACACAGGAAAATATATTGCAATTGATTCTTTGGTTAACTAATTGTTTATTTTGGGTTAGTTAAAATTCATACTTAGGATTGTGCTTTAATCGATGGTATGACGTAGAAGGTATTTTATTTCAACAACGATTGCGCCATTTTTGATCAACAAATAACGTGGATCAATCCTAAAGCAGCATAAAAATATTCCACTATTGAAAAAATGTATAAGTGGGGATAACTCTGCAACCGCCTATGCTTAATAGGTTTTGCTGAGTTATCCACTATTCCTGTGGATAACCTTGTGTATTAGTTTTAGAAAAGTATCCTCGAGCAAGGCAATACGCGGCTTGCGCCAGATTTGATGTTATTCTCTACTTGGATTTTTTTATAATCAATATCAATGTGTTAAATAAAATCAATTCCTTTTTGTATCACTTTGCTATTCAGTGTCTTATCATTTCCGTCGTTAATACAAAAATAGGAAAAAGCAAGATCATTATCTGGGGATAAAAATAGTTACCTTTGATGTTAAGCAAAGGTTAATAACATCCAAGCAATAACATTATTTTGCCAACTTACTTGAAGCTGGTTTTTTATCCAGTATGATAAAAATAATTTTGTCAGTGTATGGATGGCGTGGGGAAATGAGCAAAGAAACGAATAAAGTATTTAAGTTACACTCTGATTTTAAACCGGCAGGTGATCAGCCATCGGCTATCAGACAGTTGCAGGAAGGGTTAGAAGATGGACTGGCTCATCAAACACTTCTGGGAGTAACGGGATCGGGTAAAACTTTCACGATTGCCAATGTTATCGCAAACTTAAATCGACCCACCATGATCCTTGCTCCCAATAAAACACTGGCGGCACAGCTCTATAGCGAAATGAAAGCGTTTTTCCCTGAGAATGCAGTGGAGTATTTTGTTTCCTATTACGATTATTACCAACCAGAAGCCTACGTACCCAGTTCCGATACTTTTATCGAAAAAGATGCTTCAGTGAATGAACATATTGAACAGATGCGACTGTCCGCAACGAAAGCTTTGCTGGAACGCCGTGATGTCGTCGTAGTAGCTTCTGTTTCCGCGATTTACGGTTTAGGTGATCCTGATAGCTATTTGAAAATGATGCTTCATTTAACTGAGGGCATGTTAATTGACCAGCGCACTATCTTGCGTCGTTTAGCGGAACTGCAATATACCCGTAATGATCAGGCATTCCAGCGCGGAACATTTCGGGTACGTGGTGAAGTCATCGATATTTTTCCCGCAGAATCGGATGAACGTGCTTTACGCGTAGAATTGTTTGATGATGAAGTCGAACGCCTTTCCCTGTTTGATCCGCTGACG
Organism: Xenorhabdus ishibashii; assembly: GCF_002632755.1. NCBI lineage: Bacteria > Pseudomonadati > Pseudomonadota > Gammaproteobacteria > Enterobacterales > Morganellaceae > Xenorhabdus > Xenorhabdus ishibashii. Next base: position 542,107 of record NZ_NJAK01000001.1, on the reverse strand, counting down.
GGACAGATAGAGTACCATGTGCCGCGTTATACCATCTATCCCAAGACCCACTATGTGACACCGCGTGAACGTATCCTTCAGGCGATGGAGGAGATTAAGATTGAGCTGGAACAACGGCGCAAAATCCTGTTGGCGTCAGATAAATTATTGGAAGAACAGCGTGTCACCCAGCGAACACAATTCGATCTCGAAATGATGAATGAACTGGGCTACTGCTCTGGTATTGAAAACTATTCCCGTTATCTTTCTGGACGTTCTGCCGGTGAACCACCTCCAACGTTGTTTGACTACCTGCCGGCAGATGGTTTGTTGGTGGTGGATGAATCCCATGTCACCATTCCACAGATTGGTGGAATGTACCGAGGGGATCGCTCCCGCAAGGAAACATTGGTGGAATATGGCTTCCGTTTGCCGTCAGCGTTGGATAACCGTCCATTACGGTTTGAGGAATTTGCGGCTCTGGCGCCGCAAACCATTTATGTTTCAGCCACACCTGGCAATTATGAACTGGAGAAAGCGGGCAATGATGTTGTTGAACAAGTTGTGCGTCCGACGGGGCTAATTGACCCTGAAGTTGAAGTTCGTCCTGTGTCAACCCAAGTGGACGATTTATTGTCTGAAATTCGTATCCGTGCGGCAAAAAATGAGCGGGTGTTGGTCACAACTTTAACCAAACGCATGGCGGAAGATTTAACGGAATATCTGGAAGAACATGGTGAGCGAGTACGTTATCTCCATTCTGACATTGATACCGTAGAGCGAGTGGAAATTATCCGTGATCTTCGCCTCGGTGAATTTGATGTTTTGGTTGGCATTAACTTATTGCGTGAAGGTTTGGATATGCCGGAAGTTTCCCTTGTAGCAATTTTGGACGCGGATAAAGAGGGTTTCCTTCGTTCAGAGCGCTCACTGATCCAGACCATCGGTCGTGCAGCACGTAACCTGCATGGTAAGGCCATTTTATATGGTGACAAAATTACAGATTCGATGGCAAGAGCTATTGAAGAAACAGAACGTCGTCGTGCTAAACAGCAGGCATTTAACCAAGAGCACGGCATCGTACCGCAAGGTTTGAAGAAAAAAATTGGTGACATCCTGAAAATTGGTCAGCCGGTTAATGGCAAAGGGAAGGCCAAAGGAAAAAGTAAAGTTACCTTGGGTACAGATGATTACCGCAACCTGTCGGCAAAAGGGCTGGAGAGAAAAATCCGTGAACTGGAAGAAAAAATGTACCAACATGCACGGGATCTTGAGTTTGAACAGGCGGCCAATATTCGTGACCAGATTCAGTCATTGCGGGCGCAATTTATTACTAATTCCTGAATACTGGTCTTGAAAGGGATGGCTGTGAGGTTTTGGCTATAATGTATTGATAATACGAAGTCAATTTGGGATGGAGAGCGAATGCCTCACTCTCTATTCCTATCTAATCTATGGATATTGCTACCCAACCAGAAATGCTAACCCAATTTTTGCAGAGTATGCTCAATTGCCTGACGCAATAATTCACGATCGTGACGGTAAGGGATATCCTGCGCTTCCAAAATCTGTTGTGTCACAACGCGGTCACTGAAAGGGTTAATATCGGTACGCGGGCCGACAATAAGCGCATTAATCATCTTGCGGCCAATCTTGTCCTCCATGATGGCAAGTTTATCTGCTAATGATAGATTGGCAGCCGCGTGGCTGAGTTCTTTGCCTAAATTACCGATATAAATCATATTCGCATTACTGCGTCGCAGGGATTGCGTCAAATCATCCAGTAACAACAAGGGCATCAGGCTGGTGAAAAAGCTGCCAGGGCCGATCAAAATCAAATCTGCTTGCTCAATCGCATCCAATGCTTCTTTAGTGGCATTGACATGGGGATAAAGCGATAGCTCCTGTGGTACACAATTGAGCTGATCGATATTCACTTCACCATAAACGGTATTACCTTGATCATCGATTGCCATTAAATCAACTGACTGTTCTGACATGGGAATTAACTGTGCATTAACTTTCAGTAGATTGCGGATCAGGTTAATCGCCTCAAGAGGACGGACACTTAAATGATCCAGCGCTTTTAACATCAAATTACCCAAATTATGTCCGGCTAATTCGCCATTGCCATTGAACCGATATTCAAACATGGCAGAAGCAATGGTAGGCTCCGTGATTAACTGATTGAGGCAATTGCGCATATCTCCCCATGCAATCCCGCCTTCCGAACGCCGTATTCTGCCGGTTGAGCCTCCATTATCCGTTGTCGTTACAATGCCTGTCAGGCGGGCGCCAAGGGAAGAAAGGGAAGACATCACGCGTCCAAGTCCATGACCGCCACCGAGGGCGACAACGCGATCCAAGTCAGCTAATGTGCGATTTCGCATAGGATTCCTGTTACTGGCTAAACGTAGGGGCTTTAATAAATCTCATATAATTTATCATAAAACAGGATACTTTCAGAAATTGAGGTGATTTTGTGCGATCTTTGCGTGAAGTTTTCGAACGATAGCTTAACCCGAATTCTGGATAAGAAATTGACGAGAAGCCTGTTCCAGGAGCAAAGTTTTGGTGCACACCGAAAACAACTCCGAGGGGGAACAGGCTATGGACAAGTTAGTTGAAATTTTCTGTGATGTCGATGATTTTTGCCGTTTTTTCATTCCTCAATGGGAACAATTTTGCCTTGAGAGTGGGCATCGTTTACGCCGCCGACAAGGTCATATGTATCCCAGTGAAATCATGACCATTTTGATCCTTTTTCATATGTCGCATTACCGTGATTTTAAAAATTTTTATTTGAAACATATTTGGCAATACCACCACCGCGACTTCGCCACTTTACTCAGTTATACCCGTTTTATCAGCGTTGCCCCTTCCGTTTTGGTGCCATTATGCAGCTATCTGACTCAATTAAAAGGGAAACCCACAGGCATTGCTTTTATTGATTCCACCAGTTTGAGTGTCTGCCATAACATTCGCATCCCTCGACATAAGGTCTTTGCGGGGATCGCACAGCGTGGAAAAAATTCAATGGGATGGTTTTATGGTTTCAAATTACACTTGGTTGTCAATCATCAGGGGGAAATTCTCGCGCTTAAAGTCACGGCCGGTAATGTGGATGATCGGGAACCGGTTCGCGAATTAACCACAGAATTAATGGGTTCTCTTTACGGCGATAAAGGTTATCTGAGTCAGGAATTGGCGGACGATTTAGCCAACAGCGGTGTCACTTTCATCACGAAAAAACGGCGTAACATGAAAGCCCGTATGCAAGCTGAGTGGGATAAGATAATGTTAAAAAAGCGTTTTATCATTGAAACGATTAATGGACAATTAAAATTAATTTCTCAGATAGAGCACTCTCGCCACCGAAGTATAAGAGGATTTATGTTGACCGTTTTAGGTGGACTGATCGCTTACTGCCTTAAATTGAAAAAACCATCACTGAAAGTTTTCTACTCAGAAGACGCTGTTCCAATGATGGCTTAAGCAGAATTCGGGTTAGCTTAGAAATATCGCAGGAGACGGTTGTTATAACAATTAGCTAACTCGTTGTGTAATAAGATATATATCGAATATGACATTCGCTTTTTGTTACCTTAAGCGTTAGAATTTTCGGCAAGCACATCGCTGCTCGCACCTATATTCATATAAAAATTTAACTGATATTAACTCCTAGCCTCTGTGTCTAAGTCGCTGTTCTATCAAATGGATACCACATTGATATGATGCTTTGGCCGTGGCTCCTGAGTCACCAGGATGCAAGGCAGAAATGCCGGTATCTCCCGTACTTGGAAGGTGTTATTGTGGAACAACTTGTAGATGCATTTTCGCGTAAGTTCTATTACTTGAGGTTGTCTATTACCGATGTGTGTAACTTTCGTTGCACCTATTGTCTGCCTGAGGGATACCGGCCTCGTGGTCATCAATCATTCCTTTCCCTGCCAGAAATTCGTCGTGTCAGCCGAGCATTTGCTGAACTTGGCACAGAAAAAATTCGCCTAACGGGGGGGAACCTACCATGCGCCGTGATTTTTGCGACATCATCGCTGCGGTTCATGAAAATCCACAAATCAAAAAAATTGCAGTCACAACTAATGGTTACCGTATGGAACGGGATGTCTCCCAATGGAAATCGGCTGGTTTGACAGCAATTAATGTGAGTATTGATAGTTTAGATCCCCGTCAATTTTACGCTATTACCGGACAAGATAAATTTTTCCAGATTATGCGTGGCATTGATACCGCTTTTGAGGCGGGATTCACCACAGTGAAAGTCAATGTCGTGTTGATGAAGAATGTGAATGATACCAACCTGCCCGCCTTTCTTGATTGGATTAAACACCGTCCTATCCAGTTGCGTTTTATTGAATTGATGGAAACGGGAGAAGGTCGTGCCATTTTTCATCGTCATCATCTTTCTGGAGAAGTGATCCGCCGTCAATTGCTACAGAAAGGGTGGCAACAACAGCAACGTGCGCGCAGTGATGGGCCGGCTCAAGTTTTCCGCCACTCCGATTATCAGGGCGAAATTGGCCTTATCATGCCGTATGAAAAAGACTTTTGCCAAAGTTGCAACCGCCTGAGGGTATCCGCAATTGGCAATCTTCATTTGTGCTTGTTTGGCGAACAGGGCATTCCATTGCGTGATTTATTGTCTGATGACGCATCACTGGATGCCCTGAAACTACGTATTCAAGGTGGGTTGCGCCATAAGCGTGAAACCCACTTTTTACATCAGGGGGACAGCGGTATCACCCCGAACCTTTCTTTTATTGGCGGTTAGCTTAGTTGCAAGATTTATTTTCAGGAGCAAAGAATGTCTCAATTAACCCATATCAACACATCGGGTGAAGCGCATATGGTGGATATTTCTGCCAAATCAGAAACAGTGCGTGAAGCACGGGCAGAAGCTTTTGTTGAAATGCAGGCGGAAACTTTGGCCATGATTATCGCGGGTGATCACCACAAAGGAGATGTTTTTGCGACCGCCCGTATCGCAGGTATTCAGGCGGCGAAGCGGACGTGGGAGTTGATCCCGCTGTGCCATCCTCTGCTGCTTAGTAAAGTGGAAGTTCGGCTGGAAGCGCAAACAGAACACAATCGTGTCAGAATCGAATCCTATTGCCGCCTGACAGGAAAAACGGGTGTGGAAATGGAAGCTTTGACAGCGGTATCTGTGGCCGCTTTGACCATTTATGACATGTGCAAAGCGGTACAAAAAGATATGGTCATTGGGCCTGTGCGTTTGTTGGAAAAAAGTGGCGGTAAATCAGGGGATTTTAAGGTGATCGCATGATAACGGTACTATTTTTTGCTCAAGTCCGTGAGCTGGTAGGAACGGATTCACTTGAGCTACCTAATGAATATCCAACGGTAGCGCATCTTCGTCATGCCCTGACTGAAAAGGGAGAACGATGGGCATTGGCATTGGAAGAAGGCAAAGTGTTGTCTGCTGTCAATCAATCTTTTGTCCACGCTGAACATGCCTTGAATGATGGTGATGAAGTGGCTTTTTTCCCGCCTGTTACGGGGGGATAAAAATGGAAAATACGCGGATCAGTATTCAACGGGAGACATTTGATGTTGGTGAAGAATATCGATGGCTCTCGCAGTGTGATGAAGATGGCGCAGTTGTGACTTTTATCGGAAAAGTTCGTAACCATAATTTAGGGGACACCGTTAAAGCACTGGTATTGGAACATTATGCTGGCATGACAGAAAAAATGTTGCAGAAAATTGTTGACGAAGCCCGCCAACGTTGGTCATTGCAACGCGTCAGCATTATTCATCGTATTGGTGAATTGTACCCGAAGGATGAGATTGTATTTGTTGGTGTCACCAGTTCTCACCGTAACATGGCGTTTACGGCGGCTGAATTTATCATGGATTATCTGAAAACTAAGGCACCATTTTGGAAAAAAGAGTCTCTTGTGGAAGGAGAGCGCTGGGTAGAGGCAAGGCAGAGCGACCAGGATGCGGTAAATCGCTGGTCACAATAATGGGTAATCAGGCGGCAAAACAGCATTTGGTGATTCGTTCTGCGGACTATCTTGAAAACGGGATAAATAAATAATATGTCACTGAAATTGCCATTAATTGGCGGATGGTTTTATTAATGTTCTATGCTAATGTATAACTTTTGAATAGATTGTTTATTTTTAAACATTCTTAATCCCTAAACATTATCATGAAAAGGTAATCATCATGGATCGATATCAACGTTCTAATGATTCGATTGTCCAGAAAACTGGTTCTGGTATACAAACTTACATGGCACAAGTCTACGGTTGGATGACTTGTGGCTTGCTGTTAACCGCATTTGTTGCATGGTATGTGGCAAATACCCCTGAAATTTTATACGCCATTTTCAGTAGCTCTATTGTTTTTTATGGCTTAATCATCGCACAGCTTGCGTTAGTATTTGTGCTGTCTGGTTTGGTTCATAAAATGAGTGGGGCAATGGCGACAGGGCTGTTTATGTTGTACTCCATGCTAACGGGGTTGACACTTTCCAGTATCTTTATAGCTTACACCGCCAGTTCTATTGCCAGTACATTTGTCGTTTCAGCGGGTATGTTCGGTGCATTGAGCCTTTATGGTTATACCACTAAGCGTAGCCTGAGTGGTCTGGGTAGTTTCCTGTTTATGGGGCTAATTGGTATTGTTCTGGCTTCTTTGCTAAATATCTGGCTGAAAAGCTCAGCGTTAATGTGGGCAATCACCTATATCGGTGTTGTCATTTTTGCTGGCTTGACAGCATACGATACCCAAAAACTGAAAGAGATGGGTGAACAACTGGATGTCAATGATAAAGAGAACCTGCGCAGATACTCGATTACTGGCGCCCTGACTCTGTATCTGGACTTCATTAACCTGTTCCTGATGTTGCTGCGTATTTTGGGTGATCGTCGATAGTCACTGATATATTGAATTATTGTTTGATATAAAAACCCTGCTTTGTCAGGGTTTTTTAATAGTTCGTTGTCTTATCGGATCCACTTTACATTGATCAGGCAATCTTACTCCGAAATAGCCGATAAGCGATCCCTCCAGTTGTTGCAGTAATCACCAATAAAGGCCATAAGTTTGGCCAAATAACGGATAAATCAGCCCCTTTCAAATAAATCTGCTTGGTAATATCTGTAAAATGTCGGATTGGGTTAACCCAAGTGATGTTTTGTAACCAAACGGGCATGTTTTCGACCGGAGAGATATAACCAGAAAGCAAAATAGCGGGCATCATAAACACAAATACACCAATAAATGCTTGTTGCTGGGTGGAACAGACAGCAGAAATCAGCAAACCGAAACCCACTAGGGATAAGCCATAAATCATCATACAGCCATAAAATAGCAGCAATGAACCTGCGAAAGGAATTTGATAGAACAGCGTTCCAATCAGTAAAACAATGCTTGCTTGCATCGTCGCCACAACGAGTGCCGGAATGGCCTTGCCAAGGAAAATTTGCCAGGTCGCCAGTGGAGAAACCAGCAACTGATCCAGCGTTCCTTGTTCCCGCTCACGGGCGACTGACAACGCTGTGACAATCAGAACGCCAATCGTAGTAATCATGGCAACCAGCGACGGCACTACGAACCACTTATAATCCAAATTGGCGTTATACCAGTTACGAACAATAAGCTCACTGTTATTGAAATTAGGGACATTTCCCAACAGTTGTTTCTGGTAATTCATCACAATCTGCTGGATATAGTTGGCTGCGATTTGGGCACTGTTTGAATTACGCCCATCCAACAGAATTTGGATTGATGTCGGATTATGGTTGGCGAGATCGGCACTGAAATTTTGTGGAAAGCGCACCAGTAATAGTGCCTTGCGGTTATCCAGAGTCGGGCGGATCTCCTGCGAACTGGTTAGCAAAATAACATCAGGAAATGCTTTTGATTTTGCCAGCCTTTGAGTTAACTCAATCGATGCCTGTCCTTTATCCTCATTATAAATAGCGATGGTGGCGTTTTTGACTTCCAGCGTTGCGGCCCACGGAAACAGGATCATTTGTATAATCACGGTCAAAATCAAAATGTTCCGTGTTTGCGGTTCTCTCAAGAGAGACTGCAACTCTTTCATGATGAGTGTATACAGACGATAAAACATGCTCTTTCCTTTTTAATCCAGATGTCGACGGGTTTTCCACGCGGTCAGGCCGATAAAGACGATGGAACTGGCAATCAGCAAGAGCAGGTTTGTAATCAATACAGTGCCAATGTTCCCCGCCAGAAAGAGCGTCTGTAGGCTGCTGACAAAGTAACGTGCAGGAATGACATAAGTCGAAGCCTGAATAAGCACAGGCATACTGTCTATCTCGAAAACAAAACCAGACAACATAATGGCAGGCAAAAAAGCTGCATTGAGAGAAATCATCGCCGCATTGAACTGATTACGTGTCAGGGTGGAAATCAGTAATCCCATACCCAAAGCGGTAGCGAGATAAAGGCTGGAGACGAGTGCTAATATCCAAAGTGAGCCGCGATAGGGAACTCCCAGCACAAACACCGTGAATAGCATGCAAAGTACCATAACAAAAGACCCCAGCATTTGATAGGGCAATAATTTGGCGAGCAGCAATTCGGTACGGGTAACCTGGGTTGAAAGTAGCGCTTCCATGGTTCCACGTTCCCATTCACGGGCAACCACGAGTGAGGTAAGAATTGCGCCGACTACAGTCATAATAATTGAAATAGCGCCCGGAATAAGAAAGTGGCGGCTAATGGCGGCGGGATTAAACCAATAGCGGATTTGAGTATCAATCAAGGGGGGTGTTGCAACCCCACGATTTTGCCCTCGCTGCTGTAACCAGATTTGCCAGATGCCTTTGGTATAGCCCTGCACAAAATTAGCGGTGTTAGGTTCACTGCCATCGGTAATTACTTGAATGGGAGCGTGGCCATCTGTGCGGGCAAGTTGGGCATCAAAATTGACAGGGATGACGATAATGCCGCGGATTTGGTTTTCCTGCATTTTTTTGATTAAGAGCTGGCGGTTGTCGCTAATGGTGGCATCAATATAGGGCGAACCGGTAAAAACATGCACCAATTCACGGGCATCTTCGCTCTGTTGCTCCATGAGAATACCAAGGCGAAGCTTGCTGGAATCCAGATTAATGCCGTAACCAAAAATAAATAGCAACATCAAAGGGATAACTACGGCAATCAACGCACTGCTGGGATCACGGACAATTTGCTTAGTCTCCTTGATACAGAGAGCTTTCAATCGACGCCATGAGAAACTGACCGCTGGCTGGGACGTTACTTGTTCAGGGTGACTCATTGCGGCTCCTTATCGTAGTTCAACACGAGGTCGATAAAAGCATCTTCCATAGAAGGGTTAGGGAACTTATCCGTGGCGACCAGTTGTTTCAGTTCATCAGGGGTTCCGGCTGCAATCAATTTGCCTCGAAATACCAGCCCGATACGATCACAATATTCTGCTTCATCCATAAAGTGGGTTGTGACCATTACGGTAACTCCTTTGTCTACCATACCATTGATATGTAGCCAAAATTCGCGGCGGGTTAACGGATCAACACCCGAAGTGGGTTCATCCAAAAACAGAATATCAGGTTCGTGCATCAATGCGCAGGAAAGGGCAAGTCGTTGCTTAAATCCAAGCGGCAGGCTATCCGTCTTTTGATATAGGATTGGCTTGAGATTGAACGCTCGGATCATACCAGCCATCTTTTCTTGCTGATGACGGCCTTTCAGGCCATAAACACCGGAGAAAAACTTAAGGTTTTGCTCAACCGTCAGGTTGCCATAAAGTGAGAATTTTTGGGCCATATAGCCAAGGTGTTGGCGTGCTTTGCCTGAACCGGTTTTTAAATCCACATCCAGAACCAGCGCTTTGCCTGAAGTGGGGATCATTAAACCACACATCATTTTGAAGGTAGTCGATTTTCCGGCTCCATTTGGTCCCAATAGGCCGAATATTTCTCCCCGTTTCACCTGAAAATCGACATGATCAGTGGCAGCAAAATCGCCAAACTTTTTAGTCAGGCTACGGGCTTCTATCACGGTTTCCGTTGGGTTTGGCGGGATTTGGGGCATTATCTCTGCCAGTTCGGAACGATGGGATGGGCCGCCACCCAATAAATCGATAAATGCATCTTCGAAACGTGGTTCGGCCTCGAAGAGACTGGCTTCAGGCAACCCCATTTGTTGGCATAACGTATTTTTATCCGCCTCTTCTTTTAAGATCAGGCGAACATATTTTCCCTGAATGACACCATCAGTCACTTGGGGCAAGGTGAGGGCATGTTGCAACATTTTGCGCCGCGCATCTTGTTTGACATCAAGCAAAAAAGATCGACCCGCAATCTTTCGGGTTAAATCTTGTGGCTGGCCACGATAGAGCAGCTTACCTCGGTTCATAAGCAAAACATCACGACACAATTCAGCTTCATCCAAATAAGAGGTGCTCCACAGGATAAGCATGCCATCAGAGGCGAGTTCATGAACCATTTGCCATAATTCACGACGAGCGATGGGATCAACGCCTACACCAGGTTCATCCAGCAATAAAACCTTCGGGCTACCCAACAAAGTACAAGCAAGCCCCAGTTTTTGTTTCATGCCACCGGACAATTTTCCTGCTAACCGTCCGGTAAAACGGGTTAAATCTGTGAAGGTGAGTAATTTCTGAAATGTTGCTTTGCGCTCTTCGCCAAGTACACCACGCAAATCGGCATATAAAGTGAGATTTTCCATTACAGTTAAATCTTCATATAAGCCAAATTTCTGTGGCATGTAACCGAGTTCAGAACGTACTTGAACACTGTCCTTGATGGGATCAAGTCCCATAATTGCTATATTGCCGCCATCAGGCTTCAATAATCCGGCTAACATTCTTATCAGCGTGGTTTTTCCAGCACCATCTGGACCAACAAGACCCGTCACTGATCCGCCCTGAATTTCTGCTTGCAGATGGGATACAGCAGGAACATCCAATCCTGGAAACGTTTTCTCCACGCCGTTCAGTTTTATTGTATAAGCTGAACTGGTCATGTTATCGCCTTAGTTATTTATTTCAGCAAAGCGTAAAGTGACGGGCATTCCTTGTTTCAGTCCCTCATCGGGATCAAGGACAATGATGCGCAGGCGATACACTAAGTCTGTTCTTAAATCCGGTGTTTCAACATTTTTTGGGGTAAATTCGGCTGTGGGAGAAACAAAGCCGATTTTGCCATGATAGGGCTGATTTTTTCGTCCATCGGTATAAATCAGGACCTCCCGTCCGGCGATAGCCTGATTGAGATTAGGCTCATCAATATAGGCTCTGATCCAAACAGGGTGAGTGAGTGACAGGATAAAAACCGTGTTGCCCGCTGCCAACATGGTGCCTGGCTCAATGGCTCTGGTCAGAACCATTCCTGCCGATGGTGCAGTGAGTTGAGTATCGTTTAGATTGAGTTCAGCTTGTGCTACCGTCGCTTCTGCTTGGGTAAGCTGAGCTTTTGCTGCCGCAATTTCTTCTATGCGATAACCCGTCTCGAACTGCCGCAATTTATCTTTTGCCGCCTGGTAAGCGGCTAGTGCCTGATTGCGTGCGGTTCTGGCGTTTTCCAGTTCATTGGCAGAAATGGTTTTACTTTGCCACAAGCCTTGCTGACGTTTCAGGAAACTATCGGCAAAACGGAATGCTGACTCTTTTTGAGCTACTTCAGCACGTACCTGGGCAATTTCTTCACTTCGATAACCCGTTTCAGCTTTGGCAAGATTTGCCTTGGCGACATCACGCGCTGCCTTGGCTTGATTCAAGGCATTAATAAAGGGGGCATTATCAAGGCGGCCAAGTGTCTGACCCACAGTAATAACATCACCTTCATCCACTTGTAGCTCAGCCAGTTTACCTGCAACCCGAAAACTAAGATTGACTGTTCTGACATCGACATTGCCATACAGGGTTAGCTCCCTGCTATTTTGTTCCTGATAGTAGTAGATACCAACAATTGCACCGATAACAACAATGAGCGCCAATAGGGCAAGAGCAAACTTTTTACTGTTCATACTATCCCTTATGCCTTGTTCGATTTATACCCGCACTTATTTTATGTGGTGGCTTCGTTGGTTGTGCCACGGCTTAAGAGCGATTGGGTATATACATTTTTAATGTCTGTTTTTCATACCTGGTACTACTTATAGTTTATTAAATTGATTATTCATTAAATTAACTGATTACTGAAATAGCTTATTTCTTAACCCATCAAGCAATAAATTGATGTGTTGGGATAAAACCTGATTGATTAATTCGTATTCTTTGGCGCCAATATTATCCCATCCTGTCTGGCGCAGTAAGGCTTCACGAGCCAGACGGAAAGAGAGAATTTCACCCAATAAGGCATGGGTGTGGATTTGGGTTGAAATCTGGCGTTCATCAGCACCGATGTAATTAGCGATGAGTTTATTCATCCGAGAATAAATGGGAGCCAGCCCCTGTTCATGCATGACACTGTAAGCTTCTGTCGGCGTCAATTGCTCATGGGACATGATCCGGCTGATATTGATACTGCTTTTCTCAAAAATCAGGCGGTTATAGCTCACCATTCCCTGATGAATCAATGCCAATATTGGGGCTTTTGGATAGGGTTTCGGTGTCTTCTCAAAAAAATGATCAATGGCTTCAATAAGAGGGGAAAACTCTGCTTTGAGTTTATCGGCAATATGCTGCACGACCGCGAGGTATAATCCTTCTTTGGAACCGAAATAGTATGCGATAGCTGCGATATTTTGTTGTGCATGTTGGGCAATGTTGCGGGTAGTGGCTCCGTCCAGACCTGATTTGCCAAAAATTTCTATTGCTGCTTCTAAAAGTTGCTGTTTGGCTTGTTCGCCTCGTAATGTCTGAGCCGTCTTCGCTGCCATGTTAATGTCTTTCCTGTGAAAAGCATTTTCGGAAATGCTGAAAAATATATCAATCGTATGATTAACTTTAAGACCAAAGTCATTTGATGTAAAGCTGACACAAATTGTCTTTTTAATAGACATCCATAAAAAATAATCTTCCGGTTTTGACCTAATTCCTGCTTCTAATGAAATCGAGTCAATTTTTTGTCTTGATTATTGGCTTCTTTAAGTCTGTGTAGAAAGACATATCTGTTATAATGCCGCAGTTATGGTACATTGCAGTTTGTATAATTTCTTTGCGTGTTATCGCGTCTTTTTCTTCCCATAAAACTGCCCCTGAATTGATATCAGGAATGGTGAAGTCTGGAGTATTTCTTATTTATGAATTTTGAGTCACTCGGCTTAAAGGCTGATATTTTGCGTGCCGTTGAAGAACAAGGCTACGTGGAACCTACCCCTATTCAGCAGCAGGCCATCCCTGTTGTGTTATCCGGTAAAGATCTATTGGCCAGTGCCCAGACAGGTACGGGAAAAACAGCCGGTTTTACCTTGCCTATCCTGCAACGCTTAAGCGAATCCCCGATTCAGTCGAAAGGCCGCCGTCCGATCAGGGTATTGATTTTAACGCCGACGCGAGAACTGGCGGCTCAGGTGGGGGAAAATGTACGTAATTACAGTAAATACCTCAGATTACGCTCGTTTGTGGTATTCGGCGGGGTCAGTATCAATCCGCAGATGATGAAATTGCGCGGTGGTGTGGATATTCTGGTAGCAACGCCAGGGCGTTTGCTGGATTTGGAGCACCAAAATGCGGTAGATCTTTCTCACGTAGAGATTTTGGTTTTAGATGAAGCTGACCGCATGTTGGACATGGGCTTTATTCACGATATTCGTCGAGTATTGAATAAACTACCGGCAAAACGCCAAAACTTACTCTTTTCTGCGACGTTCTCTGATGAAATTAAAAGTCTCGCCAATAAATTGCTGAAAGAGCCAGTAAGCGTAGAAGTTGCACGACGTAATTCGGCCTCTGAACAGATTGAACAATCAATCCACTTGGTAGACAAAAAGCGCAAGGGTGAACTGCTCTCTTATATGATAGGTAACCAGAACTGGCAACAGGTACTGGTATTTACCCGCACCAAACATGGCGCAAACCGGCTGGCGGAACAGTTGAATAAAGATGGTGTGGCGGCGGCTGCGATCCACGGTAACAAGAGTCAGGGAGCAAGAACCCGTGCACTGTCTGATTTCAAGACAGGGAAAATCCGTGCATTGGTGGCAACGGATATCGCTGCCCGTGGGCTGGATATTGATCAATTGCCCTATGTGGTCAACTATGAGTTACCAAATGTTGCCGAAGATTATGTGCATCGAATTGGCCGTACTGGGCGTGCAGAAGCTACTGGACAGGCGATATCTCTGGTGTGTGTCGATGAACACAAGCTCCTGAAAGACATTGAACGTTTATTAAAGCGGGAAATTCCACGCATTGCCATTCCGGGTTATGAACCAGACCCTTCTATCAAGGCCGAACCTATCCAAAACGGCCGCAATAGCAATGGACGAGATAGCAATGGAAGAAATGGCAATGGACGCAATAGCCGTGGTAACCACTCTCACGATAATCATTCTTCTCGTAAAAGTGCCAAACAAGGCCATACCAAGCAGAATCAGGAACATCAAGATCGGGCAAATAAAGGCGGTGATCGTCCACGCAATCAAGGTGCACCATCGCGTCAACGCCATCAGCGTAAGACAAACAAAAACCCACGCGCTTCGGTAGCAGGAGAATAATCCATGCGCGTTTTGCTGGCACCGATGGAGGGTGTTTTGGATTCTCTGGTTAGAGAATTGTTGAGTGAAGTCAACGATTATGACCTGTGCATTACAGAATTCCTGCGTGTGGTTGACAGCTTACTGCCGGTAAAATCCTTTTACCGGTTGTGCCCTGAATTGCATCATCAGAGCCGTACTCCATCGGGAACGCCCGTCAGGGTTCAACTTCTTGGGCAATATCCAGAATGGCTGGCAGAAAATGCGGCCAGGGCGGTTGAGTTGGGATCATGGGGTGTCGATTTAAACTGTGGTTGTCCGTCCAAGGCGGTAAATGGTAGTGGTGGAGGCGCTAGCTTATTAAAAGATCCCGAACTCATTTATCAGGGAGCTAAAGCCATGCGTGAAGCCGTGCCTGCACATTTGCCGGTAACAGTAAAAGTACGTTTGGGATGGGATTCTGCTGCACGCCAATTTGAGATTGCGGATGCCGTCCAGCAGGCTGGTGCAACTGAACTGGTTGTGCATGGACGCACCAAAGAAGAGGGTTATAAAGCAGAACGCATTAATTGGGAGGCGATCGGCGAGATCCGGCGTCGCCTTTCTATTTCTGTTATTGCCAATGGTGAAATTTGGGATTGGCAAAGCGCTCAAGCGTGTATCAAAACGACGGGATGTAATGCCGTGATGATAGGCCGTGGTGCCCTGCATATGCCAAATTTGAGTCGTGTCATTAAATATAACGAACCAAAGATGCCGTGGAGTAGTGTACTCAAGCTATTGCAAAAATATACTTATCTGGAAAAGCAAGGTGATACGGGGCTTTATCACGTTGCCCGTATCAAACAATGGCTGGGGTATTTGCGCAAAGAGTATAATGAAGCGAATGAGTTATTTACGCAAATCAGGGTATTAAAAACATCTGCTGAGATCGCTAACGTCATTTCTTCTGCTGTAGATAAATGTTTACTGCGGCCTTTCATCAAAGGATCTCAAATCTTCTGTTAGCCTTATTTATTCCCTCCAGTGATATAGTGACATCGCATATTATATATAGTGCTATATAGCGTCTCTATATTTCTGGGAGGAATGTATGTTCTTGCTCCCATGCTATGAATTGAAATTTATCAGGTATGAATAAAATACATATTTTTTTTATAAATTATGTTTAATGTATATCAAGTTCAATTTGCATTGGACATAATTTCTTATGTTTTTATCAGAATGGTATGGGGGTAATTTGACTTTATGTCTAATTATAATGGTGATAAATAAAGTGGCTCATCGCAGGATTTTATTTTTATTTAAATAAAATTATGTATCCGTTATTTGTATGAAGTAATGAAGGTGAATTATATTTATGGTTATGAAAAATTATAACCTAAGTCATGCATAGATAAGTCAGACATAAGATAAAGATTATTTTTTCGCTAGAAAATCTGGATATTTGGGCTATATTGTTATTGTGAAAGTCATTATGCTGGCACGTTCTTCAATTTTTAATGGAAAGCAATGAAAAAATATAAATGTATTTAAATATTTTTTCATATGTGGTTATTATCTGAATCTAAGTGTTAAGTGATTAAAAAAATTTAATTAATATAATGCGTTTTATTTATAAGTCAAATGATAAATTTCAAGTGCTCATTTTTATGTTTTTTTAATAACCCATTGTTTTGATAGCGGTTCTAACTTTAGAAATGGTTTGATATAACTTATAGGAAAAATATATGAACAATTTTCATGATAACGATCAGCCTTCATCTTGGTATGGGCTATCTGAATTGAAGATAAAACTACGTCAGATAAGTAATGAGTCCGACATCTTTGCTAACGGAAGAAATAGGGTGGCTGTCGATATTTATATTCAAGGAACTGATTCTGAAAATAGACAGGTATTAGTGCCAGATAATACATTTTGGATGCATACTTGGCTTATTGACTATAATACAGGAGAAAAACTTAGCTGGAATAGAAATGAAGAAGACGATTTTACATGGTGTTACACATATGAACCTAATGAATTTACTAAAACACCTAAGCCTGCTATAGCGTCAGAAATTTCATCTTTTACTAATAATAAAGAAGAATATGGGGATGCTCTCAATCTAAGCAGGTTAACCTGTTATGTATACTGTTCACCTGAAGCAGTAAATGAAACCAAACAAATCGCTGTATTGGTAGTGGCACCAAATGAACATGAATACTCGTCAGGTTATGGAAAAGTATATGATTCATTCATCCAGCTTAATTCGAAAGCTGAAACAATTTATAAGTTTTCTAATAAAAATATAGCAATAGGGAAAGAAAAATTAATCAATGATTTTTATGATAAAAAGACTAGGTTTAAATGGAGGCAGTATAATGTATCAGTAGCACTGAATCTAGAGGATAAGTATGGAAAACGATATATCGTAAAATTAGAACCGGATGACGACTACGTTAATATTGCTCATCAGCTTTATCATGAAGATAGGCCCTTTGAAGGTTATTCTGGTTATTATGCGCATTTTCTTTGGTCTCTGGGAAAGTTTAAGACAGTTTCCATAGGTAAAACTCATTGGTTTGACCTGCCCATTGATTATGATTTATTTATAGATATTAGAGAGGAACCTAATACCATTTGTTTTACTGTAATGAGTGTCACGATTCCCAATTATCCTATAGTACAGGATCAGTGGATAGATTTAACTATTAACATTTATGACCAATATGGAAATTCAGGAACATTTTTGATTGAGCCAAGGAATGATAACAACGAAGAAAAATCAAAAGTCCACCTTAAGGATATTTAATGGTGATTCTCAAAGGACTACAGCGTAAAAAATGAGGATGTTTACTCTAATATATAATGTTTTGTCAGTCATCATAGTGAGTTTCTCTTGAGCATCCTCCAGTTATGAAACGAGAATAATCATTTTTCATAAAATAAAAACGAGAGGCGCCAAAATGCAGAATAATTTTTTCTCCCATGCCCACAATTTTCAAAGTGCAGCCATGGGTAGCGTTGATCCCCGTACTGGCCTGTTTACTTATGCGATGTTGGTGGCTCAGTTAACCTGTAATAATCATCTCGGGCCGACCCAAACGATAGCACTATCGTATAACCCACTCTATGCCGACAACCTGGGGTTTGGCATCGGCTTTTCCTTGGGGCTGACCCAGTATGACAGCCAGCAACGGTTATTAAGTCTCTCAACCGGTGAACGTTATAAAGTGGATGAGTACGAGGACACCGTCTATCTGAAACAGTATAAGCAGGACGTTGTGCGGTTTGAAAAGGACTTAGCTCAGAATGTCTATCGGGTGATCCATAAATCTGGCATGGTTGAAGTATTAACCGGACCGGACAATGCCTATCGCCTCAAAGTACCCACCCAGATATTTACCCCCCTTGGTCATTCCCTGAAGCTGGACTGGGATAGTGATTTCGGTCCAGTCCTGTTCCTGACGACAATCACGGATGATACAGGGCGGGTGTTGTTAAAAGTGCACTATGAGCATGGCAGTTATACCCGTTTCACGGTCTGGCCAGGTACGACTGAAGCTTATGAGATTCAATTATTGTTCTCTAACGACTATGTGACTCAGGTTCAGAAAGATACCACTACCGGCAAAGCGTTAATTTGGAAGATAGGTTATGACACAGATAGTCGATTTTTGAAACGGGTTGTTTCCCCG
This sequence comes from Xenorhabdus ishibashii, assembly GCF_002632755.1. NCBI lineage: Bacteria > Pseudomonadati > Pseudomonadota > Gammaproteobacteria > Enterobacterales > Morganellaceae > Xenorhabdus > Xenorhabdus ishibashii. The sequence goes on along the minus strand of NZ_NJAK01000001.1, from coordinate 523,801 downwards.
ACAGGGTTGGTTGATCAGGTGATTTATAATTCTAACGGGCACCGGTTTCCTGACGGCGCTTTCTTGTCCTCCTTGCCCTATGTCACTAAATACACGCAATCGCCCGGTCACGGCCCAGATATTGTACGAACCTATCAATATACCGTGGCGAACTTTCTAGGTTACGGGGTACAGGGTCGCTGGCATCCGGATGAAGACTATCTCTACGGTGCCCTGAGTGATTACCAGTATGGTTCGACTGAGCGATGGGACAATGGGACAACGCAACGCCATATTACCCGAAAGTATAATAAATACCATCTATTGGTTTCCGAAACTACGGAGCAAAATAGGCGTAAGCGGGAACATAAGACCGGTTATTATGCTCAGGTGGGCAATTCGTTTGAAGAACAACCCTCACAGTTTCAAATGCCGAAAACGGCAAGTATCAGCTTTAATGATGTATCTGACGTGGAGGTTGTCCAGACTGAATTTGATGAAGCGGGTAATCCGACGATGCAGATTGCCCCGGATGGCACCCGAACTGACTGGGTCTATTATCCGGCCAAAGGGGAAGCGGGGGCCTGTCCGGCTTCTCCGCATGGTTTCGTGCGTTTTGTCAAGTCCAAGACTGTCACACCGGGCAAATCCTCTCCTGAAGGCGCTTATGATGATGCGCCGATACATCAAGCGGTTTATCGTTATGATTCATTACCTACACTCGAAGGTACACTCAGTACTTATGCTGTGATTTGCACCTATCAGGGCTGGTATAGTGCCGACCAGTTGTTGTATGAAAGTCAGACTAGCTATGTGAATGATGTGAATTCCCCCGATCATGGGCGCATTCAGCGTATTGATGAGACGATATATGCCATATCAGGAGAGGAACTTGCTGCCGGCAAGAAATGGACAAACCAGCAAATATTCAGCTATACCCTGCAAGATGAGGCTCTGGTGAGAAGTACCCAATGGGTCGGGCATGATCAGCTTAGCTTCACGACTCAGGTCACTCAATCGCGGGTCAGCGACAAGTTATGGCGTGAAGTGGATACACAGGAACGGACGGCCGATTATGTCTATGATGATATTGGACGTATCTCAAAGCATATCAGTAATGCCTATACCGATTATCACCAAATGGTGCAGTATGATTATGCCATTGAAGAGATCGGGGCGATGACGACAATGAAAACCGATGTGTGGGGCAATCTGGCGCGTATCCGCTTTAATGGGTTGGGGCATGCCTATCAGCAGGAAATATTGGAAAAGGGGCAGTCCGATCAGCACTGGCAGTTAATGTCTGAAATAGAGAGGGACAATTGGGGACGTATGGTGACCCAAACGCGGCATGACTGGCTGCCCGTGGAAAATGGAACTGACAAAGCATCCAGTGTGGTTCAGGTTTCCTCCCATCAACGTATTGAATATGATGACTGGGGAACACCACATCGAATTACCCAAGATATCGGCGGGAGCATCCAACACAATTATGATCCGGTGACCCGCACCGCACAGATCATCCGGCAGGCTGAGGGGCTAACTTTTAGTCACTGTACGGTGGAATATAATAAACGTCATCAACCTGTCACGATGACGCTTTACGATAGCCAGGGCAAGCAATATAGCCAGCAACACCACCACTATGATGGTCTGGGACGATTACGCGCCACCTTTGACGCATTGGGGCAGAAAACCGAGTACACCTACGATTTATTGGGGCGAATGTTGACGATGAGTCATAGTGATGGCACCGTTGTCCGAAAATCCTATGCCCCGTTCACGGCAGACAGTTTAGTGACGCAAATTGAAGTGGACAATGAGGTATTGGGGACTCGTTGCTTCGACAGTCTGCACCGCCTGATTTCAACCACCAGTGGCGGGCGTACCTACCGTTCGTCCTATCAGGGGAAAAACCCCTATCCCAGCGAGGTCACTGATCCGTTGGGACAAACGACGAGGTATACCTATGAGCCCTTGCTTGGTCATGCCTTGACACAGGTGGAGGCGGGGGAGATACAGCAGCGCTTTACCTATGATCCCAAGACTGGAATGATGACGGGAGCTAGTGCCGCACAATGGGCTACGCATCGTATGGAATATACCGCTTCCGGCCGTTTGCAGCGGGAAACTTTCCGTTTTGAGGATGCCAAGGCTGGGGCAGCACGGGAGGCGCACTATACTTATTCCCCTGTCGGCCGGCTGATCGCCTATGAGGACGTGACAGGAAAAAAATGTCATGTCAGTTTTGATGAGTTTGGCCGTCCTATTGCCACGCAGGATGCTGATATTGATGTGGTATTGACCTATGATGCTGCCAGCCGGATCAAGCGTTGGCGTGTCCACGATAAACAGCATAACCAAACATTAACTACCACGCTCAGTTTTGATGATTTTCAGCGTGAGATCCAACGCCAAATCCAGACAGAAACGGATACGCTGACGCTTGAACAGACTTATATAGTCACGGGACAAATAGCATCACGCATGACCCGTTCACAGAGTGCTGGCTTGCTACGTCAGGAAACCTATACATATGATCCCGCCCGTCATTGGCTGACAGAATATCTCTGTACTGGCTCAGAGTGCCCCCGTGATGCTTATGGCTTTAGTATTATCCGTCAGCGTTTTACCTATGATCATTTGGGTAACATCCTCACTTGTGTGACGACTTTCAATGATGGAAGCTGTGATACAGCGACATTTACCTACAACCCATCAGATCCCTGTCAGTTGCATACCGTCACCCATACGCACCCGGATTATCCGGCCACGATCACTCTGGTGTATGACGCTGCGGGTCGCCTGATACACGATGAGGCAGGCCGTTGTTTAACTTATGATGTCCTGGGGCGGCTGACTTCTGCCAGTTTCAGTGACACTACCAGTACCTATGCTTATGATGCGACCAACCGACTGGTGTTGCAGCAGATGGGAACAGACAAGACCCATGAACTTTATTATCGAGGGACGATGCGCGTGGCCGAAATCCTGCGCGAAAGTGGCACGGCGACGCGGTTTTTACGTACCCAGGAGGGACTCGTTGCGACCATTACGGATACCCATGCGAATTTATTGGGCATTGACAGCCATAGCAGCGTGTTGGTGAGCCATCAAAATGATGGTACCCAAACCCGTTATCGTTATTCGCCTTATGGGCAGCAGGCTGCAGAGGAGCGCAACTCGGATATTCCGGCTTATAATGGTGAACGAGTTGATCCCGTGATGGGAACTTATCACTTGGGTAATGGCTATCGGGCTTATAATCCGGTTCTGATGCGTTTTAATGCGCCTGATAGCTGGAGTCCGTTTGGTGCAGGAGGGCTCAATACGTATGCCTACTGCTTCGGTGACCCCATTAATAGTATTGACCCTACTGGCCATCTGAGTCTGGGCAGCCTGTTTGGGATTATTGGCGGAGTCATCGGGCTGGTTGTTGGCTTGGCTATGGCCATTCCCACTGGCGGGGCATCACTGGCTGGCGATGCGGCCATTATTGCGGGGCTTATTGCCGATGCCACTGGGATTGCCAGTGCTGCCACAGAAGACAGTAATCCCCGTGCTTCGGCAACGCTTGGATGGATCTCTCTGGGGTTTGGGGCGCTGAGTCTGGGGGCTGGTGCCATTGGCGGTATTGTGACGGGAATGAGGAAAGCAGGTGGGAAGTTGATAGAAAGTTTTAGTCATGGATTGAGTGGAAGAGGAGGGCAGCGTGGCATGAACCTGGCTCTTTCAGGAGAAGGATCAGGACGTATAAGTAGTAGCAGCGATTATGTAATCGCATTTAGGAGTGCTATGAGACAAGGGAGGATCACGCGCGTTGAAAACCCTGCCGGGAGCGGTATTTATACTGTAGGACTCGAAACTCGAGGATTATTATCTACTGAGATAGAAGTGGAATACTTAAGAGGAGCATTCTTTAGACCAAGAGGAGATAATTCCAGTATAGAAATTCTTGATAATATCATTCCATTAGGAAATGGGGTTGAACGTCCGTTAGATATATCGAGTGAACAATTTGAAACATTATATCTGCATTTTATTAGAAATGGAATATTAGAGGTTAATAATATACCTGATCGTGTGGTTTCCTCTGTCAATACACTTCGCTTTATGGTGCAATCTCATATAGTAGGGTTGAATCCAATGACTGGCGGAACTATAAATGCGATGGAAAATTTATGGCGCGCAGCCGCATTTTCTCATTTTGATATCAATGACTGGCTGTATTATATGATACGACAGACATTTCCTAGCTTAGAATTCCCGTACAATATTTCATTAAATCATGGAGCATTTCAATTTTTTAATAATAATTTAATTCCAGATCTTAGGGTATTAATATTGGGAACACTAAGTAATTTAGCTTAATTTAACTATTGAGGGTTTAATTTTATTTTATGTTTCATACCATACCATAACAGGCCGAATTGTAATCGGCCTGTTTTCATTTATGGCAATTTTTACAATTTTCAATTCTTTTCGTTAGTGTATTAAATTAGGGGCTAGATTAATAACAAAAAAGGGCATATCATTTTGATGCCCTTTGTTGCTATTGATTCTTTCGAATAACCTATTTTTCTAATGGAAGTGAATCATCGGTTCCCCATTCAGCCCAGGAGCCATCGTATAATCTTGCTTCCTTATGACCAACCATATCAAGCCCCAGGACTAAAATAGCGGCAGTCATACCTGAGCCACAACTGGTAATAATAGGTTGGTTTAAATCAACACCCTGTTTGCGGAATATTGCCGCAATTTCTTCTGCTGACTTATAACACCCATTATCAATCAGGGCTGTCCATGGAACATTTTTAGCACCGGGAAGGTGCCCCATTCTTAGACCAGGGCGGGGTTCTGGCACTTTTGCCTGAAAACGGTCTTCTGCTCTGGCATCCACAAATTGTACTGCTACATCATTACGGAGAGCATCAAGGACTTGCGTCTGAGAACAGACTTTTTCAGGGGTAAACTGCATATTGAAAACTTCAGGTGAGCGGGTCACTTTTCCTGATTCGGTTGGATAACCAGCCTGTTGCCAGCCTTGTAAGCCCCCTTCAAGGATGCGGATATGACGGGCGCCAAAGATTTTAAATGTCCACCATGCCCGTGGAGCAGAAAACATATTGCCTTGATCGTAAATTACCACCAGATGATTTTCACTGATGCCCATTTTACTGACAGCCTGACGGAACGTTTCCGGCTCCGGCAGCATGTGTGGCAGATTGGTTTGTAGATTGGCGACTTTATCAAGATCAAAAAACTGGGCGCCCGGAATGTGTTTTTCTAACCAGAATTGGTAATAATTCATGGATTGGGTAGGCATTGGGGCACTGGCATCAATGATAACGACATTCCCATCATGAAGATGCTCGTTTAACCATTGTGGACTGACAAAATATTCATTTTTCATGAGCTTCCTCATCCGCTATTACGATAAAAGCCAATGTATTTATTGTTGCCCTGTTGGCGTATTTTCCTGCTGAATCTGTTGTGGCTCTTCGGCTGGTGTTGTTGAGCGAGTATAGATATTCAAACCCGCCAGAAAAATCCCACCAATTGAGCCGATAGAGAATAATATAATGATAATGAGCAGGATTTTTTTCATCTCTGTGTCCAATAAGGTTTTAATAAAGAGTGATAACAGCGATACAAAGCCAAAAGATAGAAAGACAAAAGTATATCCGCTTCCAGAGGCAAGACAAGCGATAAACTATTTTCGCAAAAGCTGGAAACTGTTTCCCAGTAATGGCTTGATAAGGCTGATCTGAGATTCACTCTATGAGAGAATAGCCCCCTCATTTTTAAGCAGCAAAACTTATGGCACTTTCCAGTTCAATAAAAAACCAGATCAGTCAGTGGTATAAAGCATTGTCTACCCATATTGATGGTTTCATTCCACGTGCGCCGCAACGCCAAATGATCGCTGAGGTTGCAAAGACATTGGCAGATGAAGAAGGGCGGCATCTGGTGATAGAAGCCCCAACGGGAGTAGGGAAAACGTTATCATATCTGATCCCTGGGATTGCCATCAGTCGGGCAGAACAGAAACCATTGGTGATCAGTACAGCCAATGTTGCTTTACAAGATCAAATCTACAGCAAGGATTTACCGCTGTTGCGTAAAATTATTCCTGACCTGAAATACACGGGCGCTTTTGGTCGGGCACGTTATGTCTGTCCGCGCAACTTGGAAGCCATTTGCGCCGCAGAAGGGGAGCAGATTGATTTGATGTTTCTGGTTGAAGACCAGACAGAAATTGCCAATAGTGAAGAGCGGGAACTATGCCGTCGATTGCGCAGTGATTATACGACGTTTGTATGGGATGGCTTACGTGATCACCATAAACTGGCACTGGCAGATTCGCTGTGGGCAAAAATCAGTACGGATAAAATGAACTGTCTGGCACGCAATTGTCAGTTTTACTACCGTTGCCCATTTTTTCTTGCTCGCAGAGAAATTGAAGATGCTGATGTTGTCGTCGCCAATCACTCTTTGGTTATGGCTGCGTTGGAAAGTGAATCTGTTTTGCCAGAAGCAAAAAATCTGCTGTTGGTTCTGGATGAAGGGCACCATATTCCCGAAGTAGCAAGGGATGCACTGGAAGTTGAAGGAGAAATTACCTTATTTCAGCTTAATGGGCAGTTAGATACATTTGTCCGTCATGTAGAGCAATACTTGGCTCAATTCCGGCCGACCAAACCGCCCGCTTTAGCAAATCCCCCTCGATTACAGACCCATTGTGCAGCTATCCGCGAACATTTTAAGGAATTGGCGGAGATAACACAGACATTGCTGCCTGAGCGTGGCGAAGAAGAAGAATATCTCTTCGAACTGGGACAGTTACCGGAGAGTTTACTACTGTGCTGTCAGCAATTATTTAAACTTATTGATGGATTTCGTGGTTTAGCGGAAGCGATTTTAAATGATTTAAGCGATCAGACGGCTAAACAGGATATTGTCCGATTACATCGTGCTATTTTGCAAGCCAGCCAGACGTTAGGTTATTTCGAGAATATGGCAAAACTGTGGCGGTTAGCTTCACAAGAAGAGTCTTCCCATGCGCCGATCTCAAAATGGTTAACGCGACGTTATGAGAAAAACCAGTCACATCTTTATTTTCATTGTGCGGGAATTCGGGTCAGTGAACAATTAACGCAGCTACTATGGCGCTCAATCCCCCATGTTGTCGTGACATCGGCCACATTGCGTTCACTAAATAGCTTTTCTCGCATTCAGGAATTGACCGGATTGCATGAAAATTATGGTGATCGTTTTATCAGCCTGTCATCACCTTTTGAACATGTGCGACAAGGGCGTTTAGTCATTCCTCAAATGACACAAGAGCCGACCATTCAAAATGAAATGCAGCATCTTGAAGAAATGTCACGTTATTTTCGCTCTCAGGTGATGGAAGGGAAACATCGGGGAATGTTAGTCCTTTTTAGCAGCCTACGGGCTATGGAAGGGTTTCTCACTTTTGTCACGGACTTACGTTTGATGTTATTGGTACAAGGTGATCAGCCGCGCTATCGATTGGTAGAAACGCATTGTAAGCGTATTGATGAAGGGCAAGCCAGCGTTCTGGTTGGATTGCAGTCATTTTCAGAAGGATTAGATCTCAAAGGTGAATACCTTTCACAAGTCCATATCCATAAAATTGCATTTCCTCCCGTAACCAATCCAGTGATTATGACTGAAAGCGCATGGTTGAAATCCTTAAAACGTTATCCGTTTGAAGTACAGAGTTTGCCCAGTGCTTCTTTTAATTTGATCCAACAAGTAGGAAGGTTAATTCGTAGCCATGAGTGTTATGGTGCTGTCGTGATTTACGATAATCGGTTATTGACCAAACGTTATGGTTCACGCTTATTGAATTCTTTGCCTGTATTTCCAATTGAACGGCCAAAGGTGCCGTCGGAAAAGGAATTGTAGATCTTGGATTCACATATTAAGTGCAACACCGCAATGAACGAAGTAAACGATTGGAAGTTAATATGTGAATCCAAGATAAACCTGCATTATTAAGTTAAATTGGTACATCTTAAGATTCGTAATGGTAACATGTTAAAAACAGGTATAAATACCAGTAAAATGGCAGAAAGCAGGCAAAAATGAGAACATCAGAGTAGCTTAGATACTTGTTCAATCAGTAATTGGCTTTATGAATGCCAACTTTGGTTTGACTTAAGGTGATTTTATATTAATTAGTTAATTGTATTCTGATAAATGAGTTGTTCATAAAAAATAACAGTATATCAATAAGAAATGGTTGATGGATTGTCAGTAAGGTTACATATACCCGTCACTATTGAAGGTTTTTAGTACCTTAATAAGGACGGGTATACACCACCAAACTTAACTTACGGATTTCTGAAATCACATTTATTTAATAGCGTTGAAGTTATATCGTACCTATCTGGTGCATACAGTTGCTATATATCTCTTTAAGGCAAAATTGATATTTTTTATGGTGTTTAATATGCTTGGCACATATAGTAAATGCAAGTGATTTGCATTGTTCAGATTTATTGTTCGATTTTGCTTCTGTTGCAAATGTATTCCAGGATGTTAATAGCAGAATAGCTGTGCATAGAGTAAGTGAAGTCTTCATCTTGTAACCTCTATATAAACTTTAATATTTTCAATATTTTTATTCTGTATCAGAATAAAAACATATTTATCATAAATTCTCTTGGCTGAAATTCCAATCTATTTGGTGTTTTTCTGGGGCTTGGTTTATGAATTATGTATTTAATGGATTGATTTTCTAGGTGATATTGTTATTTTTAACGGAAAAATTTAATTGGCATCGATAATAATGAGTCGCCTGATTCAATATGAGTGATATTATTCGATTTTAATCCCGTTAATAAAAAAGGATAAATAATATAAAAGTTAATATTATTTATCCTTTAAACAAAAATTGGATTGTAACTGTTATTTATCTATCTTTTTCAGGAAGCAGGTTTTCAGGACTAATCCCTTAATTTTATCGGCATTGCATTCGATCTCATCTTCGCGGTGAGTCAGGCGGATGTTTTTGATCAGTGTGCCGCGTTTCAGCGTCTTGGAAGTCCCTTTGACTTTCAAGTCCTTGATAACCTGAACTGAATCACCGTCGTTCAGCAATGTGCCGTTAGAATCTTTGACTTCAATATCCATCTTATAGAATCCTCATGTTTATTTTTGAATCAAACAGGGATTATAGAGAGAAAAATGATTTTTTTAAAGGTTTGCAAGATTTTTAAGGTTATAACTTCTTTTTTTTATGTTTTTTCCCACCAACAATGGGCGTTGATGGAAAAAAGGCCACGGAGGTGGCCTTAACTTAATGAAGAATAATATTTTTATTTTATTACTCAATATTTGCTTCGATAAACCATAAAAATTTGTCGAGATCACGGGACGCCGCAGTAAACATATCCGCCGTATCTTCATCTTCTGCATCAACAATCGCCTGACGGATATCATTAGCAACAACAGCATAACGATCTGCCAGTGCCTTTAGATGATCCTGTACATTATGAATACCCGTTGGATAGCTTTCCAATGTGGTACGTTTATATACTTCCTGAACAGTGCCCAGCGCCGTTCCACCTAGTTGAACCGCTCGCTCTGCAAATGTGTCAAGATGATCCGTGATGGAATTACGAAAATCATCCAGCATTTCATGAATGGCAATGAAATTGTGGCCACGCATGTTCCAGTGAGCCTGCTTAGTCAGCATGGATAGATCGATAAATTGGGTCACCATATGATTTAAGGCAGTAATCGTTCTCTGTTTAATACCTTTATCAAGATTATTTCGGGTATAAATCAGGTTAGAAGGTTCAGTTTTGATTAATTTTGCTGTATTCATCATAATGCTCCATTAATTCTGAGTAATGAGTTATCTCATTAGATAGAATAAATTTAGTTGATCATTTGCCGGAAGTCATATTGCTTATCTCTATCGAATTGATAGTTATTATAGCGGTCAGTAACATATTGATAATTTGTGAAAATAAAAAACCGGAGAATGAAATTCTTTCTCCGGCTTCAATAAATCAAATCGATATATCTAAAGTTATTATGCTACTTTTTCTATTTTAGTTTTTCGCTTAATAGTCGAGGTGGAGCCTATAGAAGCACAAATAATGCAAAAGAGAGCAATCCATTGAATTTTTGTCAAATGCTCATTAAGGAAGATGATGCCTGATAATGCTCCCAACGCAGGTTCAAGGCTCATTAATGTCCCAAATGTTTTGGCTGGCAGACGTGTCAGTGCAATCATTTCCAGAGTGTAAGGAAATGCGGTGGATAAAATAGCGATCCCCAGGGCAATCGGCAGCAGAGAAGTATCGAACAGGAGTTCAGAGCCAGTCTGTATTAATCCGACAGGGAAAAAGATAAAGGCAGCAATGAGTGAACCAATAGAGACCGTCGCAGCACCATAGCCCGCACCAGCGCGTTGCCCAAAGATAATATAAAGTGCCCAGAAAATACCGGCTCCCAGTGCGTACACAATACCGATAGGATCGAGTGTATTGATGCTATTCCCGATTGGCAGCAGGAAGCTTAATCCAGCAATGACCAGAGCAATCCAGAGAAAATCCAGAGGGCGGCGGGAAGAAAACATGGCTACCGCCAAAGGTCCGGTAAACTCAAGCGCAACGGCAATGCCGAGCGGAATTCGGGATAAGGACAGATAAAACAGATAGTTCATTGCTCCCAGAGAAATGCCATAGGCGAAAAGGGGGAGTAATGAAGAACGCTGAAATTTCAGTCGCCACGGTTTAAAAATCAAAAATAGAATGATCGTTCCTAATGCAAGTCTCAAAGCTGTGACACCAGGCGCACCAATGACAGGAAATAATGTTTTAGCCAATGAGGCTCCAGCTTGAATTGATGTCATTGACAGTAACAATAAAATCACAGGAAGCAGTGGAAAAGAAGCTGCCCGATGTTTGGAAAGAGACATTTAAAAAAACCTCAGTTACAACGTGTTATTTAAGAGATGTCATCTTCGCAGTGAAACAGAGATAACTCAACCGTATTATCAGTGCATGTTTGTTAATAGCGAATTTTGTGGTTTTATCGGGAGGTTTTGGCACATTGGAAGCATTCAGTGAAGGAATTTGATCGTTCTAATAATTGTATTATTCTGCTGGTGTAAATCTATACTGAATCATTAAAAATAATCGAGGGAATCTAATGATAATAAGAACGGCTACTATGCAGGATATTGAGGCTATTTTATCTCTTTATAGGATATTGTTCAGTGAAATGGCTGCATTGCAGCCGGATAGAATGCAAACGGCTGAACAAGACAGAGATTTTATTGCTTCCAATATCAATAACGATGAGTTTCACTTATTGGTTGCAGAAGATGAGAATGGCAGTATTAGCGGTTTTGCTATTGCTCAAGAACAAAAGACACCTCCCTTTAATTGTCTGGTTCCGAGAACTTATGGTTATGTTTTTGACTTAATGGTGAGTCCGGATGCCAGAAGTCTTGGCATTGGTCAGAAATTGCTGGCGGGTATGAAAAAGTGGGCGCAAGAAAACCATTATTCACACCTTGAACTGAGTGTATTATCCCAGAATGTTGATGCGATACGTTTTTATATAAGGGAAGGATATCGGGAAGCCAGCAGAACGATGGCGCTTACCTTGTGATCAGGAATGATATATTAAAACCATCAAAGCTATGCTTTGATGGTTATTGTAGTCGTAAAGGTATTCAATTTACCCTTCATATTTTTAAGCAGTAATACCAGACTTATTAATTCACTCCACGACATAAATTGAGGTAGTTTAGAAATTTATACAAGATTTGTTATTTTTGGTTTTTTTACAATATTGTGTCTGGCAAGTGACTATTTGTGGGAAATAGTGTTTGAAGCAGCCCGATATTCTTTTAATACTTCATCAATAACCCAACTGGTGCGGGCGGCAGATTCACCTGTGGATGGGCAACTGCCATTACCCTGTATGTTATTAATAACCGTCTGAATGAATGGCATTTGGATATGTTTGGGATTTTCGAAATGATATTGGTGTAGTTGGTTATTTTCGTCATAGTGTGAAATGGGGGAATCACCAAATGTGGCAAAAACGATTTTGCCTTTTGTACCGATAATTTCGACTTTATCCTCGCGAAAACTGGCGACAAAATTCCAAATGCCAACTCCCTGAACATGATCCTCGAACATAAATGACATAGAAACACAATCTTCGGCGGGATAGGCTTTTGCCTGTGAATGGGCATGTCCTTTGACTGAAATAATTTTGCCCAGCAGAAAATCCAATATATCGAGTGTGTGACAAGCTAAATCAACAAATAAGCCACCACCAGATATTTCGGGTTTAACAAGCCAGGGTAAATTATCAGGATCTTGATAAATAGACGCCATTTCCCTGAATTGCATGCAATTGACAATTCGTGGTGTACCAATTGCTCCAGAATCAATTAATTCTTTTATTTTAATAAATCTCGGTAGCGCTCTGCGATAATAAGCGACGAACAGTGAAACTTTTTGAAATCGGCAGATGGCAATCATTTCGTTGCATTCTTCAAATGTTAATGCCATTGGTTTTTCGACATAAACACTTTTGCCGGCCTGTGCTGCCAAAATGGTATATTTTTTATGGGTAGAAGGTGGGGTAGCAATATAAACGGCATCAACCTCCGGATCATTAATCAAAGATTCGGCATCCGAATACCATTTTCGGATATTGTGTCGTTCGGCAAAATCTTTGGCTAAATCTGCATTGCGACGCATAACGGCAACTAATTCTGAATTCTCTAACTTATAAAAAGCAGGGCCACTTTTTACTTCTGTTACATTACCACAGCCTATAATACCCCATCTTACTTTTTGCATAGTATTTTTCCGGTATATTGAATGAATTATTGAGTTGTAAAATTCAGAATGAAGTTTATAACAGTACTGTTTTTTGTTCTATGTTTCACAGTTCAATACATTAAGTTTTTCATAAAAAATAATTAATATTCAGTATGTTATTTAAGGTATTGCCCTGAATTTGAAAGTGGATAACGCATTCTGGCGATACTTTTCTTCTGTTGTGGCATAATGCGCGGCTATCGGTTTTATCATCTCCCTTTTTACTCACTTATAAGAGCAACAGTTGTGTTAAGTACAAACAACATCACTATGCAGTTTGGCAGTAAGCCACTGTTTGAAAATATTTCTGTCAAATTCGGCAACGGTAACCGCTATGGTTTGATTGGGGCGAATGGGGCAGGTAAATCTACTTTCATGAAAATCCTGGGCAAAGATTTAACCCCAACTTCCGGTAATGTCAGCCTTGATCCTAATGAGCGTCTGGGTAAGTTGCGTCAGGATCAGTTTGCTTTCGAAGAATATACCGTGTTGGATACTGTCATCATGGGGCACTCGGAGCTATGGGAAGTCAAACAAGAGCGTGACCGCATTTATGCGATGACAGAGATGAGCGAAGAAGATGGCTATCGTGTCGCCGATCTGGAAGTCGCTTATGGTGAGATGGATGGTTACAGTGCAGAAGCGCGTGCCGGCGAATTGTTGCTGGGTGTCGGCATTCCTGTGGAGCAGCATTATGGTTTAATGAGTGCAGTAGCTCCGGGCTGGAAATTGCGTGTATTGCTGGCACAAGCCCTGTTTTCTGATCCTGATGTCTTGCTGCTCGATGAGCCAACCAACAACCTGGATATCGATACCATCCGCTGGTTGGAAGAGGTGCTCAATGAACGTAACAGCACCATGATCATTATTTCCCATGACCGTCATTTCCTGAATACGGTATGTACCCATATGGCCGATTTGGACTATGGTGAACTGCGTTTGTTCCCTGGCAACTATGATGAATATATGATTGCCGCTACGCAAGCTCGTGACCGTTTGCTGGCTGATAATGCCAAGAAAAAGGCACAGATTGCTGAATTGCAGTCATTCGTTAGTCGTTTCAGTGCCAATGCTTCCAAATCTAAACAGGCAACTTCCCGCGCCCGTCAGATTGATAAGATCCAGTTGGAAGAAGTGAAAGCTTCCAGTCGTCAGAATCCATATATCCGCTTTGAACAGGAGAAAAAACTGTTCCGTAATGCACTGGAATTGGAGGGGTTGACCAAGGGTTACGATAACGAGCCACTGTTCAAGAATCTGAATTTGCTGATGGAAGTTGGCGAAAAGATGGCGGTAATCGGTGAAAACGGTATCGGTAAAACAACACTCTTGAAAACCTTAGTTGGTGAAGAAACACCAAACAGCGGCACAATTAAGTGGTCTGAAAACAGCACGATTGGCTATTACGCACAGGATCATGCCAGTGATTTTAACTGTGATATGACCGTATTTGAGTGGATGAGCCAATGGAAGCGTGAAGGCGATGATGAGCAGGCAGTACGCAGTATTCTCGGTCGCTTGTTGTTTGGGCAGGATGATATCAAGAAGAAAATCGGTGTACTTTCCGGTGGTGAGCAAGGCCGGATGCTGTTTGGTAAGCTGATGATGCAGAAACCTAACATTCTGGTTATGGATGAACCCACTAACCACCTGGATATGGAATCTATTGAATCTTTGAACCTTGCGCTGGAACTCTATCAGGGCACGTTGATTTTCGTCTCTCATGACCGTGCATTTGTTAGTTCATTGGCTAGCCGTATTTTGGAAATTAAATCCGATAAAATTATTGATTTTAAAGGTACTTATGATGAGTATCTGAGAAGTCAGGGTATTGCAGGATAAGCCAGATTTATATTGGAAAAGAAACACCCAGCCATATTTGGCTGGGTGCTTCTTTATTACTAGACATAGTTACTTATAGGTATCGCTACTGCGACTGGCAGACCTCACACAAGGGATCTTTCTGCAATGTTATTGGGCGAAATTGCATTGTCATTGCATCGAAAAGTAATACTTTGCCATGACAGGTTTGCCCATATTGAGTTAATAGCTTAATGGTTTCCATTGCCTGCAAGGCGCCGATAACGCCTACTAATGGCGCCATTACACCTGCTTCAACACAAGTCAGGCTGTTTTCACCAAACATGCGGCTCAGGCAACGATAACAAGGCGCTTTCGATTGGTAAGTAAAGACAGAAAGTTGGCCTTCCATACGGATCGCAGCACCCGAAACCAACGTTATTTTACGTCTATAACACAGGCGATTGAGCTGTTCACGAATGGCTACATTATCTGTACAGTCGAGCACAATTTCGTGTTGGCTGATTAATTCATCTAATGCAGGATCATCCAATAGCCCTTCAATGGGGTTGATGGTGATATGTGGGTTGATTTCCCGCAGGATCAGCGCCGCGGAGTGTACTTTTGCCATACCAATGCGCTCATCGCGATGGAGGATCTGCCGTTGCAGATTAGAAAGGGAAACGGTGTCAAAATCCAGCAGAGTAATTGTCCCAACACCCGCTGCCGCAAGATATTGGGAAGCTGCACAACCCAGTCCCCCCACACCCACTATTAACACTTTGGCAGATTTTAATGTTTCCTGCCCGTCGAAATCGAAACCACGTAAGACAATCTGTCGGTTATAACGCAAGGTCTCTTCATCGGTAAGTTCGACTGCCATTTTTCGGTATCTTCTTAAAATTATATTATTGGTTTTTCAGTAGATGGTTGAAAAACTCAATTTGCACGGTTTCACCAGCGGCAACATGTCCGCGTTCCCGTTCCAACACAATAAAACAGTTGCCGAGACTATATGAACTAAAGATATGCGAACCTTGATGCCCCGTAGTTTGTACCTCTAATTCACCATATTCATTCAGTGAAGCAATACCGCGTTGGAAATCCAGTCTGCCAGGGGATTTTTTCAAGGGTGTTGTTGTCTTGGCTGTGAGACGCATAGGCGGTTGCCATGCGGTAAAACCCGATAGATGGGCAATCAACGGTTGTACCAATTGGTAAAAGGTGAGCACGGCAGACACCGGATTCCCAGGCAAGCCGCAGAACCAGGCATTTTCCAATTTACCAAAGGCAAAAGGCTTACCCGGTTTAATGGCGAGTTTCCAAAAACTGATTTTTCCTGCTTCTTCTAAGATTTGTTTGGTGTAATCCGCTTCACCAACAGAAACGCCACCGCTGCTGATCACTAAATCAGCTTGTTTATCTGCTTCGATAAAGGCCTGACGCAATGCATCGGGATCATCGCGGATTACGCCAAGATCGATGATGTCACAATCCATTTTTTCCAACATCAGGCGAATAGCAAATCGGTTGGTATCGTAAATTTGACCTGCCTGTAAGGGTTCACCGATGGCTTGTAATTCGTCACCGGTGGAAAAAATGGCAACTTTCAGTTTGCGGACAACATCAACCGTTGCAATGCCCAGTGAAGCAATCAGCGGTAATTGTGCGGTGGAGAGTTTAATTCCTTTTGGTAATACCACCGTATTTTGGCTGATATCTTCCCCAATGGTGCGAATGTTCTGCCTCGGTTTTACCGGATAAGTGAAGCGAATTCCTGTTTCGGTAACCTCCGTTTGTTCTTGCATAACAACGGCATCTGCGCCAGAGGGAATAGGAGCACCAGTCATAATGCGAATGCAACTGCCGGTCGGCCATTCCTGCTGAAACGGCATACCCGCCAGCGCCTTGCCTGCTACAGGTAAGGTCTGATTTTCGTTAAGATCTGCAAAGCGAATAGCGTAACCATCCATTGCTGAGTTATCAAAAGAGGGTACGTTGATCGGGGAAATGATATCAGTAGCGGTAATTCTGCCCGCAGATTCGGTCAGGTTAATGGTTTCTGTCGTGATCAGAGGTGTAGCAGTGAGGGGAATGGTGTATGTCAGTAATTTTTCTAGTGCTTGATCAAGTGAGATTAAGTCTGATGTATGACAGTGATCCATAAGAAACTCCCTATATGACAGCTAGTTATTCTTAAGTGCTTACGCTTATATTGGCTGCATTATGGCAAAGATTGCACTGATGGGAAATGACAGGAAATGGTGACTGTCACAGCGAAAGAGGTTGTTAATAAAAGATGTATATTATATTCATGATTTGTTATAACTGAATAATGCCCACCAAATCAATTAATTTCATTACTATTTAATCACTATGAAAAATCAAACTGTTACATATCGTAATCGTAACTATCAAGCTTTTCAGATTGCATTAAGCGGTTTTTTCGCTTTGGTTGTTGCAATGGGAATAGGGCGCTTCACTTTTACGCCACAAGTTCCATTGATGATAGCTGAGTCCCAACTCACATTAACAAGTGCGGGAATCGTCGCCGCATTCAATTACCTCGGCTATCTGGCGGGTTCTTATGATGCCATGCGGGCGCAACGTTTTGTGGAGTATCGTTTGTGGAGCGGTTTGTGGGGAGCCGTTATTATCACTCTGCTTTCCGCATTGTTGGATGGACCAATATTGCACAGTATTGCCCGCTTTTTTATTGGCTGGGCAAGTGGTTGGACGTTGGTTTTGGTGGCCGCATGGGCGAATGATGAATTAGCAAAATTGAATCGTCCAGGATTGAGTGCAGCCGTTTTTTCAGGGACGGGGGTGGGGATCTTTATCAGTGGCATGGTAGCGATTGGGGTTCAATCCTGGCAGATGAGTGCCGCCAATGCGTGGATGTTATATGGCATTCTGGCGCTGTTATTTAGTATTTATGTCAGCCGCTATTTGCCTCGCAGTGGTGAATTGCACCGTCCGCAGACGGCGATCCAAACACTGAGCATGACACCGGAAATCAAGCGATTGGTGTGGAGTTATAGTCTGGCTGGGTTTGGCTATATTTTGCCTGCGACGTTCCTTTCTCAAATGGCGACAGAGCGTTTTCCTGATAGCTTGTTTGCTCAGTTTGTCTGGCCAATATTTGGTGGTGCTTCGGTCATTGGTATCATGCTGGGAATTTTGCTGCGTAATGTATCAACATCTCAAATCCGCTTGGCGGTCACGTTATGGCTTCAGGCACTGGGTATTTTGATTGCGGAAATGTTACCAGACATTGCCGGTTTGATGATTGGAGCATTGCTGGTAGGCGGTGGATTTATGTGTGTAGTACAGCTTGCTTTGCAGTATGGTCGTGAGCTGGCTCCTAATCATGCCCGATATATGGCGGGATTGCTGACCACGGGTTATGCCCTGGGGCAATTGGTCGGGCCAATGTTATCAGCCACTTCGACATGGCTGACAGGCAAATTGGAGCCCGCACTGTATGTCGCATTTATTGGGCTGCTCATTGCGGGATTGCTGGTATTTTATCGCACCAATCCCCATCATGAACCCTCCTGATTTGGTGCATTGAGAATGTACAGGTATAGTTATGCGCCTATTCATGTATACGATACAGGCGCAGAACAAGATAAATAAAATAGATATTGTGTGGTATTACATTCGCTGATATCTGCGTAAAATAAGTGTCCCGATTCCCGTCAAGTAACGGAAATATTTACCTTGGAGAAACTGATGTCATCCCTAAGTACAGAAGCTGCGCTGGTGCATTCGGCACTGGTTGACCGTGGTCTTGAAACCCCACTGCGTGGAGCAACTTTGGCGCCAGAGGTGCGTAAAGCACGCATTGAAGAACATATGACAGAAATTATGAAGCTGTTAAATCTCGATTTGCGTGATGACAGTTTGGCAGATACGCCGGGTCGTATCGCGAAAATGTATGTGGATGAGATATTTTCAGGGTTGGACTATAACAATTTCCCAAAAATTACGCTGATAGAAAATAAAATGAAAGTGGATGAAATGGTGACAGTGCGTGATATTACGATGACCAGCACTTGTGAACACCATTTTGTCACTATTGATGGCAAAGCCACAGTTGCTTATATTCCTAAGGATAAAGTCATTGGCTTGTCAAAGATTAACCGCATTGTCCAGTTTTTTGCACAGCGCCCACAAGTTCAGGAGCGTTTAACACAGCAGATCCTGATTGCACTACAAACCCTGCTTGGCACAAATAATGTCGCTGTTTCCATCGATGCTGTCCATTATTGCGTGAAAGCGCGAGGGATACGCGATGCGACCAGTACCACAACGACAACTTCGTTGGGGGGGTTATTTAAAACCAGCCAGAATACACGACAGGAATTCCTGCGTGCTGTGCGTCATTTGCACTTATCATGATGAATTTCTATTGCTATGAAACACAGTTGTAATGGAGTAATGCACCAGAGAATTGAGATACTTGATAGTGTGCGCGGTTTTGCCATTTTGGGAATATTGCTGCTTAACATTTCCAGTTTTGCCTTGCCATATGCAGCCTATATGAATCTGTTTTATAAAGATTCAGTCTCGCCCTCTGACGTGATGACATGGTCTGTATTGAATACCTTTACTCAGGGGAAATTTCTGTTCATCTTGACGCTGTTATTCGGAGCATCCCTCGAATTGCTTCGGCAGCGGGGACGCGATTGGAATATCCCCAGGTTACTGGTTTTGGCTGTTATTGGTTTATTGCATGGTGTTTTGCTATGGGATGGCGACATTTTGTTGTCATATGGTGTTGTTGGCTTACTGGCATGGCGTTTTATCAATAATCGTCAAAAATTGTTTGGTACAGCGGTGACTTTCTATTTATTTGGCGTAATGATGTTTTATCTTCTGGGGCTTTTTCCCTTAGGGGAAAATAATTCGTTTTGGCAGCCTACGCTGGAAGATATTTCTTATGAAAGTTACTGGAAAATGTATGGTGGATTCTTGGCCATAGAATACCGTATTCGTCAGATAAGCGGCGCGATGATTGTGGTGATTGTGCAATATGGCTGGCAAATAATGGGTGTCATGCTATGTGGTGCTATGCTGCTGCGTAATGGGTGGTTAAAAGGGGAGTTCAGCAGTAAACATTACCGCCGGTTGGCATTATGCTTGATCCCCGTTGGTATGGCGATTCAGGGGATTGCCTTGTCGATACAATATTTATATCCCTACAGTTATTTTGCATCCTGGACTGTTCGTTACACCATCACTGAATTGGCAACACCGTTACTGGCATTGGCCTATATCGCACTGATTTATGGATTTTGGCCCGCCATTTCACGTTGGAAAATCACGTTTTGGCTCCGGCAGGTCGGGAAAATGGCACTGAGTAGCTACTTGTTGCAAACATTGGTTTGTACCACACTTTTTTATCGCTTTGAATTATTTGGGCAGTTTAGCCGTTTGGAGTTAATGGCATTTATTCCCTTTATCTGGGCGTTGAATATCTGGTTTGCTTGCTGGTGGTTGAAACGTTATTCTCAGGGCCCAATGGAAAAGCTCTGGCGCAGTTTAACAGTAAAATTGGCAGGTAAGGTTTAGAAAAAGCTCAACCATTTTACCTCTGACAGATCCGAAGAGGTTAATAGGTTAATAGGTTTCAGGTTGCAGTTTTGGTTTTGTCGGTAAACTGCAACTTGAAAGATGAAGGGCAAAAAACTGATTAAATAGATTGCGCTGATTTCTTATCCATTTTTATTTCCTTTGTGACTTCTTTTCTAATTCTTGTAACTCTTCTGGTGATACCGCAGGGTAACCTTGAATTCCTGCTGGTACAGTATGCGGGGCAGGAGGGATCGGCATTAATGGGCCTAAAAAACGAGGTTCACGTTTTAAAATATAGAGGTCAGTCAAGGCACCGAGACGCGCTAATACTTCCCTGATACGGATTGTCATCATGTTTTTGGGGGAGGGAACCATATAACATTGTGCTTCTATACCAAAATGCATAGCGATAAACAAGGCTCGTTCGCAATGAAAGCGCTGAGTGATAATAGTAAAATCGTTGGTATCAAATACCCTGCGGGTTCTGACAACCGAGTCCAATGTTCTGAAACCGGCAAAATCCATCACAATGCTACTGGCCGGAATTCCTGCCTTGATCAAATCCTTGCGCATGGTAATTGGCTCATTATAACTATGCTGGGCGTTATCCCCACTCAATAACAGGTATTTGACTTTACCACTGTTGTAAGCATTAATCGCCCCTTGGATACGATAGAAATAATATTGGTTATATTTACCGGTCTTATAATATTTGGATGTGCCGAGTACCATACCGACTTCTCGCTCAGGCAGTTGCCTGACATCATCAAAAATGTAAGGAGCGGTTTTCCAACTAACCCAACGATCAAGCATAATGGCTGCCAGTATAAGGACAGCAATGATAAAAATGAGACCAGTAATCAGGCGCTTCCACATGATTTTTGTTTGCCTTATATGTGCTGATGAGCCAATGGTCTAAAGGCTACTTGACTTGAAATATTGAAGCAAGTTTTGGGAAGATTATATCGGAGTTAATCTAATTCAATTTAAAAAAATCGAAGACAATTATTTATGATTTATCTGACTGGATTATTATTTGATTACTTTTTAAGCCTGCCAATATTACCGGCAGGCTTATCACCAATATCAGAATGAAGTTCGTTTATAGACGCGGTATTCTGGTTTCCAGAAATTGCGTTCAATCGCTTCATCTAACGCATCTTCCGATGTAACAATCGCGACACCTTGAATTTGGGCTTTTTTCGCCACTTCTTTGGCTATTTTGCGGGAAACATCCTGGATATCATCAATCAGTGGTAATAATGGGCCAGAGCCTGTTTGTGCCAGCGGTGAACAATCCGCTAATGCGCGACTGGCAACCATCAACATATCATCGGTAACACGTTTAGCGCCGGCAGCGATAACGCCTAAACCTATCCCTGGGAAGATATAGGAGTTGTTACATTGTGCGATTGGATATTCCTGACCGTCATATTTTACTGGTGCAAACGGGCTTCCTGTTGCAACCAAGGCTTTGCCCTCCGTCCAGTTGATGATGTCTTCTGGACGAGCTTCCACACGTGATGTTGGGTTGGAAAGAGGCATCACAACTGGACGTTCACAATGTTTGTGCATTTCACGGATGATCTCTTCGGTGAACAGACCAGATTGACCAGAAACACCAATCAGGACTGTAGGTTTGGCATTGCGAACCACGTCCATTAGTGAGAGAGAGTCGCTGGTGGCATCCCACGACTGTAAGGCGGAGCTTTTCTGTACCAATGCGCTTTGGAAATCCAGTAAGTTTGGTTGTTTGTCAGTCAGGAGACCAAAACGGTCAACCATAAACACACGGGCACGAGCTTGTTCGTCACTCAATCCTTCAGATTTCATTTGGGCAATGATTTGCTCTGCAATACCACAGCCAGCAGAGCCGGCACCAAGGAATGCGACAGTTTGATCTTTTAATTGGCGGCCTGCGGCACGGCTGGCGGCAATCAGGCTACCTAAGGCAACGGCTGCGGTGCCCTGGATATCATCATTGAAGCAGCAAAGCTCATCGCGATAGCGGTTCAACAGTGGCATGGCGTTGTTTTGGGCAAAATCTTCAAATTGCAGCAGTACGTTAGGCCAGCGACGTTTCACGGCCTGAATAAATTCATCCACAAATTCATCGTACTCTTTGCCAGTAATACGTGGATGGCGCCAGCCCATATACAGTGGGTCATTGAGGCGCTGTGGGTTATTTGTCCCTACATCCAGAACCACAGGCAAGGTATAAGCAGGGCTGATCCCGCCACAGGAGGTATACAGTGACAGTTTACCGATAGGAATGCCCATGCCCCCGATGCCCTGATCACCCAGACCAAGGATGCGCTCACCGTCGGTAACAACGATAACTTTTACATTCTGCTTGGTGGCATTTTGCAGCATGTCATCAATGTAAGCCCGATTTGGGTAGGAGATAAACAGGCCACGAGCGCGGCGGTAAATGTCAGAAAAGTGTTCACACGCTGCACCAACGGTTGGCGTGTAGATAATAGGCATCATTTCGCTTAAGTGGGCATCAAGGAGGCGATAGAACAACGTTTCGTTGGTATCTTGAATATTCCTTAAATAAATGTGTCTATCAATATCGTTTTTGAAATCGACATATTGACGGTAGGCGCGTTCTGCCTGCTCTTCTATTGTTTCAACGGCCTGTGGCAATAAGCCATGCAAGTTGAAATTACTGCGTTCTTCTTCTGTAAAGGCGCTGCCTTTATTCAGCAAAGGAAATTCCAATAAGATAGGGCCAGCGTAGGGAATATAGAGAGGGCGTTTACTTTCGTGTTCCAGTTCCATGATGCTTACTCTTTGAACTTATCAATAACAAAATCGGCTACCGATCCTAAGAAGATAAAAACAATAAGTACAGTAAATGTTACTTAGATATGATTATTATGAGCAAAAGTGAGAGATAACATACAGAATTAGCTAATAAAATGTTATTGGATGATATATATGTCAAAATGTATGTCGTTCTATTTTTGTACAGTTGAGGGCGGTTAAAGTACATTCTGTCGCACTCCATTGTGATAAATGGTTATTTTTACCTTCCACCAATACTGCCCTTTTGATGGACTGACAATTGCCGCCCGCCATATTCATGAAAATAAGTGCTGCCTGTAATGGGGGTAAGCTTGGGTTGAATGCAGCATTTTCTGCATAACGGCCAGTGTAAATGTTCCCTTGTTCATCTTGCAGGGCAATTCCTGCGTGGGATTGGCTATAAGGTGCATGGCTGCGGTTCGCTGCATCCAATGCTGCTTGCACCAATTCATCACTGGTAGATAATCGATAGCCGTGATTAACCTCATCCAGCAACAACGGTGTGTCGGCTAAATCGCGTGGGCCAAAGGCTTCTGGCAGATAGTCGGCCAAAGTTAAGGGGGGACGATTGGGCAGGTAAACCTCTAATTGTGCCCCGCTATTCAGTTCATTCATAAATTGTCGGCAATGGCCACAAGGTGAATAGTTGACAGTGATGGCAACCAGCTTTTTCTCGCCATGTAGCCAGGCATGAGTGATGGCTGATTGTTCTGCATGGATGGTTTGCTGTAATGGGACGCCGGCAAATTCCATATTGGCACCGAAATAGAGATTACCACTTTCTCCCCGTGCAATTGCCCCAACATAAAAATGGGAAATAGGGGCACGGGAATAGGCTGCCGCAAATGGCAATAGGGTCAATGCCAGTGTTTGATCATCAAACCCGCTGAACTGTTTGATTGATTCTACTTGCTCGGCTGTCAGCATGGCTGGAAAATCGTCGTTGCCAATATAAGGTAATAGGGCTTTTTGCAGTTCAGGTGTCATTTCTGACCAAATAGCGTGAAAACGAGCTTGCATAGAATGATCTCCAAATTAATTGAAGGTCATTCTAGGACGTCTGTTCAGGTTTGCAATGTGATAAAAGCCATATAATTAATGAAATCTGTGTAATAAAGACATTATTTTAGTAACCTGTATCGAATTTTTGCTGTCTTAATGGATTTGTTTGCTTTTTTGTTGCGACTTTGTAACGATTTAAGTCATGGTTATACACAAAATGGTTAACCAAATAGATGCAGCAATACTGGAAATAGAAAAGGTGCAATCAGTGAAGTAATAATGCCGCAGGTCATTAAGGCCAGTGAGCTGTAAGCCCCTTCAATATGATCCATTTCCGCACAGCGCGCCGTTCCTACCGCATGGGATGCTGTACCCATAGCCAATCCTCGTGCCGCCTGGTTTTTTATTTTTAGAACGTTAAATAGATTGTGACCAAAGATAGCTCCCAAAATACCTACCATAATGACACAAGCTGCGCTAATGGCAGGAATACCACCAATGGAATCAGCCACAGCCATAGCGATTGGCGTCGTCACGGATTTGGGGAGAACAGAGGCTGCAATTTCAGGTGTAGCTCCAGCCCATAATGCAATGGCAGTCCCTGTAACCATTGCGACAATGCTGCCTACAAAACAGATGCTAATAATGGATTTCCATTGAGCCCGGATTTGATGTAGCTGTTCATACAGAGGAAACGCCAAAGCAACAACAGCAGGTTGCAGTAAATCGTTCAGTATCCGGCTGCCAGCAAAATAGTGTTTGTAAGGAGTGTGAGTTAGCAGCAGCAAGGGAATGATAACGGCCATTGAGATCAATAACGGATTAAAGATAGGCAATTTGAGTCGTACTGACAGCTTTTTAGCGCAGTAAAATACAACCAAGGTTAACGGTAGTGACCACCAAATATGGCTTAACATTTTTCTTTCTCTTTCGGCTCTTGTGATGAATTTGTTGACGTTGAGGTGAATTCTTGCTGCTTAGTGTTCATCTGGTTGGTATCCATTTGCTGAGCACTAATAATGATACGTTTACGATGAATATAGTGGGAACTATAAGCAACGACGATCATAACAATCACTGTGCTAACGATACAAGAAAGAAGGATGGGGAGCATTTGTTGGCTAAGTTGTGGGTAATAATCCATGATCCCCACCCCGATAGGCAAAAAGAGCAGTGTCATGTTTTTCATCAACAAGCTACAGCCTGGTTTTGCCCAGTGTGAGGGAATAATTTGGGATGCGAGTAAACCAAACAGGATAAGTAAGCCAATAATGCTGCCGGGAAGAGAGAAGGGAAGCAGTGCCGAAATAATATTCCCCGCGATCAGGCACAAATAGAGCAGCGCAAATGCGCGCAGGTATTGCCAACCGATTATCAGCACATTTTGGAAAGACATAATCAATAATTCCTCAGTATAGCGAGGGTTTTATCATACGACTAACATTGTAAATGTGCTACACATCACATTAAAAAGCGGGTCTTTTTTGGAGCCCGCTTTATTATCTAATTGATTATTAAATATATTTATCAAAGATATGCAATTATTACTTAACCTGCATGCCTGGTTGGGCACCACTATCTGGGCTTAGCAGAAAAATATCTTTTCCACCAGGGCCTGCCGCCATTACCATGCCTTCTGAAATACCGAAGCGCATTTTGCGTGGAGCAAGGTTAGCAACCATCACCGTCAGACGATTTTCCAGCGCTTTGGGATCAGGATAGGCTGAACGAATACCAGAGAAGACCTGACGAGTCTCACCACCGAGATCAAGGGTTAGTTTCAGTAATTTATCTGAACCTTCGACAAAATCAGCCTGTTTGATCAGGGCGATCCGCAAGTCAATCTTGGCAAAGTCATCAAATGCAATGGTGTCCTGAATGGGATCATCTGCCAGTGGGCCTGTTACGGTTTTTTGTGGTTCGATGCTCTCTTTCGAATCAGCAACCATTGCTTCAATTTTAGCCATTTCGATGCGGTTGAACAGCGCCTTGAATGGGGAAACGTCATGGTTTAACAGAGGCTGCTGGATACCATCCCAGTTTAGTTCAGTATTCAGGAAGGCTTCTGCTCGAGCAGCCAAACCTGGAAGAACGGGTTTCAGGTAAGTCATCAGCACGCGGAACAGGTTAATCCCCATTGAGCAGATTGCTTGCAGGTCAGCATCACGGCCTTCTTGTTTCGCCACAACCCACGGTGCTTGCTCATCAACATAGCGGTTAGCCAGATCGGCCAGTGCCATAATTTCACGGATTGCCTTGCCGAATTCACGGTTAGTAAAGTCTTCTGCAATACCCTGTGCAGCTTCGACAAACTTCTGGTATAGCGCAGGATCAGCGAGTTGGTCTGCCAGTTTGCCGGCAAAGCGCTTGTTGATAAAGCCCGCATTACGTGAAGCAAGGTTAACCACTTTGTTAACGATATCGCTGTTTACACGCTGAATAAAATCTTCCAGATTCAGATCAATGTCGTCAATGCGGGAAGAGAGTTTTGCTGCGTAGTAATAGCGCAGGCAGTCTGCATCAAGGTGTTTCAGATAAGTACTCGCCTTGATGAAAGTGCCACGAGATTTGGACATCTTAGTGCCGTTAACCGTGATGTAGCCGTGGACGAACAGGTTGGTTGGTTTACGGTAATTACAGCCTTCCAGCATAGCAGGCCAGAACAGACTGTGAAAATAAACGATATCTTTGCCAATAAAATGGTAGAGATCAGCTTTGGAATCTTTCTCCCAGAACTCATCGAAATTCAGGTCATCACGTTTATCACACAGATTTTTGAACGAACCCATATAGCCAATCGGAGCATCCAGCCAGACATAGAAATATTTACCTGGCTGATCGGGGATCTCAAAGCCAAAATAAGGCGCATCACGGGTAATATCCCATTGTTGCAGCCCAGCGTCGAACCACTCCTGCATTTTATTTGCCACTTGTTCCTGCAAGGTGCCAGAACGTGTCCATTTTTGTAGCATATCGCTAAAGGCAGGCAGATCGAAGAAGAAATGCTCTGTATCACGCATTTCTGGCGTTGCCCCAGAAACAACGGAGCGAGGATTAAGTAATTCCGTTGGAGAATAGGTGGTTCCGCAGACTTCACAATTATCGCCATACTGATCTTCCGCCTTACATTTCGGGCAGGAGCCTTTAACGAAACGGTCTGGCAGGAACATACCTTTTTCTGGATCGTACAATTGAGAAATCGTCCGGTTTTTAATGTAACCGTTCTTTTTCAGTTCCAGATAAATTTTGGAGGCAAGCGCTTTGTTCTCTTCGCTGTGCGTAGAATGGTAATTATCATAGCTAATGGCAAAACCGGCAAAATCCTGCTGATGCTCTAGGTTCACCTTGGCAATCATCTCTTCTGGGGAGATACCACTTTGCTGGGCTTTCAGCATAATTGGTGTACCGTGGGCATCGTCGGCACAGATAAAGTGAACCTCTTTGCCGCGCATTCGATGATAACGAACCCAAATATCAGCCTGAATGTGTTCCAGAATATGACCGAGATGAATTGGACCGTTAGCATAAGGTAACGCACAGGTCACCAATAATTTGTTCGCGACTTGAGACATAGTTAGGATCTGACTTCCGTAAAGTGAAAAGGGTTTTTGATGTTACCTGATAAGGAGCGTTGCCGCTAGGGTAACGCAAGATCTTCATCACTTTTACTCGTTGCCTTTATCCGAAGTGGTTAGCTTCTGTTATGATGGCTAAAACAGTTTTAGGTTGAAAAAGATAAATCAAAAGGAGCCGGGATGAACTCACAATCCTCCGAGCAGACCAATCCTGACCTGCTGAAAGAACATGTTGTAAAGATATTAACAACATTCAAACATCCGACTTTAGAACAAGATTTGATTGCCCTGAAAGCATTGCATCATTGCACTATGCTGGATGGAATACTGCATATTGAATTAACCATGCCGTTTGTCTGGAAACGTGCCTTCGAAATATTAAAGAAAGAAACTACCCAACCTTTGCAATCCGCGACAGGGGCAAAATCCGTTGAATGGCGATTAACCCACAATATCTGCACATTGCGCCGAGCCAATGATTTGTCTGGTGTTAATGGCGTACGCAATATCGTGGCAGTCAGTTCAGGAAAAGGTGGTGTAGGGAAATCCAGCACAGCAGTGAATCTGGCGCTGGCGCTGGCACAGGAAGGCGCAAAAGTAGGAATTTTGGATGCGGATATCTATGGCCCATCCATCCCCAATATGCTTGGTACAGCCAAAGAGCGCCCGACTTCCCCGGATGGACAGCATATGGCGCCAATTATGGTTCACAGTATGGCAACCAACTCCATTGGCTACCTTGTCACCGATGATAATGCGATGGTATGGCGTGGCCCGATGGCCAGCAAAGCTTTGATGCAAATGTTGCAAGATACGTTGTGGCCGGATCTGGATTATCTGGTGATTGATATGCCGCCAGGAACTGGCGATATTCAGCTAACGCTTTCCCAGAATATTCCGGTGACGGGAGCGCTGGTTGTCACAACACCACAAGATATCGCCCTGATCGATGCGATGAAGAGCATCGTCATGTTCCAGAAAGTCAATGTGCCAGTGTTGGGCATTATTGAGAACATGAGTACCCACATTTGCAGTAATTGCGGTCATCATGAGCCCATTTTCGGTACGGGTGGGGCGGCAAAACTGGCAGAAAAATATCATTGCCAATTACTGGGGCAAATCCCACTGCATATTTCATTGCGTGAAGATCTTGATCGTGGTGAACCTACGGTAAGCAGCCAGCCTGACAGTGAATTTGCAGATATTTATCGTGAAATTGCTGCCAATATTTCTGCGAAGATGTATTGGCAAGGCGAAAAAATTCCAACTGAAATTTCTTTTCGTGCAGTTTGATTAATGAATTTAACTGTAGTAACAGCGGTTGTGTGGGAAATGTTGAACAATGGCTCTACTGATATAGAGTCATTGCTCAGGGTTCAATAACTCTATATTTTTCACCACAATATGGCATTTCAATTACCAGAGAGCTCGTTGCGCATTTATGTGAAACTTATTTATAGAATATTTTCTACTAGATGCATAAAGTTGCGGGATTTTTATGCGAAACATATCAAAAAAAACGAGACTTATCTTGTTTACTCTGGAATAGAAGTCATTAACTCCCTATAATCCGCCAAACATGGTGTTAGCGAATACCATATTTCTACTTTATTTTTTTCTTTTTTAACCAGGTTATTTTTAGTATGGATGATGAAGCACATAAGTGTACAATCGTAGGTATTTCAGGTGCCTCCGCCTCAGGCAAAAGCCTTATTGCCAGCACACTTTATCGAGAATTACGGGATCAGGTTGGTGATCACAATATCGGCGTTATTCCAGAAGATTGCTATTATAAAGACCAAACTAACACCCCGATGGAAGAGCGTTACAAAGTTAATTATGATCACCCAAATTCAATGGATCACAGTTTACTATTCGAACATCTTCAGGCATTAAAAGCCGGAAAATCCATCGAATTGCCACAATATGACTACGTTGAACACACCCGCAAACCCGAATCCATTCATTTTAAACCGAAAAGAGTTATTATCCTCGAAGGTATTCTACTATTAACAGATAAGCGTTTACGCCAAGAACTGGATTTCTCCATTTTTGTCGATACGCCACTGGATATCTGTTTGATGCGCCGTATTAAACGTGATGTAAATGAACGCGGACGTTCATTGGATTCCGTGATGGAACAATACAAGAAAACCGTGCGCCCAATGTTCTTGCAATTTATCGAACCATCGAAACAATATGCCGATATTATTGTGCCTCGTGGTGGGAAAAACCGCGTGGCCATTGATATATTAAAAGCCAAGATTGGCCAGTTTTGCGAATAATCTGTTGTTCTGGTATTCATAAGTATCATCGTATTTGAGAGGAAATAATGCGACTCTGTGACCGTGACATTATTAAATGGCTAGATGAAGGTAAGCTGGTAATTACCCCTCGTCCCCCTGTTGAACGCATTAATGGGGCAACTGCTGATGTGCGCCTCGGGAATCAGTTTCGTGTTTTTCGTGGTCATACTGCCGCCTATATTGATTTGAGTGGTCCTAAGGCGGAAGTCAATGCGGCACTTGACCGCGTCATGAGCGATGAAATTACGTTGTCGGATGAAGAAGCATTTTTCCTCCATCCTGGTGAATTGGCTTTGGCAGTCACGTTGGAATCTGTCACACTGCCTGATAATTTGGTCGGTTGGTTGGATGGCCGTTCATCTTTGGCACGTCTCGGTTTGATGGTTCATGTTACTGCGCATCGCATTGATCCGGGTTGGCAAGGGCAAATTGTTCTAGAATTCTATAATTCAGGCAAACTGCCTTTGGCCTTGCGTCCTGGTATGGTGATAGGTGCATTAA
This sequence comes from Xenorhabdus ishibashii, assembly GCF_002632755.1. NCBI lineage: Bacteria > Pseudomonadati > Pseudomonadota > Gammaproteobacteria > Enterobacterales > Morganellaceae > Xenorhabdus > Xenorhabdus ishibashii. The sequence goes on along the minus strand of NZ_NJAK01000001.1, from coordinate 493,357 downwards.
GCTTTGAACCGCTTTCTGGCTCTGCTGAGCGCCCCTATAACCGACGTCAGGATGCTAAATATAAAAATCAGCAGGGAGCCGTAGGTAGCCGAATCAGTGAGGATTAATCTTTTCTGGTAAGGCTTTCTGGTGAAAAATAGTCTTCTTGTGAACATGGGACTGGGGAAGTCATGAAAAGATTGTTGACGACACTCATTATTTTGTTGGTAGTCATTGTTGCTGGCTTAACTACATTGGTTATGTTAGTTAACCCAAATGATTTTCGTGGCTACATAGTCAAACAAGTACAAAAGAAGAGTGGTTACCAGCTCGTGTTGCGGGATGACTTGCGTTGGCATGTTTGGCCAAGGTTAAGCATTCTGACCGGTGAAATTTCTTTGACCGCCAAGAATGCTAAGGTGCCGACAATTGTGGCAGAAAATATGCGTTTGGATGTGGAGTTACTGCCACTACTGTCTCATCAACTCTCAATAAAAGAAGTAATGCTGAAAGGGGCTGTCTTGCGATTCACGCCGGATAGCCAGCCGCAAAAGCAGCCAGAAGCCCCAATCGCGCCGGAAAGCGATATTCATTATCCAATCGTCACGGGAAGTCAGGCTTGGAAACTGGGTATTGCCAGGATCAGGTTAGTGGACAGTTTACTGATCTGGCAAACTAACGAACATTCCCAAGTAAATGTCCGTGATCTCAATTTATTGTTGGAGCGAAATGATCAAAATCACGCCAACCTTAGCCTCCGCAGCAAAATCAATAAAAACCAGCAAGAACTATCATTTGAACTTAATTCGTCGATAGATATTTCTGATTATCCACAGCAGCTATCGGCCGACATTAATTCCTTTGCATATCAATTACAGGGGATCGGGTTACCGCCTACAGGTATCCAAGGAACGGGGAGTGCCATAATGAAATATCAGGCCGCACCTGAATCAATTGCGCTGCAAAAAATGGCATTGACAGTGAATGATGGAAATGAACTTAAAGGAGATATTACTGCCGTTTTGCAAGCTAAACCGCGATATTCCATCAATCTGAGTTCACCAAAGTTCAATCTGGATAACCTGTTGGGGTGGGATGCTTTACCGAAAAATACGCCTCAGGTAAAACATGATTATCGGGTGGAAAATAATTCCTTAAAACCAGTGATTGCAACCTCGGTTTCGGCATTATCTAACTATGACCTTACTTTTTTGCAAGGGTTTGATGCTGATATCTCATTCACGGCAGATAAATTCATTTATCAGGGCATGGATATTGACCATTTTGGCCTGCAAGCGAGTAATAACAGTGGCCTGACCGAAATCACAAAATTAAGTGGCAACGTGTTTGGCGGACATTTTGCGTTGCCGACTTCAATTGACGCCACGGTTGTTCCTGCAAAACTACACACAAAGCTGCTCTTGCGGAGAATTGAAATACAACCTTTGTTAACTGCATTGGCATTGCCATCAATATTCAGTGGTCAGCTTAATGTTAATGGTGATCTCTTGGGAGAAGGTTATGACGAGTATGCTATTTCTCATTATTGGCAAGGTGATTTGAATATCGATTTAAAAAACGCACGTCTGGAAGGGTTGAATATTCCTCAGCTTATTCAACAATCTTTTGCACGGGCAACAGATCAAGTCAGCCAACCTACAGATACAAATGATTTTACTGAAGCTAAGAGCATGTCGGTGAAAGCACAACTGGAGCGCGGTGAGATTAAAATCAGTGAACTTGCGGCAACTTCAGGCATGTTCAATATTAAAGGGCAGGGGAAAGCTAATTTACTGAAACAGAATACCGATGTTTCATTATGGGTGCAATTAACCAATGGATGGGGCAAGCAGAACGAATTTGTACGTCGTTTGGCGCAGTTAAAAATCCCCCTGCGGGTTTATGGTGACTGGAATAACCTGCAATATGCGCTGAATGTGGAACCCATGTTGCGTGATGAATTACAGCAGAAGGTTAAGAAATCTATCAAAGATTGGATCGAAAATAACAGCAATAATAAAAAATATTAAAGCGCTGGAAGATCTATTGACTAAAGCCATAAATAAAAAAACCGGACTGATGCCGGTTTTTTCTCAGTAGCGAATATGTCCGGTGGTACTGTTTTAAGATCGTGGATTATATTTCCACCTCTTCTGCCACGCTCAGTGGGGTAATTTTCACTTTATTGATGCGGTGGCTGGTGATTTCCAGTGCTTCAAACAGATAGTCACTAATCTTCAATTGTTCGCCTTGCTGTGGAATGTGTTGCAGATGCTCCATCAACAAGCCTGCTAGTGTCTGGTATTCCCGTTTTTCATCCAATGGCAGCGGCACATAAAGTACCAAATCTTCCAGTGGCATAAATCCATTGGCGATCCAATATCCCTCTTCCATGACCTGAATGTCATGACGAGCATCGATCTCTCCGCTACCTACAGGAAGATTACCTGTAATGGTTTCCATCACATCGGTTACCGTAACCACCCCTTCGACAGAACCAAACTCATCGACAACAAAGGCAAAATGAGTTTGCGCTTTACGGAACTGTTCCAGCGCCTGTAGCAAGGAGAGAGATTCTGGGAAAATCAACGGTTGTTGGACTAATTTCTTTAAATCAAAAGTATTGTGAGTCAGTTGTTGATTAAGGATATCAATCACATGTACTACGCCAAGTGGTTCGTCACCACTTTGTTCATCTGTAACCACAATTCGTGTATGTGGCTTTTGTTTCAGTAACGTAGTCAATTTTTCGGTAGGGGAATGGATATCCAGATAGATTACATCATGGCGTGAAGTCATGATGCTACTGACGGTACGTTGTGCCATGCTGAGAACGCGGGCAATCATCTGGCGTTCCTGAGGTTCAAAGATTTCTTTGTTATCTGTATGATCTGCAATGAGATCAGAAGCATGGTTATCCAACGCAGCGCTTTCACGTTTGCCATTTAAAATGTGAAGGACAGCTTCTGCGGTTCTTTCACGCAGGGAGCGGGAAGCGCTCAAGAACTTGCGGCGATTGAACTGAGCGAACAGGTTCAGTGCTTCAATCATGATGGAGAAGCCGATGGCAGCATAGAGATAGCCTTTCGGAATATGATAGCCAAAGCCTTCTGCAACCAGGCTAAAACCGATCATTAGCAAGAAACTGAGACACAGGATCACGATTGTGGGATGTGCATTGACAAATTTTGTCAACGGTTTGCTGGCCCATATCATCAGGATCATGGCAATGGTTACAGCCGTAATCATGATACCAATGTGATTGACCATTCCTACGGCGGTGATAACAGAATCCAGAGAGAATACCGCATCTAAGACAATAATTTGTGCAACAACCGCCCAGAAGCTAGCTCCTTTGCGTTGTTGGTTAGCATGCAAGGTTTTTCCTTCTAACCGTTCATTCAATTCCATTGTTGCTTTGAACAGCAAGAATATCCCCCCTATCAACATAATTAAATCACGGGCACTAAAAGGGTGTTCCCATAAAGTAACTAATGGATTAGTCAGGGAAATGAGCCAGGATAAGCTGAATAGCAGTAATATCCTCATGAGAAGGGCGCAGGAAAGTCCTGTCAGGCGAGCTTTATCTCTCTCTTTTTCAGGTAGTTTATCTGCCAGAATGGCAATGAATATTAAGTTGTCTATTCCGAGAACAATTTCTAAAACGATAAGTGTGGCCAGACCTGCCCATATCGTCGGATCAGCGATCCATTCCATACAATTTATTTTGCCTTTTAGTGGGACGGCATTTGCCGACTATTAAATAATGCGTATTGAAATGCGAAATATCAATAGTTGATTTGTCTCAGTTGGAAATTTTTTCAGCAAAAAAACGTCACGCCGATATCGATTGCATCAATAACTACCTTCAATGGCTATTCCTGAGTTAACATGTGACTTCATTAACAAATTGCCCGCTCTGTTTTGTTGCATACGGTATGCATTACGCTCGGTATTACGTATAGCATCTTGAGTGGGCGGCAGTCATTATTAGACGGGAGTTATTCATGTCCAAACAGCAGATCGGTGTTGTCGGTATGGCGGTAATGGGGCGCAACCTGGCGTTGAATATTGAAAGCCGAGGTTACTCTGTATCTATTTTTAACCGCTCCAGCGATAAAACAGATGAAGTTATTGCTGAAAATCCAGGGAAAAAATTAGTTCCAAGTTATTCCATTGAAGAGTTTGTCGATTCGCTGGAAAAGCCACGTCGTATTCTGTTGATGGTTAAGGCTGGTGAAGCTACGGATAAAACCATTGCATCACTGATGCCACATTTGGATAAGGGTGACATTCTGATCGATGGTGGCAACACCTATTTTCAGGATACTATTCGCCGTAACCGTGAGTTGTCTGCTCAGGGCATTAATTTTATCGGTACAGGGGTTTCTGGTGGTGAAGAAGGCGCACTGAAAGGGCCTTCAATTATGCCGGGAGGTCAGAAAGAAGCTTATGAATTGGTGGCACCAATTCTGAAAGAGATCGCAGCTCAGGCAGATGGCGAGCCTTGTGTGACTTATATCGGGGCAGATGGTGCAGGCCATTATGTGAAGATGGTTCACAATGGCATTGAATATGGTGATATGCAGTTGATTGCAGAAGCCTATTCTCTGTTGAAAAGTTCATTGAACCTGAGCAATCAGGAATTGGCTGAAGTATTCAGTGACTGGAACCAAGGTGAACTAAGCAGTTACCTTATCGAAATTACTGCCGACATTTTCCGTAAGCAAGATGAAGACGGGAAATATCTGGTTGACGTGATTTTGGATGAGGCGGCCAACAAAGGCACCGGTAAGTGGACTAGCCAAAGCTCGCTGGATCTGGGTATTCCAGTAACACTTATTACGGAATCTGTCTTTGCACGCTATATTTCTTCCCTGAAAGATCAGCGCGTCGCTGCATCTAAACTTCTGTCAGGTCCAGAAATTCAGCCATTCAATGGAGATAAGGCTGAATTTATTGAGAAAGTCCGCCGTGCCCTGTATTTGGGTAAGATTGTTTCTTATGCGCAAGGCTTCCAGCAGTTGAAAGCGGCATCGGATGAGTACAATTGGGATCTGAACTATGGTGAAATTGCGAAGATCTTCCGTGCGGGGTGTATTATTCGTGCCCAATTCCTGCAAAAAATCACCGATGCATACAATGAAACCCCCGCTATCGCCAACCTGCTTTTAGCACCTTACTTCAAACAAATCGCAGATGAATATCAGCAAGCTCTGCGTGATGTTGTTTCTTACGGTGTGCAGAATGGTATCCCAACACCAACATTCTCTGCTGCAATCTCTTATTATGATAGCTATCGCTCTGCGGTATTGCCGGCTAATCTGATTCAGGCACAGCGTGATTACTTTGGGGCGCATACTTACAAGCGTACTGATAAAGAAGGTGTTTTCCACACTGAATGGTTGGACTAATCATTTAGTATCCCATAAGTATATCTAATGCTTTCAAGGTGAGGTGCTGATTTTCAGCACCTTTTTTGTGAAATGACATAAAGTGAAGCATCAATCTGGAGGTTGCCACTTAATCAATCGTTGGGCAAATCTCTCCAGCCAGTGTGCTATCTCTGCATCATGGAGATAAAGAAATACAGTGAGACAGAGGATAGCAAGGCTGAGTATTATCAGAACAAAAATATTATTCATATAATAGTCACCCATCTTTATCTGGTTAAATTATAGCAAAATTTAAGTTATCTTTAATTTATTGAGCAGCTTTTTTAAATCTGGCTTTAATCGCTTCTTTTCCGAAAGGTAATTAATTCTGGCATAGCGATGCGACGGTAATCTGCTGTATGCAAAATAATCGAACGCTCCAGACTACCCGCGTTAAATGCTAATTCTTCATAGCGCTCAAATAAAAGCGGATCGGCAACCAATTTCAGTTCTGGGTGAAAACTAAAGGGTGGGATGGCACCAAAAACACAACGGGTTAATTCAGAAACCTCTTTTGGGCTTGCCAAAGATGCTCGGCTCCCTCCTATTTGTTTGGCAAGAATAGCAAGATCGGCTTGTTGATCAGCAGGTAAGACAGCAAGGACATACTGTCGGTAACCATTTCCTTTCACATGGCAAATCAGGCCTTTAGCGCCTTGTCCTAGCTGGGTTCCCCGTATTTTTGCTACTTCTTCTGAACGACCGCCAGTAGCATGTTCCATAACTCGATAGCGGGCATTGTTGGTGTCTAATAGGGTAGTGAGGCGTTCAAAGATGTCGTTTTTTAGCAAAATATTCTCCTGCATAAACTCAAAGTGAAAATTGATACCTATTTTTTCCGTCTTGCATCAGCAATTATTGATTTTGGTCAAAATTACTGGGGTAGATAAGTGTCACATTGTAATTCCAGTTTTTTACACTAAGATTTGGAATACTTCAGTAAAATCTAAGGAGTTTCAAATGGCAGCATCAACTTTTTTTATCCCACCAGTGAATAAAATCGGTATGGGATGCATGACTGAAGCCGTCGAATTAATGAAAAATTATGGCTATAGACAGGCTTTGATTGTCACTGACCGCGTGTTAAACGAGATTGGTGTTGTTGGAAACGTCCAGGCTTTGCTGGCAGATGTTGGGATAAAAAGTGCAATTTATGCTGGAACAAATCCAAATCCAACTACGATTAATGTTGGGGAAGGTTTGGAAATTCTGCGTCAGCATAACTGTGATTGTGTGATCTCTTTAGGGGGTGGTTCGCCGCATGACTGTGCAAAAGGCATTGCGCTGGTGGCAGCTAATGGCGGAGATATTCGCGATTATGAAGGAGTTGATCGTTCAGCGAAACCACAACTCCCTTTGATTGCCATCAACACCACTGCGGGAACCGCTTCTGAAATGACACGCTTCTGTATTATTACGGATGTTGAACGTCATATCAAAATGGCCATTGTGGATAAAAATGTAACGCCCATCTTGTCAGTCAATGATTCTGCATTGATGGCAGGGATGCCAAAAGGATTGACTGCTGCGACAGGAATGGATGCATTGACGCATGCGATTGAGGCTTATGTCTCTACGGCGGCGAACCCTATCACTGATGCCTGCGCGTTGAAAGCTGTGACAATGATCAGCCATTATTTACGCCGTGCGGTCGAAGATGGCAAAGATATGGAAGCGCGTGAGAATATGGCTTATGCTCAGTTTCTGGCCGGTATGGCATTCAATAATGCGTCCTTGGGATATGTCCATGCTATGGCACACCAATTAGGTGGATTTTATGATTTGCCACATGGTGTCTGCAATGCGGTTTTATTGCCACATGTACAGAGATTCAATGCAAAAGTTTCTGCCGCTCGCCTAAGAGAGATTGCGGCAGCTATGGGGGTTGAGGTTGCTGCTTTAAACGATACGCAAGGTGCTGACGCTTGTATTCGAGCAATCAGTCAATTGGCAAAAGATGTGAATATTCCGTCAGGCCTGTCTGAATTGCATGTAAAAGAGGAAGATTTACCAACATTAGCGGCCAATGCGTTGAAAGATGCCTGTGGGTTCACCAACCCAATTCAAGCGTCACATGCAGAAATTGTTGCTATCTTTAAGACGGCAATGTAATTCACTGAGTAGTGTTTTGATTTACTAAATGTTCTAGTAAAATTAAGATCCACTGACAAGCCCCATTATTTTCTACGGGATTTGTCAGTGGACTCACATATTTCTTAATGAAATGCCATGTTCTTCTTTTCAGGCTTACTATGGCTTTATTCCATATACCTGATGAAAATATTGTCTTCTGCTGTCACCATTATGTTTTACATAATTGATATTATTGCTCGGTGAAGTATTCGAGCTAAATCCCCACACAACACTCTTCTTGCAAGAAATTGATCAGATTTCCCAAGTGCTGATAATCAGGTATACATACGATAGTACGACTGTGTTTCTCTTGACGGATGAGTCCGACCTTCACCATACGGTTGAGATGATGTGACAGTGTTGAAGGGGGAATATCTAAAGCTTTCTGAATTTCCCCGACGGAGGCTCCCTGATGACCAGCCTTCACTAAAAAGCGAAATATGGCTAATCGATGACTATTCCCTAGTTCCGCCAGACTTGCTGCGACTTCTTCGTGTTTCATACGCGTCCCTAAACCCAAAATTCTATGTTTCTAGAAATATACTTGACAGGAATTGCAATGGCAATCTATCATCCCCAATATTTCCATATTACTAGAATTATAGATATATAAGGATCTGGTATGTCTTCCCAATTACAAGAAACCCTAAACATGTTTGTCTTCCTCGCCATAGAGTTATCAGCCTTGTTTATTGGTATCAGTTTGTTGGTTGGTATTCTCCAGCGGCATATACCACCATCCAAGGTAGAAGCGTTACTGAGTGCTAACCGGAAAAGGGGATATTTTTTAGCTGCTGCCCTCGGCTCTATCACTCCTTTCTGTAGTTGTTCGACTATTCCTATGTTGAAAGGATTAATTCGTGCCAAAGCTGGTTTTGGTCCAATGATGGTATTTTTATTTTCTTCCCCGCTATTAAATCCCATCATCGTCGTATTGTTTGTGGCTACTTTTGGCCTGACGCTAACAGCCATATATGTACTTTCTGCCTTTCTGGTCTCATTGGGTGCCGGATGGCTGTTACAAATATTGGGATTTGAACGTTATGTACGCCACGAAGAGGGATCTGATTGCGGGGTTTCTGGAAGTAGTTGCGCGATTAAACCGGTTATATCAAATAGTTGTGAACCAATGGCAGCTCCCTGTTGTTCGGCTACCCAGATGACTACACAATCTACGGGTTGCTGCGATAGTCAAACCACTAAAGTGCGTCCAAAAAGTAAATATAGCGGTCTATGGCAGGAAACCTGGGCAGATTTTAAGAATGTATTACCTTACTTATTCATCGGTATAGCTATAGGCAGTGTGATTTATGGCTATGTTCCTACTAGTCTGCTTGAAAAATATGCTGGTTCAGATAATCCTTTTGCAATCCCAGTTTCTGCTGTCATTGGAATACCACTGTATCTGCGCGCTGAAGCTTTGATACCGCTTTCAGCAGCTTTGATGGCGAAAGGGGTCAGCGTCGGAGCGATTCTGGCATTAATTATTGGTGGTGCTGGCGCCAGCCTGACTGAGCTAATTTTATTACGCTCCCTATTCACATTGAAACTTTTGGCGGCCTTTGTCGCTGTTATCCTTGCGATGGCAATGATCGCAGGTTACATGGCTTTATTGTTTTTCTGAATATTGATCAAATAAACGCATTAGGTCGATCGTTATTAGCGTTATGTCAGAGCTAAGGTTGGGTTTTATTAGAGGTTATAGGAATAGAATGATGAAAATCAGAGAACAACAATTGTCTCAGCGAGTTGAAAATGTACAGAATTACTACGGTACAACGCTTTCGGGCAAGGAAGACCTGGTAACTAATGTTTGCACTGTAGATGAACCACCTTCTGATGAGATCAGGGCTATATTAAAGTCAATCCACCCAGAAGTGCAGCAGCGTTTTTATGGCTGTGGTACTCCTTTTCCTCCTTTACTGGCTGGATCAACCGTGTTGGATTTGGGATGTGGCGGCGGGAGAGATTGCTTCATTTTATCTAAGTTGGTAGGCGAAAAAGGGAAGGTTATTGGCGTGGATGCTACTCCTGAGCAAATTGAATTTGCCAAGAGTTACGTTGAATATCATCGTGAGGCCTATGGCTATAACGAAAGTAATGTACATTTTATACACGGTAATATTGAATCCTTGGATCTACTCAATTTACCGCAGAATAGTGTCGATGTCATAGTCTCCAATTGTGTCATTAACTTAGCTACTGCAAAATCTGATGTGCTTCAGGGCATGATCCGGTTGCTCAAGCCTGGTGGAGAAATTTATTTTGCTGATATTTTCTCTGATCGCAGACTTTCCCAAGAGTTGAAAAATGATCCATTGCTGATTGGCGAATGTATTGGCGATGTCTTGTATTATGGTGACTTTGTGCGAATAGCGCGTGATGCAGGTTTTCGGGATATACGGATTGTTGCAAGCAATCTAAAGGCTATTCGCAACAAACCCATTGAAGAAAAGCTGGGAGGCGCAAAACTGTATTCAATGACTCTCAGGCTATTCAAGATTGATCTAGAAGATAGTTGTGAAGACTATGGCCAAGTCGCCATATACAAAGGTAATCTCCCTGATGCCCCTATTCGCTTTATGTTTGATCAAGAACATGTATTTGAAACAGGGAAAGCGATGCCAATATGTCGGAATACGGCAGATATCATTTATAAAAGTCGATACCATAACTTATTTAATGTGATTGGTGAAGGCCGTACGCATTATGGCATTTTTAACTGTGGAACAGCTTCAAGCAACTCTGCCGTTTCAGTTGAAATCCCCATAAGCGCACCAGGTGGTTGTGGCTGCTAAATAGAGTGAACAGGACTCTTTAACAAGACAGCGGGAAGCCACTTCGTACATATAGCTTGGCGAAGTGGCTGTTATTTTTCGAAGCCGTTATTCCTGTACCGAAAATTATTCCTTGGCTGAGTGCCGTTCCCGTAATCGACGAATAATACGACTAAGATCGAGCTTTTGATCCTGAAGTAAAACCAACAGATGATAGAGCAAATCTGCGGCTTCGTTAGTCAATTCTTCCCTATCATTGACGGTTGCTGCTAATGCGGTCTCGATGCCTTCTTCGCCCACTTTTTGAGCGATGCGTTTTGTTCCGCTGGCATATAAATGAGCCGTATAGGAACTGTCTGGCGAGGCATTTTTTCGGCTTGCCAGTAATTGTTCCAATTCATAGAGAAAACCCCATTCGGTTTGTGCAGGAGCAAAACAGCTTTCACTGCCTTTATGACAGGTGGGACCAACAGGATAGACTAAGGCTAGCAGGGTGTCGTTGTCACAATCGGGATAGATACCAACCAGATTCAGGAAGTGGCCGGAGCTTTCGCCTTTTGTCCATAATCGTTGTTTAGTGCGGGAAAAAAAGGTCACATTGCCAGAATTGAGCGTAACATTCAGTGCCTCCTGATTCATATAACCCATCATTAACACGGTTCCAGACGTGGCATGTTGGACGATAACGGGCATCAGATTATCCACTTTTTGCCAATCCAGTTTCTCAACTTCCTGAGTTGTTAATTGTCGTTCTGTCAGCATGTTCTAACCTCGACACCTTGTGTAGCCAGATATTGTTTGAGTTCACGGATATTAATGATCTGTTTGTGAAAAACCGAGGCAGCTAAAGCACCATCAACATTTGCCAATTGAAAAGCATCCAAAAAATGTTCTGGTGCCCCAGCACCTCCAGACGCCACCAATGGTACAGAACAGATATCACGCACTAATTTCAGTTGGGTCAGATCATAGCCATTACGGACACCGTCTTGATTCATCATATTCAGGACGATTTCACCAGCACCGCGTTGTTGAACTTCTTTGATCCAATCCAATGTTTGCCAGCGTGTTGCAGTTGTGCGTGTTTCATCCCCTGTAAATTGGTAAACTCGATAACTATTCGTGTTTTCATCAAACCATGTATCAATACCCACGACAATACATTGCACACCGTAACGATCAGCCAGACGGTTAATTAAATCTGGATCGGCTAAGGCTGGAGAATTGATAGAAATTTTATCTGCACCAAATGCTAGAATTTGTCCCGCTTCTTCGACAGTCTTAATACCACCGGCAACGCAGAAAGGGATGTTGATAACTTCCGCGACTTTTGCCACCCAGCTTTTATTTACTACTCGGCCATCGGAAGAGGCGGTAATATCGTAAAATACTAATTCATCAGCTCCTTCTTGGGCATAACGCTGTGCGAGAGGAACAATATCACCAATAAGCTCATGGTTACGGAATTGTACACCTTTGACAACTTGTCCATCACGGACATCCAGACAGGGAATTATGCGTTTTGCCAACATTGGATAGCCTCCGCCAGGGTAAATTTTCCTTCCAGTAATGCGCGCCCGACAATGACACCCGCCACACCAGAAGCAGGCAAGGGGGAGATATCGGTGAGACTACCAATGCCACCAGAAGCTTGAAATTGGATTTGCGGATATTGCTGGCTGATTGCCTGATAGAGCGTGATATTAGAGCCGCTCAATGTGCCATCACGGGAAATATCCGTGCATAAAACATGTTTTAGTCCAACAGGGAGATACTGTTCAATGACATATTCAAGGGTAGTGTTGCTGTTTTCTTGCCAACCACTAATGGCGACTTGTTTTATCCCATTTGCATTGATGCGGACGTCCAGTGCCAGCACAATTGCCTCTGCTCCGTAGTTTTGCAACCATTGTTTGACTAATTCAGGCCGTGTAATTGCAGTGGAACCAATGACAACTCGGTTTGCACCTGCTTCAAGCAGTATTTTTATATCTGTCTCTGAACGAATTCCTCCTCCAACTTGAACGGGCACAGTAACGCCTGCCAATAGCTCTTTTAAAAGTGCAATCTGACGTTTGGCAGGCTCTTTTGCGCCTGTCAGATCGACTAAATGCAGTAACTTAGCACCTTCCTGTTCATATTGCTGTAAACGAGAGAGCGGAGAGCGGCCATAATCCCGACGTTGGTCATAATCTCCCTGATGCAAACGCACCACATTACCATCGATTAAATCTAATGCAGGTATAATCATGCGATTACATCTCCAAAAAGTTTTTTAGTAGCTGTGCGCCTGCTGCTCCTGAACGTTCAGGGTGGAATTGCACTCCAAAGAAATTGTCTCTTGCAACGGCGCTACTAAATGTATTGCCATACTCCGTTTGGGCAATCGTATATTCACCGACAGGCAGGGCATAACTGTGAACAAAATAGAAACGGGAGTTATCTGCAATATGGCGAAACAGTGGATTACCTGTCTGTGCTTGCACTTGATTCCAGCCCATGTGTGGCAATGGCAAATCTGCGGCTATCATTTTTTTGACAGGCGCGTCAATGAGCTGCAATAGCGGAATGTTACCCCCTTCCTCACTGGCACGAGCCAGCAATTGCATACCGAGACAGATACCTAATACAGGTTGGGTAAGAGAATTAATTAAGGGAATTAATTGTCGTTGTTCAAGTTGTTTCATCGCTGCGGTTGCCGTACCCACTCCGGGTAGAAATAGTTTATCGGCTGTTTGAATAATACCCGCATCTAAACTCACAATTGGCTCATAACCTAACCGACAGATGGCATAGGTAACAGAAGCAAGGTTAGCGCAACCTGTGTCTAGAATAACAACGTTCATCATGGCTCCTTCATCTTCTTTCCTATAAAACACCTTTGGAACTCGGCAAGGTATCGCCTTCTACGCGAATAGCTTGTCGTAACGTTCGGCCAAAGGCTTTAAACAGGCTTTCTGCCCGATGGTGATCGTTCTTGCCTTTGGTTTTCAGATGCAGAGTACATCCCATTGTGTAAGAGAGGGAGCGGAAAAAATGTTCGATCATTTCGGTACTCAAATCTCCAACCCGCTGGTGTTTAAATTCAGCTTTATATTCAAGATGTGGACGACCGGAAATATCCAGAGCACAGCGAGCGAGGCATTCATCCATTGGCAGCATAAACCCAAATCTGACAATGCCACGCTTATCCCCCAATGCTTGCTTTAAAGCATCTCCCAGTGCAAGACCGGTATCTTCAACCGTATGATGATCGTCAATATAGAGATCACCCTTGACTTGGATATTCATGCGCAAGCCGCCGTGAGTTGCGATTTGATCCAGCATATGATCGAAAAAACCGACTCCTGTATTGATGCGACTTTTTCCTTCACGATCCAGCCAAATTTCAATATCGATAGCGGTTTCTTTAGTTTTTCGTTCGACATGAGCATAGCGATTTTTATGGATCAATTCTTTGCCGATCAATTGTTCACAAATGGTTGTCCATCCTAGTGATTCTGGCTGGTAGCGAATGCCCTTTATTCCCATATTTTGGGCTAATTGCAGATCGGTTTCCCGATCACCGATGACATAACTGCTGTCAGTATCGATAACATTATCTGCCAGATATTTTTGCACCAAGCCAAGTTTGGGCTTACGACAGTGACAGTTGTCTTCTGGTTTATGTGGGCAGATCAGAACCTCTTCAAAATGGATACCTTGTGAGGTGAAAATCTGCATCATCAAGGCATGGGGTGGCTCAAAATCCGCTTGTGGAAAACTAGCCGTACCTAACCCATCCTGATTAGTGATCATCACTAATTTATAATCAGCTTTTTGCAGGGCGAGTAAAGCTGGGATCACACCAGCCTCAAAAGCCAATTTATCAAGGCGATCAACCTGATAATCACTAGGTGGTTCGGTGATCAATGTTCCATCGCGGTCAATAAAAAGCATTTTCTGGCTCATGGATTTTCAGTTTCCTTGGTTTGTTGAGGTTGGTTGGAAAGTGCACTAATGGTACGAACCAACTGTTCACATTCATTACGGGTGCCGACGGTAATGCGCAGGCAATTTGTTAATCCTGGTTGTTTACGTTGGTCACGCAAGATGATCCCTTGCTCCCACAGCGTCTTGAATACCAGCTCTGCATTAGTAAATTTCACCAAAATATAGTTGGTTTCGCTTGGAAACACGTTTTCAACTAATGCCAAGTTACTGAGAGCCTGCTGGAGATAAGCACGATTGCTAATGATCTCTGCCACGCGATTTCTCATTGTTTCAATGCCTGCTTCAGTCAGTGCTTGTGCAGCGATATCAGCAACAGGCGTCGCCAGTGGATAAGGCGCAATCACTTTTAGCATCAGTGCGATGATATCGGCAGATGCCAGCGTAAATCCACAACGTAATCCAGCCAAAGCAAAAGCTTTCGAGAGGGTTCGCAAAATAACTAAGTGGGGATAGTTTTGCAGCCAACGGGTGGTAACATGGGTAGCTGTATGTTGTGGGCAAAATTCGATGTAGGCTTCGTCAATGGCAACGATGGCACGATGACGAGCTAATTCAAGGATCTGGCGTAATATCTCTGGATCAATCAGGTTGCCTGTTGGATTGTTGGGACTACAAATATAGATAAGCTTGACGCGTTCCAGATTACTTTTGATAGCAGCAATATCAGGTTGCCAGTTAGCGCTGACAGGGATTTTTTTCTGTTCCACACCGAAGGTTTCGGCACTCACACCATACATACCATAGGTTGGTGGGCAAAACAGTACAGCATCGCGCCCTGGCTCGCAAAAAACGCGGATCAGCAGTTCGATAGATTCATCTGCTCCACGGCTGACAAGAACTTGCTCCGGTTGCAGGCCAGCATAATCGGCATAACGTTGAATGACTGTGGTGGGTTGGCATTCAGGATAGCGGTTGAGCGTATGTTCGGTGAGTTGGAAATCGGGTGCGATAGGATATTCATTCGCATTTAACCAAATATCACCACGACCACCCAGACGGCGGGCAGACATATAAGGGACTAATTTGCGAACGTTTTCTCTTGCCAATGAATTGATATCAAAAACCGTACTCATGATTGTTCCTTAACTTTTTATGGTTATCAAACCTTGTGGTTTTCAGTCACATTATTAAAGGCTGTCATACGTAACGTAACCGCATTTTTGTGTGCAATAAGTTGTTCTGCCTGTGCCAGTGTTTCGATAGTTGGGGCGAGGTTTTTTAATCCTTGTGGAGTGAGCCGCTGGACGGTCATTCTTTTCAGGAAATCAGCCAAGCCAAGGCTGGAATAGGTTGAAGTATAGCCGTAGGTAGGCAGAACGTGATTAGTACCGGAAGCGTAATCTCCGGCGGATTCAGGTGACCAGTCACCAAGAAAAATAGAGCCGGCGCTGGTAATTTGCTCAAGTAATTGCTCAGGCTGACGAGTTTGAATAATCAAATGTTCTGGACCATATCGGTTGCTGATTATTACGCATTGGTCGAGATCTTTAGCAATAATTATCCGGCTGGCTTGCAAAGCCTGGATTGCGATCTGTTGACGTGGTAAGGCCATGAGTTGGGTTTCAATTTCACGGATAACCTTTTTAGCCAAATCTTCATCGGGGGTTAGCAGTATCACTTGGGAATCAGGGCCATGTTCTGCTTGTGAAAGCAGGTCTGCTGCCGTAAATATGGGATTGGCTCCGCTGTCAGCGATAACCAATACTTCGGATGGGCCAGCGGGCATGTCGATCGCGGCGCCATCAATCTGTTGGCTGACCTGACGTTTGGCTTCTGTTACCCATGCATTTCCGGGACCAAAAATTTTGTCTACTTTGGGAACGGATTCAGTTCCGAATGCCATTGCGGCAATTGCCTGGGCACCACCGATTTGAAATATTTCGCTTATTCCACATAGTTGCGCAGCATAGAGTATTTCATCGGCAATAGGGGGAGGAGAACACAAGATAATTCTACGGCAGCCTGCAATGTTGGCTGGTGTACCTAACATTAATACCGTTGAGGGCAGGGGAGCAGAGCCGCCGGGAATATAGAGTCCAACTGAATCTATTGGGCGTGTAACTTGTTGGCAGCGAACGCCCTGCACTGTTTCAACATCAACTTCTGCTGGTGTTTGTGCCTCATGGAATCGACGGATATTGCTCATAGCCCGTTGCATAGCCTGCTTGATTTCTGGTGTCAGGCGAGCCGTAGCGGCATCCACTTCATTGGCTGAAATTTGGATGGTTGTAACAGTTGTTTTGTCGAAGCGTTGGCTGAACTCATGTAATGCTTGGTCGCCTCGTGTTTTTACTGTTGCCAGAATCTGTTTAACTGTGCCGGAAATATCGTCGGATGCGGCAATAGCCGGACGGGTCAGCAATATTTTTTGTTGTTCTGGCGTACATGATTGCCAGTGAATGATGGTTTTAAAATTGGTGTTCATCAAGGCTACTCCATCATTTTTTCAATTGGCAGAACTAAAATAGAACTGGCACCTAATGCCTTGAGTTTCTCCATCGTTTCCCAGAACAGGGTTTCACTACTGACCATATGCATGGCTACGCGATTTTGTGCTCCTGCCAGTGGCAAGATAGTGGGGCGCTCAGCGCCTGGCAGCAGGGATATAATCTCTTCCAATTTGTCGCTGGGAGCATGCAGCATGATGTATTTGGATTCTCGTGCCTGAATGACGCCTTGGATGCGGAGCATCAATTTGTCAATAAGCTGCTGTTTGGCTTCTGGCATCTCTCCATCACGCTGGATCAAACAGGCTTTTGAGCGATAAATGACTTCTACTTCCCGCAAGCCATTGGCTTCCAATGTGGCACCGGTGGAAACTAAATCACAAATAGCGTCAGCAAGTCCTGCGCGGGGGGCAACTTCGACTGAACCATTGAGAAGGCAAGGTTTGAAATGAATGCCTTTTTGGTCTAAATAACGTTTTAATAAGTGTGGGTAAGAGGTTGCGATACGGGTATCTTGCAAGCATTTCACGCCGGTATAATCGAAATCAAAAGACGTTGCCAGAGAAAGACGACAATCGCCAAAATCGAGGCGGCACAATGTCAGATAGCGAGGATCTTCTTCTTGTGCTCGGCGAGTCAGTAACTCTTCTTCAAGCACATTTTCCCCAATAATACCTAGATCGACAACGCCATCCATTACTAAGCCTGGGATATCATCATCGCGGACACGCAGGATATCGATAGGCATATTTTCAGCGAATGCGATAAGGCGCTGTTGTTGTAAGTTAATTTTGATGCCGCAGCTCGTTAGCAATGTCCTGGAGTCATCACTCAGACGGCCTGATTTTTGAATGGCTATACGTAAGCGTGTTTTATCTAGCATGTTTTTGTCCTATATTAAGATTCAGTTAGTAATTAATTCGTAAAAACCAGAAATAAAAAAACCCTCGGAAAATCTTCCGAGGGTTTTTTTATCGTATTCATTCCACCGGAAGACGGGTTAAATGTCTTCCAGCACACAGCAGCCTGAAAGACTAGTCAGGATGATGGTGATGATGGTTAAATTGAATACGGTTCATATACGGGTTCTCTATTTTTTCTACACAGTAGTTTTCTACAAGAAACGTGCTGTACTGAATAATGGCTATACGTAACGCTATGTTTATGATTAAGGATTGGTTGCTTGTTGTTTAACCTATACGATCTTGTGTATAAAAAGCAAACTTTTTTTAAAGAAGATATTTGTTTTGTGTTAACGTATTGTTTTAAAAGAAAAATGTGTTTGGTTGCTATTAAACAAATCGGTAAGTAATGTTAACTATGGGTACATAATAGCCTAAGAATCAAAATGATATCGCTTTTGGGAGGGCATGGTGAAAAAAGTTTCTATTATTGGGTTAGGATGGTTAGGAATGCCATTGGCACAAGCCTTACAAGGCGAGGGAATGCAAGTAGTTGGTAGTAAAACAACACCAGATGGTGTTGAAGCGGCTTGTATGTGTGGAGTGGATTGCTACCAGCTAAACTTGAAGCCTCAGATTGTTTGCGATGCGGATGATCTTGAGCAACTGATGTCTGTTGATGTGCTGGTTTTGACATTACCTGTTAGTGGTGTTGCTGGTGGTGGGAAGGAATATGTACAGGCGGTACAACTGGTTGTTGATACTGCACTTTCGTATTCGGTTCCGCGGATTATTTTCACCAGTTCTACTTCAGTTTATGGTTCATCTGCTGGTTACCTCAATGAAGATAATCCCGTGTGTCCCGAAACTGAATCAGCCAAGGCACTGGTTGAATTGGAAAACTGGCTGCATCAACTACCCAATACGTCGGTCGATATCTTACGTTTGGCTGGGTTGGTAGGCAGTGGGCGCCATGCAGGGCGTTTTCTCGCTGGAAAGAAGGCACTCAGCGGAGGAGAAAATGCGGTTAATTTGGTACATCAAGATGATGCCATTTCTGCGATTAAGCTTCTTATTCAACAACTAAAAGGCGGGCATCTTTTTAATTTGTGTGCGCCAATACATCCGAAAAGAGCAGAGTTTTATCAATCAGCTAGTCGCCAGCTCGATCTGACGCCGCCCGAATTTTTACAGCCAGAAAGAGCAAAAATCGAAAGTCAAGTAGAAAAAATTGTTGATGGTAGCCGCATCTGTCGGGATCTAGGGTTTGGGTATCAGTTCCCAGATCCCGGCAGAATGCCAATGAGTTAATTAAGTAATAAGTAAAACCTTAGTTTATTTCTATCATAACAATCTTTCTGAAAGCAGGTCTTTCAGTTAGCAATTGATACCAACGCTCTAAGTTTGGCAGAGATGGGCGCTCTATTTCTACGTTTAACCATAAGTAGGCCAGAGGAGCTAAGGCAATATCAGCCATACCAAATTTGTCACCGGAAAGGTACTGCTGATTGCTTAGGGTGTCATTGACCATTTTCAGCAATTTTTCAATTTCGGCTAAAGCTTGGGCGATGATTTTGGGGTCACGTTGATTTGCCGGTGTTCTGATAAAGCTAATCATAAATTGTTTAATAGGAGGGAAGAGATTGCAGCCTACCCAGTCCATCCACTTCTCAACACTGGCTCTTTCTTGAAGATCGGCTGGGTAAAGACTGTCTTTGCCAAATTTCGCCGCAATGTAACGCACAATGGTATTGGATTCCCATAAGATAAAATCGTCTTCTTGCAAACAAGGAATAACTGCATTGGGGTTCATACGCAGGTATTCAGGATCATTGAGTTTGCCAAATTTACCACCAACATCAATTTGCTGATATGGCACATTTAGCTCTTCCAGACACCAAAGCACTTTTTTCACATTTGATGAATTTTTACGCCCCCAAATTGTCAACATCATTTTCTCCTTAATGTCAGTCTATTTTTAACGATTGATAATATGACAATAAAGCTAGTTGAATAACAGAAAAATCTTTACGTTATTAGGTTGGAGTCTTCTCTTATAACATCCTATATTAATAGAGTTTTAGCAGAAAAAAGGGAGAGCGATGATGAAAAAAAGACAGCAGATACCGATAATTAAATCTTTTACCTTTGGCTTGAGTGTTTTTTGGTTGGCGAGTATCAATGTATATGCAATAGAGCAGCCCGCCGCACCTGAAATTGATGCAAAAGCCTATGTATTAATGGATTATGCCAGTGGAAAAATTCTGGCTTCAAATAACGCCGATGAGCGGTTAGATCCTGCCAGCCTGACGAAGATAATGACCAGCTATGTCGTAGGGCAAGCGATCAAATCAGGGAAAATTTCTACAGAAGATATGGTAACTGTTGGTAAAGATGCCTGGGCTACAGGGAATCCAATACTTAAGGGATCATCGCTGATGTTTTTGAAACCAGGTGACAGGGTTAAAGTGATTGATCTGAACCGTGGGGTTGTTATCCAATCCGGTAATGATGCCAGTATTGCACTCGCTGATTATGTTGCGGGCAGCCAGGACACTTTCGTTGACTTGATGAATAAGTACTCAGAAACACTAAAATTGACGAACACTCATTTCAAGACAGTGCATGGCCTGGATGCAGCAGGGCAGTATAGTACCGCTCATGATATGGCGCTTCTAAGTCAGGCCATGATCCGTGATGTGCCGGAAGAATACGCCCTGAATAAAGAGAAAGAATTCACTTTTAACAATATCCGCCAGCCTAATCGTAATCGCCTGTTGTGGAATAAAAACATGGATGTGGATGGCATCAAAACCGGACATACCAGCGGTGCAGGCTATAATCTTGTAGCATCGGCAACCGAAGGGCCAATGCGTCTGATTTCAGTGGTATTAGGTGCTCCGAGTGATCGGGTACGTTTTTCTGACAGTGAAAAACTTTTGTCATGGGGATTTCGTTTTTATGAATCGGCGACTCTGTTGAAGGCCAGTGATACTTTGGTGACAGAGAAAGTATGGTACGGGACTCGTCCAGAAGTCGCATTGGGCGTGGAAAAAGATGCTTCCGTGATAGTTCCCCGTGGACAAGGAGGCAATTTGAAAGCAAGCTTTACTCTGGATAATACCTCGCTTGAGGCACCATTAGCTAAGAACCAAGTGGTGGGTACAGTGAACTTCCTGCTAAACGATAAAGTTATTGACCAGCACCCCTTGGTTGTTAAAGAGGCAGTGGAAGAAAGTGGCTTCTTTGAACGCATGTGGGATTTCGTTGTAAAAACGGTTAGTGGCTGGTTTAACTCGATCTTTGGTTAATATAGCGGGAACATCTAAATGAAAAAAATGCCAGTCGATCTTGTGATGACTGGCATTTTTTAGGTGCTACTGTCGAAGAAAGCAGCTCATGGATTTTGATTACATCACTGAGTAAATTGCCGCTGAAATAGCAATTGAGCCGGTGACAATGACAAAAATATTGCTTGGTTTACCTGCATATTTACGCATAGCCGGAACTTTTTTGATTGCATACATTGGCATGATAAACAGGATCATGGCAATAATTGGCCCACCCAGTGATTCAATGATATTCAGGATACTTGGGTTAAGTGTAGCAACGATCCAAGCACTGACCAGCATAAAGAGGCTAGTGATACGATTCAGCGTTTTGTGCTGAATAGTCTTGCCACTCGTATTCATCATGGCTTTATTCACAATGCCATTAAAGCCTTCACGGGCACCCAGATAGTGGCCGAGGAAAGACTTGGTAATGGCAATAAAAGCGATAAATGGAGCAATATACTCAATAGTTGGTACACGGAAGTGGTTGGCCAGATAGGACAGAATAGTGATGTTCTGTGCTTTTGCTTCTGCCAAGTTTTCCGGTGATAAGCTCAGTACGCAACTGAAAACAAAGAACATGACTGTCAGTACCATCATGATATGGGCATAGGCCAGAATGCGTGAACATTTTTTCTCTGCATGCTCACCATATTCTTCACGTTTTGCAACTGCGAATGCTGAGATGATTGGGGAGTGGTTAAAAGAGAAAACCATAACAGGGATTGCCAGCCACAGGGTAAATAGCAAGCCGTTATTGCTTGTGGCAGACATGACACTGTCCTGCGACAGGCTATCAAAAATGGTAGTGTTCCAGTGGGGAACTAAGTACAAGGCCAACAGCATCAAAACGGTGACGAATGGGAATACCAATACACTCATAGCCTTAACGATGGCTTTCTCACCGAAACGGATAATGCTCATTACACCAAGGAGCAATACCAATGCCAGTAATGCACGTGGTGGAGCATCAATTTGTAGCTGATGCACAAGAAAGCTTTCTACCGTATTGGTCAGTGCAACACTGTACACGAGTAAAATAGGATAAATAGCAAAAAAATAGAGAACGGTGATCAGAAAGCCAGCAACTTTGCCAAAATGTTCTTCTACCACGCCGGTGATATCATCACCACTGCTTTTACCAGATAAAACAAAACGACACATTCCTCGATGCGCAAAAAATGTCATGGGAAAAGCAAGAATTGCCATGATAATGAGCGGAATTAGACCACCAATACCTGCATTGATGGGAAGAAACAAAACACCGGCACCAATCGCTGTGCCATATAAGCCCAGCATCCATACTGTGTCTGATTTACGCCAGGTAGTGTGATTGCTTTTGCTGGAAGCAGAGGATGCTATCGAACCTGCTTGAGATGTGTCCATAAGTATCTCCGAAATAACGCGGTAAAGTAAAATTTAAAAACTACTAAACCCGCACATTAATTAAATGCGCAAGTTGGATTTTTATATGAATAATAAGTTGTCAGATATTGCGTTGGTGTTTATCTAAACGTTTTTATTACCACATCCAAAAAACTTAACCCCAGACTTTTGGTAGGGGAAATATAGTTATTTTCAGTGAAATGTACCGTGATCACTCTCGCAATTGCAAGATTTATATAGAGAATGAAAGTTGTTAAAAATATTTACCAAAATGTTGATTAAATATTAAATAAAATAAAATGCAAATTTTGTTAAAGAATGTATCATTATTTTTATTTTAAATTCCTAATATCTATCTGGTTAACTGCTCAATAATGTTTACATGTTAATGATGCTTTTTTGTTTGGTGTTTGAATAACCTGAAACTGAATTATAAATGCCAATATTTTTATCTTGATATATCTTTATTTGTCATATTTTTTTATTAATATTTTGATAAATAAGAAAAATTTACCTTGGTTGCCTATGGTGTTCAGTCTTTGACTGAAAATGTGTTTAGTATTGATTGCTCTTTAATAAAAGTTTTAAGGACAATCAATTGTTGTGTATGAAATTTGTTCTTTAACTCTGTATTCATGAAGTAATGGTAATCATTTTGTAGTTATATGTTGTTAAATATAACGAAGGGTTTTATTCTGATATTTAAAGCTACTATGAAGAGCAGAATAAATGCTAAAGAATTTCCTGAACAAAATAATGCCATGATTTTTTTATGGTTATCAGTTACACCAGCCATATGGAGATATATGGCTGGCGCATATTCAAATTTGATTAATTTTTTACCCACCCTTTTTTGATAAAAAATGCGCAGCAGAATTGATAGAGCCGAGTCAGTTTGTTTTGTAAATATTCTCCGTACTGGCTCCAAAATATTTGGGAAAAAGCACAGCCTAACAGGCTTACTAAAAATGCCCCAACCATATCGATTGGCCAGTGAACACCCACATAGACACGGGACCAGGCAATGGCGCAGGCGATAGCCATCAGGCATAAACCTGACCAAGCGCGATGCCAAAATATAAATGCCAGAGCGAAACTAAAGACTGCTGTGCCGTGGTTACTGGGAAAAGATTCAGTAGGTGCATGGTAGAGAAAATTATAGCCAAAACCTTCAACAAATGGCCGAGCATGCGGAACAATCATCCCGATGATATAGGAGGTTGCCATACCAAAGGCAAAAGCAATGCAAGATTTACTGACAACGGCGCGTTGGGATGTGATGGCTCGTTCTTTTCCCCAAAGCCAGCAAATGACTAATGTGGCAGGGTAAATAAATACGCAATATTTCGCTATAAAGATGGCAAGCGAGATCATTGCTGGTGATGAATCCGGGGTTGCATTGATAAAAGTAAACAAATTGTGGTTAAGTTGTTCTAGCAAAGTCAGCCTCACAAGCGAGATATTTACGTAAACAGGATGATTTTATTTAATGCTTAGTGATGTTGCATGAGTAAATAATATAGGGATTGTAATAATAATGAAAGATAACCGCTATCTTGCAAGTCGCTCGTGACTAACAAAAAACCCGATAGTCTTTAACCAAAGTGGATGACTATCGGGCTCCTCAATATGGGGACATCAAAGAAAAGCAGTGGCAATAATTAAGACTGCACTATGGTATGAAAGTTCTCATTCTTGAGAAAAAAATCGCAAAATTTTTTCAAGAAGGGAGAATTTCTTTGAAGAATAATAGGGTTAAGGCATCCGCTATCCAGCAAGAGGACGGTTTTTGGTTGGATAGCGGTTTTTTCTGACGACTGATTTTATAACTAATTATTGGATTCGGTTATTTGTACAGTTCCAAATTTTCTTTAGCATAAGCTTCAAAATCTGTGCAGCCACCGATATGTTTCTCGTCAATGAAAATCTGGGGAACGGTCTCAACAGGTTTACCCACCGTTTTTGATAAGTCGTTTTTGGTGATGTTTTCAGCCCAGATATCGACATAGCGATAATCAAAATCGTCACGCTCTTTTTTTAGTTTCTCTGCGAGTTCTTTGGCGCGAACGCAGTAAGGACAACCAGGGCGGCCAAAAATGACAGTGTACATACAAACTCCTTAGTGGCAATGATCATGAACTTCATAGAATGTCATCTGGCGTTACTATGCCTGTAAGTATTAATAAAAAAAAGCAGGAATTACCTTTTGTTGTAATTAGTCCTGCCAATAAACGGGATTCAGGTATGATAGGCTTACCAATTAGCAGAAATCTATTGAGTAACGAAAGTCTATTTTTAGGCCGGAATAGGTTAAAGAATGAAAATGAATCCATCAAAAAAGATGCGCTCATTGGCTGACATGCCTAAGTTAGTCATTTTATTGGAAGTATTGGGAGTGGGGTTGTTGGTTCTGGCTTACTTGTCAATAACTGATAGCATAATTCTATCACCTTTATTAATGACGACAGAAGCACACATTGCTATGATTTTATTGGGTATCGGCTGCTTGATACCAGCGGCTATCCATATTATCTGGCGTGCAGTCTATAATCTTTCCTTTTTGGGAATTGATCATAAGAAAGCGGATAAAAACCATCAGATTGTCACTGATGATGAGAAAAACAAAATAGATTAATTATTGTACATGAAACTGTTTGCTGGGAGTTTCCCTGTGGTAGCATGTGTAACTTCCCAGTCATATGAGGTTAATTCGATGGATTCTATGGTTATTCCCGATTTGTCAATTTTGCGTACGTGGCTTGAACAGCTCAAAATTTCTTATTTTGAGAATGATTCAGGCTCAATCTTGCATTTGCCTCATATGCAGAATATTGATGGCTTGTTTGATGCCAAGATCGATCTGTTGGGTGATGTAGTATTACTTTCTGCTTTGGCCGAAGTCAGGCCAACAGCGATAATTCCATTGGTTGCTAATTTGAGTCAGATTAATGCTTGTTCTCTTACTGTGAAGGCATTTATTGATGTTCAGGATGAAAGCTTACCTAAATTGATTGTTTGTCAGGCTTTCCCTATTGCTGCCGGAATGACTTTCAAACAATTCTCCAATTTTATGCAGCAGGGTGAAGAACAAATTGCGAATGTGATTTTTGAAATTCACAGCAATAATCTTCTCTATGTTAATAATGATGTAGAAAGTGAGATGGAAGTTGAAGTTGAAGTTGAAGATGAAGAGTCCTTAGCTTCAACGAAAACATCAACATTTACTTTGCATTAATATTTTTTTGATACGGTTTTTTTACGATGCAATGTGCGCAGTATACCGAGGGGTATTGTCACTCCTGCCAATGGCTTGATAAGTCATATTCGCAGCAATTATTTGATAAACAACAACATTTAAAGCAACTTTTACAGGAAGGATCAGTAGTACATTGGTTGTCACCAGTAATCAGTAAAACAAGTGAATTCCGTAATAAAGCCAAAATGGTAGTGAGCGGCAGTGTTGAGCGTCCATTGCTTGGTATGTTGCATCGTGATGGCCGAACGGTGGATCTTTGTGACTGCCCGCTGTATCCAAAATACTTTCAGACGGTATTTGCAGTCATAAAAACATTTATTGCCAAAGCTGGCTTGGTTCCGTACAGCGTTGAACGCAGAAGAGGGGAATTAAAATATATCCTTCTGACGGAAAGTCGCGCTAATGGCGAAATAATGCTGCGTTTTGTTTTGCGTTCGGAAACAAAGCTGGCCCAATTAGAGCGAGCTTTGCCTTGGCTACAGGAACAACTGCCACAAGCAACAGTGATTTCCGCAAATATTCAACCGACCCATATGGCGATCCTGGAAGGTGAGCAGGAAATCATTTTTACCGAACGTAAGATGTTGCAGGAAACTTTTAACGGTATTCCGCTGTACATCCGCCCGCGTAGTTTTTTCCAGACAAATCCAGATATTGCCGCAGCGCTGTATGCAACAGCGGGGCGTTGGGTCAGGGAATTGAACATTAGCAATATGTGGGATCTGTTTTGTGGTGCTGGCGGTTTTGGTCTGCATTGTGCAGATAAAGAGACTCGACTGACAGGGATTGAGATCAGCGCTGAAGCGATTAGTTGTGCTAAAAGTTCTGCCAAAAGCCTGGGGCTGGAGCAGGTAGATTTTCAGGCACTGGATTCCACTCATTTTGCCCTTGATAAATCACAAATACCTGAGTTAGTACTGGTAAACCCTCCTCGGAGAGGGATCGGCAAAGAGCTATGTGAATATCTTAGCCGGATGGCACCTAAATATGTGATTTATTCGAGCTGCAATGCTCAGACGATGGCAAAAGATATCACTATGCTTAAACAATATCGAATAGAAAAAGTGCAGTTATTCGATATGTTCCCTCATACCGAACATTATGAAACATTGGCACTGCTAGTTCTTAATGCAAACTAATAACCTTATGTCTCGATCATCCCGTGATAACAACGAGTTATCACGGGTAGTGAAGTCAGATAATTAAATGTGAATGCTGATTAATTACGTTGTTCAAATAATAAGGCTCGCTGTTCAATCATACGCATCAATAGTGTTAAAAGACCATTTATGCAGAGGTAAATAATACCCGCGGCAATAAATACCGTTGCATCATAACTACGTCCAAATTGAAGTTGGCTATATCCCATGATGTCTAATAGGGTGATGGTACTGGCTAGTGACGTGCTCTTGAAAATCAGCACAACTTCATTGGAATAGGAAGAGAGTGCCCGTTTAAAAGCATAAGGTAACAGAATGCGCATAGAGTGCGCTTTGGACATACCGAGAGCCTGGCAAGATTGCCATTGTCCGGCAGGAATTGCTTTGACAGCCCCATAAAATAGCTGGGTTGAATAGGCTGCACTATTTAATGTAAGTGTAACCATTGCACATAACCACGGCTCTGACATAAGTTGCCATAACAACGGATATTCTTTGAGCGATGGAAATTGCCCTGGCCCGTAGTAAATCAAGAAAAACTGAACGAGGAGCGGGGTTCCGGTAAATAGGGTGATATAGCCTCTTACCAATTGAGAAAGCACAGGTAATTTCATTGTCAGGATCATGGTCAAGACAATGGAGAGTACGAATGCAACCAGCAATGCTGAGAAAGTCAAACTGAGGCTGGTTTGTAAGCCGGGTAAAATTTCCCTGATGTATTCAAACATTATGAAGCACTCCGTTCAAAATGGGTGGCGCGCATTTCAAGCTGTTTGAGAATAAATTGGCTGACCAGAGTGATTATTAGATAGATCACAGCAACAACCATATACCATGTAAACGGCTCCTGAGTTCGGGTGGCGATACTTTTTGTTTGTAACATCAGATCATTAACGCTGATTAACGAAACCAGTGCCGTATCTTTCAATAAGACCAGCCATTGATTACCAAGCCCTGGCAGGGCATGGCGCCACATTTGAGGCATAATCAAGCGAAAAAAGATACGATTTTGACTTAACCCCAGAGCTTGGCCAGCCTCCCATTGTCCTATCGGAACCGCTTTTAATGCTCCTCGCAGTGTTTGTGAAGCATAAGCAGAGTAGAGCAGAGACAGGGCAATAACGCCGCACAGGAAAGGGCTAACATCAAAGTTGTCAATTTCCATCTGTATTTTAAAGTGCCAGACAATAAGATTGATATCAAAACCTTCCGACAGTGTAATGAGAAGTTGTGAACTGCCAAAATAGATAAAGAGAACAACTAAAATTTCAGGTAATCCTCGGATCAAAGTAACCCAGCAGGAGCCTAAAAAAGCAATAGATTTCCAGCGAATAGATTCCCATGCAGCCAAAAACATTGCCAGAACTAAACCGACGACAAGTGAGGAAATGGCAAGGCCGACGGTGACTCCGGCGGCACTGATTAAAGAGTAAAGTTCATTCATTGGGATTGAGTTTATTGTTTAAACCATTTTTTGTGGATGGTATCGTAAGTACCGTCGTGTTTAACTTCCGTTAGTGCTTTGTTCAGTTTATTCAGCAGCTCAGTATTACCTTTGCGAACTGCAATACCTAAACCGATACCAAAGTAGTTTTTGTCTGTCACTTTATCGCCAACCGTGCTTAATTCTTTATTCTTTTTCAGCCATTCATTGACGACAGCAGTATCACCGAACAACGCATCAATACGACCATTTTTTAAATCAAGGATTGCATTTTGATAGCTGTCATAAGGTACGGTTTTCAGCTCTTTATGTTGCTCCATCAAATACTTCTGGTGTGTAGTGCCATTCTGGGTACCTACTTGCTTACCTTTGAGGTCGGCAACTTGAGCAAACTTCCCTTTGATAGCAACGAAAATGGCAGAGTTATCATAATAAGTTTGGGTAAAATCAACTTGTTTTTGGCGATCAGGTGTGATGTCGATACCCGCTATCAAAACATCAGAACGACGGAATTTTAAACTGGGAATAAGGCTATCAAAGGCCTGGTTGGTGAATGTACATTCTGCGTTGAGTTTTGCACATATGGCATTCGCCAAATCGACATCAAATCCTTGAATCTTGTTGTTTGCATCAATAAATTCAAATGGAGGGTAAGTTGCTTCCGTCGCAAAACGGAGAGTTGCTTTCTCCGCTGCGGTTGCTGACAAGGTCACTGCACTCAATAAGGCCGCAAACAATAATTTCTTCATAGCAATATCCTGTTGTTTATGAACTTTATGGTTGATAACTGCTTTGATGTTTGTTTTATATATCCACTTCATCTTTCAAGCTGCTACCTTATGGGAATGTAGTAGATTGAAATTCAAATAGTTTATAGATCCAGTATGCTGTTTCAGTGTGACAAATTTTAGTGTGACAAATAGTGAGCAAAGGCTTCTGTGTGAGGACGCATAAAATGCGTGGTATCACCTTTTTCGATAATGCGTCCCTGCTCCATATATACAACCTGGCTTGCTGTTTTGCGAGCAAATTCCACTTCATGAGTCACTATAACCTGAGTGATACCGGTTCCTGCCAGCTCTTTTATAATATCGATGACTTGGGCTGTGATTTCGGGATCGAGTGCCGCAGTGGGTTCATCAAACAATAGAATCTGAGGTTCCATCATTAATGCACGTGCAATGGCAACCCGTTGTTGTTGTCCACCGGAAAGATGCAGTGGAAAACGGTTGGTGAATTGCTCCAAACGAAGTCGGGAAAGGAGTTTAGCCGCTTTTTCCCGTGCTTGTTGTTTGGATTGCTTTAATACTCGGCAAGGGGCTTCAATTAAATTATCCATCACGGTCAAGTGTGGCCATAAATTGTATTGTTGGAAGACCATGCCAACTTTTTGGCGCAATGCGAGAATTTCTTTGTGACTAGGTTGCTGTTTGAAATCAAATTGGTGATTTACCACATTGAGTAGCCCAGAACGAGGCATCTCCAGCAAATTCAACACACGCAGCAAAGAACTTTTTCCAGCTCCACTGGGACCCAGCAATACCACAGTTTCTCCCGCGTTACATTCAAGATTAATATCGAAGAGAGCCTGATTTGAACCATAGAAGCAATTTATGTTTTTTAATTGAATGCTCATGTGAAAAATATGAATAGTTAATTGATTGATGCGATATTAATCTCATGAGCATAACTATGCAATAATATCTGCATAAAACTGTTATTTTAATCAAATTAATAAGCTAACTAATCAATTTGCCGGTATTTTTTAGATCTTTTTTGCTCTTTTTGTTGGCTTTTTATTAATCGGGCGGGTTGGATTTTAACCAAAAAATTTTTATTCAGTTTGCACACTAATTCAGGATAACTTTTAGCAAGTAAACCATTTGATATGTAAGCCATTTATTGTGCAAATAATGCGATGAACAAAGGAGTTAATAAGCTCAATATAAAACCATGAACGATGGCTGCTGGCACAATACTGACACCACCACAACGTTGTAAGATTGGTAAGGTAAAGTCAATTGAAGTTGCTCCTGTTAAACCCAATGCGGTTGAACGGTAGCGATTGATTAGCATGGGAATAAGCATGATGGACGCCAATTCACGAGCTAAGTCGTTGAAAAATGCGGTGCTACCAAGCACAGGCCCGTAAGCGTCGGAAATTAAAATACCGGAAAGAGAATACCAACCGTATCCTGACGCAATAGCAAGGCCAGTTTTGGTTGGTAATCCCAGTAAAAATGCAGCCAATACACCACCCAACAGAGAACTAATAGCAACTACAATAGCGATAATCATACCACGGCGATTCAGCAGTGTTTGCTTTAGGGGCATACCGTTATTGCGCAGTTGGATCCCAACGAGAAAAAGTAAAAAAATCAAGGTGATTTCGCTGGCTCGGCTGGAAAAATGAAACCCTGACCAGCCTGTTAATCCAATCAGAAATCCTAATACTAATGCACCACATAATTTGACGGAATCCAGAGCCATATGTAATCGGGAAGGGGGCTTTTCCTGTTTATGCGCAGTAATAATCCACGGATCTCGTTTATCCAGGAGGAAAAGCGCTAGCATATTGATTATAAAAATGCACAAGAAAAACGTTGTTGCATACAGCAATATGGAAAGTAAATGACTGCCCAGGTTTTCCAGTATTGCAAGGCTGATACCCATCAGAATGAGAATGATATAAACCATGACATTGAGTAGCTGATGCACGAGGGTTAGCATCGATTTATTGTTCAGATGAATAAGGTAACCCAGAGCCAAAGGCAGGAGAATAATTAATAATCCTGAGTACATGATCCACATCCTTATCCAATAAAAAACGGTTTTTATCTAATCTTAATAACGAAAAAGAGTTGCAAAGATCACAAAACACACAGAAACAAAAAATTTACACTAAAATAACAAGTAGCATAAAGGGATGTATACTGAAACTCAACGCATTTTTAAATTGTCCATAGAGTGGGTGTGATAAATAAATTTGCTACTTAGATACCTTAACAGTCTTATTATCACCTAAATCGGAACTCTATCGTTTTAATGAACTTGATTTCTATCATTCCAGGGATGAAAACTTTTACAAGAAAATGTGATTTGCAAATTATTCTGACATTCTGTGAAAAACAGATTGGAAGCATCGTACAACCCGTTTGTAAAGTGATTGAATTCGTACGATACGGTTCCACTGCTGAAACTTGCCAATCGAGTAGGGATTGAATAGCATGCATTAGCTGATGGGAATGATGCAGGTAAAAGTATTCAGCCACGGACAGAAGTTTCGTAGAACAAATCTGTAATACCGATTTTTGGCTACCTGCATCTACATTGGTTTTTTTGAAGAAGAACTATCAGAAAATTTTTTAATCAGAATTCCCCCGTTGATAAGATTTGTTTATCTCTTCTACCGTAAAGTGCAAGTAAAGTAATTAGATGGCATATTTCAATAGTAGGTATTTGTTGATGAAACTGCTTTTTGCCAAATATCGCTGGATTGGGGCAGGGCTTGTTCTCATAGCTATTGCCTCCGTTTGGCACTATTTCTTCTATCTGCCAAAGCCCATCACATATCAAACAAGTGGAGTGGTAAAGGGAGATTTTGGAAGAAATGTTCTGGCGGTAGGTAAATTGGATGCAGTCAGTAAAGTTGATGTAGGGGCTCAGGTTAGTGGTCAATTGAAAGAGCTTTATGTGAAATTGGGGGATAAGGTAAAACAAGGTCAATTACTGGCATTGATCGATCCACAGACAGCAAAGAATGCTGTGGCGGAAATTCAGGAAACAGCAAAATCATTAGAGGCCAACCTTCGTGGGGCGCAGGCTGAACTAAGACTTGCACAGCTCAAAGTGAATCGCGTTAACCATTTGTTTAAATTACATTTAATATCTCATCAGGAATTAGATGCCAGCATAACGGATATGCAGTCTAAAGCTGCCAGAACTGACGATTTGGCCGCGCAAATTAAGCAAAATCAAGCCAAACTTGATACGGCAAAAACGAATTTGCAATATACCAAAATTATTGCCCCAATAGAGGGCATTGTGACAGATATTAAAACACTCCAGGGACAAACCGTGATTGCTGCACAGCAAGCGCCGACCATTCTGACACTTGCAAATCTCGATACCATGATTGTTAACGCAGAAGTATCGGAGGCTGATGTCATCAATTTAGAACCCGGACAAAAAGTCTCATTTACCATCTTAGGGGCACCAGGAAGGCAATTTCACAGCGTCCTGAAAGATATTCTACCAACACCGCAAACTGTGAATAATGCTATTTTCTACTATGCTCGCTTTGAAGTTCCTAATCCCCAACATATTTTGCGTTTGCAGATGACTGCTCAAGTAAAAGTAGAGCTTCAGACTCTGCATAATGCATTGATGATCCCAATTTCAGCTTTGGAGATATCTTCTCACCAATATACGTCTTCAACTCAATATTTACCTTCTACACAATATGAAGTGAGTGTCTTGCATAATGGCAAAGCAGAAAAACGTAAAATCACGATAGGGGCTTTTGATAACGCTAATGTTCAGGTGCTTTCAGGGTTGAAGGAAGGCGAACGAGTGATCATCAGTCGTAGCGATAGTAGCGTAGAGGAGTAATAATGAATACGTTACTGGAACTAAAAGGTGTTGGTCGTAGTTATCCGGCTGGAGAGAGTCAAGTCACTGTTCTGGATGATATTTCGTTATCTATACAGGCCGGAGAAATGGTGGCTATTGTTGGTGCTTCCGGCTCAGGTAAGTCTACTTTAATGAATATACTTGGCTGTTTGGATAAACCTAGCAGTGGAGAATATTGGGTTGCAGGAAGAAATATTGCTGACCTGGATAGTGATCAGTTGGCAGAGCTACGCAGGGAATATTTTGGGTTTATTTTTCAGCGCTACCATTTATTGACTCATTTAACTGCTCAACAAAATGTTGAGATTCCGGCAATTTATTCCGGTGTTTCCAAAATACAACGTCGTAAGCGGGCAGTTGAATTGCTAAATAGTCTTGGATTGGAAAATCGGATTAACTATCAACCAAGCCAGCTTTCCGGTGGACAACAACAACGAGTCAGTATTGCCAGGGCACTAATGAATGGTGGTCAGGTCATTCTTGCAGATGAACCGACAGGCGCATTGGATAGTACTTCCGGCCAGGAAATGATGGATATCTTGAAAAAGCTCTGTCAACGGGGGCATACGGTCGTTATTGTCACTCATGATCCTAATATTGCTGCACAGGTTCAAAGAGTGATTGAAATCAAAGATGGACGTATCATGAGTGAGGTACGCTCTTCTGAACAGCAAACCTTGCCTCATATTTCTTCTTCTGTAGATACAATTGTCGAGGTAAAAACCTCTTCAGTGCAACAAATATGGGGACGTTTTAATGAAGCTTTATTGATGGCATGGCGCGCCATGAATGTGAATAAGCTACGTACTCTGCTAACAATGCTTGGAATTATAATAGGCATTGCTTCTGTCGTAACGATTTTAGTGATTGGTGATGCAGCAAAATCAAAGGTGTTATCACATATCAAATCTATTGCCACTAACTCTATAACGATTTATCCGGGAAAAGATTTTGGCAGTGATAACGCTTTGGATATGCAGGCTCTGAAACTTACTGATATTCCGGCAATAAAATCTCAGCCCTATGTTCAGGCCGCTTCTCCCGAATTTGTGAATAGCGGGCGTTTACGTCAAGGCAATATGGATGCTAAAGCACAAATAACGGGGGTTGGAAGTAACTTTTTTCAGGTATATGCCATGAAATTTTCTCAAGGCATCCCTTTTACTTCAGATATGATTGAGAGTCAGTCTCAAGTGGTTATCATTGATGAGAATACACGTCAGAAGTTCTTTCCTTACCAGAATAATGTGATAGGCAAAAAGTTACTGTTAACAAATATGTCCTTGACGGTGATTGGTGTAATTGCTAAAGGGCAAAATCTTTATGGCAGTGATACATTACAAGTTTGGATGCCCTACAGCGCGATGAATAGCCGTTTGATGAATCAAAGCTATCTGAATTCGATTGTTGTCAGGTTGAAAGATGGCTATGAATCTAATGCAGCAGAAGAAAAACTTAATCAATTGCTCATATTCCGTCATGGTAAAAAAGACTTTCATACTTATAACATGAATAACACTATTAAAATCATGGATAAAACAACACAGACGCTGCAAATATTTTTAACGTTAGTTGCGGTAATATCCTTGGTTGTCGGAGGAATTGGTGTTATGAATATCATGTTGGTATCAGTTACCGAGCGTACAAGGGAGATTGGTATTCGTATGGCAGTAGGTGCCAGAACCAGTGACATTATGCAGCAATTCCTTATTGAAGCCATTTTGGTTTGTTTAATGGGGGGGTACTGGGGATTACTCTGTCATACAGTCTTTCTTTTATGGCGCAATTAATGTTACCGAACTGGAATTTCATTTATAACGTCACTGCATTTATCATCACATTTGGTTGTTCAACGACAATCGGGATAATCTTTGGTTTTCTGCCCGCAAGAAATGCAGCTCACCTCGATCCTATAGAGGCTCTGGCAAGGGAATAAAATATAGCACGCCACAAATAAGCTTATTGTCTATTTGTGGCGTGGAAATTACGAATTTATCGGGTGGCTATTCTTTTGATTTTTAACCACTTTCCAAAGGTACAATGAGACTGGCGTGGTTACCTTTGGGGCCTTGATGAACGCTAAAGTTCACTTTTTGACCTGCTTTCAGCGTCCTATAACCATCCATCTGAATGGTTGAATAGTGAGCGAATATATCCTCGCCCCCGCTGGCTGGGCAAATAAATCCAAAGCCCTTTGCATTATTGAACCATTTAACAGTACCTGTTTCCATACTTCTCTATCCCTCATATCACGATTTCGGGTTTAGGAGTCACTAAAAAATTTTAAAATATGAACAAACGTCCAGACAGAACGCGGTGTTCATAAAATATACTGTAGTGAAATTCGTTACGTCGTCAAGCATATAAACAACGTCAAGCTGTCTCAAATAACCAAAGTTTGATATAGATAACGGTATCTGATTTTTTAGATAAGATCCTGCTCTGTTAATCAAGGGAGGGATAAGCAGAGTGCTTTATGAAGTGATAAAATATATAGCAGTAGAATGAATTAGTTCATACTAAAATCCAGCGGACAGTTAATACCCAACGGAAGAATAATGACTGAGTTTTATAACGATTTGAAAGTTGAAGAATTTATTGAGGATGATGCAAAACAAAAACTACAGCCACCATCAATGTATATGGTTATTCTTAACAATGACGATTATACCCCTATGGAGTTTGTGGTTGACGTATTGCAAAAGTTCTTTTCTTATGATGTTGAACGAGCAATGCAACTAATGCTGGATGTCCATTACAAAGGGAAGGCAGTTTGCGGAATTTATACGGCAGAGGTCGCAGAAACTAAGGCTGCGCAAGTGAACATGTATGCTAAGGAGCACGAGCATCCGTTACTTTGCACGCTGGAAAAGATCTGATCTGGCTTACTGAAATTTAGGAGGAGGTGCTTATGCTCAATCAAGAACTGGAGCTTAGTCTCAATATTGCTTTTGCCAAAGCAAGGGATAACAGACATGAATTTATGACTGTAGAGCACCTGTTGCTGGCGTTGTTAAGTAACACATCAGCGCGAGAGGCATTGGAGGCTTGTAAAGTCGATTTGGCGATGTTACGCCAGGAATTAGAAAGTTTTATTGCACAAACTACCCCTTTGTTATCTGAGAATGATGACAGGGATACACAACCTACATTAAGTTTTCAGCGTGTTTTGCAACGTGCGGTATTTCATGTTCAATCTTCGGGGCGTTCGGAGGTTTCAGGGGCGAATGTCCTGGTTGCCATTTTTAGTGAACAGGAATCCCAGGCTGCTTATTTACTGCGTAAACATGACGTCAGTCGTTTGGATGTTGTGAATTTCATCTCTCATGGAACACGTAAAGATGAATCAGATAATGATGCCCACCCCAGTATCAATCCGGTTCCAGAAGAGCCGGTAATTAGTGAAGATCGGTTGGAAAATTTCACGACTAACCTGAATCAATTGGCGCAGAAAGGGCAAATTGATCCGCTTGTCGGCCGTCAAAATGAATTGGAAAGAGCTATTCAGGTGCTCTGTCGCCGCCGCAAGAATAACCCTCTGTTTGTTGGGGAATCGGGGGTTGGTAAGACAGCGATTGCTGAAGGGCTTGCATGGTGTATCGTGCAAAAGAATGTTCCCGAAGTGATGCAGGATTGTACTATCTATTCTCTGGATATTGGATCGTTATTAGCAGGTACAAAATATCGTGGCGATTTTGAGAAGCGCTTCAAGTCTTTGCTAAAAACATTGGAGCAGGACAATAAAAGCATTCTCTTTATTGACGAAATCCATACTATTATTGGTGCGGGTGCTGCCTCGGGTGGGCAGGTGGACGCAGCTAATCTTATTAAACCGCTGTTGTCCAGTGGACGTATACGGGTAATTGGCTCAACGACTTACCACGAATTCAGCAATATTTTTGAAAAAGATCGGGCTTTGGCTCGCCGGTTCCAAAAAATTGACATTCTTGAGCCTTCTTCTGAAGAAACGGTACAAATTATCAATGGACTGCGTGCTAAATATGAAGCACACCATGACGTTCGTTATACAGCGAAGGCCATTCGGGCAGCAGTTGAGTTATCTGTGAAGTACATTACCGATCGTCATTTACCGGATAAGGCCATTGATGTCATTGATGAAGCTGGTGCAAGAACCAGATTAGTGCCAGTTAGCCGCCGTAAGAAGACAATTAACGTTGCTGATATTGAAACTGTTGTTGCTCGCATAGCCCGTATTCCAGAAAAAACGGTGTCAGCCAGTGATAAAGATGTATTGAAAACATTGGATGAACGTTTGAAAATGTTGGTCTTTGGTCAGGACAAAGCGATTGCTGCTCTGACAGAAGCCATCAGGATGAGCCGTGCTGGATTGGGGCAGGATTATAAGCCAGTAGGATCTTTCTTATTTGCAGGGCCTACGGGAGTGGGGAAAACAGAAGTCACAGTCCAACTTGCCAAAGTATTGAATGTTAAATTATTGCGATTTGATATGTCAGAGTATATGGAGCGGCATACTGTCAGCCGTTTAATTGGTGCTCCTCCGGGTTATGTTGGATATGATCAGGGAGGATTATTGACCGATGCGATCATCAAACATCCTCATTCTGTACTGTTATTGGATGAGATTGAAAAAGCTCACCCTGATGTATTTAACCTGTTGTTACAGGTTATGGATAATGGCACATTGACTGACAATAATGGCCGTAAGGCGGATTTCCGCAATGTTATTTTAGTGATGACAACCAATGCAGGGGTACGTGAAATACAGCGTAAATCTATCGGGTTTACGGAGCAGGATAATAGCACTGATGGCATGGAAGAGATAAAACGGATTTTCACACCTGAATTCCGCAATCGCCTTGATAGCATCATCTGGTTTGATGCACTCTCTTCTGAAGTTATTCAGCAAGTTGTTGATAAATTTATTGTCGAGTTACAAGCCCAACTGGATGAAAAAGGTGTTTCTCTGGAAGTCAGTGCAGATGCTCGCCAATGGTTATGTGACAAAGGCTATGATAAGGCGATGGGCGCACGTCCTATGGCTCGTGTAATTCAGGACAATCTTAAAAAACCACTGGCGAATGAGTTGTTATTTGGTTCTTTGGTGCATGGAGGCTCAGTCAAAATTAAACTTGATAAAGCTAAACAGGCATTGGTGTATGACTTTAAGGGCGCTCAAAAATCAAATAAAAAGAGATCGGAAGATGCCGTGTTATAGATATAAATGGTATCAATGGTAGGAGCTGCTAATTGATGGATAGTAAAAATTAGTAGTGACCACACCACAGGTGAATTCTGAAAAATATATTCACCTGTGGTGTTAAGGGATCTTAATCAGCGGCTACGGAAAGTGATGCGTCCTTTTTCCGGATCATATGTAGTTAGCTCAACTGTAACTTTGTCTCCTGTCAGGATGCGGATGTAGTTTTTACGCATTTTTCCTGAGATATGAGCAGTGACAACGTGCCCGTTGTCTAATTCAACGCGAAACACGGTATTTGGCAGTGTTTCTAAAACAGTACCTTGCATTTCAAAATTAGTGTCTTCTTTGGCCATCTAATCCTCTAAATGTAACAACCATAGTTTTTAACCGGCAAGATAATGCCGAAAAACCATCATTATGTAAAGGAATGTCGTATTTTAAGCCATCATTTTACATACGGTAATATGATGGCTAATAACATCCCACCATGAACAGCATTTATTTCTAAGAGATGATTATCAATCCAGCTTTTGTACAGACCAGCAACCTGATTGCAATGGCTGCTTTCTTAATTGATAAAGATACTGGAGAAACTTTTCTCTCGGAATATTTTTAGCACCCAATGATTCTGTATGGTGATTTAGTACCTGACAATCAAATAGTTGACCACCATGACGTAAAAAATGGTGATAGAATGCGACAAAAGCACATTTGGAAGCATTCTCCATTTTACTAAACATCGATTCACCGCAAAATAGTGTACCGACACAAACGCCGTATAAACCACCTACAAGTTGGTGGTCATGCCAGACTTCAATTGAGTGAGCTAAACTTTCTTTATGTAAGGTTTGGTAACCTTTTTGAACATCGGTTCCAATCCAGGTGCCTTCTTGTCGTTGGGCGCAATTATATATTACTTCATCAAAGGCATAGTTTACCGTAATTTGGTAAGTATGTTTGCGAATAAATCGACGTAGCGTTCGGCCAATATGCAATTCTCCTGGAATCAACACGGCCCTGGGGTCGGGAGACCACCATAAAGGTGGCTCATCAGGCGAATACCACGGAAAAATCCCCTCATGATACGCTACTCGTAAACGTTCTGCACTTAGATCTCCTCCAAATGCCAATAAACCATTAGGTTCAACTAGCGCATTGGTAGGGGGGGGAATTCATATGAGTTACCCAATTGAGCTATCGACATAAGTTAGTTCACCTTTGCTCAGGATAACTCTGTAGCTGATAAAATTGTTGTCGCTGATAAAATTGATAGTAACGACCTTGTTGAGCTAGTAGCGTATTATGCTTACCTTGCTCGATAATGCGTCCTCCATCCATAACGCAGATCCGATCCATGTGTTGCAAGCCAGTGAGTCGATGGGTAACGATAATCAATGCCTTATGCTGACAACTACTGTGTAGCAGCGACAGAATTTGTTGTTCTGTATCTGCATCAAGCCCTTCAGTTGGTTCATCCAGCAGCATTAAAGGGGCATTGTGTAACAATGCTCTGGCAATACCCAAGCGACGCTGTTCTCCACCGGAAAGCTGGCGCCCACCCTCGCCCATCCAACAGTTTAGCTTTTTATCAGTGTCTAGCAAGTGTCCTAAACCTACTTGTTGCAGTACAGTTGTTAATTCATCGTCACGAGCATCTGGTTTTGCTAATAAGAGATTTTCACGCAAAGTATGACTAAAGACATGTATCCGTTGCGGAACGATAGACATCATTGAACGTAATGTAAACTCATCATAGTGGGAGATAGGGTGCTGATTGAGTTGAATCTCACCGCTATTGACGTCCCAGGCACGCGTCAATAATTGCAAAAGCGTTGATTTACCACATCCTGTTTTCCCCAATAAAGCAATATGTTCGCCTGATGTCAGGAACAGAG
Source organism: Xenorhabdus ishibashii (assembly GCF_002632755.1). Classification (NCBI taxonomy): domain Bacteria; kingdom Pseudomonadati; phylum Pseudomonadota; class Gammaproteobacteria; order Enterobacterales; family Morganellaceae; genus Xenorhabdus; species Xenorhabdus ishibashii. Next base: position 453,404 of record NZ_NJAK01000001.1, on the reverse strand, counting down.
ATATATTTTTCAATACTGGTTGTGGTTGGCCAGGGTAGGTGAAATCAACATTTTTTATTTCAAGGCTAAGCTTGTTATTTGCTTGCGGTCCCTGAGAAGGGAAAGTGACTTCTGGTTTTTGGTGCATCAACTGAGAGATACGAGTTGCAGATGCAATGACTTGCCCCATATGCTGGAATGCCACTGTGACTGGCCCAAGTGCTTCGAACGCAGCAAGGGTGCAGAATGTAAACAACGCTATTAATGCGCCCGCCTGACTATTTTCCCCCACACCAGCCGCGGCCAGCCACAAAATCAGAGTCACTGTAATACCAGTGGAAAAAATCATAATGGCTTGTGACAGTCCGGTTAAATCGGCTTGTTTTTGCTGGCTTTTCAACCAACTGTTTTCAATCTCTGTCATGGATTGACGAAAGCGTTTGAGTGCGCCAAACATGCTTAATTCAGCTTGTCCCTGCAAGGCGCTGGTAAGCAATGTACGATACTGACCGCGTTGTTGGGTAATGTTTCTACCATAATGTTTTCCTGCGTGGTAAAACACACAAGGTAATATCAGCAGCAGCCCTAACATAATACCGCCAATAGTATAGGCGAGGGTGACATCAAGGAAGCCTAAACCGAATGTCAGAGCGAGAATGACGACGAATGCGGCGAGGACAGGAGAAATAACTCGCAGATACAAGTGATCCAGCGTTTCGACATCCGCAACAAGCCTATTTAACAACTCACCTTGACGAAAACGGGCAATACCTCCAGGAGAAAGAGGTAGTATTTTTTGAAACGCGAAAACACGTAAATGTGCTAATACCCGGAATGTTGCATCATGGCTGACAAGCCGTTCACCATAACGGCCGGCAGTGCGAAAAATGGCTGCACCTCGAACACCAGCGGCTGGCAGCATATAGTTGAATGTATATAACCCTGCGAACCCGGCCAGGGCTGTACCAGCAAGGAACCAACCAGAGAGTGTTAGCAACCCAATACTGGCTAGCAGCGTCACAATTGCCAATGCCATACCTAAACTAATGAGAAACCAATGGCGGCGGTAGAGTGCGATAAATGGGAGTAATACACGCATGATTAAAGCTCCACACTACGGTGAGACAATAAACGAGAAAATACACTTTGAGACCGGCTTAAAGTTTGATAATCGCCTTGCTCAATAAATAATCCATTTTCCATTACCCAAATCTGGTCATACGATAGCGTTTCTTCTAACAAGTGAGTGACCAATAATGTGGTTTGTTGACATGAGGCTTGATTTAAAGCCATCATCACGCGCTGTTCGCTATGAGCATCAAGACTAGCGGCTGGTTCATCCAATAACAATAATTGGCAAGGATTTAACAACGCTCGTGCTACCGCAATACGCTGGGCTTGTCCAACAGACAAACGAGCAGCGTTGTCACCTATTACCGTATTAATTCCATCTGGAAGGCCGTTAATGAACTCGCTGACATAAGCCCGCTCCATCACATCATTGATTTGCTCTTGCGCTGCGTCATATTGACCAAGACGAATATTATCGAGCAATGTTTGTTCTGGCAGGTGTGGGTTTTGCCCAACCCAGCTTAAATGTTCGCGCCATTTGGTGAGATTGAGCTCACGCAACTCAATTCCATTGATTTTCAGGGAACCATGATAAGGCAAGAATCCCAGCAATACATTGATCAACGAACTTTTGCCCGCACCACTTTTTCCAACCAGAGCAATTCGTTGACGTTTATCAATGGTAAAATTCAAAGGACCGGCAAGACGATGCCCATCGTGGGACATAATTTCCAGACCACGAGCCTCAATGGCTACGGATCCTTTATCTGATAGTGTTTTCTCTCCGTTACTTGCGACTTGTTCTCCATCGCTGCTAAGTAAGGTGAAGAGCGATTCTGCCGCTCCGACTGCCTGAGCTTTGGCGTGATAAAACGTACCTAAATCGCGTAGTGGTTGAAAAAACTCAGGGGCAAGGATTAACGCGAGGAAACCTGCAAACAGCGTAACACCAACGCCATAGCTACCAAAGTGCAATTCTCCCAAGTAGGAAAAACCAAAATAAACAGCAACAACAGCAATGGAAATTGCAGCAAAAAATTCTAAAACTGCTGAAGATAGGAATGCCATGCGCAAAACTTCCATCGTTCTGTGGCGAAAGTTTTCTGTTGACTCCGTGATTTGTTCAACTTCCGCATCCCCTCGATGAAACAGACGCAAAGTATCCAAACCCCGTAAACGGTCAAGAAAATTACCGCTTAATCGGCTGAGAGCAACAAAATTGCGTCGATTAGCATCTGCGGCTCCTAATCCAACCAATGCCATAAACAGAGGAATCAATGGAGCGGTGACAAATAAAATCAATCCTGCGGCCCAATTAATTGGAAACACAGTAATCAGGATTAAGATAGGGATCATCGTAGCAAGAGCAATTTGGGGTAAATAGCGAGAGTAGAAATCTTGCATATCTTCTATCTGCTCCAGAATAATGGTTGCCCAGCTTCCGGCGGGTTTCCCCTTAACCCACATTGGGCCTAGTTGTTCGAGCTTATCCAGTACCATATTGCGAATTTGTTGGCGTACAACTTTGCCACAAATAAACCCGATTCGCTCCCGAACAGCATTAATAATCGCCCGTAATGTAAAAGTAGCGGCCAACATTAGAAATTGGTCAATAAGGTTTTCACGAGGAATATTGTCCATAATCAGGGCTTGGAGAATTGTCGCCAAGAGCCAGGCCTGAGAAATAATCAGCAATCCACTGATTAAGCCAAGTAGCATTGATAAACGAAGCCACCGACGGGCAGGTGCAGTTTGCTGCTTCAACCATCGAACAAGTTCAGATTGTCTTGTTTTGTCCATAAGAAAAATTTCTGATTAGGGGGTGATGATATGGAATATCAAACCAGGCTGTATGTTACCTGTTAAAAAGCGCTATCGAAATAGCGCCTTGGGGAAAGATAGATTATTTGGTTGCTAATCCGTCAAGGAAACGTTCAGCATCCAGTGCAGCCATACAGCCGGTACCTGCTGAGGTGATAGCTTGGCGATATACATGATCCATAACATCTCCGGCGGCAAAGATACCAGGAATAGACGTCTGGGTAGCATTACCCTGTAAGCCAGACTGGACCTTGATATATCCGTTTTCCAGCGCTAGTTGTCCATCAAAGATGCCAGTATTTGGACTATGACCGATGGCGATGAAAACGCCGGTAACACCTAGTTCTTCGGTGTTGTCACTTTTCGTATCACGAATGCGAATGCCGGTAACACCCATATCATCACCCAGAACTTCATCCAACGTACGATCAGTATGCAAAATGATATTACCGTTCTTCACTTTTTCCATCATGCGGTCAATCAGGATTTTCTCTGAACGGAAAGAATCACGACGGTGAATCAAATGTACTTCAGAAGCAATGTTCGCCAAATACAATGCTTCTTCAACGGCAGTATTACCTCCACCGACTACAGCAACTTTTTGTTTACGATAGAAAAACCCATCACATGTTGCACAGGCAGATACACCACGACCTTTGAAAGCCTCCTCGGAAGGCAATCCGAGATAACGGGCTGAAGCACCTGTCGCGATGATTAAAGCATCACAGGTATATTCCTGATCATCACCAAATAAACGGAATGGTTTGTTTGAGAAATCAACTTTCTGAATATGATCAGAAATGATTTCTGTTTGAAATTTTTCGGCGTGCTGGAACATGCGCTCCATCAAACCTGGGCCAGTCAGCCCCTCAGGATCACCTGGCCAGTTTTCAACCTCAGTCGTGGTGGTCAATTGGCCGCCTTTTTCAACTCCAGTAATAAGGACAGGATTTAGATTAGCGCGGGCTGCATACACAGCAGCAGTATAACCAGCAGGACCTGAGCCAAGAATGATAAGTTTACTGTGTTTGGCTGTGCTCATGAATACCTCATTTCCATTATCGCATATTGCAGATTTAGGGATTGTAGGAGAAATAATAAGTTAAAAAAAGCAATTATCAGATAAAATATTCATGTTATTAACGATTTTACCGATAGATAGTAACTATGATGTAATCGTATTGTAAGAGATGATAGTTTAATTTCCTGAATTGAACATCATTTATACACATGAGATATGAAATAAGCTATCGAAACGATTTACTGAAAATTTGTTTGGCAGGTTGTTCTGATTTTTGTTCATTTACTTTGACAATCGGCTGTGCATTTGCGAAAACATCAGTGTAAGAGATAATTATCTCCCCTGCTAATCAATTGTTTCTATAAAATGGATAAATTAGTGTGAGTGATTTTCTCATAGAATATAAAAATTGCCGTTAAGCTGTTTATGAAAAACCTAGTGTTTTTGGTGCTAGTATCTTGAGAGATAGTGTGCTGGGAAATGATGTTTCTGAGAGACGATGTTCTGGTAAATCGTGTCGTATTCCTAATGGATTTCAAGTTATAGTGCGGCGGCAAGGGAACAAAACCTCAAGCGCATAGAAACCAGTATGAGTTATGAGTGGCTGACATATGAGTAACTGAGTGATTGGGGTGAGTGAGCACAGCTAACATAGCAGCAACTTGGAAATCAAAAGGGATAATTAATCGAATTCTGGAAGATTGTAGTCTAGGAAGTTGTATTTTGGGAGATTATTTCTAAAAGTTATAGTAGTCCTTAAACCTTGGTTACAGATTGAGTTTTAACCTTTGAAGACATCTTTTCCAGCTCAACAGCTTGAAAGAGATAGGGAAAATGTTTTAGGTGTAGGAATATAAAGAGAGAGCAATAAGATGATAGATAATAAGAAGCGTCCAGGAAAAGATCTTGATCGTATAGATCGTAATATCCTTAATGAGTTGCAAAAAGATGGCCGTATTTCTAACGTGGAGTTATCCAAAAGAGTTGGTTTGTCACCAACACCTTGTCTGGAACGTGTGCGCCGCTTAGAGCGTCAGGGCTTTATCTCTGGCTATACGGCTTTGCTGAATCCTCATTATTTGGATGCATCCTTGCTGGTATTTGTTGAAATTACGCTGAACCGCGGTGCAGCAGATGTATTTGAACAATTTAATACTGCTGTCCAGAAACTAGAAGAAATCCAAGAGTGTCATTTAGTTTCTGGTGATTTTGACTACTTGCTAAAAACACGTGTACCAGATATGTCTGCATATCGTAAGTTGCTTGGCGAAACTTTGTTGCGTCTTCCCGGTGTTAACGATACCCGTACTTATGTTGTGATGGAAGAAGTGAAACAGAGTAATCGCTTGGTGATTAAGACTCGTTAAACTTTCATCTAAAATGTACAGATGCAAAACAGGAAAAACTTAGGTACACTCCTGTTTATGCATACAGTTCCAACGCTGAGCTACCCTCAGCGTTGTTCCATTTCATCAACAGAAAAACCTGGAGAGCCTTTCTTGAACCAGGAATATACAGAAGACAAACGTGTTAAGTTAAAGAAGATAAGCAGTGGCCGCCGGCTTCTGGAAGCCGTTCTATTGGTTATTGCTATCTGTGCTGTGTATTTGATAGTAGCGCTTATCAGCTTCAATCCATCTGATCCCAGTTGGTCACAAACGTCATGGCATGAACCTGTCCACAATTGGGGCGGCAGTGTTGGTGCCTGGTTATCTGACATTTTATTCTCGGCATTTGGTATTCTTGCCTATGCAGTCCCGCCATTTATGTTGTTAGGTTGTTGGAATGCTTTCCGTCAGAAAAATAGGCAAGAGTACATTGATTTCTTCACACTTTCATTACGCATTATTGGTGCGTTAGCCCTGATACTGACATCATGCGGTTTGGCTGCACTCAATGTTGATGATTTAAATGATTTTGCTGCTGGCGGAGTCATTGGCAATTTATTCAGTAATGCGATCCTGCCTTGGTTCAATATCCTGGGGGCAACATTGGCTCTGCTTGGCATTTGGGCCGTTGGATTCACATTGTTTACGGGATGGTCATGGCTCACGATTGCAGAAAAAATTGGCGCAGCTATTCTGGATTCATTGAGTTTTATGATCAATCGTGGCCGTAATCATGCTGAATGTGACGAAAATGATTTAGAGGATGCGTTAGTTTCCGAACGTATAGCCAGTGAACAAGCACATGCAGATAAACATGAAATGGTTAAATCTGCGGTTGCAACTGAAACAGCAGATGCAGATGATGTATTACTGACAGCCCCAACATTAGCCGAATTAGCGAATACAGCTCCGGTGTCACAACCTGCATCAGCCTCTCCGGCTATGGAAGAAAACGGCTCATCCGAGACAGCCGAACATTCACTTAAACCTGAAGATACACCGCAGCCAGCTATATTGACAGCGGCGACTGTTCCAGTATTTGATCAACCTCAGGAACAGGAACCTGTTCGCTATTCTTTTGAATTACCCGATGATTACCAATCAGATACACATCCACAATCAGACGATTTTTCTCAGGCTATTTCAAATCTATCCACAAACAGTTCTGCTGGCACGAATACGCATTCACAAGATGATGTAACCGATACATTTACGCTTCCTGAAAATGGTAATGTCAATGTGAAAAATGCGGCCGCGGATATTGCTAGCTCTGCTGTTATGGTGAGAAATCCGCAGGTTAAACAAGGTATTGGTCCTGAAATGCCGCGCCCTAATCCTGTTAGGATCCCAACACGTCGCGAATTGTATGGTATCAAAGTGCCTTCTCACCGTTTGGCAGAACATATGCAACGGAAAGAAAAAGAGAGGCAGAATGAGTTGATTGCAGAAGCTAATGAACAGCGAATGGATGTTCAACAGCAAGACATGTTGCGTCAGCAATTCCTCGAGCAGCAACGTGAGCGCTATGGCACTGATTTTGAAGAAGGAAACAGAGAGTCAGAGTCTCGTGAAGACAGTAGGCTGATAGATAAGCAACCAACGGTAGCTGATGAGTGGACGAAAAATAGCGCAGATGGACAGATTGTAGACGAACGGCCAGTAGATGAACAGCCAGTAGATGAACAAAAAGTACAGGAAGAAGCGTTGCGGATAGCGTTTGAAAAACAACAACGTGAACGTTACCAACTACATCAACCTGAGCCGACTGAATTTCTTATGCCAACAGAGCCACCGGCTCAACAAATTCAGGACAAAAATACAGCAATAGTTCTTGATTCTCACGAATCGAGAGATCAACATACTTTTGCACAGCAACCGCAGCAAGATAGCCTGTTCCATCCATTTTTGATGCGTAATGATCAGCCATTGCCAAAACCAACGACGCCGATGCCTTCTCTGGATCTTTTAGCGGAACCACCAGCAGAAGAAGAACCGGTTGATATGTTTGCGCTTGAGCAAACCTCTCGTTTAATTGAGGCGCGTTTGAACGATTATCGTGTTAAAGCAGATGTTGTTGGATTCTCTCCAGGGCCTGTAATTACACGATTTGACTTGGATTTAGCGCCTGGGGTGAAAGCTTCACGTATTTCTAACTTATCACGTGACCTTGCTCGTTCGCTTTCAGCGGTAGCCGTCCGTATCGTTGAAGTTATTCCGGGAAAACCTTATGTTGGTTTAGAATTACCTAATAAAAAACGCCAAACGGTTTATCTGCGGGAAGTTCTGGATTGTGATAAATTCCGTGATAACCCTTCACCATTAACTATCGTTTTAGGAAAGGACATTGCAGGACAGCCGGTTGTGGCTGATTTGGGTAAGATGCCTCATTTACTGGTAGCAGGAACTACTGGTTCGGGTAAATCGGTAGGGGTCAATGCGATGATCCTCAGTATTCTGTATAAAGCGAAACCAGAGGATGTGCGCTTTATTATGATTGACCCGAAAATGCTTGAATTATCGGTTTATGAAGGCATTCCGCACTTATTGACTGAAGTTGTCACCGATATGAAAGATGCCGCCAATGCATTGCGTTGGTGTGTAAATGAAATGGAGCGACGCTATAAGCTGATGTCAGCTTTAGGTGTGCGCAACCTTGCGGGCTATAACGACAAGATCAAGCAAGCCGAAAATATGGGGCGGCCAATCCCTGATCCGTTCTGGAAACCAGGTGACAGCATGGATATAACACATCCTATGCTGAAAAAAGAGCCTTATATTGTTGTCATGGTTGATGAGTTTGCCGACTTAATGATGACAGCAGGGAAAAAGGTGGAAGAATTAATTGCTCGCTTGGCTCAGAAAGCACGAGCAGCAGGTATCCACTTAGTGTTGGCAACCCAGCGTCCTTCTGTTGATATTATCACCGGACTGATTAAGGCAAATATTCCGACACGTATTGCATTTACAGTATCCAGTAAAATAGATTCCCGTACCATCCTTGATCAAGGTGGTGCAGAATCACTGCTTGGCATGGGAGACATGCTTTATTTGGCGCCAAACTCCTCTATTCCTGTACGTGTTCATGGCGCATTTGTGCGCGATCAAGAAGTGCATGAAGTTGTGAATGACTGGAAAGCCCGCGGCCGCCCTCAATATATAGACAGTATTGTTAAAGGGGGAGAAGATGGTGAAGGCAGTATGGGACTTGATAGCGATGAAGAGCTAGATCCCCTGTTTGATCAAGCGGTTGAATTTGTAGTCGAAAAACGCCGTGTCTCTATTTCGGGTGTGCAACGTCAATTCAGAATTGGATATAACCGAGCGGCTCGGATTGTTGAACAAATGGAAGCACAACAGATAGTTAGCGCGCCTGGGCATAATGGCAATCGTGAAGTTTTAGCACCTCCGCCACATGAACATTGATTATCGCTGTGAAATGTAAACAGTATCACAATTGATGGCTGATAATAAAACGAATTGAAGGTATCTTGCACATGAAAAAACTGATGTTGATTGGTTGTCTGATGATGGGGGTGAGCATAGGCTCTGCCTGGGCTAATGCAATGCAGGATCTGCAAGGGCGTTTGGGAAAGGTGAATAGTTTTCATGCTAGTTTTACTCAAACAGTAACTAGTAATGATGGTTCAACAGTTCAACAAGGAGAAGGGGAGCTTTGGATCAAACGCCCTAATTTGTTTAACTGGCATATGACGTCACCTGATGAGAGTGTTTTAGTTTCTGATGGCAAGACGCTGTGGTTTTATAATCCTTTTGTTGAGCAGGTGACTGCAAATTGGTTAAAAGAAGCGACAGGAAATACGCCATTTATGCTGATTGCACGCAATGATCCTGCCGACTGGAAACAGTATAAGGTTATGCAAAACGGTAATAATTTTGAGCTTATTCCCTATAATACCAATGGCAACTTAAAACATTTTTCAATTACTGTGACATCAGAGGGAACAATCCAAAAATTTACTGCCGTTGAACAGGATGGGCAAAAAAGTGCTTACCAATTGAAAGGGCAGCAAAATGTAAACGTGGATGCGGCGAAATTCAAATTTACCGTACCGGAAGGTGTCACGCTGGATGATCAGCGCCAGTGAGGTCTAAGTGAACAATCTTTCTCTCGATTTTTCACAAAATGAATTTCAGCCACTGGCCGCAAGAATGCGGCCAGTCACATTAGATCAGTATATTGGACAACAACACTTACTGGCGGAAGGAAAACCTTTGCCGCGAGCAATCCGGGCAGGTCATCTTCATTCCATGATTTTATGGGGACCGCCAGGAACAGGAAAAACAACACTAGCTGAAATTATTGGTTATTACGCTCAAGCTGATATTGAATGCATTTCGGCAGTCACTTCTGGCATAAAAGAAATTCGTGAATCCATAGAAAAAGCACGGCAAAATCGTAATGCAGGGCGTAGAACTATCTTATTTGTTGATGAGGTTCATCGATTTAATAAGAGCCAGCAGGATGCGTTCTTGCCACATATTGAAGATGGTACGATCACATTTATTGGGGCAACCACCGAAAATCCCTCCTTCGAATTAAATTCAGCCTTGTTGTCACGGGCTCGTGTCTATTTATTGAAGTCACTTTCGACGGCAGAAATTGAACAGGTTCTTATTCATGCCATGAATGATACAGAACGTGGCATTGGCGGACAAAATATCGTCTTACCGGACAATACTCGCCAGATGATAGCAGAGCTTGTGGCGGGAGATGCACGTCGCTCACTGAATTTGCTGGAAATGATGTCGGACATGGCAGAAACCAATGTACAAGGGCAACGGGTTTTAACGCCGGAATTACTGAAAGAAGTGAGTGGGGAAAGGAGTGCCAGGTTTGATAATAAAGGTGATCGATATTACGATTTAATTTCTGCACTGCATAAATCAATCCGCGGTTCAGCACCTGATGCAGCACTTTACTGGTACGCCCGAATTATTACCGCAGGCGGTGATCCTCTTTATGTTGCCCGTCGGTTACTGGCAATTGCTTCTGAAGATGTGGGTAATGCTGATCCACGCGGAATGCAGATAGCTATTGCTGCATGGGATTGTTTTACGCGTGTCGGAGCGGCTGAAGGAGAAAGGGCGATCGCACAGGCCATTGTCTATCTTGCATGTGCACCGAAAAGTAATGCTGTTTATACCGCATTTAAGGCAGCTATGGCGGATGCACAAAACAAACCGGATTATGATGTTCCTGCCCATTTGCGTAATGCCCCGACTAAGCTAATGAAGGACATCGGGTTTGGTGAGGAATACCGCTACGCTCATGATGAAGTAAACGCGTACGCCGCCGGCGAAGTTTACTTCCCACCAGAAATGCAACAAACACGTTATTATTATCCAACTGCCAGAGGGCTGGAAGGTAAGATTGGTGAGAAGTTAAACTGGCTAATGGAACAGGATCAAAATAGCCCAATAAAACGCTATCGTTAATTTTCTTGATACGGTAAGGTTTATATCTAACAACTTCAAACTACAGCTCTTAGCTGTCGTTTTTTCAATAACAACAAGCACAGGACTAGCATGCTCGATCCAAATATACTGCGTAATGAGCTAGACGCAGTCGCCGAAAAACTGGCTCGCAGGGGTTATACCCTTGATGTGGAGATGCTGCGCAAATTAGAAGAGCGCCGCAAAGTTTTACAAGTTGAAACTGAAACCCTGCAAGCAGAACGTAATTCCCGATCGAAGGCTATTGGTGCAGCGAAAGCCCGTGGTGAAGATATTGAACCACTGCGTCAGGAAGTGAATCAGTTGGGAGAAAAACTGGATTCAGCAAAAGCTGAACTGGAAACTTTGCAGGCAGAGATCCGTAATATTGCATTAAGCATGCCGAATATCCCTGATGATTTTTCTCCGGACGGAAAAGATGACAGTGATAACCTGGAAATTAGTCGTTGGGGTGAACCACGCCAATATGACTTTGAAATCAAAGATCATGTATCACTGGGTGAACTGACTGGCGGCCTTGATTTTGCGGCTGCGGTTAAACTGACTGGTTCGCGTTTCGTTGTAATGAAAGGGCAGATTGCTCGTCTGCACCGTGCCATCACCCAGTTCATGTTGGATTTGCATACAGAGCAGCATGGTTATCTGGAAACTTATGTCCCTTATCTGGTGAACCATGATTCTTTGTATGGTACAGGTCAGCTACCTAAGTTTGGTGAAGATTTGTTCCATACCAGACCATTGGAAGAAGAATCTGGCAGTCATTATGCCCTGATCCCAACTGCGGAAGTCCCGGTCACTAACTTAGTTCGTGATGAAATTTTGGATGAAAGCGTGTTGCCATTGAAAATGACGGCGCATACTCCTTGCTTCCGTTCTGAAGCGGGTTCTTATGGTCGTGATACCCGTGGCCTTATCCGTATGCACCAATTTGATAAAGTTGAATTGGTTCAGGTTGTTCATCCAGCAAAATCCATGGAAGCATTGGAGGAGCTGACTGGGCACGCTGAGAAGGTATTGCAGTTACTGAATCTTCCTTACCGTAAGATGTTGCTGTGCACAGGTGACATGGGAGCGAGCGCAAGAAAAACTTACGATCTGGAAGTTTGGTTACCAGCACAAAATACTTATCGTGAAATTTCCTCTTGTTCCAACATGTGGGATTTTCAGGCTCGTCGAATGCAAGCGCGTTTCCGTGGTAAAGATGACAAGAAAACTCAGTTGGTACATACACTGAATGGTTCTGGTCTTGCGGTAGGTCGTACTTTGGTTGCCGTGATGGAAAATTATCAGCAAGCAGATGGCCGTATTGAAATCCCAGAAATATTGCGTCCTTATATGAATGGATTGGAATATATTGGTTAATACCATATTTTCTTAATAAAAAAGCGCCGAATATGGCGCTTTTTACATATAAATATCTATTGAAAATATTTAATTGATTAAATGAGATTTTGTTTCTTGGGTTTCTGTAGCATAAAAAATGCTGCGATAAGTTGTATAATAGGTTGCCATATACATAGGTAAAGTAACAATCAAACCTAAACCAAGTGGAATTGCGGAAATAAACACCAAAATACCTATCAATAAGAAGAACAAGAAACCACCGAATAGATTTTTTCTTACTGCACTTAAGCTCATTGATATTGCTTCACCAAATTTTAAATCATTAATGATAATCAGGGCAGGAGCAAACCAACTAAATGCAAGAGAAACGATGCTAAAGAAGAATATAACCAATATTGCCAGCATTAAAGTAGAAAAACTACCCATAAATAGCATAGGGTCTGAATCTTGTCCTGCCAATAATATTTGAATTAGGCTTGTTCCACCAAGTATGACAGCAGCAATGACACCAAGCATATATATGCCGAAGACAAGTGCACCAACGGCAACTAATGAGCCAAGTTTATTTTTAAACCCATGGAAAAGTAATTCTATTTCAAAATCACCGGTTGTTCGCTGCTTTTCACTGGCAGCAATAAATCCAGCAATAAATACTGAACTAAACAGAATCGTGGCAATACTGATGATAGGGATGAATTGTGAAATTGCAATGATAACGAAATAGATTAAATATAACAGTATCCATTTCAGTGGTTTTGCTTTAAACGTTTCCCATGCATTACCAATCCACTCTGTTGCAGCTCCAGCACCTACAGCCCGCCCATTTGGAATGAAAGTCTCTTTTTCCTTGCTCAGGGAGACGCTGTTCTCTCCTGAATTGATATTCATATCTTGAGTATCCATATTTTTCCGATTTATTCTATTAAATGGTAATTACTGAATTTATTTTTCTATATTTCTATTTCATTAACACAAATCGTTATAGAAAACGGAAGGATTATCATATAAAAATTATTAATCAACAAGTATTAATTTTAATCCTTATCAGCGGAAAAAGGGGAGGTTTTATAGGTAATAGTGAATATATGTGATTTCTTTATTGCATTCATATAATAACTGCAAGGAGGCGATTGGATCATAAGTCATTAACAAAGAAACTGACTTCAATGTTTGAAAGCCAGTTTCTATTAAGAGTTATAGATTTCTTTATTAATTAGATAGTTAATTACCGAGTGGCAGGAATAAATCTAATAGATCACACGATGTCCATAGGTACTTAAAATTTCTCTTACTTTCTCCATTGTCTCTTTTGATGGGGGTTTAACACCTTCCAGTTTATATTCCTCCCCCATGGCAATCCATTTATGCTTACCCAGCTCGTGATAAGGTAATAGCTCTATTTTTTCAATATTTTTCATGTTCTTGGTGAATTCACCAAGTAAATGAACTGATTGATCATCATCCGACCAACCGGGAACAACAACATAACGGATCCAGGTTTTTTGATTGCGTTTTGCCAGATAACGTGCAAATTCGAGAGTCCGATGATTGGATACGCCAATTAATCTTTGGTGAATCTCATCATTAAGCTGTTTTAAATCCAGCATAACCAAATCGGTAACATCCAGTAGTTCATCGATCACCGCATCATAACGGCGAACAAAGCCATTCGTATCCAGACAGGTATGAATGCCTTCTTCATGGCAAGCCCTAAACCAGTCACGAACAAATTCGGCCTGAAGAATTGCTTCACCACCGGAAGCCGTGACTCCACCACCGGAAGCATTCATAAAATGGCGATAGGTTGTTGCTTCTTTTATTAACTCTTCGACTGTTACCGTTTTTCCGCCATGGGTATCCCAGGTATCGCGGTTATGGCAATAGAGGCAGCGCATAAGGCAACCTTGGAAAAACGCGATAAAGCGGATACCAGGACCATCTACGGTTCCGCAAGATTCAAAAGAGTGGATACGGCCAAGTACGGACATGAAAGGACTTCTCCAAAACTAGCAAACTAATAAAGGCTCCAAGGATTAAGGAGCCTTTTTGTATGTTATTTCAATAGAAATAATGACATTTTATGTTAACGCGATACTCATTGACTCTATTCCAAATAATTACATGGTTTGAGTAAATGTACGGGTAATAACGTCCCGTTGCTGTTCTTTAGTCAAAGAATTAAACCGTACAGCGTAACCAGATACACGAATAGTTAACTGCGGGTATTTCTCAGGATTTTCCATGGCATCCAACAGCATTTCACGGTTCATCACGTTAATGTTCAGGTGCTGACCACCTTCGATATCTGCTTCGTGATGGAAATAACCATCCATCAGGCCGGCCAGATTTGCTTTACGCACTTCATCATCTTTACCCAGTGCATTAGGTACAATAGAGAATGTGTATGAAATACCATCTTTGGCATAGGCAAACGGCAGTTTAGCGACCGAAGTCAATGAAGCAACTGCACCTTTTTGATCACGTCCGTGCATTGGGTTAGCGCCAGGCCCGAATGGCGCGCCAGCACGGCGTCCATCAGGTGTATTGCCCGTTTTCTTACCATAAACCACGTTTGAGGTAATAGTCAGTACCGACTGGGTTGGCACTGCATTACGGTATGTTTGCAGTTTCTGAATTTTCTTCATGAAGCGTTCAACCAGATCACAAGCGATATCATCGACACGTGGATCGTTGTTACCAAATTGTGGGTATTCACCTTCAATGTTGAAATCAATTGCCAGGCCATCTTCATCACGGATTGGGGAAACTTTCGCGTATTTAATGGCAGACAATGAGTCAGCGGCAACGGATAGACCTGCGATACCACATGCCATAGTACGGTATACATCACGATCATGCAGTGCCATTAATGAAGCTTCATAACTGTATTTGTCATGCATATAGTGGATGATATTCAGGGCTGTGACATACTGTTTTGCCAGCCAATCCATGAAGTGATCCATTCGCGTCATAACCTTGTCATAATCCAGCACAGCGTCTTTCATTGGCTCTTCTTTTGGGCCAACTTGCATTTTCATTTTTTCATCTACGCCGCCGTTGATGGCATACAACATGGTTTTTGCAAGGTTTGCACGGGCACCGAAGAACTGCATTTGTTTACCAACAATCATTGGGCTGACGCAGCATGCGATAGCGTAATCATCGCTGTTGAAGTCGGGGCGCATCAGGTCATCATTTTCATATTGCAGGGATGAAGTATCGATAGACACTTTTGCGGCAAACTTTTTAAAGTTAATTGGTAGTTTTTCAGACCACAGGATGGTCATGTTAGGTTCTGGGGATGGCCCCATGGTATACAGCGTATGCAGGAAACGGAAACTGTTTTTGGTGACAAGAGTACGTCCATCTAACCCCATACCAGCCAGTGATTCAGTTGCCCAAATTGGGTCACCAGAAAACAGCTCATCATACTCTGGCGTACGCAGGAAACGTACCATGCGCAGTTTCATAACCAAATGGTCAATCAGCTCTTGGGCTTGTTGTTCAGTTAATTTACCTGCCTGAATATCACGTTCGATGTAGATATCGAGGAAGGTAGAAACGCGCCCAAAGGACATTGCAGCCCCGTTTTGCGATTTAACGGCTGCCAGATAGGCAAAATAAGTCCATTGCACGGCTTCTTTGGCATTGGTAGCAGGATTGGAAATATCATAGCCATGTTTAGCAGCCATCTCTTTGATTTGACCAAGAGCACGATGCTGTTCGACGAGTTCTTCGCGCAGGCGAATGGTCGCTTCTAAATCTTCACCATTTTCCAATTTTTCCTGTAGGGAAGTGAATTGGGCAAATTTCTCATCACGCAGGAAGTCGATCCCGTACAATGCAACGCGACGGTAATCACCGATAATGCGACCACGACCATAGGCGTCAGGCAAGCCAGTCAATACACCAGATTTACGGCATTTCAGGATATCGGGGGTGTAAACATCAAATACACCCTGATTATGCGTTTTACGATACTCAGTGAAAATTTGTTTCAGTTTTGGATCTAGATCACGATTGTAAGCTTTACAGGAACTTTCAACCATTTTAATGCCACCAAATGGAATAATGGCACGTTTCAGAGGTGCTTCGGTTTGCAGGCCAACGATTTGTTCCAGCTCTTTTTCAATATAACCCGCATCATGAGAAGTTATTGTAGATGCAATGTCAGTATCAAAATCTATCGGCGCATGGGTGCGGTTTTCGATTTTGATACCTTCCATGACTTTTTCCCACAACGCGTTTGTCGCTTCTGTGGCATCCGCGAGGAATGATTCATCACCTTCATACGGGGTATAGTTTTTCTGGATGAAATCACGGACGTTGACTTCATTCTGCCAGCTACCCTCGTTAAAGCCTTGCCATGCTACTGAGAATTTTTCGTTTAACTCGGACATGATACTTCTACCTTTTAACAGTGGAACTTTTAAGAAATCTTATGCAGAGGCGAATTAATGATTTTTGCCACCACGTAAATAAATCAACCAATAAGTCACCCCAACCAATAGCGCACCACCAATGATGTTACCTATCGTAACAGGGATCAGGTTATCGGTAATAAAGCTTGAAATATTAAGTTGAGGAAATTGTTCAGGGGTTGTTCCTACTTTCAGCCAAAATTCATCTGGTGCGAAGTTTTTGATAATGATCCCAAATGGAATTAAAAACATGTTAGCGATACTGTGTTCAAAACCGCTAGCGACAAACATGCCAATTGGCAGGATCAGAGCGAATAATTTGTCGATTAGACTGCGTCCGGCATAGCTCATCCAGACAGCGAGACATACCATCAGATTGGCTAAAATACCCAGGCATATCGCTTCGATAAAGGAATGGTGCATTTTATGATCTGCTGTCTGTAATACATTCAATCCCCAGGTTCCATTGGCAACGGCATATTGGCCGGAGTACCAAACCAAGGCCACGAAAAACAGGGCACCAATCAGATTACCGATGTACACGTTAATCCAGTTTTTGATCATTTGAGACCAGGTAATACGCCCTGTCGCTTTTGAAATAATTGTCAATACAGTGGAAGTGAAGAGATCGACACCACATATAACCACTAACATCAAGCCAAGGGAAAAACAGATCCCACCAGTTAATTTAGCCAATCCATAAGGAATGGAAGAAGTCCCTGTTGTTGCCGTAATATAAAAAACAAAAGCAATGGAAATAAATACACCTGCCATGATTGCCGATAAATAAGTCACTGCGGGATGTTTATTGACCTTATATACACCGCTATCATCAGCGATTTGTGCCATTACAGCAGGTGAAAATAAATTGAAAGGGCTGTCAGTTTTCATCCTAACACTCTCTTTGTCCTTAATTAATCATAGCACGCATTGATAGTAACAAACGGGGATTTGCCTGAATTTGATATGGATCATATTAGACCGAGAGTTTAATGAGATATGTCAGTCTGAATGTGGTGAATTGAAACTAATTATATGATTTATATATAAAAATATTTTTTAAAATTTATAAAAAATTTTTATATAAGCAGTTTTGGACTTTTAGAGCTTAAAAGTAAAATAACAGGTTAAATTGTCATTTATTTGTTATTGCAAAAATGAATTATATTTAACCTGCGGTTTACTTTTTATGATGAATAAACGTTAATGAAACAGTTTATTGTTTGATCCAAAATTCACGCTTAGCTTTTTGCAGCTTCTCATAAGCATTTAACAATGCTTGATGGGCAGGCAGTGCTTTTAATTCTGAATCAATAGGCCATAGGCCATAGAAGCAATTTTCTCCGGTAATAGCTGCGGAAGCAGTATCAACAGTATCTTGGCCGTACATTTTTACAAATGCCTGATAATATTGCTCTGGTTGGCGCTCTTCCTCTTGGGTTAACAGTAGCAGCGTTTGCAGGCAGCGATAATAGTTAGCTCGCTCAGCGGTGAAAACAGAAGCATTGAAATCCTGTGTCCATTCAACCCAAATCAGTGCTTGTTCCAAATCCCTGCCTGCCAGTGCCAGCATGGATTTCAATTCACCGATACGCAGGTTGCTCCAGCCGTTATCTTTACCCGCTGCAATTCCCAGTAATTCACGGACACGGGTGAAGTCATCTAAACCTTCATCATCTAATTGTTCGAGAAAAGCCAGATACTCTTCTGGCTGCCATTGACTCTCAGGCAATGCCAGAATGGTATCACGCAAATGCGTTCCCATAGTGTTATTGGCAATGTGCAAATCTTCAACCGGATAAATATCTGACATGCCAGGAACCAGAATGCGGCAAGCGTAAACGCCAAGATGCTCATAATCAGCGATATAGACTTCAGCATCCAGTTTATTGAAGATCCTCATCAGGGTGGTGAACTCTTCTTCTGTTGTCCCGCTGAAATTCCAGTCAACAAACTCATAATCAGCATCCTGCTTGAATAGATCCCAACTGATTGCACCACTGGAATCAATAAAGTGAGTTTCCAGATTGGTATGTTCAGAAACTTCTTCATCATCAAAACTTGGTGGAGTAAAAACGTCCAGATCTTTCAGACTACGGCCTTGCAGTAGCTCTGTGACTGTACGCTCCAGTGCAACACCAAAATCAGGATGGGCACCAAAAGAAGCAAAGCAAGTACCATTATTAGGATTGAACAGGACGACACAAATGACCGGAAACTGCCCACCCAGTGAAGCATCGTAACAATAAAGCGGGAAGCCTTCTGCCTGCAATTTATTGACTGATTCAACTACGCTTGGATAGCGGTTCATAATATCTTGTGGAATTTCCGGCAGGCTGATGCATTCTGCGATAATGCGGTTTTTTACATAGCGCTCAAATACTTCAGATAATCCCTGTACACGTGCTTCGTTCATGGTATTGCCGGCTGACATGCCGTTTGAAACATACAGATTTCCGATAATATTCATCGGAATATAAATCATTTGATTATCTGACTGGCGCGCGAATGGCAAGGCGCAGATCCCACGCTCTTCATGACCAGATTGCAGATCCACTAACTGGCTGGCACAAAGCGCGTTATCTGGATTGTAAAAACGATGCAGACGGTCGTCTAAGATACCTTGTGGCAGAGAGTCATCTTCTGGCAACGGGAACCATTTTTCATTTGGGTAATGAACAAATTCACTGTTAGCAACGGTATTACCCAGATAAAAATCAGCAAAGAAATAGTTTGTCGATAGACGCTCAAAATATTCTCCCAATGCAGAGGCCAATGCAGCTTTCTTGCTGGCGCCCTTGCCATTGGTAAAGCACAGTGGGCAGTCGCGATCGCGGATATGTACTGACCAAACATTTGGGACAGGATTGAGCCATGAGGCTTCTTCAATATTAAAACCAAGGGACTTCAGTTTGTGCTGAAAGCGATTAATGGAGTCCTCTAACGCGGCGTCTTTGCCTGAGATATAGGTTTGCGTCATCGTGATTCACTTCAATTTATGTCAAGGGCGCATATCATACGGCGTTTTTTTTATCCGCTCTATCAGTTCCTAAAAATTATTGTTAATTAGAGTTTATTTATTCTTGGTTTACATAATAAAATAGCTTTTTTACAAGAGGTTGAATAATGAAAAAGACTAAAATAACAGCAATAGCCGGTTTTCTGGCTTTAGTTAGCGGTTCTGCTTTCGCTTTGCCAAATATTACTGTTTTGGCAACAGGAGGCACAATTGCTGGGGGTGGTGAATCGGCAACTCAATCTAGCTATACCGCCGGTAAAGTAGGTATTGATTCGTTGCTGAATGCTGTACCAGCAATTAAAAATCTGGCTGATTTGAAAGGCGAACAGGTTGTTAGCATTGGTTCTCAGGATATGAATGACCAAGTATGGCTGACTCTGGCGAAAAAAATCAATGCAGATTGTGATAAAACCGACGGTTTTGTAATCACTCACGGCACTGATACTATGGAAGAAACCGCTTATTTCCTGGATCTGACCACACAATGCCAGAAACCTATCGTGATGGTTGGCGCAATGCGTCCATCTACTGCGCTGGGTGCTGATGGTCCATTGAACTTGTACAATGCGGTTGTGGTTGCTGCTGATAAAAACTCAGCAAACCGTGGTGTGCTGCTGGTGATGAATGACTCCGTGATCCATGGTCGCGATATCAGTAAACTGAGCACAACTGAAGTTCAGGCGTTTCAGGCTGTGAATGCAGGTGCACAGGGCTTCGTTCACAATGGTAAAGTGCACTACTATTCTGCGGCACCAGTAAAAGCGAACAAAGCCGCTTTTGATGTGAGCAAGCTGGATAAATTACCAAAAGTAGGTATCGTTTATAACTACTCCAACGCTTCTGATTTGCCAGCGAAAGCGTTCGTTGAAAATGGTTATCAAGGCATTGTTAGTGCAGGTGTCGGTAATGGTAACATTTATAAGTCTATTTTTGACACACTGACTAAAGCAGCTAAAGAAGGTGTTGTTGTTGTTCGTTCCAGCCGTATTCCTTTTGGTTTTACAACTCAGAATGCGGAAGTTAACGACAGTAAATATGGCTTTGTGGCTTCAGAGCGTTTGAATCCACAGAAAGCCCGCGTGCTTTTGCAATTGGCTTTGACACAATCTTCTGATGCAGAAAAAATTCAGGAAATGTTTAATAAATATTAATTTCCGATTGAAGTATAGAAAGGCGCTTTTGATGCGCCTTTTTATATTTTTAATTCTATTGATTTAGTTGGCGTATTAATTTTCCACAAACGCCTTAAAAATCTTGAATTTTTCTAGGTGTACCATCACGGCCATTATAAACTGAAACATCAATACACTTATTTTTTAGGTCATGCATTCAAAGCGTTGATCACCCTCAAACATAAAATTCACTCTTTCACTTGTTAATATTTTTTGGGGAGGCTTGCTACTCCATGTGCCATTTTTTAGAGATAACGAATCTAATTCCAGAATAGAGTCGGTGCTATTTTTGATACTAATAAATGCTGAGCTAAGTGCACGAATAGAAAATGTAGATAAAAACAATAACATAATGAAAATTAGATAGGATAATGTAGAGGAGTTTATTTTTTCATTTTCTATGCTCCTTTAGCATGATTGTAACTTATTGATATATTTTACTGATTAATTTAATTAATCAGTGATTCAATTTTGAAGGGGGAAGGTGAGTTTGTGTTGAAAGGTTTTTTATTGCTTCGAGAAAAGGGTATATTTGAAAATATTGGTTGATTTTGTCAAGGATTTATTTAAATAAGTAATGTGGTTTTGATGCAATAAATTTTTTTAATTTTATGATTTAAATGTTTTCGGTGAGGGGGTGTTTTATTGTTGGTATCCTAAGTTTGTTTTTATTTTGAGTATTAAGCAAGGACGATATTATCCAGACTTTATTTTTTTGGTTTTTTGTTATTTGGATTATAGTTTATTGCGTTATTTGTAATAAGGTGATCTATCAGTGGATTATGCGGTAGCTAGCAATTGTAGTTTACGATAAATGTTTAATAATTATTGCAGCGGCAAGGCGGGAGTGATAAAACCAATGCGTCCGATTTTATTGTATCCATTAATAGGGTGAAGTTAATGAGTCAGGTATATAATTTCAGCGCTGGCCCTGCTATGTTGCCAGCAGAGGTATTACGACGTGCAGAGCAGGAACTTTGCAACTGGCACGGTTTGGGAACATCGGTGATGGAAATCAGCCACCGCAGCAAAGAATTTATGGCTGTGGCGGCCGAAGCAGAAAAAGATCTCCGAGATTTATTAACAATACCTGAGAACTACAAGGTGCTGTTTTGTCACGGCGGTGCACGTGGGCAATTTTCGGCGTTACCACAGAATTTATTAGGTGGCAAAACGACCGCAGATTATATTGTGAGCGGCTACTGGTCTGAATGTGCCGCGAAAGAAGCAGCAAAATATTGTACGCCAAATGTTATTGATATCAGGGCAGAAAAAGACGGCGTTAAAAGTGTGAAGCCAATGAGTGAATGGGCTTTGAGCAGTGATGCGGCCTATGTTCATTATTGTCCTAATGAAACCATTGAAGGCATTGCCATTTTTGAAGAGCCTGATTTCGGTGATGATAAAATTGTCATTGCCGATTATTCTTCAACCATTCTCTCTGCATCAATTGATGTTAGCCGTTATGGTGTCATTTATGCAGGGGCACAAAAAAACATTGGGCCTGCTGGGATTACCGTCATTATCATCCGTGAAGATCTTTTGGGTAAAGCACATCAACATACGCCATCTATTCTGGATTATACTGTGCAGGCTCAATACGA
Source organism: Xenorhabdus ishibashii (assembly GCF_002632755.1). Classification (NCBI taxonomy): domain Bacteria; kingdom Pseudomonadati; phylum Pseudomonadota; class Gammaproteobacteria; order Enterobacterales; family Morganellaceae; genus Xenorhabdus; species Xenorhabdus ishibashii. Next base: position 431,089 of record NZ_NJAK01000001.1, on the reverse strand, counting down.
CTCTATGTATAACACCCCTCCGACATTTGCATGGTATCTGTCTGGCATGGTATTCAAATGGTTGAAAGAACAGGGAGGGCTACAAGAGATCAGCAAACGTAATCATGCAAAAGCCGAACTTCTTTATCATGCAGTTGATAGCAGTCAGTTGTATATCAACCGTGTTGCCCCCCAGAACCGTTCTATCATGAATGTACCATTTCAACTGGCTAATCCTGCGTTAGATGGTCAGTTTTTGGAAGAAGCCTATGCGCACGGGTTGCATGCATTGAAAGGGCATAAAGTTGCAGGTGGCGCTCGTGCTTCTATCTATAACGCCATGCCTTATGAAGGAGTAAAAGCCTTGGTTGAGTTTATGGCTGATTTTGAACGCCGCAACGCATAACTTTTTATCATCGGGAGGGGTAGACCTCCCGATCTCAAAATCCTCAATTTATCCTGACAACTAAAATCATATCCGGAGATCCCTCTCTATTATGCAATCCCTGACGTTACAACCTATTTCCCATATTAATGGAACAATTAATTTACCTGGCTCTAAAAGCGTTTCTAACCGCGCTTTGTTACTTGCTGCTCTCGCTAAGGGAACAACCCGACTAACCAATTTATTGGACAGCGATGATATTCGTTACATGCTTAATGCCCTGACTGCATTGGGTATTTCTTATCATCTCTCTGCTGATCGTACTGTTTGTGAAGTTGATGGCATCGGCGGGGGCATTACGGATAAAAAGGAATTTGAATTATTTCTGGGGAATGCAGGTACAGCGATGAGACCACTGGCTGCGGCGTTGTGCTTAGGTGACAACAGCGTGGTATTGACCGGTGAACCTCGTATGAAAGAGCGCCCGATTGGTCACTTGGTTGATGCGTTGCGTCAAGGAGGAGCAAAAATTGATTATCTTGAGCAGGAAAATTATCCACCTTTACATATCAAAGGGGGATTTTTAGGCGGAAAAGTTACCGTTGATGGTAGTGTTTCCAGCCAGTTCCTGACCGCTTTGTTGATGGCTGCTCCATTGGCAAAAAACGACACGGAAATTCGCATACAAGGTGATTTGGTTTCTAAACCTTATATTGATATTACATTGGCATTGATGAAAAGTTTTGGTGTCACGGTAGACAATGAACAATATCAGGTTTTTCACATTCAAGGCCAACAGCAATATTTGTCTCCGGGGCAGTATCTGGTCGAAGGAGATGCTTCATCGGCATCTTATTTTTTGGCAGCGGCGGCAATTAAAGGTGGCACCGTTCGTGTCACGGGCATTGGCAGAAATAGCCTGCAAGGGGATACAAAATTTGCCAATGTGTTGGAACAGATGGGGGCAACTATTCGTTGGGGGGATGATTTTGTCGAATGCGAACGCGGTACATTAACAGGTATTGATATGGACATGAATGCTATTCCTGATGCGGCAATGACAATTGCAACCACTGCACTGTTTGCACAGGGAGAAACCGTTATCCGCAATATCTACAATTGGCGGGTAAAAGAAACTGATCGGCTAAATGCAATGGCAACTGAATTAAGGAAAATAGGTGCTGAAGTAGAAGAGGGGGATGATTATATTCGAGTTTCTCCGCCAGAAAAGCTTAATCATGCTGAAATTGAAACCTATAATGATCACCGAATTGCGATGTGTTTCTCATTGGTGGCTTTGTCGGATACTCCAGTCACCATCCTTGATCCAGGTTGTACTGCAAAGACATTCCCAGATTATTTCAATCAGCTTGAAAAACTCAGCCATTACGCCAAATAGATGGAGAAGCAAAACTAGGTAAAGGATAGAAATAAATGGGTCTTGCCTGTTTCTCTCATTTGCTGAGCGCGTATAATAAGACAGGTTTTTATTGCTTGCTAATTAAGCAGTTTTTTACATTCGGTAAATGACCTGTCTGTTATACGAATGTTATGCGAAAAGGAGGATAATGATGGCGGCGATAGCCCCAGTAATAACCGTTGATGGGCCAAGTGGTGCTGGCAAGGGAACACTATGTCAGGCATTGGCGGAAGCGTTAGATTGGCAGTTGCTTGATTCTGGTGCCATTTATCGTGTATTGGCACTGGCTGCCATCCATCATCAGGTGGATATCCAGTCTGAAGACGCACTGGTTCCTCTGGCTGCAAATCTGGATGTTCGTTTTGTGCCGGCAAATGGCAAACTCCGGGTTATTCTGGAAGGCGAAGATGTCAGCAATGAAATTCGTACCGAAACCGTTGGAAATACGGCTTCACAGGCGGCAACATTCCCACGTGTCCGTGAAGCTCTCTTACGTCGGCAAAGAGCCTTCCGTATTGCTCCTGGGCTGATAGCCGATGGTCGCGATATGGGAACAGTCGTATTTCCGGACGCGCCAGTGAAAATATTTCTTGATGCAAGTGCGGAAGAACGCGCCCGCAGACGTATGTTGCAGTTGCAGGAGAAAGGTTTTAGTGTTAACTTTGAGAATCTTTTGTCCGAGATACAAGAACGGGACTTCCGTGATCGCAATCGAGCAGTTGCGCCTTTAGTGCCTGCACAAGATGCATTGATTTTGGATTCGACCAGCATGTCTATCGAAGAAGTGATTGATAAAGCACTGGCTTATGCGAGAAACACGCTGGAAATACCCGCATAATCTTAATTTTCTCAAATACACTATTGCAGTCGTGTATCGAGAAGATGTATATAGAATTCTAGTGTATTGGTAGTGAAATATTCTGGTACACTAAAACACCTTGTAACAGGGAAAAGTTGCGAGGTATGTAAAACAACCCCATTCGGCTGGAAGCTAAATGGACGTTAATTAAAAATCTTGAAGATCATAAACATGACAGAATCTTTTGCTCAACTCTTTGAAGAATCCCTACAGGTTATCGAAACTCGTCCAGGTGCCATCGTTCGTGGTGTTGTGGTTGCTATCGATAAAGACGTTGTATTGGTTGACGCAGGCCTGAAATCAGAATCTGCAATTCCTGTAGAACAATTCAAAAATGCTCAAGGTGAGCTGGAAATCCAAGTTGGCGATGAAATCGATGTAGCTTTGGATGCGGTAGAAGATGGTTTCGGTGAAACTATCCTGTCTCGTGAGAAAGCGAAACGTCACGAAGCATGGCTGATGCTGGAAAAAGCATACGAAGAAGCTGAAACTGTCACTGGTATTATCAATGGCAAAGTAAAAGGTGGCTTCACTGTAGAACTGAACGGTATCCGTGCGTTCCTGCCAGGTTCACTGGTTGATGTTCGCCCAGTTCGTGACACTGCTCACCTTGAAGGCAAAGAGCTTGAGTTCAAAGTCATCAAGCTGGATCAGAAACGCAACAACGTAGTTGTTTCTCGTCGTGCAGTTATCGAATCTGAAAACAGCGCAGAACGCGATCAATTGTTGGAAAACCTGCAAGAAGGCATGGAAGTTAAAGGTATCGTTAAGAACCTGACTGACTACGGTGCATTCGTTGATCTGGGCGGCGTTGATGGCCTGCTGCACATTACTGATATGGCTTGGAAACGTGTTAAACACCCAAGCGAAATTGTCAATGTGGGCGATGAAATCACAGTTAAGGTGCTGAAATTTGACCGTGAGCGTACCCGCGTATCTCTGGGTCTGAAACAACTGGGTGAAGATCCATGGGTAGCAATCGCTAAACGTTATCCAGAAAGTACTAAACTGACTGGTCGCGTAACTAACCTGACTGATTACGGCTGCTTCGTTGAAATCGAAGAAGGCGTTGAAGGTCTGGTACACGTTTCAGAAATGGATTGGACCAACAAGAACATCCACCCATCCAAAGTTGTTAACGTTGGTGATGTTGTGGAAGTTATGGTTCTGGATATCGATGAAGAACGTCGTCGTATCTCTCTGGGTCTGAAGCAGTGTAAAGCTAACCCTTGGCAGCAATTTGCTGAGACTCACAACAAAAACGATCGTGTTGAAGGTAAGATCAAGTCTATCACTGACTTTGGTATCTTCATCGGTCTGGACGGCGGCATCGACGGTCTGGTTCACCTGTCTGATATCTCCTGGAACGTTGCAGGTGAAGAAGCAGTTCGTGAATACAAGAAAGGCGACGAAATCGCTGCTGTAGTTCTGCAAGTAGATGCAGAGCGTGAGCGTATCTCCCTGGGCATCAAACAACTGGCAGAAGATCCATTCAACAATTACCTGTCTGTAAACAAGAAAGGTGTGATTGTTACTGGTAAAGTCACTGCAGTTGACGCAAAAGGTGCTACAGTTGAATTAGCTGACGGTGTTGAAGGTTACCTGCGCGCATCAGAAGCTTCTCGTGACCGCGTTGAAGATGCAACTCAAGTTCTGAACGTTGGCGATGAAGTTGAAGCTAAATATGTTGGCGTTGATCGCAAAAACCGCGTAATCAACCTGTCTGTTCGTGCAAAAGACGAAGCTGATGAAAAAGACGCTATCTCTTCTGTGAACAAACAAGAAGATACAAACTTCGCTAACAATGCAATGGCTGAAGCTTTCAAAGCAGCTAAAGGCGAATAATCTAAGTCAATAACGACGGGTAATATTCTCTATAAAAAGAGTATTACCCGAATACGGTAGTTTAGGGAGGTACTATGACCAAGTCTGAATTAATCGAAAGACTTGCAGAGCAGCAATCTCACATGCCGGCCAAAGCCGTTGAAGATGCAGTGAAAGAAATGCTTGATCATATGGCAGAAACACTAGCCGCAGGTGAACGTATTGAAGTTCGCGGATTCGGCAGCTTTTCTCTTCACTACCGGGCTCCGCGTGTGGGTCGTAATCCAAAAACAGGTGATAAAGTGGAGTTGGATGGTAAATACGTTCCTCACTTTAAACCCGGTAAAGAATTGCGTGACCGCGTGAATATCTATAGCGATAGCTAAGAGATATCAGTTATTACTTAATTAAACTAACGGCACCCCAGGGTGCCGTTTTTTGTGTCTTTGGTTTTTGTGATAATAGACGTATTTTTTTGAATCGTTTTCTCTGCTTAAAAATTAATTTGTGAAGCGACTCCACGGTAACATTTCTCTGACTAGCAGTCAGAACCACTATGTAATAATCTCTCTCGTGTGAATGGAATATCAACACAGAGGCATAATGGATGCAGCCTATAATATTTTATCTTTTTACCTATTTATTCACCATTTGGCGAAAACCGACGCCATTGATCAGTCTAAATTTGGTTGCATTAGTCATTATATTGGGAATTTTTCCCTTATTATTCCTTGCAGAGCTTCCCCAACAAAAAATTATCCCATATCTGGTTATTATTGCATTTTGTTTAATTTTTTTTCCTTATAAAATCATGCGGCTAATATCATTAGGGTTATGGGCATTTATTTTTGGATGTTGGCATGGTCATCATATATTGGCACAAGTCACTTATTTCAGTGAAACATCCCGCACTGCAAACGTTATGATTGATAGTGTATCGTTGAAAAATAATATGAAGGGGGATGATAAAAAGGCACGTTATCGTATTAGGCTGATTGAGAGTGATGGGAAATATATTATTCCTGCCTTATATGCGTCAGTATTATGGAACTCTCAAGAGTTGTTATGTGCCGGTCAAAAATGGCAGGTAACAATGAAACTCAGGCCTGTTCATGCCCAATTAAATCACGGTAGTTTTGATAGCCAACGATATTCACTTTCTATTCGCCAGCCATTGAATGGAAAAATTATTGAGGCAAAACCACTCGATAAAAATTGTAACCTTCGACAAGATTTCATTAATAAATTGTTGCCAGAAATTCAGCCATTAAAACAGGCTGGTATTGCATTAGCACTTTCGTTTGGTGAAAGGGAATGGTTGGATAAATCTACTCGGTTGCTATTACAGCAAACAGGTATTGCCCATCTGATGGCCATCTCAGGGCTGCATATTGCAATGGCCAGCTTATTTGGCTGGAGTTTTGCAAGAATGGCGCAATTTTTCTTTCCTGCAAAATGGATTGGGTTTCGCTTTCCATTGATCATGGGCTGGTTAACCGCAATGCTGTATGGATGGTTGTCTGGTTGGGGAATTCCAGCCGTTCGGGCAATATTGGGACTAACCTTGTGGATTTATTTGCGGTGGAAAAGCCGGCTTTGTTTTTCATGGCAATGGGCTTTATGGAGTGCCGCACTTATTTTATTTTTCGATCCTTTGGCAATACTTTCTGATAGTTTCTGGCTCTCATTTACTGCGGTGATGGCATTGTTATTTTGGTTTTATTGGATGCCTTTGTCAGGCAAAGTGCGTCATGGTTTGTGGTGGTCATGGCTGCGCGGGTTGCATATACAGTTGGGCATGATGTTAATGTTGTTACCGTTGCAACTTTTGTTATTTCAGGGTGTTAATATTGCATCACTGGTGGCTAACCTATGGGCTGTTCCGATTATCTCTTTTTTATCTGTTCCATTGGTTATGTTGGGAATAGTTTGTAACTTTTTTCCGATTATTCAGCCACTTTTATGGCAACTTGTGGATTACAGTATCTTATTTGCGTTGGCACCTTTACCTCCCTTGACGCACTCATGGCTTGAAACAGGGCACTATCCTATTGTCATGACGCTGGTAGGCTGGTTTTTCGTTGTGATCTGGCGTTTAGGTTGGTGGAAGTCTTATAAATGGTTGTTGGGGGTTTGCATAGGGATCATTGCTTGTTACTCCAAGCGTTCCAATAATGATAATTATCAATGGCGTTTTTCAATGCTGGATGTGGGGCACGGATTAGCTGTGGTCATTGATAAGGGAGGGAAAGCGATTGTTTTTGATACAGGTAATCGCTGGGAAACGGGCAGTATGGCAGAAAAAATCATTGGGCCTTATTTACGTTGGCATCGGTTAACACCAGAGCAAATAATCCTGAGCCATGATCATTTGGATCATACTGGAGGAATGGAATATCTCATTGAAAAATATCCCGATAGCCAAATTAGAAGCCCTTCGCTAAATCAGGCTCATTTGCCTTGTATCCGTGGTGAGAAGTGGACATGGCAGGGACTAAATTTTGCAGTTCTCTGGCCACCAGAAAAAACAGAGATCGTTGGTAACAATCAATCTTGTGTGATCCGCATTGATGACGGTAAATACAGTCTATTGTTAACGGGAGATTTGGAAAAGCAGGGTGAATACCGCTTATCGGAGCTTGAGAAACATCACCTGAATGCAACAATACTACAAGTCCCTCATCATGGGAGTAATACCTCTTCTACCTCGGTATTTATACGCAAGGTGATGCCTCAATATGCTTTGGCTTCAGTTGCACGCTATAGCCCGTGGAGACTACCTTCCGTAAAAGTGAAACAACGCTATAAAAATGCTGGAATTGAGTGGCATAGCACAGCAGTTTCTGGTCAGATAACCGGCTATTTTTATCGCGATCACATTAAATTAAAAGGTTATCGACAACAAATAATGTCACGGTGGTATCATCAGTGGTTTGGTATTCGTGGCGATCATGAGTAGAATGATTCGCTATTTCTTTTGGTTTTGGTAACTCAATAATGAATGATAAAGACCTTTCTACCTGGCAGACCTTTCGCCGATTGTGGCCGATCATCACTCCCTTTAAGGTCGGTTTGTTAGTCGCGGCGGTTGCACTAATTATTAATGCTGCCGGTGATACATTGATGCTTTCCTTGTTGAAGCCTTTGCTTGATGAGGGTTTTGGCAAGGCCGACATTAGCGTATTGAAGTGGATGCCACTGGTTGTTATCGGATTGATGTTGTTGCGTGGCATATCTGGTTTTGTATCAAGTTATTGTATCTCTTGGGTATCAGGCAAAGTGGTTATGCAGATGCGTCGTCGTCTGTTTAATCATATGATGGGAATGCCTGTTTCCTTCTTTGATCAGCAATCCACAGGAACTTTGCTTTCTCGCATAACATACGATTCAGAACAGGTTGCTTCCTCTTCCTCCAGCGCATTAGTCACAGTGGTTAGGGAAGGGGCATCAATTATTGGCCTGTTTATACTGATGTTCTATTACAGTTGGGAACTCTCCCTTATTTTGATTGTCATTGCACCGATAGTTGCGGGAGTTATTCGCCTTGTTTCTGTGCGCTTTCGTAATATCAGTAAAAATATGCAAAACAGCATGGGAATGGTGACAACCAGTGCTGAACAGATGCTGAAAGGGCACAAAGAAGTTTTAATTTTTGGTGGTCAAAAGATTGAAACTGAACGTTTCAACAAAGTCAGTAACCATATGCGCCAGCAGGGTATGAAAATGGTTTCTGCTGATTCCATTTCAGACCCGATTATCCAGCTTATTGCTTCTTTTGCATTGGCATTTATCCTGTATGCGGCCAGTTTCCCTGAAATTATGGGCGCCTTAACCGCAGGGAAAATTACGGTTGTGTTTTCATCTATGATTGCCCTGATGCGCCCGTTGAAGTCCCTGACTAACGTTAATGCCCAATTCCAACGTGGTATGGCTGCATGCCAGACTTTATTTACTATCCTGGATATGGAAAAGGAAAAGGATGACGGTAAACTGGAAATCAAAAAGGCAAAGGGCAATATTGAATTCCGTGAAGTCACATTCTGTTATCCAACTAAAGATCATCCGGCATTGAAAAATATTTCCATGACGATCCCAGCAGGAAAAACGGTTGCATTGGTTGGACGCTCAGGCTCAGGTAAATCGACAATTGCCAATCTCCTTACTCGTTTTTATGACGTAAATGAAGGGGAAATAGTACTAGATGGTCATGATCTGCGTGAATATACGTTAGCTTCACTGCGTAACCAAATTGCGTTGGTGTCGCAAAATGTCCATCTATTCAATGATACGGTTGCCAATAACATTGCTTACGCTAGCGAAGGGCAATTTAGTCGTGAAGAGATAGAGCGTGCGGCAGAGATGGCTTATGCAATGGATTTTATTAAAAAGATGGATAATGGCCTTGACACCATGATTGGCGAAAATGGCGTTTTGCTTTCTGGGGGGCAGCGTCAGCGTATCGCGATTGCCCGTGCTTTATTACGTGATTCTCCAATTTTGATTTTGGATGAAGCAACTTCTGCATTAGATACGGAGTCTGAACGTGCAATTCAGGCTGCATTAGATGAGTTGCAGAAAAACAGAACTTCATTAGTCATTGCTCACCGTCTTTCTACTATTGAAAATGCTGATGAAATTATCGTCATTGAAGATGGAAATATCATGGAAAAGGGTAACCATGCGACGCTGTTGCAACATGATGGGGCATATGCACAATTACATAGGATGCAATTTGGCCAATGATTGAGCGCATATGGTCGGGCCGCTCATGGCTTTACATCATATTATTACCATTATCAGCCCTTTATGGGCTGGTAAGCAGCTTGCGTCGTTTAAGCTATAAACTAGGATTGAGTCGTTCCTGGAAAGCTCCGGTGCCTGTTGTTGTTGTCGGTAATTTGACGGCAGGAGGAAATGGTAAAACTCCGGTTGTCATTTGGCTGGTTGAACAGTTGCAGCAAAAAGGTTACAGGGTTGGCGTTGTTTCGCGTGGTTATGGCGGGAAGTCGGAACATTACCCGCTATTCCTTACCGATGAAGTGACGACGGCACAAGCGGGAGATGAACCTGTTTTAATTCGTCGCCGTACTGGTGCACCTGTTGCAGTGGCACCAAAGCGAGCCGAAGCCATTCAGGCATTATTGGCACGCACTCCGGTAGATATCGTAATTACTGATGATGGCCTCCAGCATTATGCTTTACAACGAGATTATGAGATTGTAGTAATTGATGGCGTTCGTCGTTTTGGCAATGGTTGCTGGTTGCCCGCCGGCCCTATGCGAGAATTAGCAGGACGCTTGAATAGTGTCAATACCATCATTGTTAATGGTGGAACACCAGAAACCGGTGAATTACCAATGACCCTAAAAGGCAATTTGGTCGTTAATTTGCTGACTGGGGAAACACGAAAAGTCACTGATATTTCCAATGGCATTGCGATGGCTGGGATTGGTCATCCCCCGCGTTTTTTTGCAACATTGCAGCAATTAGGAGCTAATTTACAGAAAACACATGCTTTTTCTGATCATCAGGCGTACGAAAAATCTCAATTATTAGCTCTGGCAAATAGTGATCAAAATTTATTGATGACAGAAAAAGATGCAGTTAAATGTTTCCAATTTGCGCAACCTAACTGGTGGTATTTACCTGTACACGCTGAATTTCCAGAGGAAAAAGGGCAAAAGGTATTGGATGATATCTGTACCTTACTTCCAGAATTAAATACTCGCCAATAATATTGGGTTATTCTCACAATACCAAACAAAATAAGGGAAATTAAACAAAGCAACAAAGTTAACGGTAATACATGGCTTGTGGTATTCTGAGCCACATCAAATTTAGGACCCGTTACTTGGGGGATATATGGATCACCGTTTACTCGAAATCATTGCTTGTCCGCTATGTCATGGCAAACTCAGTTATGATAAAGAAAACTTTGAACTGATTTGCAAGTTTGATCGTCTCGCTTTTCCCTTCCGTGATGGCATCCCTGTATTATTAGAGAATGAAGCACGTGTCTTACCTACAGAGGAAAAGCAATAACCCATGTTTACCGTTATCATTCCGGCACGTTTTTCCTCAACCCGTTTACCTGGAAAACCATTGGCTGATATTCATGGTAAGCCAATGGTGGTGCGTGTGATGGAACGGGCTGTTCGTTCTGGTGCTAATCGGGTTATTGTAGCGACAGATAATCAAGAAGTTTTTGATGCAGTGACTGCCGCAGGCGGTGAAGCTTGCATGACAAGCGAAAACCACCATTCAGGCACAGAGCGTTTGGCTGAGGTTATCGATAAATACCAATTTGCTGATGATGAAATTATTGTAAATGTTCAGGGTGATGAACCCCTTATCCCTGAAAAGATTATCAAGCAAGTGGCTGATAATTTGGCTGGCAGTGATGCAGGGATGGCAACGCTTGCCGTGCAGATCCAAGATGCGGAAGAGGCATTTAATCCTAATGCGGTCAAAGTCGTGATGGATTCGCAAGGTTATGCCCTCTATTTTTCTCGCGCGACTATCCCGTGGGAACGTGATCGTTTTATGCAATCAACTGGGACGATCGGCGACCATTTCTTACGCCATATTGGAATTTATGCGTATCGGGCAGGGTTTATTCGGCACTACATTCAGTGGGAACCAAGTCCATTGGAAAGTATCGAAATGCTCGAACAATTAAGGGTGCTTTGGTACGGTGAAAAAATTCATGTTGCAAAAGCACTGCAAGCGCCTGGTGCAGGTGTTGATACACCAGAAGATTTGGAAGCCGTCAGAAAAGTTTTTGCTACGCTTTGATTTTCTTGCCTGATATGGCGATCAATTGGGTACGATTTAAAAGAGAATGCGGTAACGTTAATACCGCATTCTCTTTTCCTCTCTTCTCGTTACGTTTCACTTCCAATGCTGGTGTTACTTCTCATTAGCTTTTTTTCTGAAAATCCTTTGATTTTTCAATGCTCATATCCTGATTTACAGGTTTAATATCCTGCCAGATACGCCCTAATGTCTCATACCAGGCACGCTCAGTGTGTGATAGATAGTAGGAGGAAGGAATATATTTTTCCCAAGAATATAAAGGTGTTGTGACAGCCAACTGATTAGCAGGGCCTGCAATTGGATGCAGACCTCGTTGTGCAAAAAACTTGAGAGATCTTTCCATATGATTGGCAGAAGTGACAAGAATGAAAGGTTGTTGCCCGACGACTTTTTCAACTTCGGTAGCTTCTTCTTCTGTATCCAAGGGTTTCTTTAATGCTATGGTGTCTTCTACAGGAATGCCCAGTGATTGTGCTACCATAGCAGCAATTTCGGCACTACTAATGGCATTAACGCCTTTACCACCAGTAAAAATCATTTTAGCACCAGGATTAAGATGATATAACCGAACTCCCTCCGTCACTCTGGGTAAGCTATTATTAATAAGGTTGGCGCTGGGAGCCCATTGAGGGTTATAAGTAAAACCACCGCCAAGAACCACAATATATTTTACGGGAGTTATAGGTGTTGTGTCTGGTTCATAGCGCTGAACATATTCTCCCTCGACAGGGAGTAAAAATTTATCCGCGATAGGTTGTAAACTAAATAAAAGTAATGCCACCCAACTAAGTGATAAAATAGTTTTCCCTATTTTTTGCCAGCGAGTGAACCAGAGTAATAGCAGGGCTGCAAAAGAGACGATAATAATCAACGGCAAAGGCATTAATAGTGAGCCGATATATTTTTTTAGCAGAAATAACATTGATTGGCCTTGGGTTGGTTAAATTACAATCGCGCAATGGCGAATTTAAGGCTAAAAGTAGTTAATTAAATGATTATTGTGCCAAAATAATAGTAGTAAAAATAGCAGTAGATAGCATAACTACTCAATAGATAAATTAAACTTAGCTTATAAATGGGGCAGATTTTCATGCGGGATCGCAATTTCGATGATATTGCAGACAAATTTTCGCGTAATATTTACGGCACAACCAAGGGTCAAATCAGGCAGGCCGTCGTCTGGCAGGATATTAACGAATTGCTGAATTATTTGCCTCAACGTCCTTTGCGCATTTTGGATGCAGGAGGCGGTGAAGGGAATATGGCTTGCCAATTAGCTGAATTGGGACATCAGGTCATACTTTGTGATCTCTCAAAAGAGATGATCCAGAGAGCAAAACATAACGCTGGAGAGCGGGATGTTCTCGGACGGATGCAATTTATCCAAAGCTCGGTACAGGAAATTCACCAGCATATTGAACAGCCCGTTGATTTGATTTTATTTCATGCTGTGTTGGAGTGGATCACTGACCAAAAAGAGGCAATAGCAACATTGGAAGAGATAATCACGCCTGGTGGTGCACTTTCATTAATGTTTTATAATGCTAATGGGCTGGTCATGCGTAACGCCATTTTGGGTAATTTTCATTTAGCGACACCTAATATCCAGCGTCGCCGAAAACGTTCTCTATCGCCACAAAATCCATTAATACCGGAACGGGTATATCAATGGCTAACTGAACTTAAGATGGAAATAACAGGTAAAACAGGCGTGAGAGTTTTTCACGATTACCTGCAAAGTCGTCAATTACAAGACACAGATTTTCCGGCGTTGCTTGAACTTGAACAGCGTTATTGCAGACAGGAGCCCTATATCAGCCTGGGGCGTTATATTCATGTGATGGCACGCAAGCCTACCTTAAAGAGCGAATTATGAGTGAATATTCCCAGACGGTTCCTGAACTTGTGTCCTGGGCCAGAAAAAATGATTTTTCAATTTCGTTGCCACCAGAACGCTTGGCTTTTTTGCTGGCTATTGCTGTATTAAACAGTGAACGGCTCGATGGTGAAATGAGTGAAGGGGAGCTGGTGGATGCCTTTCGTGAAGTGTGTAAAGGTTTTGAGCAGACTTCGGAAGCGGTATCTGTCAGGGCGAATAATGCCATTAACGATATGGTTCGCCAAAAGTTACTTAACCGTTTTACCAGTGAACTGGCGGATGGCAATGCCATTTATCGCCTGACTCCGTTGGGAATTGGCATCAGTGATTATTACATTCGCCAGCGTGAATTCTCCACGTTGCGCCTTTCCATGCAGTTATCCATCGTTGCTAACGAATTGCATCGTGCGGCAGAGGCAGCCGAAGAAGGGGGGGATGAATTACATTGGCATCGCAATGTTTTTGCCCCTCTCAAATATTCTGTCGCTGAAATCTTTGACAGCATCGATATGTCCCAGCGCTTAATGGATGAACAGCAAAACAGCGTCAAAACCGACATCGCCGCACTACTCAACCAGGATTGGCAGGCTGCTATCGCTAATTGCGAACAACTGCTGTCTGAAACCTCCGGCACACTGCGGGAACTTCAGGATACATTAGAAGCTGCGGGTGATAAATTGCAGGCTAATCTATTACGCATTCAGGCCGCGAATATGGACAGCGGCGGTTCTGGACAGGTGGATAAACTGGTTTTTGACTTACAAAGCAAATTGGATCGCATTATTAGTTGGGGGCAACAAACCATTGATCTGTGGATTGGTTATGACCGCCACGTCCACAAATTTATCCGAACCGCCATTGATATGGATAAAAACCGCATTTTTGCCCAGCGCCTTCGTCAATCTATTCAACACTATTTTGACAGCCCGTGGGCACTGACCGTCGCTAATGCAGAACGTTTTCTGGATATGCGTGATGAAGAGTTGACTCTGCGCAGTGAAGAGGTAATGGGAGAATTACCGCCAGAAATGGAATACGAAGAGTTTAGTGAAATCAATGAGCAATTAGCTGAAATGATAGAGCAGGCGCTGGCAGTTTACCAACAGGCAAAACTTCCTCTGGATTTGGGGGCTGTACTGCGCGATTACCTTGCCCAGTATCCACATAAGCGCCACTTTGATGTGGCACGTATCTTGGTGGATCAAGCCGTGAGGTTGGGCGTTGCAGAAGCAGATTTCTCTGGTTTACCAGCGGAATGGTTAGCGATTAATGATTACGGAGCCAAGGTGCAGGCACATGTCATCGACACATATTGAACAATTTATGCCAGTGAAACTGGCTCAGGCATTATCCAATACACTTTTCCCTGAATTAGACAGCCAACTGCGAGCTGGACGTCATATCAGTCTGGATGATCTTGATAATCATGCTTTTTTAATGGACTTTCAGGAAGAATTGGAAACGTTTTATGCGCGTTATAACGTCGAGTTAATCCGTGCACCAGAAGGTTTTTTCTACCTGCGTCCCCGTTCGACGACGCTGATCCCGCGATCTGTGTTGTCAGAATTGGATATGATGGTGGGTAAGATCCTGTGCTATCTCTACCTCAGCCCCGAACGTCTGTCCAATCAGGGAATATTTACCTTTCAGGAATTGTACGAAGAATTACTGTCATTGGCTGATGAAAATAAACTAGTGAAATTAGTAAACCAACGTTCGACGGGTTCAGATCTGGACAAACAAAAATTGCAGGAAAAAGCGCGTACTGCCTTAAACCGTTTACGCCGTCTGGGCATGGTTTATTTCCTGCAAAACGACAGCAATAAATTTACGATTACCGAAGCGGTATTTCGCTTCGGTGCAGATGTACGCAGCGGTGATGACCCACGCGAGGCACAATTACGGATGATCCGTGATGGTGAAGCCATGCCAGTAGAAGGGGAAACATCGCAGGAAGATAATGAACATGAAGAAGCATCGGGGCATTCAGCGAAAGGTGCGGAGGATGAGCAGTCATGATTGAACGCGGTAAATTTCGCTCACTGACGTTAATTAATTGGAACGGTTTTTTTGCCAGAACGTTTGATCTTGACGAACTTGTGACAACCTTATCCGGCGGGAATGGTGCAGGTAAATCAACGACAATGGCGGCGTTTGTGACCGCATTGATCCCTGATTTAACATTGCTCCATTTCCGCAATACGACAGAAGCGGGAGCAACTTCGGGTTCACGCGATAAAGGGTTGCACGGTAAGTTGCGGGCAGGTGTTTGTTACTCCACTCTGGATGTTGTTAATTCTCGCCATCAACGCATCATCACCGGTGTCCGTTTACAACAAGTGGCAGGACGTGATCGAAAAGTTGATATTAAACCCTTTATGATTCAGGGTGTTCCTGCGTCGATTCAGCCAACACAGTTATTGACTGAAAATATCAACGAACGTCAGGCGCGGGTTCTGCCATTGAATGAACTAAAGGAACGTCTTGATGAGATGGACGGCGTTCAGTTCAAACAATTTAATTCGATTACAGATTACCACTCCCTGATGTTTGATTTGGGTGTGATCCCAAAACGTTTGCGTTCCGCGAGTGACCGCAGCAAGTTTTATCGCCTGATAGAAGCATCGTTATATGGCGGCATTTCCAGTGCGATTACCCGCTCATTGCGTGATTATTTACTGCCGGAAAACAGTGGCGTCAGAAAAGCATTTCAGGATATGGAAGCCGCATTGCGTGAAAACCGTATTACGCTGGAAGCTATCCGTGTCACCCAATCCGACCGTGATCTTTTCAAACACCTTATTACAGAAGCTACGACCTATGTGTCTGCCGACTATATGCGCCACGCTAACGAACGCCGCGTTCATCTGGATGAGGCATTGGCTTTGCGCAGTGAATTATTTGGCAGCCGCCGCCAATTGGTCACTGAACAATATCGCCATGTTGAAATGGCGAGGGAATTGGCAGAACAGAGCGGTGCCTCTTCTGATTTAGAAATGGATTATCAGGCTGCCAGTGATCACCTGAATCTGGTGCAAACGGCGATGCGTCAGCAGGAAAAAATTGATCGCTATCAATCTGATATTGAAGAACTGACTTATCGGCTGGAAGAACAGAGCGAAGTTGTCGAAGAAGCGAAAGATCTGCAGGCAGAGTATGAAGCCACATCTGAAGCAGCGGAACAAGAAGTTGATGAACTGAAAAGCCAGCTTGCTGACTATCAACAAGCGTTGGATGTTCAGCAGACTCGCGCTATTCAGTACCAACAAGCACTGCAAGCATTAGAGCGTGCCCGTGAGCTTTGTCAGCTTCCGGATCTATCAATAGAAAACGCTGACGAGTGGCAGGAAACCTATCAGGCCAAAGCACAGCAGGCAACGGAAACTTTGCTGACACTGGAGCAGAAGTTGAGTGTGGCTGATGCGGCTCATAGTCAATTTGAGCAGGCTTATCAACTGATAAAAAATATCGTTGGTGAAGTGAGTCGTAGTGAAGCGTGGCAAGCCGCTCGTGAAGCGTTGCGTGAATGGTCATCCCAGCGTCATCTGGCTGAACGAGTCCAACCCTTGCGTATCCAGTTGTCCGAGTTGGAGCAACGTCTGAATAGCCAGCAAAATGCAGAACGTTTGCTGGAAGAGTTTTGTAAGCGTCATAACCAGCAATATCAAGCAGAAGACTTAGAGGCGTTACAAGGTGAACTGGAAGCTCAGTTAGAAGAATTGAGCCTGGGTGCCAATGAAAGCGGTGAACGTCGCATCCAAATACGCCAGGAATTTGAACAGCTCAAGCAAAAAATTCAGGGACTGACCGCACGGGCACCAGTGTGGTTGGCGGCACAGGAGGCCTTGAACCAGCTTAGCGAACAATGCAATGAAACATTCGAAAATAGTCACGATGTGACTGAATATATGCAGCAATTACTTGAGCAAGAGCGCGAAATTACGGTCGAGCGTGATGATATTGCTGCACAGAAACGTGAGCTGGAAAAGCAGATTGAACGTCTGAACCAACCAAGTGGCGCCGAAGATAGCCGATTGCTTGCATTGGCAGAACGTTTTGGCGGTGTTTTACTGTCTGAAATTTATGACGACATTACCATTGATGACGCACCTTATTTCTCCGCACTGTATGGTCCTGCGCGTCACGCCATTGTTGTACCTGATCTCTCGCTGGTTCGTCCGCATCTGGAAACACTGGAAGATTGCCCGGAAGATCTCTATTTGATTGAAGGAGATCCACAGTCTTTTGACGACAGCGTATTCCATTTTGAGGAGCAGGAAAACGCAGTTCTGGTGAAATCATCCGATCGTCAATGGCGTTATTCCCGTTATCCTGTAGTTCCGTTATTTGGACGGGCAGCAAGAGAAAGTCGTCTGGAAGCACTCACTCTTGAACGTGATACGCTGGCAGAGCGCTACGCGACACTTTCATTTGATGTTCAGAAAGTTCAGCGTGCACATCAGGCTTTCAGTCGTTTTGTGGGTAAACATCTTTCTGTTGTATTTGATGATGATCCAGAAGCGGAAATTCGTCGCTTGAGTCAGCGTCGTACTGAACTGGAGCGTGAGTTATCGCAATTTGAAACTCAGGCTCAGCAGCATCAGCAGAAACTTGTTCAGATAAAAGAGAGCCTGTCACTATTGAATCGTCTGATTCCACAAATGACTATCTTGTTGGATGAAACCCTGCTTGATCGCGTGGAAACAGTGCGTGAAGAAATGAGTGAAGCTCAGGAGGCTGCACGTTTTCTACAACAACACAGTAATGCTCTGGTT
Organism: Xenorhabdus ishibashii; assembly: GCF_002632755.1. NCBI lineage: Bacteria > Pseudomonadati > Pseudomonadota > Gammaproteobacteria > Enterobacterales > Morganellaceae > Xenorhabdus > Xenorhabdus ishibashii. The sequence continues at coordinate 413,152 of NZ_NJAK01000001.1, read as the reverse complement.
AAACTTGAGCCACTGGTTTCTGTCTTACAGAGTGATCCACAGCAACATGAGCAGTTGCAAAAGGATTATGAGGTCGCGAAATACAGCCAGCATCAGGCTAAACAACAAGCCTTTGCCTTGACAGAAGTTGTGCAACGCCGCGCGCATTTCAGCTATAGTGACTCTGCCGGTATGCTCAGTGAAAATACCGACCTGAATGACAAACTACGTCAACGCCTTCAACACGCAGAATCTGATCGTAGCCGTGCGCGTGAAAAATTGCGCCAGCAACAAGCACAATATGCGCAGTTCAACCAAGTATTGGCATCATTGAAGAGTTCTTATGACACTAAGCAAGATATGTTGAAAGAACTTGAGCAGGAGATGAAAGATATCGGTGTACAGGCGGATGCTAACGCCGAAAGCCGTGCGCGTGAACGTCGTGATCAGCTCCATGCCGCTGTGAATGCTAACCGTTCCCGTATTAACCAACTTGAGAAACAGATTGCGTTCTGTGAGGCAGAAATGGAAAACCTCCAGAAGAAACTGCGTAAATCTGAACGTGATTATTACCAGAAACGTGAACAAGTTGTCTCTTCTAAGGCGGGCTGGTGTGCAGTCATGCGTATGGTAAAAGACAATGGTGTTGAACGTCGTTTACATCGTCGCGAACTGGCCTATATGGAGGGTGATGATTTGCGCTCAATGTCGGATAAGGCACTGGGAGCATTGCGTCTGGCTGTAGCCGATAATGAACACCTGCGTGATGCGTTGCGTTTGTCCGAAGATCCAAAACGCCCTGAACGTAAGATCCAATTTTTTGTGGCGGTTTATCAACATCTGCGTGAACGTATTCGGCAAGATATTATCCGTACGGCTGATCCGGTTGATGCCATTGAACAGATGGAAATTGAGTTGGCGCGTTTGACGGAAGAATTAACTGCCCGTGAGCAGAAACTGGCTATTAGTTCCAAAAGTGTGGCGAATATCATTCGAAAGACCATTCAACGTGAACAGAACCGTATTCGTATGTTGAATCAGGGGTTGCAGGCGGTTTCTTTTGGACAGGTTGGTGGTGTGCGCCTGAATGTGAATGTGCGTGAAAGTCATTCCCTCTTGTTGGATGTGCTTTCTGAGCAGCAGGAACAACATCAGGATCTGTTCAACAGCCAGCGCCTGACTTTCTCAGAAGCGATGGCGAAGCTTTATCAGCGTTTGAATCCACAAGTCGATATGGGGCAGCGTTTACCACAAACCATTGGTGAAGAATTGCTGGATTACCGTAATTACCTTGAGCTGGAAGTTGAAGTTAACCGAGGTTCAGATGGTTGGCTAAAAGCGGAAAGTGGCGCCTTGTCTACGGGGGAAGCGATTGGTACGGGGATGTCTATTCTGGTTATGGTCGTACAGAGTTGGGAGGAGGAATCACGTCGTCTGCGTGGTAAAGATATTTCACCATGTCGATTGCTGTTCCTTGATGAAGCTGCCCGATTAGATGCGAAATCCATTGCAACGTTATTTGAGCTATGTGAACGCTTACATATGCAGTTAATTATTGCTGCGCCGGAAAATATCAGCCCAGAAAAAGGGACAACTTATAAACTGGTACGTAAGATTTTCAATAACCAGGAACATGTACATGTTGTTGGGTTACGTGGTTTTGGGCAAGATATTCCGGTAACTGAGCAGTCACAAACACAGGCACAGCCTATATTGCAAGAATAACTTCATCAGTGAATGATACTTCTTCTAAGAAAGGGGGCATATTATGCCCCTTTCTTAATTGAGGGAAAATCCATTCGGATATTCGTCTCCTTGTGCGATATGTCTCGTTTTGATGTGATGAGAAAGTTTACTATTTCACACCGTTACTACTAATGTAAAAAAGGAATAACGATGCGTAAAATTACCCTGGCATTCAGTGCGATTGTGCTTGCTTTTGGTTTAAATAGCATGGCACAAGCAAAAATGTTTATGCCTGAGCAAGTTGATTCAGGCGTTTCTGCGGCAGATTTGTCCCAACGTCATGCAGTGCATTGGGTATCCGTAGAGCAGATTAAGCGGAGTCTGCAAAACCAACCCGCAATGGCAGTGGGGTTTGATATTGATGATACCGTACTGTTTTCAAGTCCAGGTTTTTATCGTGGTAAATTGGAATATTCGCCTAATGGCAATAGTTATCTGAAAAACGCAGCATTTTGGGAAAAAATGAATAATGAATGGGATAAATTCAGTATGCCAAAAAAGATCGGCATTGAATTGGTTCAGATGCATTTGAAGCGAGGCGATGATATTTATTTCATTACTGGCCGTACAAAAACGAAGACGGAAGCTGTGACTAAATATTTGCAGGAATACTTGCACATACCTACTGATAAAATGAATGCCGTTATTTTTGCAGGCGATGAACCAGGTAAAAATAATAAAATCAGTTGGATGAAAGATCATAATCTGAAAATTTATTATGGTGATGCAGATGCTGATATTGCCGCAGCTCGTGCATTGAATATCCGTGGTATTCGTATCTTGAGAGCATCAAATTCTTCTTATCAGCCTTTGCCTAAAGCGGGTCGGTTTGGAGAAGAGGTGGTCATTAATTCTGAGTATTAATCTTAAAATTCAATACAAAATTTAGCACAATATACTTTGATTAAAGGCACTAGACGTGCCTTTTCTTTTTTTAAATCATTATAATTTAAATTATTATGATGAAAAATTTATTTTCCTTGGGTTTTATTTTATCTGGTGAGATTAAATTTGCTTAGATAAGCATCCTATCTAAAGCAGTAATTATGTATATAATTACTAGTATTCTTTCTGATAAAATAGGGCTGCGGATAATTATAATAAGTCATTGGATAGCTGCACACATAATAAAGTGAGGTGAGCTCTTATGGTGAAGAACACAGTCAGATTACTGAAAGTTTCTTTTATCTGTAGTACGTTAGCGGTATCAGAGGGAGTTTTTGCAAATCAACAAAATGGACTGTCGTTGAGTGGTATGCAACAATTACCAGAAGAACAAAAAAAAGCAGCTTCTATTATTTTATCTGATAAGGAAGCTCCTATTTCTCCAGTATTTTCTATTGATAAAAGCCGAAAGCAGTTACAAATTTGGTTGCCACAACAAATAAAACCGATATTCCTTGAGCAATTGGCAAATTTATATGTTAACAATAAAATGCAACCATTATGGTCAGATAAAAAAGCTATTAATCAGTTCGAGGATCAATTGGTTGAAATTTCTCTGGCTGGTTTTCAACCTCAATTTGAAAAATGGCTGATACAACTTCATAACCCTGAATTAAGTGAAATGGGGCGTGATGTTATCTTATCTGATGCTATGTTAGGTTATCTCCATTTTATTAATAATATTGATAAAAAAGGGAGTGCATGGTTATACAGTAAATCTCCTTATAAAATTGAATCACCCTCAACTCATTTAATTCATACATGGCAACAACATATTAATAATAATAGTACTTTTTCTTATATTACGAGCCTATCACCGAATCATCCTATGTATGAAAATATGCGTAAGGAGATGCTGGAACAATTGGCTGATCAACGGCCATGGACTGAGTTTTCATTGCAAGGAACTCTAAGACCTGGACAAAGTAGTGAGAGTGTTATTGCATTGAGAAAAATATTATCTCGTTTAAGGATATTGGATTTATCTGTTACCAAATCCGATAATAGGGTTTATGGTAAAGAATTAACAGAGGCTGTAAAACGTTTTCAAGCCTTACATGGCTTATCAGCCGATGGAGTTATCGGCAAATCTACTAAAGTATGGTTAAATACAACACCACAAACCCGTGCTCGTGTTATGGCATTGAATATTCAACGACTACGGATTATCCCTGGAAATATTCCTACAAGTATTTTAGTTAATATTCCTAATTACTCACTTTCCTATTATTTAGATGGTAAAGAGGTATTGAGTTCTAAAGTGGTCGTTGGACGGCCAAGCCGAAAAACACCTATCATGAGTAGTGAATTAAATAATGTGGTAATCAATCCTCCGTGGAATGTACCAACCAGCATGACTCGAAAAGATATTGCACCCAGAGCGATGCGTGACTCTGGTTATTTTCGCACGCGTGGGTATACGGTTTTTTCCAGTTGGAGCAATGATGCTAAGGTTATCGATCCTTCTTCGATTAACTGGAGTGTAATAACACCGAATAATTTTCCCTATCGTATTAGGCAAGCACCTGGCCCCACTAATTCATTGGGACGTTTTAAATTCAATATGCCAAATTCAGAAGCTATTTATTTACATGACACACCTAATCAGGCCTCTTTCAGCCGAGAAATGCGGGCTGTTAGTTCTGGTTGCGTACGTGTCAATAAGGCTCCTGAATTGGCTAATATGCTGTTGGGAAAAGCAGGTTGGGATAAAACTAAAGTCAATAGTTCATTGAAAACATGGTCAACAAAATATGTTAATATTCCCCAAAAAATCCCTGTTTTTCTTTATTACCAAACAGCGTGGGTTGATGAAGAAGGAAATCCGCAATACCGAGACGATATCTATGATTATGATAAGAATGCAAGACAGCATTCAGAGTCCCTTTCCAAGATCTTGGTAGCCAGAAATGACTTATAACTTCTTCCGTTACTAATAAGACTTAAAGAAATAAGTCTGGTGTTGATATATATGTTATAAACGGAGGTGAAAGTATCATTTTCATCTTCGTTATTTTTTATTACTTAATTATTTTAAACGTATTTTTTATCATGGTTTGTTTTTAGTGTGCTGTTTTATTCTTGATCTGCAATTTTAATATTATTTTAATTATGTTATATAGATCACAATAATAGGGCGATGAATTTACAGTAACATACAAAACCATTGAAACTATCTTTTATTTTTTGATGTCTTATTGTTCGATGAAGTTTCATTATTAATGAATTTATATAGTTAATATATTAAAGAATGGCAGGGCATATTACACATGAATAACATTGATTACGATCGCCGAAAATGGCTTGGTATAAGTCTGACTGCATTGGGTTTAAGTTTGTTACCTCAATCGGCTTTGGCAGCGTTGACAACACCTCGTCCGCGAATTTTACGTTTTGATAACCTGCATACCGGAGAAACACTCAAAGCAGAATTTTTTGATGGTCACCGGTATAATAAGTCGGAATTATCCCGACTGAATTATTTATTCCGTGATTTTCGTCAAAATGAGGTTAAAACCATTGACCCGAAATTATTTGATCAAATTTATTTATTACAAATGATGATGGGAATAAATAAGCCTGTCCAATTAATTTCTGGTTATCGTTCTCTGGTGACAAATAATAAGTTGCGCCATGTCAGTGGTGGGGTGGCAAAACATAGTTACCATACCCGTGGGCAAGCAATGGATTTTCACATTGATGGTGTTCAGCTCGCACATATTCGTAAGGCGGCATTAAAAATGCGGGCAGGGGGGGTGGGGTTTTATCCAAAAAGTAATTTTATTCATATTGATACAGGCCCAGTCAGGACGTGGTAATCTTATTACCAACAATGAGTCTTGATTGTGGAGTGAAACAAAATAATGAAATACCACATTATCCCCGTTACGATGGCGATGCAAAATTGCACATTGATTTGGTGTGAGGAAACTCAGGAAGCGGCGATTGTTGATCCAGGTGGTAATGCCGAACAACTTATCGCTGAGATAGAGCGCCGCGGGTTGAAGCTCAGCCAAATTTTGCTGACACATGGTCACTATGATCATGTAGGTGCTACTGTTGAAGTTGCGAAGCATTTTGATGTGCCTGTTTACGGGCCACATAAGGGAGATGCATTTTGGATAGAAGGTTTGGAAATTCAATGCCAAATGTTTGGTGTTGAACCATGTCCCTCTTTTACGCCAGATCGTTGGTTGGATGAGGGGGATACACTGAAAATTGGCAGTATTGAGCTATCTGTTTTACATTGTCCGGGACATACACCAGGGCATATTATCCTGACTAACCACACCGATAAAATCATTTCAATGGGAGATGTGTTGTTTAAGGGTAGTATTGGTCGCACTGATTTTCCGGGCGGAAATTATGATGTATTGATTCAATCTATTAAGGAAAAGGTATTGCCATTGGGGGACGAATATCAATTCATCCCTGGTCATGGTCCAATGTCAACATTAGGACATGAGCGGAAAACTAATCCGTTCTTACAAGATTAATTGCAAACGTAAAGATAGTGTGAAGAAGATAAAAGCCGCTTTGTCAGCGGCTTTTGAGAAAAGAGGTTAGGTATTCAGATGAGACTAGAGTACTGCAACGATAGCTTCACACAAAGGAACCATATTCTCCAATGTCAGACCTGCTACGTTGATACGGCCAGAGCTAACCGCGTAAATACCATACTCTTCACGCAGGAGATCGACTTGTTCTTTAGTCAATCCGCTGAATGAGAACATACCATTTTGAGCGCTAATAAAACTAAAGTCTTGTTTCGCACCTTTTTCTTGTAAGGTGTTTACAAATAGTTGGCGCATACGCTGAATGCGTTCGCGCATGGTTGCCAATTCCTGAACCCACTCAGCTTTCAGTTCATCATTGGACAAAATGGTGGTAACAACGGAAGCACCGTGTGCCGGTGGGTTGGAGTAGTTGGTACGCACAATAGATTTTGCCTGGCTGAATGCTTTTTCTGCGGTATCGCTGTCCGTTGCAACGATAGTGCAAGCACCAACACGTTCATTGTACAAACCAAAGTTTTTGGAATAAGAGCTGGCAACGATTAACTCATTGTGGTTTCTGGTAAAGATACGCAGACCTTCGGCATCTTCATCCAATCCTTTGGCAAAACCTTGGTAAGCAAAGTCGAATACGGGCAACCAGCCATTTGCAGCAGATAAATCTGCCAGTTTCTGCCACTGTTCAGCAGTTGGATCGATACCCGTCGGGTTATGGCAGCAACCATGCAGCAGGACAACATCACCTGCTTTTGCTTCAGACAAACTTGCAAGCATGCCATCGAAATCCAAGGCATGATTTTCTGCATCATAATAGTTGTATTCACGGATTTCTAAACCCGCGCTGGAGAAAACGCCTTTGTGGTTTGGCCAGGTTGGATTGCTGATCCAAACACGTGTTGCATTGGTCTGTTTAGCGATAAAGTCAGCCGCAATACGTAATGCGCCGGTTCCACCTGGGCTTTGTACAGTACGGGCGCGTTTGTCAGTGACGATAGGGCTGGTTTTACCGAAAAGCAGTTCCTGAGTAACATGGCCAAATTCAGGTAATCCACTAATTGCCAGGTAATTTTTGGTGGTTTCGTTTTCCAGCAGGAACTTCTCTGCTTTTTTAACGGTAGTCAGAACAGGAGTTTTACCTGTTTCATCTTTGTAGACTCCGATACCCAAGTTAATTTTATTTTCACGGGGATCTGCTTTAAAGCTATCCGCTAAACCAAGAATCGGGTCGGCAGGCGCTGCTGTGATTTTTTCAAACATTTTTTTGATTCCAAGACTCGGAGAGTTAAGCCCAAAATAAGTTATACGCCGCTCAGGGTAACCTTAAGGAATCCATTTGCCAACCACTTGTAGCAAAAAGAATAAAATCTTGTGAAGTAGTTTACGGAGTGAAAAAAAGAGCCTGAAAAAACAAAGAAGTAAAACGTAAAAAGCAGCGCCGGAGCGCTGCTTTTTCTGAGATAAATGTGTTTAACTTTTCGTTAAACAGTTTATCAGCAGTAATTAGAACTGATAAGTCAGGCCAACACCGAATACGTTGCGAGCGTTTGCATCGCCCCCTTCGTTTTTGTCCAACAGGTTGATTTTGTAATCAACATAGGTAGACAGGTTTTTGTTAAAGTAGTAGTAAGTACCTACAGAAACATATTTAACCAGATCAGCGCTGTAGCGTTTCTCACCTTCACCCAGTTCTTTACCTTTAGATTGAACGTAAGCCAGAGATGGTTTCAGGCCAAAATCAGAGAACAGGTATTGTGCAACCACTTCAAAGTTCTGAGTTTTGTTAGCGATACCTTCCACTTTCTTACCATCAAACAATGCTGAACCTGGGGTCATATTACGGGTTTCGCCGTACATTGCTGCCAGGTATACGTTGTCAGCATCGTATTTAGCACCGATGTTCCATGCTTCAGCACGTTCGCCTTTAGCATATCCATCATTCCACTGACCATTTGCACGAGTAGAATTAGCGTAAGAAGCACCAACAGTGATACCGTAACCTACTTTATAAGTAGTTGCCAGACCGTAGCCATCGCCATTTGCTGTGCCATTTGCTGTGCCATTTTCTGTAGCGCCAGTACGGCCATTCTTAGTACGCTGACTGTTTTGGCCTTGGTATTGCAGGGCAAAGTTCAGACCGTCAACCAGACCGAAGAAATCAGTGTTGCGGTAAGTCAACAGGCCAGTAGCACGGCCAGTCATGTAGTTATCAGTTTTAGACATGGAATCGCCACCGAAGATTGGCAGTACGTCAGTCCATGCGTTGATGTCATAGTTTACGCCGTAGTTACGACCGTAATCCAGTGAACCGTAGTCAGCAAATTTCAAACCAGCGAAAGCCAGACGAGTAGCAGTTTCTTGTTCGCCTTCTTCAGTGTGAGCTTTCAGATTGTATTCCCAACGACCAAAACCAGTCAGTTGATCATTGATCTGAGTTTCGCCTTTGATGCCGATACGTGCATAAGAAGCATCACCGTCTTCACCGCTTCTTTTATCAGCGATTTGGTGACGAACGTCTACTTTACCGTACAGATCCAGTTTATTGCCATCTTTGTTAAAAATTTCAGCCGCGTTTGCTGTACCAGCAGCCAACAGAGCTGGAATTACCACTGCAAGAATATTGCGTTTCATTATTATTACCCTCATTGGTGTTATCTAGACACCTGCCACTGCCAGAAATAGAACACTAAAAAATTTTGGAACTATTTGTGGGTATCGAGTGTCTTATTAGTCGGCGACCAGTTTTCCATTGGTAATGAATTTTATCTACCCTCAAAATGCTACAAAAGCGCAAAATCAGTAACAAAGTGAAAATAGGTATTTCAAAATGTAAATATCAGGGAACTTTTTTCGTGTGCTTTTCGCTATAAAATAAAAAAAGCCAACTTTCGTTGGCTTTTCCGGGGATTGGTTTTTAGCTTATTTATTGATCTGATTCATTAGAAACTTGCGTTTCTTGGTGTCCGTGGGAATGGAATAACGTCACGAACGTTGGATACGCCAGTAACATAAGCGACCAAGCGTTCGAAACCCAAACCGAAACCGGCATGAGGGACAGTGCCGTAACGACGCAGATCACGATACCACCAGTAATCTTCTTTATTCAGTCCCATTTCTTCCATACGCTGATCCAGCATATCCAGACGTTCCTCACGCTGGGAACCACCGATAATTTCACCGATTCCTGGAGCCAATACATCCATTGCTGCAACGGTTTTGCCATCTTCGTTCATGCGCATATAGAAGGCTTTGATGTCTTTTGGATAGTTTTTCATGATCACTGGCGCTTTAAAATGTTTCTCTGCTAGATAACGCTCATGCTCCGATGACAAATCTACACCCCAGAAAACAGGGTTTTCGAATTTCTGGCCACAATTTTCCAGAATTTCTATTGCATCGGTGTAATCCAACTGAACGAAATCTGAATCAACAAATTTTTCCAGGCGAGTAATAACTTCACTATCAACACGTTCTGCAAAGAACGCCAGATCGTCAGCACGCTCTTCTAAGGCAGCCTTGAAAACATATTTCAGCATTTCTTCAGAAAGCTTGGCGATATCATTCAAATCAGCGAAAGCCACTTCCGGTTCAACCATCCAAAATTCTGCCAAGTGACGGCTGGTATTGGAGTTTTCTGCACGGAAAGTTGGCCCGAAGGTATAGATTTTGCTCAATGCACAAGCATAGGCCTCGCCGTTTAACTGACCGGATACAGTAAGGAAAGCTTCACGGCCGAAGAAGTCCTGGCTGAAATCAACTTCGCCCTTATCTGTACGTGGCAAGTTTTGCAAATCCAAAGTGGAAACACGAAACATTTCGCCAGCACCTTCTGTATCTGATGCGGTAATCAGCGGAGAGGATACCCAGAAGAAGCCTTTTTCATGGAAGAAACGATGCAGGGCTTGAGCCAGTGTATGGCGAACACGGGCAACTGCACCGATCAAATTGGTACGTGGGCGAAGATGAGCCACTTCACGCAGGTATTCAATACTGTGGCGTTTAGCAGCCATTGGGTAAGTATCAGGATCATCAACCATGCCAACAACAACGACTTTAGTGGCCTGCAATTCAAAATCCTGCCCCTTACCTTGCGATTCCACCACTATACCGGTGATTTCGACAGAACAGCCCGTGGTTAAATGTAATATTTCATCCTGATAATTAGGTAAACTATTATTAACGACGGCCTGTAATGGATTAAAGCAGGAACCGTCATAGACGGCGAGGAACGAGATACCAGCTTTAGAATCTCTCCTTGTACGTATCCAACCGCGAACGGTGACTTCGTTGCCAACCGGAACCCGGCCTTGCAGTACATCGACTACAGGCGCTACGCTCATAAATTTCTCTCTTTTTTATATAGTGGATTAATAACTAGATAGATTTACCAAATACTCCTGAATTCAGGAGCAGATCGTCTATCTTACTTGTCATCTCTCAGGAAACAAGAGGAAATTGCGGGTCTTAATGAGGAAACAGGGGGAAAAGTTGTGTTTTTATTTGCGTAACCAACATGAAGCCGGTTACGCAAAAGATAATTAGCCAGTTATGCTGTTTTTTCTATACCGCTTTCTCTATATAAGGAATGTCGAATGCCCGACGCAACCTATTAACAAACTCATCATCTTCACAGATGGTTTTTCCGGGGCTATCCGAAAGTTTTGCCACGGGTTTGCCATTGCATTCGACAAGTTTGATAACAATGTTCAGGGGTTTTATGCCCGGAATATTACAGGTCAGTCGTGTACCAATGCCGAAAACAACATTAATTCTCTTGTGAAAATGGTGATACAGTGCCAGTGCTTTTTGCAGATCTAAACTGTCAGAGAACACCAATGTTTTCGTCATTGGATCGATATCCAGTGATTGATAATGAGCTATCGCTTTTTCACCCCATTCAATAGGATCACCTGAGTCATGGCGCAGACCCTGGTAAGCTGTTGCTAATGGTTTGTCAAAATCTCGCAGAAAAGCATCCATCGTGATGCAGTCAGTCAGGGCAATACCTAACTGGTTTGGATATTCATTCAGCCAAGTTTGCAACGCAGCCCTCTGACTATTGGCCAGTTCCGGACTAATTTGTTGGTGAGCCTGAAACCATTCATGGGCTTGTGTGCCAAGAGGGGGGAGATCAAGCTGTTCTGCCAGTTGATAATTACTGGTTCCAATAAAATAAGGGAAGCTATTTTTCAGCTCATTGATAATGGCATATTGCACGGCGTGTGAAAAACGACGGCGTGTACCAAAATCCATTAATTTAAAACCGGATAGATCGATATTTTTTTCCGCGGCGTCTTTGTAAAACAGTTCAATCAGTTTTCTCAACTGAATAACGGCGCTTTCAGGTGTTATTTCAGGTGAGTGATGACGATGAACCAATTCGCTGATCAGGGCAAGCAAGGGCACTTCCCACAAGATAACTTCGTGCCATAAACCGGAAATACGGATGGCTAATTGCCCTTCATGGGTAACAGAAACTTCAACTTGTTTAGGGTTAAAGCGAAATGTTTTGCACCAGTTCAGGTAATCCTCTTTAAAGAACGGGAGGCGAGAAAGATAATCAACTTCGCGTTCTGTCAATGCTAAGTCTGCCATCATGTCAATTTGATGACGTAATGGCTCGGCGTATTCTCCGAGCAGTTCATCACCACGACAACGAAATTCTGCAACAACAGGAATATTGTTGTAATGGTGGTACACTGCTTGCTGCATATGAAACTTATAGGCATCAGTATCAAGCAGCGATTTGATAATCGGGGTAGCGTCTAAAGTCATGGCGCGTCAGGCATCCTCGCGGAGCATATTCGTGTCAGCTAAATCGATAAAGTCGGGAGAGTATACCGTGATTATTGGGTTATTGAAGCTATATAGCTGCATATACTTTCCTGAATCTAAAGATTAAGGTTAATCCATTTATAGATAATATCATGTTAAATGAGATATGAGATGACAATTAGCACGAAAGTACTAATATACCGACCACATCATTTATACTTTTATTTAATAAGTTATTAACATCCAAAAAAAGAGACTTATTGATTGAAAGGAAAATTTCTCTATGGCAGCGTTTATGTTTTTAAAAGTAATGGAAAAGGTTCCCTATGACACAACAGCGACTCGTTAAGCACCGTCTGGATTATCAAGCACCAGATTACACAATTACCAATATTGATCTCGATTTTGAGTTGGATGCTGAAAAAACAACGGTGACGGCAATCAGTCAGGTAAAACGTCAGGTTAATGATATTACCCCATTGATTTTGGATGGAGAAAATCTCACGTTAAAAGGCATCTATATCGATGATAAAGCGTGGGAGCATTATCAGGAACAGGATGGAAAATTGTTGATTGAGCAACTTCCAGCCCAGTTTACCTTGAAAATTGTAAATGAAATTCACCCGACAGCTAATACAGCTCTTGAAGGACTGTATATGTCTGGCGATGCCTTGTGTACTCAGTGTGAGGCAGAGGGATTCCGTCATATCACTTATTATTTGGATCGTCCAGATGTTCTGGCTTGTTTTACTACTCGCATTACGGCGGATAAGTCCAAATACCCATTCCTGCTTTCCAATGGTAACCGTATTGAACAAGGAGAGCTGGAAGATGGGCGCCATTGGGTAAAATGGCAAGACCCGTTCCCCAAACCTGCTTACTTGTTCGCATTGGTTGCAGGGGATTTTGATGTTCTGCGTGATACGTTTGTGACCCGCAGTGGCCGTGAGGTTGCACTGGAATTATTTGTTGATAGAGGCAACTTGGATCGCGCTGACTGGGCTATGACATCGTTGAAAAATTCAATGAAATGGGATGAAACCCGTTTTGGTTTGGAATATGACCTTGATATTTATATGATTGTCGCCGTTGATTTCTTCAATATGGGAGCGATGGAGAACAAGGGATTGAATATCTTCAATTCCAAATATGTTCTGGCAAAAACAGAAACAGCGACTGATGAAGATTATCTTGCCATTGAAGCTGTGATAGGACATGAATATTTCCATAACTGGACAGGAAACCGCATTACATGTCGTGACTGGTTCCAGTTAAGCCTGAAAGAGGGGCTGACAGTATTTCGTGATCAGGAGTTCAGTTCTGATCTAGGTTCCCGTTCGGTTAACCGTATTAAAAATGTGCGTGTTATGCGTTCTGCACAATTTGCCGAAGATGCTGGCCCTATGGCTCATCCTATCCGTCCTGATCAGGTGATGGAAATGAATAACTTCTATACGTTGACCGTCTATGAAAAAGGCGCGGAAGTGATTCGGATGATCCACACCTTATTAGGTGAAGAACAATTTCAGGCAGGTATGCAGCTTTATATCCACCGTCATGATGGTAGCGCGGCGACCTGTGATGATTTTGTTCAGGCGATGGAAGATGCTTCAAACGTCGATTTGACCCTCTTCCGCCGCTGGTATAGCCAATCAGGGACACCAGTCCTGACTGTTCGTGATGAATACGATGCAGAAAAACAACAATATATTTTGCATGTCAGTCAAATGACATCATCAACGGCCGATCAGAAAGAGAAACAACCGTTGCACATTCCTTTGGATATTGAACTTTATGATGCACAAGGAAGGGTGATTCCGCTGCGTCGTCATGGCCAGCCTGTGCATCATGTTTTAAATGTTATAAATGCGGAACAATCATTTGTCTTTGATGAGGTTCCATCACAACCTGTTCCTTCTTTACTGCGTGAATTTTCTGCACCAGTGAAACTGGATTATCCTTACAGTGATGAGCAGCTTTCATTCTTAATGAAACATGCGCGTAATGAGTTCTCCCGCTGGGATGCGGCGCAGGCATTGCTAACCAACTATGTGAAGCTGAATGTTGTCCGTCAGCAAAAATCTCTGCCACTGGAATTGCCAATGCATGTCATTGATGCTTTCCGGGCTGTATTGTTGGATAAAGATATTGATCCGGCTCTGGCTGCATTGATCTTGACCTTGCCGTCTGAAAATGAAATGGCAGAACTGTTTACGGTGGTAGATCCGAAAGCTATCCATGATGTCATTCGTGCCATGACAAAGGCACTGGCTAATGAAATGGTGGATGAGTTTTCCGCGGTTTATCACAGTCTTCATACAGGTGAATACCGTATAGAGCATAAGGATATTGCAAAACGTGACTTGCGTAATACTTGCCTCTACTATTTGGCCTTTATTGATACCAAAGAGTTGGCAGATAAGCTAGTGGCGGCACAATATTACCACGCTGATAACATGACTGACAGTATCGCTGCTTTATCTGCGGCTGTATCTGCTGAATTGCCTTGCAGTTATCAGTTAATGGATGAATTTGATCAGCGCTGGCATCAGGATGGTTTGGTTATGGATAAATGGTTCAGGCTGCAAGCAACCAATCCAGCCTTCGATGCACTTGATAAAGTTCGTAACTTGATGAAACATCGCTCTTTCAGCTTGAGTAATCCAAACCGTGTTTATTCACTGTTGAGAGTGTTCTTTAGTAAAAATGCTGTGGCCTTCCATGCCGAAGATGGCAGTGGTTATCAATTTTTGGTAGAAGTACTAACCGAACTGAATAGCTTAAATCCGCAAGTGGCATCACATTTGATTGATCCATTGATTCGTCTGAAACGTTATGACGAGAAACGTCAGACTTTGATGCGAGCAGCACTTGAACAGTTAAAAGAATTAGAGAACTTATCTGGTGATCTGTTTGAAAAGATTACCAAAGCACTTGAAAGTTAATAAATGAGATCGTTAACAAATCCCGTTGCTATTTTAAACGGGGTTTGTTTTTGCTTGCTTGTTTTACCTGCCTATAGAGAGGACTTTTTTGTTTACTCATATAATGGTAAATTAGTCCCCTCTTCCTGCTACAATAACGCAGCAATTATGTATGTATGAGATTGCGTATAATTCAAAATGTATAACTGACAATTCTCACGTAAAGATCATCATAAAGAACAATAGGTTAATTTAAATGTATTACTCTCTAGTACGGAAGGCGTTGTTCCAGCTTGATCCTGAACAGGCACATGAACTGACTTTCCGCCAGCTTAAACGCGTCATTGGTACTCCTTTCGAATTTCTCGTCCGCCAATCAGTTGCTACTAAACCTGTTACTTGCATGGGGTTGTCTTTTAAAAATCCACTTGGTCTAGCCGCTGGTCTCGATAAGAATGGTGATTGCATTGATGCGCTTGGAGCGATGGGCTTTGGGTTTGTTGAAATTGGCACAGTGACACCGCGCCCGCAAGCTGGAAATGATAAACCAAGATTATTCCGTGTGGTTGAAGCAGAAGGGATCATCAACCGGATGGGGTTTAATAACCTTGGAGTGGATAATCTGGTTGAAAATGTTAAGCGTGCAAAATATAACGGGATTATCGGGATCAATATTGGCAAAAATAAAGATACTCCGGTTGAAAATGGAAAAGATGATTATTTAATTTGCATGGATAAAGTTTATCCTCATGCAGGTTATATCACTATCAATATTTCTTCTCCTAATACGCCTGGCTTGAGAACATTACAGTACGGTGATGCACTGGATGATCTCTTGTCTGCAATTAAAAATAAGCAAAATGAACTTCAGCAAAAGTTCCAAAAGTATGTTCCTGTTGCTGTTAAAATCTCCCCCGATCTTTCAGAAGAAGAATTAATAAAAATTGCTGATAGTTTAATGCGTCATCATATTGATGGCGTTATTGCAACAAATACCACACTGGATAGAAAGATTATTGAAGGTTTGAATCATTGTCAGCAGGCAGGGGGATTGAGTGGACGCCCTGTGCAGTTGCGCAGCACAGAGATTATCCGTCGCCTTTCGCAAGAATTAAAAGGTGAAATACCGATTATTGGTGTAGGGGGAATTGATTCACTTGTTGCAGCCAGAGAAAAAATAGAAGCAGGTGCTTCATTAATTCAGATATATTCCGGTTTTATCTATAAAGGACCGAAACTCATCAAAGATATTGTTAATCATATCTGAATATTTGCTGCAATTGGGGGGTGGGGGTTTATTTCTGCCCTCAATTCGTCTATATTTTGTCTTATAGATTAAAATTAAATTCTATCATTTATTTTTTAACTTCTATTTCGCTGGCCAATGCTTATTTTAACAGAAAAGCTATTTTGAGCATAAAAGGGTAATCAATGAAAATTAAACCTGATGATCAGTGGCGCTGGTATTTTGATCCTGAGCACAGTCGTGTCATGCTCGATCTCGCTAATGGCATGGTTTTTCGTTCTCGCTTTCCTGCCAAAATGTTGACTGATTACGCTGTTACAATGAAAGAAATGTCATTCTCAGTTGATGATGCCGCGCTTTTTTACACCTTCGAAGAACATTCGCGTAGTATCAATATGGCCCCTGCGCTTAGAGCTGAATTAGCTTTAAATGGCGTGGTTGCGTTACGTTTTATGAAACCACAAATGCCCAAGAGCTGGTATTTCTCTCATGTTTCTTTAGTAGAAAAACCAGAACACGGTGAAATTATTCAGCTTAAATTACAGGATAGTGGCACTGAAGCGCTGTTTATGGTCGCAGAAGTCGGTGATAATGCCAGTTTGTGTCTATTGGTACAGAAAAAGCTAGAGTTGCACGATCGTGTAATGAGTTTTTGTGATCCCATTAAGGTCATGAATGATCGCATCATACCTTATATTGAGCCAACTCAATCATCGATATATGATAGAGCGATTTAGTGCTGCTGGATCGCTATATCCATAATTTTATTAACCTAATTAAATTACTTCTGTCAGCATTATTAAATACTCTTTATCATACACAACCAGATATATTTATAGAGCCAATCAATGGAATGTTTTTTTCATAATTTGTTGTCTGCTTAAGAAATCAGTAATAAAAATCAGACAGCTAGCTTATTTATACTGCCCGATTTAGCTACAAATTTTATCGTTATATGTTATTAATGTTTATATTAATTCAATGATTAAATCATTTTGAGGTATACAGCTACATGCCAGAATTTTTCCATTATTCTTGATGGAAGTTGATTTTAATGGTAATACATCCCCTTTAACCAGAGATATCTTACAGGAGCCACAAATTCCTGCACGACACGAATAAGGAATTTGAATACCCTGATTTTCGAGTTGTTCTAAAATAATTTGTTGATTATTACCAATAAAACGTTGTCCATTGAACTCAATAGCAACGGATTGTTGAGTATCTTCCTTTACAGGTAAATCAGCCGCTTGTTCACCACTACCATATTCGCGTGGCGTTCTCTTTTCCAAAATGGTGACACGATCCCCAATTCGGATAATGCCACTATTACGGGCAATGGCATTTTGCCCAAAATCAACCGCACCATTTTCTTTAGCTGTTCTGAAAGACTGTAGTGTAGCCAGTGGTTCACTTTGCGGATTTTTACGGCCTTTTTCCGGACTGACCGTTGTCAATATACAGCGACTGCACGGTTTTGGTAGATCGAAAACAATATCGCCGATTTGGATGGTTTGCCAGCTATCTTCTTCAAACGGGGCGGCGCCTGTGACAATGATATTGGCACGGAACTGCTATATTTTAATGCTGGCAGGACAGCGTTGTTGCAAGGCATGAAAAGAAGCTTCATTGATAATTAAATAGGGAAAACCATCTGCGAATGATAAAGAAATATCAGGAAATTTTTTTACCCGCCGAGTGAGTTCCTCACTAAGCCAGCGTAGTTGTACGGGTTTATCAAAAAAACCACTGAGCCAGCTATTCACTCTCTCAGGAGCGACTAAAGCGGTAAAATGATTTCCCCAAACTTCGGTAGGGAAACGCTCTTCTTTAAAATCATCATAAAATACCGTAGCGCTTTCTCCGTTGGGAGCCTGTAAATACAGACCGTTATGCAGCATAGTTGGAGTAAATAGCAGCATTTGTGGATATTGGCGGGCAGTAATAAAAGTACCGTCTATCGTGGTGATCATAAAATGGCGATCGAACGTCAGGCCATTTTCATTGACGAGAGAATGAGAGAGTTGTAATCCACGCATGGATTTTACGGGATAGGTATAGAGGTGCGACAGAGCTAGCATCCATTATCTCCAGAATGTTTTTATCTTTACTAAAGTGTTTTTATATTTATTGTGTCAGCAACTTTAGGACATGTCGAAGGTATTGGCTATAATGTGCCACAATTTTTTTGGTGGTGAACTTTTGTAATGATTAATAAGATGAACTCTCTCTTTGCCAGCACGGCACGTGGACTGGAAGAACTATTAAAAAATGAACTGGAAATCCTGGGAGCGCAATCCTGTAAGATTGCTCAGGGTGGGGTTCATTTTCAGGGCGATGATCGGGTGATGTATAAGAGCCTGCTGTGGAGCAGACTGGCATCCCGTATCATGATGCCGCTTAACGAATTTAAAGTTTACAGTGACTTGGATTTGTATCTTGGTGTCCAGTCCATTGACTGGAGTGAGATCTTCTCCGTTAATAGTACATTCTCCGTGCATTTTAGCGGCACAAATGAGGAGATCAGAAATACACAATATGGCGCACTGAAAGTAAAAGATGCCATTGTCGACAGTTTCATGCGCAAAATAAAGCAACGTCCTGATGTTGCTAAACAACAACCTGATGTCCGTATCCATGTCTTCCTGCATAAAGAGAAAGCAACCGTATCACTCGATTTGAGTGGGGATAGCTTGCATATTCGTGGCTACCGTGACTTAGCGGGACAAGCACCACTGAAAGAGAACCTTGCGGCTGCGATTATTTTGCGTTCTGGTTGGCATACCGGAACGCCAATGGTTGATCCTATGTGTGGTTCAGGGACGTTGCTAATAGAAGCGGCCATGATGGCAGCCGATTGTGCGCCTGGTTTACATCGTAAGCATTGGGGATTCATCTCATGGTTGAAATTCAACGAAACAATCTGGCGTGAAGTTATTACAGAAGCGCAGGTTCGTTTTCGTAAAGGATTACAGGAAACAACTTCCCGCTTTTTTGGAACGGATATTGATCGCCGTGTAATGGATATGGCACGTTCAAATGCCCGCAGGGCGGGAGTATCCCAGTTGATCCAGTTCCAGCAGGGAGATGCAAGTAAACTGGAAAATCCCCTGCCGGAAGGGGCAGAGGGAACGGTATTAAGCAATCCGCCTTATGGAGAACGTCTCGAAAGTGAACCTGCGTTGATTGCGTTGCACAGTGTATTTGGCCGCGTAATCAAAGCTCGTTTTTCTGGCTGGCGTTTATCACTGTTCAGTGCTTCACCAGAGTTGTTGAGTTGTTTGCAATTACGTGCAGAGCGTGAGTTTAAGGCCAAAAATGGCCCTCTGGATTGTATCCAAAAGAATTATTTCATCCAGAAAAATGAACAGCTAGCAGATATATCTCAGCCATTGGATATAGGCATCGCTGAGGATTATGCTAACCGTCTGCGTAAAAATGAGAAAAAAATTAGCAAGTGGGCCAAACAGCAAGGTATTGATTGTTATCGTTTATATGATGCAGATTTACCTGAATATAATGTTGCTGTTGATCGCTACGCCGATAAAATCGTTGTGCAAGAGTATTCCCCACCGAAATCTGTGGATGCCAATAAAGCTCGTCAACGCCTATTTGATGTGATCAGTGCAACAATGAATGTACTTGGCCTATCATCCAATCAACTGATCTTGAAAACTCGTCAACGTCAGAAAGGCAAAAGCCAGTATGAAAAGATGGCCGAAAAGAAAGAATACTTTTTGGTAAACGAATATGGCGCGAAATTCTGGGTTAACCTGACCGATTATTTGGATACGGGGCTATTTCTTGATCACCGTATTGCCCGCAAAAAGTTGGGCGAAATGAGCAGAGACAAGGATTTCCTTAACTTATTTGCTTATACCGGCTCGGCAACAGTTCACGCAGGATTGGGCGGTGCGCGTTCGACAACCACGGTTGATATGTCTCGTACTTACCTTGAATGGGCTGAGAAAAATTTACAGGCGAATGGCTTAACCGGACGTCAGCACCGTTTGATTCAGGCTGATTGCTTAGGATGGTTAGCTCAGTCCCGTGAACAATTCGATGTCATCTTTATTGATCCACCAACATTCTCTAATTCCAAGCGAATGGAAAACACTTTTGACGTTCAGCGTGATCACATCGAATTAATGAAACAACTAAAACGTCTGTTACGTCCGGCTGGAGTCTTAATGTTCTCCAATAATAAACGGGGTTTTAAAATGGATTTTGCTGAATTGAATAAATTAGGGCTGGTTGCGACCGAAATAACAGAAAAAACATTATCGCAGGATTTTGCCCGTAACCGCCAGATCCATAACTGCTGGCTGCTGCGTCACGCTGGTGAGGAAAAATAACATTATGTCATTGATTAATCTATCCGGTGCCTGGTTGTCATTCAGTGATGCACCGTTGTTGGATCATGCTGAGCTGCATATCGAAGAAAACGAAAGAGTGTGTCTGGTTGGGCGAAATGGCGCAGGAAAGTCCACACTGTTGCGCGTATTGGCAAAAGAGCAGCCATTGGATGATGGTTCGGTGATTTATGAACAAGACTTGATTGTTGCGCGCTTACAACAAGATCCCCCCGTGATGTCGAAGGCACAGTATTTGATTTTGTTGCCGAAGGGGTAAAAGAGCAGGCTGAATACATTAAAGCATTCCATCATACTTCGCGTTTGGTCGAAACAGATCCGAGTGCGAAGAACCTCAACCGTCTGGCGGAGTTGCAGGAAGTGCTGGATATCCGTGGCCTCTGGTCATTAGATAGCCGGATTAACGATGTTCTGAAACAACTTTCTCTGCCAGCAGAAGCGAAACTGTCTTCACTGTCTGGTGGTTGGTTGCGTAAGGCTGCGCTAGGTCGGGCGTTGGTTTGTTCTCCAAAGGTGCTGTTTCTTGACGAACCGACCAACCACCTTGATATCGATACCATCGAATGGCTGGAGAATTTTCTAAAAAATTTCAATGGCAGCCTCGTGTTCATTTCTCATGACCGCTCATTTATTCGCACGATGGCGACGCGTATTGTTGATCTGGATCGCGGAAAGCTGATCTCATGGCCGGGAAATTACGATAAATACCTTGAAGGAAAAGAAGAAGCTCTGCGGGTTGAAGAGCTGCAAAATGCCGAGTTTGACAAAAAACTGGCGCAGGAAGAAGTTTGGATCCGTCAAGGTATTAAAGCACGGCGTACCCGCAATGAAGGTCGGGTAAGGGCACTGAAAGCATTACGTGTGGAGCGCTCTGAACGCCGCAATGTTATGGGAACAGCGAAAATGCAGGTCGAGGAAGCGACACGTTCCGGTAAGATTGTCTTTGAAATGGAAAATGTGAATTACCAGATTGGTGATAAAACATTGGTCAAAAATTTCTCGGCGCAAGTCCAACGTGGTGACAAAATTGCGTTAGTGGGACCAAATGGCTGCGGTAAGACGACATTATTAAAGTTAATGTTGGGCGATTTGTCAGCAGACAGCGGACGTATTCATTGTGGTACAAAGCTTGAAGTGGCTTACTTTGATCAGCATCGTGCCGCATTAGATCCTGATAAAACGGTGATGGATAACCTTGCCGAAGGTAAACAGGAAGTTATGGTTAATGGGCGTTCCCGCCATGTACTGGGTTATTTGCAGGATTTCCTTTTCCATCCCAAACGGGCGATGACGCCTGTGCGGGCATTGTCCGGTGGTGAACGCAATCGCCTGTTGCTGGCACGTCTGTTCTTAAAACCAAGCAATTTACTTATTCTTGACGAACCCACCAATGATCTTGATGTTGAAACATTGGAGTTACTTGAAGAATTGGTTGATAGCTATAGCGGAACTGTGATTCTGGTGAGCCATGATCGTCAATTTGTTGATAACTCAGTCACTGAATGCTGGATTTTTGAAGGCAACGGTGAAATCAACAATTATGTAGGGGGATATTACGATGCCCAGCAGCAGCGGGCGCAAACTGTTTCCCTGCGACAAACCGCAGAGAAAAAGGCCAACGTTGAAAACAAGACGGTAAAAGTTAAAGAATTGCCTAAACGGACGAATAAGATAAGTTACCATTTACGGCGAGAATTAGAACAACTACCCTTATTATTAGAGAAATTAGAAGAAGAGATCGAGAAATTACAATCTCAGGTCAGTGACCCAGAGTTCTTTAATCAACCACATGAAATTACGCAAAATATTTTGCATGAGTTGGCAAATAAAGAACAAGAATTGGAAAAAACATTTGATCGCTGGCAAGAGTTGGAAATGATGCAAAATGGATGATTGCTGCCACATAGCATAAAAAAACGTGTGAGTTTTGTTAAAGGAGAAACACTTTGTGTTCCAATAATCACCAGCATGATAGGCTGGCTCTTTGTCCCCAGTGTGACATGCTGGCGGTTGTGCCTGATTTGGAACAAGGGAAAAAGGCAGTTTGTCCACGGTGTAATACCTTACTGACAGCAAAATGGAGAGAGCCGCGTAATCAACCAACAGGTTATGCATTAAGCGCATTAATCATGCTTTTTCTCGCTTGCCTGTTTCCTTTTGTTAGCATGAGTGTTGCGGGAATGGTGAGTGAAATAACGTTGACTCAGATCCCCGAAGTGATGTTCAGTGAAGATTATTCCAGCATGGCGGTTTTTTTCCTGATCTCGGTTCAGCTTGTGCCGACATTCTGTATGGTTGCCATCATCCTTTTATGCCAGAACATCAAAATGGCGCGCCGCCTGAAAATAGAGCTGGCGCGCATTTTGTTTCAGATGAAAACATGGTGCATGGCCGAGATCTTTCTGGCCGGAGTGCTGGTGAGCTTTGTCAAACTTATGGCACATGGTGAAATCAGTATCGGCTTGAGTTTCTTCCCTTACTGCCTGTTTTGCCTGTTTCAGGTCAGGGCATTTCAGTGCCTTGACAGACATTGGTTCTGGAATGAAATAGCACCGACTCCTGAAGTTTGCCCTACCTTGCAGGCCGGAAAACCAGGCTTAGTGCAAGGTGTCAGGCTTTGCCAATGCTGTACTGCAATTTTACCTGCTCAGCAATCTCAGTGCCCCCGCTGTCATACAAAGGGGCATGCCCGCCGTCGCAATAGCCTTCAGCGCACAATGGCACTACTGATAACATCAGCCATACTTTATATTCCAGCAAATATTTTGCCTATCATGGTGACTCAATCGCTGGGACAGCAAATTAATTCCACTATTCTGGAAGGTATTATTTTGCTTTGGGGCTCTGGCTCTTATCCTGTTGCAATGGTTATTTTTATTGCCAGTATTATGGTGCCTTTATTGAAAATGCTGGCGATTGGTTGGTTATGCTGGGATGCAAAAAGCCAAACAGGCCGTGATTCTGAAAAGATGCATTTTGTTTATGAAATGGTGGAGTTTGTTGGGCGTTGGTCAATGATTGATGTCTTTGTGATTGCCATTTTGTCCGCGCTGGTTCGCATGGGGCAATTGATGAGTATTTATCCTGATTTGGGTGCTATCCTGTTTGCTCTGGTAGTTATTTTGACGATGTTTGCATCAATAATGTTCGATCCGCGTTTAACTTGGGACAAAGCTAACAGCCAATTTGAGCGACATAAGAATGAGGAGTTGTAAGGTGACGGATAAAGAAGAAGATTTGACTCAGGCCAGAATTCGTAAACTTAAGAGTTGGTCACCTGTATGGATAGTACCCATTATCACCGTGCTGATTGGAGCTTGGATACTGTTTTACCATTTCAGCCATCAGGGACCAGAAGTCACATTGATAACTTCCAATGCTGAAGGTATTGAAGCAGGCAAAACTAAAATTAAAAGCCGCAGTGTTGACGTTGGGGTTGTCGAAAGCGTGTCTTTGAGCGAAAACCTGGGGCAAGTTATCATTAAAGCGCGCCTAAATGATGGAATGAATCGTTTGCTACGTACAGATACTGCTTTCTGGGTTGTCAAACCCCAGATTGGCCGTGAAGGCGTTTCTGGTCTGAGTACATTACTGTCCGGCGTTTTTATTGAATTACAGCCTGGCACTCAAGGCGAAGAAGAAAGCCGCTTTTCATTGCTTGATACCCCACCACTTGCTTCCCCTGATGCAAAAGGTATTCGTCTGATTCTGACCAGTGAAAAAGCAGGACGATTAACACCAGGAGATCCAGTGCTCTTTAGGGGATATCGAGTGGGCTCAGTTGAGGCTGGCACGTTTGATCCAACATCCCGAGTGATTCGTTACCAAATTTTCGTTAAATCACCTTACGACGCTTTACTGACCACCAATGTCAGATTCTGGAAAGACAGCGGTGTCACGTTTGATATGTCATCACAAGGCATACGAGTTGATGTTGCTTCATTATCGACCTTGTTTGGGGGAGGAGTGAGTTTTGATGTACCACAAGGTTGGGAACTGGGTAAACCAGTGAAGGAAAAGGAAGTCTTTAAACTCTACGATAGCGAAAAAAACATCCAAAACGCACTGTATACCGAACATACAGACTTTTTACTATTTTTCTCTGATTCTGTGCGTGGCTTACAGCCGGGTGCGCCTGTCGAATTCCGTGGTATTCGGGTAGGAACGGTGGCAAGAGTTCCTTTTTATAGTGAAGACATTAAGCAGCGTCTCGACAATGAATTCCGTATTCCTGTATTGATTCATGTAGAACCTGGGCGATTTGTGAAAGAGTTAGGTAATGGATTCGATACAGACAACGAATTGAAGGAAACTATTACCAGGGGATTGAGAGCCACTTTAAAACCAGGCAATTTACTCACAGGAGCGTTGTTTATTGATCTGGACTTTTTCACTAATGAAAAACTCTGGAAAGGCCCATATGAAATCGCCGGTTATAAGATCCTGCCTACAGTAAGTAGTGGTTTGGCGCAAATTCAACAGAAAGTCACCTCGGTGCTGGACAAAATTAACAATATGCCGATTGAGGCAGTGTTTGTTCAGGCAACACAAACACTTAAAGAAAGTCAGAAAGCAGTCAAAACAGCGCAGAAAACGATGGATGAATTAAATCGCATTCTTGCGAGTAAAGAAGCACAAGAACTGCCTAAAGATATACAAAATACATTGCATGAGTTGAATCGCAGTATGCAGGGGATCCAGCCAGGTTCACCGGCTTATAGTAAGCTGATGGATAATATGCAACAGCTAGAGCAGGTATTACGTGAATTGCAGCCTGTTTTGAAAACACTCAACAACAAAAGTAATGCATTGGTATTTGAAGCAGAAGCGATAAAAGATCCTGAACCTAAAAAGGCGCCTAACTGATGAAAAAATTGATTTCAAAATTGGCATTTTTTATGTCTGCCAGCGTACTTATTGTGGGAAGTGGGCTTCTTTCGGGATGCAGTAGTAGTCAGCCACAAAAAACATATTATCAATTACCAGTTTTGGCTAACTTGGCATCACAGGAAGGTAAATTGGGGGCTAAACATGAACGGCAACTGTGGATAAAAAGGTTTAATCTTTCTGACTACCTTACCGCGCCAGGAATTGTGTATCAAACAGGGGAGGTGAGCTATATCAACGCATCGAACCATTTATGGGCTAGCCCCTTGCAGCAACAGTTACAACAAGCATTGATTTCTGAATTGAGCGCAGCATTTCCATATCGTCTGGTTTCTCAGCAGGAATTAGAAAAAGAGGCAGATGTGCTGGATATCACAATAACGGCTTTTCACGGGCGCTATGACGGACAGGTATTGATTGAAGGCTATTGGATATTGTCTAACTCAGACAAGGTGATTAAGCGGCCATTCAGCCTGAAATTAAAACAGGAGAAAGATGGTTACGCTGAATTAGTGCTTACTTTAGCGAAAGGTTACAGCCAGTTAGCCAAATCCATTGCCAGCCAACTCCCTTTGCAAAGTTAACCGAGCTATGAATATTTTTGCTTGATATTCATTTCACGCAGGGGTATCACTAGAACCAGTCGGGTAAAAAACGAACATTGTTCATCTTCATGGTAACAAGTGAGGAAATAAGGCATGAAAAGACAGAAAAGAGACCGTTTAGCAAGGGCACTTTCCAGAGGCTATTATGCAGGCATTTTGGGACGGCCACGGGAGAATTGTCCTTATTATTCATTGGATGCTCGTTCGTATTGGTTAGGGGGATGGCGCCAGGCGCAGGAAGATCGGGTTTGAATTCAGCAAATAGGAGAAACACCTCCGCAGTAGCGGAGGTGCTCAGTACATTGGGGACAGTAATGGATAAACCTTAGGTCACCAGCAGTATGAGATGATTAAAAGGCACTGGTATCCTTAAACAAGCCTACTTTCAAATCAGTCGCAGCATAAATCAGTTTGCCATCTACCAGAACTTCACCATCAGCCAGACCCATAATTAATTTGCGATTAATGACACGCTTGAAATTAATGCGATAGGTCACTTTTTTGGCTGTTGGCAATACCTGACCGGTAAATTTAACTTCCCCAACACCGAGCGCGCGGCCTTTACCTTCTCCCCCGATCCAGCCCAGAAAGAAACCGACAAGCTGCCACATGGCATCAAGGCCAAGGCAGCCAGGCATGACAGGATCATTGACAAAATGACAATCGAAAAACCACAACTCAGGGGTGATATCGAGTTCAGCCTCGATATAACCCTTATCGTAATTACCGCCGGTTTCTGTCATTTTCGTGATGCGATCCATCATCAGCATATTGCCAGAAGGCAGCGGTGGTCCATTCTCACCAAACAATTTACCTTGCCCAGAGGCTTGAAGTTCTTCTTTCGTGTAGGACTCTTGTTTTTTAAACATATTTTCAGATAGCCTTATAATCGTGTAAGGCTAGAGAATAGCGTACACTTGTACACCCAACAACTCCGATCAGATAACGAAGGAGTTAACCTAGCCAGCGTAGAAACCAAGGAAGACGAGGTCTTTCTTGAATATTAGCTTGTGCAATGCGTTCACATATCATAGCTAACAAGTGTTCTTTTTGTGGATCATAATAAGGAATACCTGTTAACAATGATATCGTCTCAGAAACATGCTCAACTGCCCAAATATGAAATTGCCCATTTTTGACTGCATCAATAACATCTTGATTTAAGCACAAATGTTGAACATTTGTGGCTGGAATAATAACCCCCTGATGACCGGTTAACCCTCGGTAGTGACATATACGGAAAAAACTCTCAATTTTTTCATTAACGCCACCAATAGGTTGTACATAACCAAACTGATCTACAGCCCCCGTAACGGCAATTTGCTGGTCGATAGGTTGTTGTGACAAAGCACTGATAAGGGCACACAATTCGGCAAGCGAAGCACTGTCACCATCTACTTCACCATAGGATTGTTCAAAGACAATCGAAGCTGAGAACGGTTGTGGCTGCTCTAATTTCAATTCAGAAATTAAATAAGCCTGCATGATCATCATGCCTTTTGCATGGATATTGCCGCCTAATTCGACTTTGCGTTCCACATCGATAAATTCCCCGTCCCCTAAATGTGCAACACAACTAATACGAGAAGGTTCACCCATTGGATCAGGATGTCCGGGATATTCGAGTACAGATAGCCCATTGATTTGACCGATAACTGAGCCTTGCGTGCGAATCAATATCTGGCCTTGCAGAATTTCATTTATGCTACGCTCAGCCAAATAACCATGACGCCAGATGCGATTATCTTCCGCTTGTTGCAGGGAGTGTTTGGTGATCTGCTTTTCCTGCTGATAATTGGCAGCAGCTTCTAATTTTTGTTGTACCCATTGAATATCCAGAGGTAACCGGAACTGATCTTCGGTGTAACGAGTAGCAAGCTTAATTAACTCAGGCCAGGCATCAGCACTTAACGGTGGCAAGTTTTGTTGCTGAATGATCCCGTTAACGTACTGGCACCATATGGTTAGATCATCTTCTGCATGAAAGGGCATATCCAGCTCAAATTCGCCATACAATGCATTGCTTGCCAGTTCAGGTTCAATGGCCTGTAACTCTTCAAGACTGAGCCTGTCACCGACTAAAATCAGACGCAAATCTAATTCCATTGAAGGTATTGGTAATGGCAGGGGACGATTTTCATCGTGTGACAGCCAGTCAAAACGGCGTTGAATGATCATTTGCTTAAGACGAACCCACATCAATGGCTGAGAGAGTAGGGTACGCAAAGGCAAAATCAAGATACCACCATTTACTTGATGGATAAGGCCTGGTTGCAGTTGAAGTATTCCTTGGTGCGTATAAACATTGCCAAATAGTTGCTCTGGCTCAATCCACTCACGGTAAGCAACTCGTTCGGTTGGCGCAAAAATACCTTCCCCTGAAGAGTGCCAGGTAATGGTTTGATGTTCTATCTGGTAATAACCACCGATATTTGGATGACTTTCCGGTAACAAAGAAGAAATAGTATTGGATAGAAGAGACAGATAAACATCACTCTCTTCTGCTTTCAGTAGCATAAAAGGTTGACGCAGGGAGGTCTGACAGAAAAGGGATAACCCACTATGCAATCTGGGTTGAACCACATCTATTGTGATGGGGGACAATTCAGCGACAGAATTAAAGAGTGCCTGATAAGGCGCATTGTTTGGCTGTAATGCCTGCCAGTCTAGTTTTATATTCGTCAAGGTGATAGCTACATCATATAGTGAAAAGGAAAACATTTAGTATACAAGATTAGGCAATGAATCGACATGCCAGAATTTTGAAAGCAGCGACATTTGAGCCAGCGCTTTTATTGCTTGTAAAATATGCCAATATTTTATGTTGTTATAGGCAATTTTAAGAAATAGTTGCTATGCTTAATTTAAGTTACGCTGTCACTGAGAGATGAAATGAAATATCAACAATTGGAAAATCTGGAATGTGGCTGGAAATGGGCTTATTTGGCAAAAAAACACCGTGAAGGTGAGCCAATTACTAAATACATTGAAAAAAGTGCCGCACAAGATGCAGTCAATGAACTAATGAATTTGGAAAGTGAGCCAGTCAAGGTACTGAAATGGATTGCTCTGCATATGAATCCGGATTTGTCCAACCGAATGAAGCAAACGATTCGGGCACGGCGTAAACGTCATTTTAATGCGGAGCATCAATATTCGCGTAAGAAATCCATTGATTTGGACTTTAATGTCTGGCAGCGGCTTTCAGCGCTCTCCCGCCGCCGCGGTAATACCCTGTCAGAAACAATCATACAGTTATTGGAAGATGCTGAATATCGGGAAAAGTATGCTCATCAAATGTCGAGTTTGAAGCAGGATCTGGAAGCCATACTAGGGAAATAAGCCTGTTGATAAACAGGGAAGGAATTAAGATAAAAACCCCACCTAAAATGGGGTTTTCAATAAATTGATTAGAATAGCCTTACTGAGCAGCTTTTGGCTGAGTCACTACTTCAGTAGTACCCTGAATGTTGATATCTACACGACGATCTGGAGCCAGACAGTCGATAAGTTTAGAACGAACTTTAATTTTGTCACAGGTAGAGCCAGTGACAGGGTTTGCCTTACCGCGACCTTCTGCCTGAATGCTGTCTGCAGGGATGCCTTTAGCAACCAGATAATCGACGACGGACTGAGCACGTTTCTGGGACAGTGGCAGGTTGTAATTTTGGCTGCCGATGCGGTCAGTGTAGCCGATTACCAGAACCTTACCCTGGGTTGGATCGATTTTAGCCAGTTGGTTATAAAGGTTGTTCAGTTCCTGCTGACCTTCTGCTTTCAGTGTTGATTTGTTGAAATTGAACAGAACATCAGAGCGTAGTGTAAAGCTCTTGCTTTCAACTATAGGTGCTGGCACAACTGGAGGCGCGACTGGTGCAACGACTGGCGCAGCTTCATCCTGACCGAAACGATAAGAAACACCAACGCTCAGCAGGCCATTATCTGGACGGGCGCCAACGGTAGTCGCATCACCGATGTTGTTCACCCACTGGTAATCCAGACGGGTTGCCAGATTTTTGGTCAATGCGTATTCGACACCAATTGCGGCCAGAGGGGAAATACCGGTGTCCCTGTTTTTCAGCCTGCGCTGGTCTTTTTCACCCGTTCCGGCTACTGCGTTGGCGTTGTAGGTTGCAGAGGAATTTGCATGCCATACCATACCACCAAGGCGAGTATAAACATCCAGATTGTCCAGGACAGGGTAGCTCAGTTTAGTGGCCAGTTGAATACCTTGAGCGCGGAAAGCACCATTGTCAGTGCTGCCTTTATAAGCGATGCGACCTAACCAGTCATAACCCAGTTCAAAACCTAGATAGGGGTTTACTTGATAACCAACATAAGCACCTGCACCTAACTGGTTTTTGTGGGGAGAGCCGTTGCCAATCCGGTTATCATAACCATTGCCGTAGAAATTTACGTCATGGTATTGAGACCAACCCAGCTTAGCACCGGTATACCAAGTGTTGTCTTTTGGAGCTGCTTGAACTGCAGTTGCAAAAGCTGCCACTGCCACTGCTACTGCGATAGCTGTCTTTTTCATTTTACGCCTCGTTATCATCCAAATAGGCAATTGGCTTTAAAAGCCTTATTGTTAGCCACTGGTTAAAATGTTTTGTTAGGTAATCATGCTTTAATCAGAAGATGTGTTCTGAAATATAAGAGCGGTCAGCACAACTCCCTAAACTGAGTAAAGTCTACAATGAAGTTAAAAAGTTACAAGTGCACTGTGACTAGTAGCACAAAAAATTTAATTATTGACTGACAAAAAATAAATATTTCTGACGAACATTTACAATGTTTACAATATTAATGCATAGATTCTCATTGCAAACAACATTGATTATCAATGAGTAGCCTGTTTTTTATAAAAAATATTGGGATTAATCCTAATTTTAATTAATGATAGTAATTAGAGTAAATTTGTAGCCTATCTGATTGTGAAATAAATTGATGTGATAAATTTAGTGGGCGCATAATAAAACCGAGAGTAATACCTTTTTGTGCGGCTATTTGTAGCGTATTTAATTGATATTCTGATAATTCAGGCAACCAACCCAATACAATACTGTAATTACCACTCGCTAACGCTTTTTCCATGGCACTAATTGAAGCAATAGGACGGATTTGGTTTAGTTGGACAACTTTATTTAAGGGAAGCCCAGTCTCTATTAGCCATTGGCGACTTAACCTTTTATTAGGATTCACCCAAAGTAACCACCGATTTTCTTTTCCAGACTGGCGTAATAAAGGAAGAAGGATGTGATTAATGACAGTCTGTTGTTCATTGTAAACCAGCTCACTAACCATGCCTTTTATCATGTGTGAAGTGCATTGAGGTGGTTCCAAAGAAGATATTCTTTTCATGGTCATCCCAACCATTGTTTCGTTTATTTTATATTCGTCTACGGTTGTGCCAGTAGCTGTTGTCTTCTCGATGAGATATTCCCACGCTGATCGGATGCTCATAATGTTCCTCGTCATAATAAGCTGTATATTTATACAGTATAACGATATTTGATTAAAAGCAAGTCTCTTTTTTTCAAAGCGCTTCGCAAAAATTTACAGAAATTCGGATTTTTCTGCCTTAACGATTGGCAGTTGGAAATAGATTGCGTATGGTTTTAATTAGTTGTTCTAGTTATCTATTTTATTAACAAAAGGCATGATTAAACATTACTTTGGAATGTGATTCATGGAGTGATAAAAAATGTTTTTATCTGGGACTCGTTTTGCTCAATTGCAACATGGTGTATCTTCACTGGGAACGCTTAAGAAAAAATCTCAATTTGGTGGCATTGGATTGTTAATTGATGATGTTTTATTTGCTATCAGTTCTGATGGAGAGCTTTATTTAAGAGGAAATAGTCATGCTGAGGTACTATTTAAAGCCAGGGGAATGGAAAAGTTTATTTATTCAAAAAGAGGAATACCTGTGACTTTGCGGTATTATCGTGTTAATGAAACACTTTGGCAGGATCAAAAACAGTTATTCGAATACGTAAATTTAGCCTACCAATACACAATGAAGGAAATAATTGATAGGCAAAAAATACCTCTTAGGCTGAAAGATCTCCCTAATTTAGGAATAGCTTTAGAAAGGCAATTATGGAAAGTTGGTATTTCTAGAGTAGAAGAATTAAGAATGTTGGGGGCAAAAGCGACTTATCTCAAACTCCAGCAACATAGGAAAAAAACAAATGTCAGTTTATTGCTTGCATTAGCAGGTGCAATAGAAGGCTGTCATGTTGCTGTATTACCAGAAAAATTACGTGGCGAATTAATTAGCTGGCACAACGAGTTGGTTCACTATAATTCAGATAATCATCCATAATAAGTAAAATTTGGTGAATAGGGGCGTAAGCCCCTACTATTTCTTGGTTTCATGCGACGGCTGAGGTTTTTGGGGTAACTTTCTCTTCTGCTATATACTGAATGGTATGGCTTAATATAGCTGGATCATGTTCAAAATCATTCAGGGGAACATGATGAACCTGAGCAATAGTAGACAGGCCTTTTAGTAGATGGCTGGCAGAGTTATCAAAGGGTTTTTCGGTGACTAATATGATAGGACGTTTTAAGGCGGAAGCCCAACCTAACTCAATATGGGTGCCATCTGTTCTTATTAGTTGTTTCTGTTGTGGGCAGACAGGCAAAATAGCAACAAAAATATCACATTGTTCCATCCATTGGCGATCCCGCCGGGAAACTTCCTCAGGAGTAAATAAGTGTGTTGTTTCGCCAAATTGCTCTGTACGATGAGCCGAAAAAACTTCTGCACCAAGTGATTCCAGATGGTGAATAGCCGATTTAATGTGAACTTGTAATTTATTGTCTAATAGCCTTAACTTCAATGCGTGTTGGATAGGGCCACCAACAAATACTTTAACATCAGGAAATATTATTGACATAGAGTCGCCTCTTATGGAAATAAGTTTTAATGTTTATGAATAGATGATAATAATTTCTTTATACAGATATTAAAGAATTATTATTGGAATAAACTGCATTTTCATTGTTGTGTTATATCTAACTTATGGTTATGTTATGTATTACAATTTTTGATTGGATAATCTATTTTCAATATAATCAGCAATGATATCATCTGAATTATTTTGAAAAATATCATGACAGAAATTAGTGTTGTTTTTTTCTTTTTCAAGAAATTGACTTATCTTATTCATGGCGCGTTTTCTTTCTTTAGGGTTATTAATAAATAAGTTATTGCATTTTTTAATTAATGCTAACCCCTCTTTCTCTGGTAGATATGGAGGGATATCAGGGTAACCATATTCTGGTTGCCATAATAAACCGTATTCATGACTATAATAATTTTGTAAATACACCTCTAATTGTAATTGTTGACTATAGTTTTGGGGTGGTAAGAAAAAAACATCTTTATTGAGAGCGACACATTCATAAAATGTTGTCAGACCCGGATTGGCTAAAACCTTACGAGCACGGTGTAATTTTTGCAGGAAATCATGCCTTGAAAAACAGCCAATATGGATATGAGGATGTGTCTTGGCAAATATTTCTGCCAAATTTACGATAGTTTTACCCCCGCCTGCAATAGTAATGTTGGTTTCATTTTGCAGATAGGGAATAGACAATAACTCTTCGAGGAAATGATAATAAAAATCTGTTGTATCAGCGTAGACTGTATCAATGCCACCAAGAGTAATTAATATACCTTCTGGAGGGTGATCATCCATCATGCATTGTTGTAGAGAATTGTGAAGAATTGGTGGAATAACCTGATAATGACCAAGCTTATCATAGAGTCGTTCAATATTGCGTTCTATTCCATGAAAGTCTTGAATAAATGTCTTTTCAATTTTGTGCAGATCAACATGAAGATTATCCCACATCCAAAATAGAGTGTCGATATAGATAATTGCTGTATTAAAATTTGAAACGAACTCAATCGAGTTAAGATTAGTATTAATGATATACAAACTTGCACCAGAAATAAGCTCAGAATAGCGTGATAGTTCTGTAACTGAAGTGGTATCACATTCATAAACCTCATCAAACAGGCCAGATTTTTGACCTAATTGAGAAGAAGTCAGTGTGCCTAATAAAATAAATTTAGTGTCCGGTGTTAATTTATTTCGGTGCTTTAATTTTTCCACCACATTTAACGTGGTGGATATTGGACCAAAACAGAATGGGTCTGCGTCAAAAATAATATATGGAATATTTTTTAACATATTGTTCTCTCATAAAGGAATATTTACATTTTCTATATCAAATTGTTTGGTATAAGGACAATATAAAAAAGTACTACCATGGAGGTTATTAAGATGTAATCGTCCAGAAAGATTGAGATTATTTGTCATTAAATGAGCTAAGAAAATATTGTGCAAATTTTGATGGGAGATAATAATCCGCATAGAAGATGTTGATAGCTCATCGCCAATTTGCATAATAAAACGATGGATTCTATCAGCCGCATCCATCACCTGTTCTGAATCTTTGAAAGGAGAATCAAGGGGGGTATACAGTAACCGATAAGCATAATCTTCACCATAATGATGCGGAATATCCGCAAGTTTCATACCAATAAGCTCTTCTGGAAAGAATTCACAAAGTGCATCAGTCTCTTGTATTGAACAAGATTTATATGCTGAGCTGAGGGCTTTGGCAGTTTCAAGTGCCCGTCGTTGAGGTGAGGTATAAACATTTTGCCACGGAAGTTTCCCTAATATTCGTCTACCAATTTCTTCAGCCTGTTTGATTGAAGTGGCATCAAGGGCGATCACATTATCTTCAGGACAGTAATCTAAATGGTCAAGCGGGGTAATTTTCCCATGTCTGATCCACAGTATCTTTAAGGGGGGGATGGGGCCATTGTAGTGTATGCGTCCATCTGCTTGATGGCTGCTTGAAAGTCCATGAGATTGCCAAAAAAAGTTGGCATTTTTTCCTGCATCTGTCTCCAAATGAACATGTGTGGCACCGTGGCGACGTCCCCATTGCAACATGGCATGCCATAACCCATAACCCAGCTTCTGGCGCTGGTATTCATCCCTGATATAAAATTCAGCAATATTCAGGGTCACTTTTTCTTCTCGTTCAAGATACACATTGGCTAATCCCACTAATTGTTTGGCAGCTAGCAACAAAAACAGCCCCCTGTCACCTTGTAGGATGCGTTGTTCAAGGATAGTATGGTTTTCCTTTGCAATAGCCTCTTCTGACTGATCCCCAAAGACTTCTGGCCAATGGCGTTGAAAATATTCTCCATAAAGATGAAGAAATGAATTCCACAAGGGAGATTGAGGGGTAACTTGTTTGAGTTCTAACATTTTACTGACTCCATTCAACTCTTGATGAATTAAACATCAACATAACTTTTTCACACCATTGATGATAATTTAAACTGGCATGCTCTTTTTCTTGTCGAGGTTTGGCAAGTAACGGCTGAACCATTCCCTGATGTTTAAGTAATTTTTGCAGGGAGGGAGAACATTTCCCCCAATTTAATACGGTACGATAGGGGCTTGATTGGTAAGAAGCGTACAGTGAGACATTGTGGATATCATCTTCAATAAAATGAGATTGTAGGTGCTCTCTTAATGCCGCGAATTTTTCTTCGGCTGCGGTATAAAAAGTAGAAAAAATATTTCTGACAGAAGAGGGAATATGCTCTCTGTTTGTTAGGCGAAGGCGCAATGCCCCACCAGTACGGATAAGTTTATTGCCGTTGAAAGAATAATAAGCGGCATGAACATGCAGGATCTCCTGTAAACAATCTTTCTTTCCATAACCCTGAGAAAGATCCAGAAATACATGAATATTGGGATTGTTTTGTATTTCTCGCAAAAACTCCATGCAGCCTGGATCGATATAACCCAAAGGATGAGCGAGAAGTATGGCACATGGTTGTGGAAGAGAATTTAGCATTGCCATCGTAGCCTGGATATCCGCTTGCAAAATCATGCTGGCTTGCTTTGGCGGTAAAACAGGATAGAAAAGTGGTTGCCAATTGGCTGCGTAAACAGATTCAACCATGCTTTGACATATCCACTCTGGCATCAGGCAATAGCCCTGAGTCGCTACAGTTTGTAGATCTTCGCGGAAAAAATCTCGTACTGAACAGCCATAATTCATGATATCTTGCTGAGACGGTATACCTTGTAAAGAGAGTAGATTGCGGTGAAATATCATGGTGTGATCCTGAGATGAAGACGCTCAATATATTCATTGGCTAACTGGTCATAGAATTCATTTTCTCTGCCCCATAGATCAAGTTGAAGGCCAGTATAAGGGCAATAGAGCGTTTCCAGATGACTAATCAGGCAATTGATTCCCATTAATTTCTCTCTACCCAGATAGCTACAACCCCATTTAGCGGCATACCATTGACCCGCACCGTTATTTATCATCAATGACCAGGCACCAGGAGTGCCGTTATCGTCATAAGTGACTGCCAGATGATATTGGTTACTTTTGGATAATAGGCCAGGGAGATATTGGAGATCCTCACGGCTCAGGCTGCGCATATCACTCTGTTGAATGGTTTTCCAGCCTTTTGCGTCTATATATAGCGCATCTTGCCACAATTGCTCTGTTTGACTCGATGTACTGTAACGTGTGACGGTATGGTGAGTGCGTGCTTTCTTAAGACTGCGTTTTAATCGTGTTGAATGCTGGATCAAAAAGTCAGCGACTGTTGTTTGAGGAGGTACGTTGACAATAGGGGCTGACCATTTGCTCTCTTCATGACATTGTAAACCCTGTTGTTGTGCTAAATCATGCAGGTAGAAATAGGCGTGGGATTTTGCGTTCAGATACTTAAATAAAACAGGTTGCAGCTTTAAAAAAGAGAGTAATGCTTTTTCTTCTTGGGCCGTAAAAGTGAAATCGAAGAAAGTATTGCTTTGCCACTGTTGCTGACCTTTTTGCCAAACCAGATCAACATACTCAAAACGCCGGAATTCAGGGTAACGTAATGCTGTTCCTAAACGCCATAAATGAGAAGTGGTTGGATTGGTAAAAAGAGCTATTGGTGCAGATTGTTGCATAATTGCCTGGCTTATCAGTGCGACAATACTGTCTGGAGAATATTTCGCACTATCAAGCAAAGTTTCATGAGGTACATTGTAATCCCATAAACTATCCTGGGCGACTTCTCTGATACGGGAGGCTGGCAAACGATCTTCTATAGCTCGCTCCTGATTACGGACAATTAGTGTTGGTTCCTGCGCAACGAGCCGATAATGCAGAATTCGAACACCTTTTCGCGTAAATAGGGAATGGATAGCGTCAATTTCTTCAGGATAAATGAATACGCCATCCAGAATGATCAAGTCACTGCCCGCATCAAGGCAATCATCAGCAACCTTTAACAACCGCAAGGTATCTTCCATGATGATTTTTGGCGTAAGGGGTGTTCTTGGTTCAACAAAATGATGAAAAGTATCCCATGGTAAATAGGAGACGGTCAGCCCCTGCGCCAGCATGACCTCTTTCAAGCGGTTGCATGTGGTGGATTTACCACTTGCCGGTGTTCCTCTAATGACAACAACAGTTTTATGCTTCATTGCCTAATACCTTTAATTGCCAGCCTCGCATGATATCTACAATAGAATGTTGATTAAAGATGGTCTGATAATAATCGTCATGACCAATTTTAGCGGCACGATGCAGAATCTGTTTTGCGGTAAGACGTAACTCGATTTTATGATTGCTATTGCCCAAACACATTTCCTTACCTTGTGTGTTTGGTGGCGGGGTGTAAAGCAATATATTGCAATGCTGTCCAATAGCATGATAGTAAATCTGGATTGCTTTTTGTTGCGTGGTATTTTCCACAAACTGCGCTTGCTCTGGAGGAATTTCAAGTGCTGTGCTGAGGAATTCGGGGGTATAAAGGGTAATGTTGCGGTAATACACATCCAACATCATCTGTTCTTCATCTGTTCCCTGCGGATAAGTAGCATCCGGTTTTTTGGCGTAGAGACCATATAACATCGAGGTTGGCAACACTGTCTTGATGTGGGGAACCAATTGATCAATATGTTGGCGGATCTTATCTTCGCAGGTATCCACCCAATAGATTGGGGGTAAAGGGATGTTAAGCTGCTCCAAAGTATAAACAATGCCGGCTTCTAACCATTCTCTCATTGTTTTGTGGTTAGCTTGTTGAGGATCAAAATGCAGCAAGTCGGCCATCATAATTGCTTCATGGGATTGAAAATAGAGATAAACAGGGGCATTGTGCTGTGAAGCGATAATTGCTGGCAACACAGAATCGATCAAATCTTGTAGTGAAAGTCGGGCAGGTACACCTTTTGCATAACAGATACAAGAGCCTCCCAACACATATTGAACAGGCTGATCTTTCCCGCTGAGTTGAGTGAAAAAGTCCTTGTCTAATATCATGATAGGTTCCCTTCCATAGCCCACTGTAAAACATTTTCGTAAGTCGTATTATCAATAGGTACAGGCAGGCAAATGCGGTCACTCACGATGACTTTATGTTTTTCTAATGCTGATGCAGGGAATGGACTGTCCTGCAGAGCCCAAGGGAAATGGTCAGAGTAGGGAGAAAGCTGATTTTTTATAATCGGATGGTTAGCCAGATCCCAGGCTTGCCAATCATATAGTAGTGTTGAATTGAAGCGTTCTTTGGGCAATTTGCTGCGTTTTAACCAGACAGAAACGGGTATCGTACCCTCCGGACGTGGGGTGATCCAATCTATGGGTAAATGTTGCAGGATTGTCTGATAACGCTCTATTAATAAGGCACGAAACTGTTCAATATTTTCCAGTTGGTTAATCAGTAATGCAGCTTGTATTTCATTGAATTTATTATTGTCACCAAAACCAATACTATTGCTCCAATCTGGATAGCCTTCTGCTGTACGCTCAGCACCGTGGTCAGTCATCATGCAGGCATTGGTGAACAGAGAATTACTTTTGGCAATCAGTAAACCGCCCTCACCACTACTGATTAATTTATTGGCCTGAAAACTGAAACAACCATATTCGCCAAATGTGCCCACAGGCTGATTTTGATATTTTACCCCCATCGCTTGTGCACAGTCTTCAATCAGGTACACATTATGTTGTTGGCAAATTTGGGCGATTTCAGCAATTGAAGCAGCAGTGCCTTCCAAATGAACGGCAATGACTGCCAGAGGTTTGGTATCCATTTGATTTAACGTCTTGTTTAATTCCTTTGGACACATCATGCCATTGCCATCGACATCAACGAGAACAGGGATTAATCCGCAACTGAGCACGGCATTAGCAGTAGCAATAAATGAAATGGAAGGAATGAGTACCCATTGCCCTATTTTGGGTCTAAGTCCAAGCAAAGCCGCTTTGAGCGCGACGGTACCATTTGTCAGTAGGATGGCATGTTGGGTATGCAGAATATTTTGTAACAGCCTTTCTGCCTGACAGCAATATTGGCTCTCTGTGGCATATCTAAACACCGCTTTATTATCAAGAACGGTTTGCAAGTGGTATTGTATATTATCAGCAATCTTGGTATTACCGAGATAAGGTCTAAGATATGACATAGTATAATCCTAATAATCAATATTTTTATTAATATCACCTGTGCCAATGATGAACCGGAGCAGGTACTTTATTCATTTGAATTATTAAATAAACAGCTATTGCAATCAGTAAAAGTATGGAGAAACCGCCCACAGGTAAAAAAGATTGTGTGGAGCCAGGAGCAATAGATACGGTGATTGCAGCTATTGGGAATGAAAAATTCATTGTGATCTGAAATAAAGAAAATAGACGACCTTGTTGCATTTCCAGTCCCTTTTGATAAATGGTCTTGGTAATTAAGATATTGAAATACATTATTGCAATGTTATAGAGTAAATAGAAAAAGGATTTAGCATAAAAAATTTGTAGCTGAAAAAACAGAATGCCAAATATAAACAGACCAATAAATATTGAAATGGGATAACGTTGGATACGATTATCAACGCTGGTTTTATTGAGTAATGTTGTAAAGAAAATGGGTATTAGGGCACTAAGTAAATAGAACAGGGTGACCAATCCATAACTTTCATTCGCCAAACTTTGCATAACAACAACAGGGAGTGCCACCATCAAAAACGCATTGGCAAAAATGGTGAAGACAATAGCAATGGCAAATATCTTATAATAACTTTGTTGAAACACAGAACGTAACCCAACGGATAACTGAGATTTTTGCTCTGCTGTACGTTTTATTTTCATTTTTATCATAAGATAGCAGACATAAAAATAAGGCAGCAGAGAGAATAGCTTGATAGTCACAATCGTATCTATTCCTTGAGTAATTCCCAGTAAGGCACCAAATCCAGGGCCAAGAGCTGAAATAAGCGATGTAGCAATAACAATATAGAGAGAGACATTCAAATGCTTACCACCTTGTTGCTCTGTCCAGTCATTAAGTTCATGCCAGGCAACACGAGACCATGGAATTTCATAGGCAAAAAGAAATTCCAATAATGAAATAAACAAAAGCAACATAATGGGAGAAAATGTTATTTTGCTCAATAACAATATTAATAATAACAATGTGCTAAAAATTTCAATCAATAATATAACAATACGGAAGCTCCAAATATTTGTTGAGTAATCAATTTTATAGCCCCATAACAAAGCGCCAATGGATGTGAATAAAAATATGACTCCCATATTGGCATAATAGTATGTCGCTGGTGTATTTTCAGATAATAGTATATAGGGGTACCCGACGGCAAGAATACTTGATCCAACACCATTAATAAATAAAGAAATAAGAAACAAATATCTTATCATCGTATTAATCTTGTTTTATGATTGTGTAATGGAATTTAGAGTTGTAATTGTTTAAATATTTCAAACACTCATGTTCATTTTTAGCGGAGCAAATAATATACCCCATGTTTTCAGTGTAATGGGTGTTGGAAAAATAACTACCCGTTTTGGCATATTGCTTCCATTCAATCACATGCTCATCAATAATTTCTTCTATAGGCGTTATGGATTTTACTTCTCCAATCGGTGGATTAAAAATGATCATGCCAATGCAATTGAGATCAGCATTCTCTATGGAGAAAGAAAGCTCTTTGCAAACCAAAGCAGGGGAAATTAATGCATTGATAAAGACATCAAAGGCATGCTTACTATAGGCTTGCGCATGAAGATCGAATAGTCTGAGTCCTGGTGGACGTGATGCGGTTTCGCAAAGTATGAGATTGTCGGTATTTTCTTCAATGAAGATTTCAGTATGAGTAAAACCGTATTCGAGATTGAATGCTTGCAATATCCGTCGATTAAATTCAAACAGCCTGTGGCTATCAGAAGAATTTGGCAGCATGGTATGCCATATAAAATGACTGGGTTTGGGTTGATCGGAAGAAAGTAATGAACAGGCGTAAGCACCGATGCCTTGATAGATAACCTTATGCTGGAATACTGCTGCATCAACATGCAGTAATTTACCTTGGATTTTTTCTTCCACTAGATACTCTTCAGGTGCATCAAGTTCCTGTAATGCATGAAACAAGGAAGTGCGGTTTGGATGCTCGGTAACTCCCATCGACCCCCAAAATGAACGTGGTTTTACAATAAAACCAACCTGGTTGCCTTTGTGCTTGGCAGAATTCTCAACGGATTCAGTAAAGACCTCGAAATGTTCAGGTGAGGTTAGTATTTCTGATGCTAGCGTGAATTTGGGACAAAATAGCCCATGTTCATTGGCAGTCTTCCGCATTATCCACTTATCTCTAAATGATTGGGCGACATCAATTATGCGGGTATCTTGGTTAATATGGGTTGCGATGGTAGCCATCAATTCAACATGAAGCTCAGAAAAAGCCATAAAATAATC
Organism: Xenorhabdus ishibashii; assembly: GCF_002632755.1. Classification (NCBI taxonomy): domain Bacteria; kingdom Pseudomonadati; phylum Pseudomonadota; class Gammaproteobacteria; order Enterobacterales; family Morganellaceae; genus Xenorhabdus; species Xenorhabdus ishibashii. The sequence goes on along the minus strand of NZ_NJAK01000001.1, from coordinate 371,328 downwards.
GATGTGAATTGGAGCCGTGATAATTGATAGTGTGTCTTTGACCTGTTTTAGTGCTTCTATTATTTTTTTACAGGCGTGGTTAGCTAACGGATCATCAACCACTATATATGCTAATGCTAAAGAGCAATCCGTTGAGTCCAGCCATTTTTTCTTGATCAACAGAATAAGATTTAAATGACATTGATAGCAGAGTTGAACAAAACGTTCACTATCTTTGATATCTGGCATACAGAAGATAGTCGGCTTCCCGCAATGAAAATTAGCCTGATTATTGATATGTATTTCTAGAGACATGGTTTTACCTTAATCTATTGGCAGGATCACAGCCTTTAATACAGTTACAAGTGATTACGGGATACATTTTTTTACGGAAGAGTGAGAATTTATCACCATGCCAAATATCGTGTAATGAACTTTCCAAGACATTCCCCATAATATATTGCTCAGGGTTTGGTCGATACATCGTGGTATCGCAAGGGTAGACATTTCCTGTTACGGCATCAATAAATAGTGTTGTCAATGGAATGGCACATGCTTTTTTGCCAGATGCGTTATAATGTCCCATTTCAGCGCGGCAATAATCCTCCTTATTACGGCCGAAAATTTCATAATTGCCATCCATAAATAGATGGCGTGAAATCTGTTTACTTTCCAGTAGAGTATTTATTTTCTGCATAAATAAATTAATTTGAGCAGTATTTAAAAACAGCAAAGGATAATCTTTAATCGGAATAAGATTAACACCATCAACGTTCAGTTCGGCCATTTTAAGCAGAAATTTATCGATAGTGTCATAATTTAATGAAGTAACAACATGGTTGACGACAATAATAGAGCCGGATATTTCCTGCTTAATATATTCCATAGCATCATAGAGATTGTTTGTTAACCAACGAATGCCTCGTGACTCGCCATTTTTTTGGGGGTCTACATGATCAATTGAGATATAAAATTTTCTGACAAGATGGCTCTTGTTTTGTACACGATTGAAGATCTTTTTTGATAAAGCAGTTCCATTGGTTGTAATGGAGATTGGTGTATTTTTGTTACAATCCAGAATAGCCAGAAAATCTTTTGATAAAAAAGCTTCTCCTCCATGAATATTGACTTCCTGTGGTGATAGGGCCTCTAACTCTTGCCAAAGTCTAATCATGTTTATTTGTTTGTGTGCATCAATCTGAGCGGTTTGCCACACATCGCAAAATTCGCAACGTGCATTACAAATATTATTTATGCGTATAAATGCATAATTAAGTTTAGGGGTGACAAAAAGCTTTTCTGGATCCAGACCAATAGGGTATTTAGCAATGGCAATAGTCTCTTCCATATTATTTCCATTTGTTTATAGATTCAAAAGTGATAATTATTACTATCAATAAAAGGTAAAATAAATATAATTGATTGTTGTTTTTTTAGAGATTTGAAACTTTACAGAAGTTTCGCATATAATCAATATCAAAAACGAATGCTTATGATATTAATATTTGTAAGTATCAATTTTTATTGAAATTGATGGGATGTTTATATAATTTATTTTATGGTCGTTTTTTAATAGTGTTTATTAAATTGTTGGGAAACAATCATTTCATTTCCAAGGGCAGTGTTGCCCCTGGAGATAATTTATTAGTGTGGTTCTTGCTTACTGATTTGTTTTTTTAAACAAACAATTTCCGGTAATAGTTCAATGAGCAATCCTATTTGCTGTAGTATAAGTTGGACTTTACTGTTACTTTCAGAAGGTATCAGATTAATTTTTTCTAACAAATTATTTACCGAGGCTTGCAATATAGCATCATTTATCTGGCCTTGTTCTAATGTGGATTCAACATAACAGATTGCGTTATTAAGAATATCTAAAATTGCCGGATCGTTAAGTTTATCTCGATGAGCACCCAATGCAGAAATATAACTTAACATGGTGTGATTAAGGCAGAGCAGACGGAAAGCAGCTTCTTGGGAAATACGATAACTTTTGGGTTCCGATGCCATATTTGAAATCACTGATGCCAGTTCAGCATCATAATTGTGAGCTTCACGACGGGCGACCCGATAACTCAGACTATTGCTTTTGCCTTGGTGATATTGGGTTAAAATCGCACTAAGATAGCGGCAATTAGCTCCCATTGTGCGGCTAATTACTTGAGGTAATTGACGAAAATTCCAATCTGGCCAGATGAAACTGACAGCAAGTAAAGCAATACCACAACCTATCAATGTATCGATAATTCTTGGTAATGCTACTTCAAATCCTTCGCCTAATAAATTGAAACTCAGTAATACCAATAAAGTAATAAAGAGCGTTGCATGTGCATATTGGCTATTACGAAAGGCAAAGAACAGCATGCCAGAAATAACAATCAATACCAATTGACCTTCAATAGAAGGAACAAAATAGAGAATGGGCAGGCCAATTAGAATTCCCGCCAGTGTACCCATAACACGTAAAGCCAGACGGCGACGAGTGGCGCTATAATTTGGCTGGCAGACAAATAAACTGGTTAATAAGATCCAATATCCGCGCTGTAAATCAAATAGCTGAATAATGGCATAACCAGTGCACAACAAAATGGACATGCGAATCGCATGGCGGAATAGAGCAGATTTGGGGGTTAAGTTACTTTTGATCCTAAACCATATATCACGCCAGCCAGTTAACGCTTCATTCGATAACTGTGTTTCTTCTTGTTTATCTTTTGGAACGGTATCTTGAGAAAAAAGATATTGACCCGAACCGAGTCCTGTTAATTGAGCATCAATGGCACGTAAGTTTTTTAACAAATTATCAAATGCCATAATCTTAGCATCAGTGCCTTGCTGATTTCTTAAACGCTCAATCGAGCTTTCAAGGTAGTTGAATGCATTTTCAAACCGAGGGTTATGTTGATATTGTTTATGCAGAAGAATAGATTGTGAAACCTGCTCACATGCTCTGGCTTGCATGGAAAGCAATCTCTGGACACGGAACATAATATCACTATGGCGAAATACTTCTCTTAGCTTTTGATATTGAATATGGGATGAACTGGCACGTTCATGGATATCCTGTGCTACAAAATAATAATGTAATGTATGGCGAGTACCCCGTTGTCCCCTGTCTCCCTTTAAACGACTTAACAAAGAACTTTTGGCCTGATTGAGTGTTGCAACTAACGCGCTGTTTGCCATGGCAACATCAAATACAGATTGTTTATATTCCTCAGCCTCAGAATCGGGATCAAATAGACTGGTTTTAGTATAAAGATATACTGAAAGTTGTTGATAACAGCGTGCTAAATTTTCTTGCAAGGGACGAATAGGAAATAATAAATGGCCTGTTAATGTCAGCAAATTATACCAAATTGCGCCAATAAGCAGTAATAAAGGCTGTTGGTACCAGACAGGGAAGATTGACGAACCAAGCATGGTATAAATGGCAATCAATAACGCACCAAAAGCGATGGTGGCGTAACGTTGCCCTAGTGCACCAAGCAAGATAAAGCCACAAGTGGATATCGCCAAACCTAACATAAAAAACCATGGATAGGGAAACAGCAGAGTAATAGAAGCAGAGGCAGCAAAGAAAGAAATTAAGGTAATAGTGAGGTTACGTAATCGTCCAACTAAGCGGTCATCCAAGTCGGTTAATGCTGCCGCAACGACGCCCAATAGCAGTGGAATTGTTATTTTGAGTTCTTCCCCTAATAGCCAAGGGATAAGAGTGCTTCCTGTTAGTGCAATGAATATACGGATATAATAGAGGGTGTGACTGTTATACAAAAAATGGCGGGAGCTGGATAAAACCGTTAGCACAAAATACCCCTAACAACATTTACGTGATGAAGTAGTTCAACAATTTTCAGGTACGGTGCCACGACAATGGAACTAAAATCAACGCAAATCGGCCAACGCCTCGCTCAACACCCTTATAATCGGGTACGTTTACTTAATGCTGGCATTGAAGTGAGCGGTGATAAGCACCAGTACCTTATTCCATTTAATCAATTAATTGGTATTCAGTGTAAGCGAGGGATTGTTTGGGGGGAACTGGAATTTGAATTGCCAGAAGCAAAAGTGATTCGCTTGCATGGCACTGAATGGCAGCAAACACAGCGTTTTTACCATTATCTATTAAAAAAGTGGCAAAAATGGAGCGTCGACATGAGCGATGTCAGTGCTGGTGTTTTGGCAGCTCAAGTAAATGAAATAGTTAAAATCAAGCAACAGAATCGTTGGCTGAAAACTGCTGATTTAGCTTTTGTGCAGCAACAAATCCAAGAAACATTTCAGGCTTTACCCTTACCATTACAACGAATCGCACAATTTGAAAATTGTCGCGACAATTATAAGATTTGCCTGAATTGGTTAGAGGAAGGTGAAAAGATAATCCAAACGCTGAACCGGCAATGGATTGATCACATGCTGGTACAATATGAGCAATTCTTTCAGACAATAGAAACAGCGCCACTTGATCGTTCTCAGTGTCAGGCAGTTATTAATGGTGAACAAAATATTCTGGTATTAGCGGGGGCAGGCAGTGGAAAAACGTCTGTTTTAGTTGCGCGTGCGGGGTGGTTATTGTTGCGTCAACAAGCACTTCCTGAGCAAATTTTGTTGTTAGCTTGTGATTGTCAGGCTACTGATGGAATGAATGAACGTATTCAGGCTCGTTTAGGAACCCAAGAAATAAAAGCAAAAACATTTCATGACCTGGCACTGCATATTATTCAGCAAGGTAGCAATAAGTCACCAAAAATTAGTGAGCTGGAAATTGATGCCCAAAAGCGCCGAGATTTTCTCATCCAAGAATGGCAAAAACAGTGCAGAGAAAAAAAAGCACAGGCTAAAGGCTGGCGAGAATGGCTGAATGCAGAATTAGATTGGCAATTACCGGAAGGTGAATATTGGCATGATACGTTATTGACGACGCGTTTATCGGTTCGTTTAGAACGTTGGCTGGAATTAATGCGTATGCATGGTGGCAGTCAAAAAGAGATGATTGAACAGGCTCCTGCGGCTTATATTGATATATTTCAGAAACGCCTGCAGCTTATGGCACCTTTGCTGAAATCCTGGAAATTGGCATTAAAATCTGAAGGGGCAATCGACTTTTATAGTTTGATCCATCAGGCGGTGAATATTTTACAGAAAGGTCGATTTATCAGCCCGTGGAAACATATTCTGGTGGACGAATTTCAAGATATTTCACCTTTGGGGATCAAATTATTGACGATATTGAAGATACAAAACAAACAAAGTCATCTATTCGCTGTGGGAAATGATTGGCAGGCAATCTATCACTTTAGTAATACTGAATTATCATTAACGACTGCATTTTCAACCTATTTTGGTAAAGGGGTTGAATGTGCATTAGAAACAGCTTATCGATTTAATGACCGTATTGGGGAAATAGCCAACCAATTTGTGCAACAAAATCCTTACCAATTAAAAAAGCATCTCACTAGCCTGACAAAAGGCAATAAAAAATCAGTTGTGATTTTACCGGAAGAGCAGCTAGAGGCATTGCTTAATAAAATGAGTGGTTATGTTACTAAGCAGGAAACCATCTTATTATTGGCTCGCTATCATTATCTCAAACCAGAATTATTGAAAAAATCGCTGACGCGCTGGCCAGATTTGAAGATTGAATTTATGACAATTCATGCGGCTAAAGGGCGGCAAGCCGATTATGTCATTATATTGGGGTTACAGCAGGGTAAAGATGGTTTTCCGGCACCAGAGAGGGAATCTGTGATGGAACAAGTTTTATTGCCACAACCTGAAAATTTCCCTGATGCGGAAGAGCGTCGTCTTTTATATGTTGCATTGACGCGAGCAAAGAAGCAGGTATGGTTAATGCAGAAACTGAAAAGCCCATCTGTTTTCATTCAGCAACTGGTGCGGTTGGGAGTACCGATTCAGCGTAAGCCCTAAATTTTTCCTGATGACTGTTGACGTCATTTCAACCTCTCGTTGAGATAATGCTGATAATCTGGCACGCAAATATCAACATCCTGAGAAAAAAGTACTGAATTGATAAGAAAATCGGCAGTTGAGCAGTTTGTTGCAACAGGAATATTCCAAACCGTTGCTACACGTAGCAGAGCTTTAACATCAGGATCGTGAGGAACCGCGTTTAAAGGATCCCAAAAGAAAATTAAGACATCGATTTTGCCTACAGAAATCAGTGCACCAATTTGTTGGTCACCTCCCATTGGTCCACTCAACATACTCGTCACTGGCAATCCTGTTTTTTGCTTAATTAAGTGTCCCGTTGTGCCTGTGGCACATAAGGTATGCTTTACCAACAAAGCCTTATGGGTATTAACCCAAGCCAGCAGAGAGTTTTTACAATGATCGTGTGCAACAAGAGCAATCTTTTTTGATTCAGGTAAGGTGCGAACAGTTGATTCCATAGAAATACCTTTATATGAATAAATTATTTATCATAAACACTGTAGCAGATAAACCAAATGAAAAATGCTGCGGGGATATAGGGAAACAAAATGAGCGTTCAATATATAGCAAGGATTAGATATTGTGATGGTTCGGTGTCCAAAAATTGAGATCCCGCGATTGGGGATGGAAAAATGAAACAGGTGGCGATTGGTTCATAATTCACCACCTTATTGTTATGATTTGGATAACGGTAACAAGCGTATTTAATTTCGTAATCGTGGAGCTTGTAATTGATTGCGGATAGATTCAGCTAACTCATCCAGAGAAGATTGCTCTGGATGTTCATCTGATGTTTCGTAAGTCAATTGGGCTTCTGCCAAATAAGTATGGATAGGTTGACCATCGTCATCTTCCATTACAACGTGATACCACGGCGCTGAACGTAAGGTGGCATTAGATGCGATATCATTTTCCTGCGGCTGTTCTAAAGAATATTCAGCATCAATATCTACAATAACACCCAAATAACCCAGCAATTTATGTCGTACTTGCTGGCCGATACCGAATTTGCTGGCGATCATCATAGTCACCTCCAAAGAAACCTTGCAATGACTTTTATATAAGGGCGGTAAGGTAAATTTCAAGCGCACACCCGGTAACGGTAGCCGGAATTTTGCATGATTTTTGAAACTAAGGTGGCATGTGACCGCCATCTCATAATTTTAGGTTAGCTGTTGCGTATATAAAATACAATAACAAAAGTAGGTTTAACGTTTCAAAGTTCTCATCATCTTATCTGGGAGGAATATAACGATGACTAAATGCAACATGACTATTTATGTTTATGGAAGGGTGCAGGGAGTTGGATTCCGTTATCACACCTACCGTTGGGCAAAGAAAAATAAGCTGGCGGGATATGTCCGTAATATGAATGATGGGAGTGTGAAGATCGTCGCTTGTGGCAACGATGCACAAATCAACATGTTAATACATTGGCTAGAGCAGGGGGGGCCTTCGGGGGCCAAAATAGAACATTTTCAATCTCAATTTTGTGAAGCAGAAGAGATGAGTGATTTTAGCATCCGTCATTAGTGACGGATGAATAAATCAAATACATTTGACTGGTTTGGGAAGACCTGCAATTTTTGTTGCTTGTTTTGCAGGCCCTTTGGGAAACAGGCGATAGAGGTAACGGCTATTTCCTTTCTCCTCACCATATTTTTGGGAGATCGCTTTGACTAACATACGAATAGCGGGTGAAGTATTAAATTCTTCATAGAACTCACGTACAAAACGGATAACTTCCCAATGCTGTTCGGTCAGAGTGATTGCTTCCTGCTCAGCAATGGTAGGAGCCATAGCTTCTTGCCAATCACGGTAGTTTTTTAGATAACCTTGTGCATCGGTTTCGATCTCACGACCTTCAAATACCAACATAACTTTTACCATCCAATAACGATGGCTGCAATTTAGCAAAAATCACTACTATTCCCAAGAAAGATCATCAAAATGCTGAATAAATAGACCAATAGATAGTGTCGTGAGTAAATTAGCGGCAGTTGAACGGATAAATACTTTACATTGGGAACTGTGGTGTTTATAGTGCTCGACATCGCGGAGGGGTGGCCGAGCGGCTGAAGGCAGCGGTCTTGAAAACCGCCGATGGGAAACCATCCGAGAGTTCGAATCTCTCCTCCTCCGCCACTTCTACTTCTCGCAACGTCTCCTAAAGTCCACTTTTTCAAACAAAATCAATAAATAACAATAAACCTAAGTCTCCTAATATCTCCTAACATCTCCTGAAAGCGACATGAAATTGTGTATAGTTTTGTGTATAGTTTTTCCTATACACATCTTCCTATACACATGGGTGAAATGATGAAGCTAACAGACGTGGCAATTAAAAGATCTAAGCCAGAAGCAAAGGCTTATACTCTCTCCGATGGAAACGGTCTTTGGTTGTTAATAGAACCGAATGGATCCAGAGGTTGGCGATTCCGTTATCGTTTTGAGGGTAAGCAGAAAATGCTATCTTTGGGCACTTACCCTGAAGTGCCTTTAGCGGAAGCAAGGAAAAGAACAGCAGAGTGTCGCTCTATGATTGCTGATGGTATCAATCCTTCTGAAGACAGAAAACAGAAGAGGCGAGAAAGCACCATCATGTCTGAAAATACTTTTGAAAAAATCACTCTTGAATGGTACGAGAAACGCAAAGATAGATGGTCGGCAGGGTATCGCGCTGACATGATGAGTGCTTTCGAAAATGATGTCTTTCCTTATATTGGTAATAGACCAATAGCAGATATAAAACCCTTGGAATTACTGGACGTTCTTACGAGAATGGAAAAGCGGGGTGCAACGGAGAAATTAAAAAAAGTTCGTCAGCGTTGCGGTGAAGTTTGGAAATATGCAATTATCACCGGCCGTGCTGAATATAATCCAGCCCCCGACCTTGCCAGTGCTTTTATTCCACATAAAAGAGAGCATTACCCACACCTTGATGTTGATGAGTTACCCGAATTCCTGAAATCCATTGATAAGCACATGGGTAGCCAGATTGTTAGGCATGCGCTGAGAATTTTAATTATTACAGGATTGCGCCCTGGTGAATTAAGAAAGTTAGAGTGGAGTGAAGTTGATCTGGAAAAAAGGCTTATTCAAATTCCTGCCGAAAGAATGAAAATGCGTAGGCCACATAGTGTGCCTTTGTCCGATCAGGTAATGACTCTACTTCAACAACTAATTCCAATTAGCGGTGATTACCAATATGTATTTCCCAGTCGAACAGATTATAAAAAACCTCTTAGTGAGATGGCTATGAATACCATGATGAAGCGCATGGGATACGGTGGTAGAGCTACAGGACATGGATTCCGTCACACTATGAGTACTGTATTGCATGAGCAACGTTTCCCTTCTGAATGGGTGGAATTGCAGCTTGCTCATGTGGATAAAAATACCATTAGGGGCACGTATAATCATGCCCTTCATTTGGATGGTCGCCGCGAAATGCTTCAATGGTATGCTGATTTTATGAGTTCCTTGGAGTGCGGGAAAGATATTACTAATAGTCGTTTTAAAAATGACTGATTAAGTATTATCTTTAATTGGGCAGCGGGATTCATTGATACGCTGCTCAATCCACTCATTAATCTCGCTTTCTATAAAAGCAATTGAGCGAGAACCGATCTTAACGGGTTTAGGGAACTCCCCTTTATCAATTAATTTATAAGTCCATGATTTGCTATAACCTGTTCTACTCAAAACCTCATCTAGTCTGATTAATTTATTTGACACTGGAATTCCCTCCTTTCTGATATCCATTTTCCAAAATAACCCTCGCCACCTTTGCAGGTGTTGCTTTATCACCCCACGTTGCACCGAAAATAATGTCGCTCAGTTCTGCTATGAGAATATCGCTCAAATTCTTCGGTCTTGCGGAGTAGGGCACCTCATCGGGCACCCCGTTCATGATGTCAATAACGAGTTCGGCGATTTCCTTTTCTCCCCGTTCTGGCTTACGGTATCCAGAATGCCAGACTACATCGGTGATATCAGCAGGATCGTCCCAGACTGAGGCGATGATTTGTTTGAGGTGGAAGGAGTTATTGATTTCCCCCATTTCCTGATGACAATATATGAGTTTCATTTTATCTCCTTCTGAATCATCCGCACATAATACGCCAGCACTGATTTAGCGCTGAATTTCATGTGGTTGAGTGGTTTAAATTTGGGTGTGTATTTATCGAGAATTGCGGTTACTGCGGTATCGTCGTATTTGGGCAGGGCGGTTAATTCTTTCAGGCAATCCCTTGCCACCTTCCTCCGTGCGTTCTCGAATTCGCTAGTCATCGGTAAGTGTGGTTTTTATTTCCGAAGCTGGAAACTCAATATCATTTAATGCATCCTGTACAGTATCAGTTATGGACAAAACCAAACTTTCATCAGATAACTTGTCATCACCATAAAAATCACAAAACTCTTTAGCTGATTTACGAGATATTTCAATTGATATTTTTGGTATATTCACGTTATTTTCCTTATTTCGTTATTACCTATATTGAATAGGTGTTCTTTATCTACAGTAGTTATTAACTTGCGCGGAGTAATAAATGGTCGCCATATTAAAAACATGGAACCTTTTGTATTCCTGCTGACTTTTATTTTTAAGTTCGCTGGAATAAATGAAATCCTGCCACCTGTTACTAATCTGACCTCATCCGCTGTTTCTCTTGCTAATTTAAACCAACCCACAGAAGTATCAGAAGGGACTAACATAACGATTGGTTGTAATTGCTTCTGGCATTCAATCGCCGCTTTTTCTACCCACGGCGTAATATTGGAATAGGGTGGATTACAGAATATAGAACCGTAGCTCACCCAATCACATTCCAGTGCATTATCTCGTTCCGTGAGATAATGGGCGCGCAGGGTGTTTTGAGCATCGGCGGCGGCATCTAAATAAAATCTGAATTCTAAATCGAGAGCTAAAAATAACGGAAGTGGAGTTTGCCAGAGGTCTTTAAATTCTTTTGGTGTGTTACTTCCTCCGAAATCACTCATAATCCTCCCCGCACTCTCTGCTACAAAATGCACCATGTGTTGCTTCCTCTGTCTCACACCACCGACACATACCGTTGATACTGGTTAATGCTGATGGCCGGTTCTGGAGGGCGTGAGATATATTCAGCTCATTTAATTCATTCGCTGCGTCGATAATATCCATGTTATTTCTCGCTATTTTCTGGGGTGGGTAATATCATTACTTGCTTCCCATCCAGCCTTAAATGCTTCCCAATAATTCTGGGCTGGCATGTTAAAATAATTTCCATTACTATCTTTTTCTAATGCATTTTCAGAATAACGAAACTCAGTTAAAAGAAATTTCTCAAACGCTTCTCTGCATAAATCTGAATTAGTCATTATTTTTCCTCGTTGCTGAAAATGTAGACTCCAATTCAATATTAAATGTTCCGAATAATTCGCCATTATTAAATATGGTCATCTCAATAGGCCCTCTATCATCAAATCCATCATGATTGGCATAATAATCATCGGCACATTCCTCAGCCAAATAATCGGGATATGAATCATCCCATATTGGATTTTCTAATTCATATCTGTCTGTCGGATCTGCTAAATCATTAGCGTCTGTTACTGCGTATTCTATTTTTCTCACCCAAACCTCCTGCATATATTCGCTGCCCGTTCGCACATATCAGTATCAAACCAGCCGAAGTGACAGGTGTTGAAACTGATGTCCAATTGACTTGCTAACCATTGATACGCTTCCGTGCGCTCTAAATTACGACTCCTCACGACATCATCGAAATACCGATGTGCCGATGCTCTGGCCTGTCGGGTTTTCTTATCTGCCAGTGACCCCATTGGGATATCGGTTTCCGGATGAATACTGACACGCGCACCACATGTCCAGCAGTGATATAACCAAGGCCAGCGGTTATCGTGGATGCGCTTAAAAACATTCAGGTGATGTTCAATCATCACGTGCCTGCCACAATATCGGCAGTGTGTCGGAATGGGGTAGGGGTCGTTAACTCGTTGTACTGCTCTAGGATTGGGGTTCCATGGGGTGTATTGCATGAGGAATTTTCCTTCATGAATGCCACCCAATGCGTATTCGCCCTCTTTCCTGACGGGTGGCCAAACAATGGTGACTGAGATACTAATGCTAATATCTCGCTAGTTTTGATTTGCGTTTCATTCCATTTAAAAATCAATGTTCCGGCTGGCTTTAACACTCTGAACGCCTCATTAAATCCCTGAGCTAAATCATCTCTCCATGTATCCCTGTTCAATGCGCCGTATTTTTTCCGTTGCCAGCCGTTTTCACCTGCCCGTTCCAGATGAGGTGGATCAAACACAACCAACTGAAATGTATTATTAGTAAATGGCAATGCACGAAAATCACAGACAATATCCGGTTCGATATGTAGCTCTCTGCCATCACATAAAATGTGACTCTCTCGCCGGATATCGCAGAAAATGACATTAGGATTTTTGCGGTCGAACCAAAACATTCGGCTACCGCAACACATATCCAATATGGTTGACACAATAATCCTCCCGCCGCATAGCAGCGTAGTGATAGGGTTGGGGTTGGGGTTATTTAGTTAATATTTGGATTGCCGAGCACAAACACTCGGTGTTGAAAATCGGTGGAATGGTATAATCTGGGTTTCAGCTTTTTGCCTGTTTTTTGTCTTTCTGCATACTCTTTAACCCATTTTCTATTGCAGATGACGCATTTTCCATTTGCTACGAACCGCTCCGTGTGTCCGTAGCGGCACGGCTTACCCTGAAAATATTTACTCGGTTCCGTGGTCATTGATCTCTCCCTAATAGAGCTATATTTCTTATTGCATCTTTGAGTTCGTCAATAAACGATAAAACCTCGGTTTCAATTTCCTTGGCTAATTCCTCATTAAACAATATCCGTGTTTTGAAGTAGGAAAGATTAGGAGGTAATCGATCATCGTAGCTAATGAAGTCACACCATTTACGGCCAGTACACATCATTTGGGCGTGCATCTGTAACAGATATTCACGCTTTGGCTTTTGGGTTTTGATGGTCTCAATGTGTGTCCATGTGTTAGGGCATTTGATTTCAAGTAATCCATCGTCATTGACCAACCCATCCGGGCTAGCGCCAAAGAGTTCAATGACAGGGTGATCAATAAACCCTGTTTCAATAACACTGGCATCGAACTCATTGAGGCAATACATTTCCCGTGCTACAGCTTCTAACTCGTTTCCGCGTTCCATTGCAGCGGATTTAAACCCCTCTTCATACTTCCCTGTAAAATGCTCACAAATGAGTTTTGCCATGTAGTTATGGCGAGAGGCGGAATAGCCATTCTTGGTTTTAGCCATGATGTTAGCCAATCCGCTGGCGGTTACTTTCCCTAATCTGGCCTGATGCCATTCATCCGTTCTCTGCTCCATTTGTCACCTCGCTATATTCAGCTTCTATTGCTATGGTTTCTTTAATGCGTTCCTTTTCGGTATTACCGATGATTTTCTTCTCTTCCAATGAGAGTGATATCCAGAGCCTTTCAAAAGCTTCCATGCCAATTTTTGCCGCTTCTTCACAGCGAGAGATCAAGGATTGGCGGTCAGCGTGACTTTCCTGTCCGTTGACTACCTCAGCCGTAGTTCCGGCTGTGATGCGTTCTGCCTCATCTTGGTCATAGATACCCGCAAATCCAAATGCTAGACGGGCACACTGGATCATGGCTTTGTGCCGCAACATTCTTTTTGGGTGGCTTTGCCATGGTTGCGTAGTTCTTTTGCATTCACTCATGTATTCCGTTACTGTTGTTGGGTGAGTGCGATCTTTCCGATAAATTTTGCATGTACATGACTCAGCGTCCTGACTGAACTCCATGCCGTCAAACTGTTTGTTTTCGTTGATGATACGAGCCCATCCATCTACGCCCACAACAGGAACAATCCCTGTTTTATCTGGAAATGCATAAACCTCTTTTGTCCACGGGTTGAGGTTGTACTGATTAGCAACAATAAGAAGAGCAACAAATTGTTGTTCCGTAGCGTTACCTCTAAACGCCGTTGCTTTCAGTGTTTCAATGAGTTCGTCCTCTTGAACTCTCATCCCTAGCTTGTCCGCTAGCGTGCCAGCCAGTGATACCAAAGCTGTACTCATACTGCCTCCTTCTGAACTTTAAACAAACATAGGTTGTACAGCAGTCCATTAACCATCTCGTCAATGTCACTGCCAGTGTCGAATAGCTCACCGAATAATTCATTCATCCGTGGTGAGAAAATTGACTGAGTTCCCTCTGGCAGTGATTCATATAGCCTGTGAGCGTCTTTTTCCTGTTGTTCCTCTAGCGCCTCCTGATGGGCCGCCTCTTCCATGCTCCGCTCCTCTTGTGCGTCCTGCATCCAGCAGGGATCACATCCGAAACCCCTCATGCCGCCTCCTTGTGCATATTCTGGGCGAGAGCCATAAGTTCCCGATAGGTAAATCCCGCTTTTTTCATTTCTTCCGCGAGACGTTCTGTATCACAATGCACTCTGGCATATTCCAGTGTTTCGCTGATATCGAGGTCAGAACGCATTGCAAACTCTTTGAATGGAATATCGAATTTCATATCACCCAGATCGTGATAATTGATATAGATTCTCCCGTTAAATACCCGCTCTTCTGGTTGGATATAGCTATAATTTATTGATGGCAACATATTTACCTCCTAAACCGGAATAAATACGACTATTGAGATGATGAGTAATGCAACGCGGCGCTTCCATACGCGCCGGTTCCTGACTGCCTGTGGTTTTTTGGGTACGACTGCGCACTCATCAAACATGTTGTTACGCACGTAAAAATCCCTCGCCGGTGAAAACGATTAGTGATTTCTGAGATTGGGTTATTTTTGGGTCAGACTGATGAGCGCCTTAGCGTGCAGCTCGGCGGATTCGCGGTCGAGGTGGATTAGGTCGCGTTTTAAACGAGCGTTATCATATGAATCATCATCCCAAGTAGCCCTGCGATACAAATGGTTGAAAGCGTCGTCTGTTATAATTGGATAATAGTATTCTTGGTCATACTCCAGTAGCCCACTCACGGGCTCCGGTACATCGTATTCCCCGATTCTGATAGTGCGGGGTTTTAATCTGTATTCACGGTCAGGTAAGAACAATATTTCACCATTTTCGGGCAGCCAGTCTCCCCAATATTTAAATTCGAAATACTCCCACGGCCTATCAGTAATATGAGATAATCTAGCGTACTCAGATATTAAATCAGCGTGTATATGTTTAGCCATTGTTATTATCTCCTAAATTATTTATTTTGATAGTATTATCCCAATCTAAAGAATAACCCTTATATCCAGTTTGTGTTACATACATACCATGAGGAGGTAACATGTGTAATTTTTCTGTTATCTCCATTCTGCAATCATAAGTTCCATTATTAAATATTTCTTCTACTAATCCTTTATCACCATTAAGAAGAATAGCTTTATGTCCAACTTTAAGTTGTGGGTAATAGTCTCTTTCAAGTTCTTTCTTTATAACATTTAATTCACCATCTGATATGCAATAACCATTTGGTATATTTATATACATCATTGTTATTCTCCTGTTGGCGGTTCTTGATTAATCTTGTTCCATTTTTCACTGAGAAAATGGGACATATAGGTTATTTCTCTACCGAAATGCGTTCTGATGGTAATCTGACCGCCGTCAATATTGGTTATGATGACCTCTCCCCAATCCTCTGTTTTATGCGTTAACTTATCGCCAACATTAAAATTAAACTCGCGCGGGTGTTTCGGCATCGTTATTTCCCGAACATTTAACATTGCGTCAGCAGTTACATATGCCCATCGCGCTATATCGTCGCTGCCAAAAACACAACCCGCTTTGGTTGCATATAGATCGGTTGCGAGTGCCTGCATAGCCTTAGCCGCAAAATAATCTCTTAATGTTATTTCATTGGGTTTTTTATCGTTCATTACATCTTCCTATATTCAGGTAATAAAAAGCCCCGCATTTGCGAGGCTGTTATTTGGTTGCGCTAGCTTTTATTTATAAAATGGAATTCCATCATAAATACATACTATTGGTGGATATAAAACAAATGCAGCTAATATTAGACACAATATTTTACCACCTATCTTTTTTACTACTGTACATGCTGCTATAACTAAAATAAACCCAACAATAGTGGACGGCCAACCTAATATATTTCCAGCTAATACAACGTAAAACAAGTGAATGGTTTTTATTACTGTTAATATATCTTCCACACATGTTCCCTCATGAACCAATTGTCGAATCCATGAATATATCAGAGTAACTCACCACAGCCCACTCGAAAATGGGCTGGAGTTAGTCAACTGAGAGCAGCCCATTGGCGATAACGTGCACGTTGATTCCAACATAATTGCGTAAAACTACGGCGAAGTTCAGAGCGCGGGGCATGAGATAAAGCACGAGCGCGATAATATTCAAAATCTTCTTTACATTCAGCCGCAAATTTAATTGGTGTAGTCATATTTATTTCCTTTCAGAATTAATGCTGTTTATTTGGAATTAGCTGGAGTTAGTTAATTTTCACCGACAATTAAATCGAATTCTCTTTTAGTAATGGCTGGCTGCAACCCGTTTGCAAAAAGTATTTCATTCTCCGGTTCTGGTGACTTTATAAAACGCCAGCCTTTGAATAATCTTCCTGTGAAAATGTTATCCATGTAACTTGGAAAGCAGCCTATTTTATCCCGCAAAAATTCCAGTGCTGCCATTCTTTCTGAGATATCCGATTTCATCCGATTAAATTCATAATCAGTCATCACACCCTCACTATTAGTTATTATTGCGCCTGTATGTTTAACCACATCAGGCGGTAGTGGTTCCTCGAATTCCCCAACGCGCAGAAATCGGTTAGAATAAATTCCCTACAATAATGAGAATAAAATTTAATCTATGGATAGAAATAAATGGAAAAAGGTTGTTGGTTGGTTGGGTAAGCAAGCTAACAAATCGAACTTTGCTTTTTTGGGTTACATCCTGTTAATAGCGTTTCGTCCTGAGCCACTCGAATTATGGCTACGCGAGCACTATCCTAGTGTTTCGCCAGAAACCTTTGCTTATTTCGTTACGATGTACCTTATAAGCGCGGCTATAGTTTATATTCCATCAATGCTGATTAAATATCTGAGAAAGAAAATCTCACCCCCTCACCGTCAACCCGCCTGACTCCAATCTACGGCGGGACTTGGTTTTGGTTGAAACTGACTTTTTCGATGGAACGCCGTTAACTGTCGTAATGAAACTGGTTAATGCGTTAACAGTGTCGCGTTCCTGCTTGGTCATGCGTTGTTTGGGTTGGCGGTTGTTCCAGAAATTTTCACGCTGTTTTCTCTCCAGCTCACCGAAAAAATTATCGAAAATTGATTCAAGATTATCTTTCATGAAACTTCTCCGTTAATTGGCTTTGACGCTATGGCGATGTTCACCACACCTCAAAGCCAACTGCACTTTGAACCACACTCTCGCAGTGGTCGCGCTCATGCCCTTGAGTTCCTGTCGCATCTTTGCCGCTAATAACCGGTGCAAGTCTGGCTGTCTTGCTGCTTTACCGACACGTCTTCTTCCTCATTAACCCTCACCAGCGCGTGTGCAGTTCGACCTGCTTCTGGCTCTCTTCATTGAGAGACTCGGGGCTACCTCATAACAGCAGCTTCAAGTTCAACTTCGCGGTCTATCCGCTTTGGTTTACATAAATTCTCCTTGGTTAATAACACGACTGAGCTTCATAACGAGTACGCCTTTACGGGCTGGTTGTCTCGCCCGATTGCCTGAATGATTACCCGATAATCTGAGTAACTACCCGGCGCTATTTCAATTTGCTAGGGCTCGTCAGTTGCCTGTCGTTGAGTTCGGATTGTTAAAGAGCGTGTTACTTTTATCTTTGGCTGTGTGCCTTTGATGTGTTTATTTAAAACTATAGTTGTTTTATTGTCAACAACTAAGGTTGTATTTATTTTGATATTTGGTTGTTTATAAGTTGGCGTGGTTGTTTTTAAAGGGGTTTTTTTAAATGTTTTTTCTGAGGTGTGATTGCGGTCACTAATTGGTCAATAAACAAACTCAATCTGTTTGGTCGGTGCTGTTTTGTATAAAAAACATGCGGGGTTATTGATATGAATAATAAAGAGCAGGTTTATAGCGATGTTTGCTGTGCTATAGGGCGTGCGGTGGTGCTATTAAAAGATCAGGTTATCACGGAGCGTAGTATCTGGTTGATGTTGAAATCATTGTCTGACCAACTGGATAGTGACGACCAGTACATGAAACAGATATACAGCACTGCTATAAAATGGATGGAAGAGAGGATGTGAAAAAAGCCCTCGCGAGAGGGCCTGATTATATTCTTGATTTCCAGTCTGTGTAGAAATCAAGCTCTTTAATCATGGTGAAAACATTGCAACATCTTAACCCAAAATGTTTGCATACATCTGGTATTTTTCTATTATGCCTCTGTTTCTTGGGGCTTGGTTGTTCATTAGTTACAACTATTCTGTTTTCAGGTTGAGCTAATGCATACGAAATCAAGAATGGGTCTTTCCCTATTTTGTCCAATTCTACATCGGTAAGATCCGGAGCATATCCTTCTTTTACCACTTTATTAAGAAGGGGTATATTTACATTCTCTTTTAATTCAAGGATGTTTTTGTTGGTTTTATCATGAACCCATTTTGCATGCTCATCCTTATCACCACCTTGAACTTCATCAAGTATTTCTGCTGGTAGTTTTATTGAGTTGTTTTGCGCATGAAACAATATCCAAGACCAAAATTCAGGAACTCTCTTTAATGGGTAATAAAAAGAATGGGCATGAATAATTATATTAGCATCAATGAGATATAAATTTCCTTCGTTTGACATTATAATCCTACCAATTCAATGACATTGCCTGATTGAACACCCAAAACTTTTCCCGCCTTTGTTTCAGTCAAGACACCTTCCATAATGGATCTTCGTACCACCTCGATTAGAGCATTTCCAACTTTGTGTTTTTTGGTTGTATAGTAAGAACCACCACTACCACCTTGTTTCCCCCCTTTTTTGTTGGCTAGCCATTTTTCTTTAAAGTGATTTGAAATATAACTCCAGTCTTCTTTGTTTATTATATTTTGTGAGAACAAACGATAGGAGATCATTGATGAGCTAATATTAAAATCCGCACTCAATTTGCTAATATTAATTAGCATTTCTTCTATAGATAGACATGACAAAGAATCTATCACTTCAAGTTCGCTTTCACAAAGAAGGATCTGGCTAGCTATATCATTACAGTATTTCTCAACTTTATTTTCAGCATACGCATTACTGACCCCTGTATCTCCAATAAATATATGAGCTAGCTCATGCAACAGAGTGAAAGACCATGCATATTTTGAATCATTATCATTAATGATAATGAACGGAGCGATGTTATCTGATAGTGCGAATCCCCTAAAATATTCTACGGAGATATTACTATGATGGCTGCCTAGGTTGCCTATCAAAAGAACAAAAATACCCATATTTTCAATTTGTTGTCTAAGGTAATTAAAGGCTTCATGGCTATTTTTTTGTTTTCTGTATTGGCTAATATCAAACTTTGAAAACTTCAAAAATTTTGATTTCGCTTGGTGCAAAGGCGGAAGATTTGCCAACGAACCAACAAAAGGCAATGTAGATGCAGAATCACTATCTATAAGTGCCTCTTTGACGATATTTTGTTTTACATATACCTCTCTAATGAGAGCGTCAATATTTCCATTTTCGAGAGGAGAAGGGCTATTAGGTAGCGTCCTAAAGTCTTCACCTTTATTTGCAACTATAGGGGGAGTTTCCAGAAAAAAAGTGATAAACGAGCGACGATATGTTTTAGCGATCTCATTAAGCTGATTTTTAGTTGGAGCTTTTTCGCCTGATTCATACAGCCCTAAAATATCCTCACCAGACATACGAGAACTGCCCAGAGACAACTTTTTAGCCGCCTCTTGTACACTTAGCCCTGCTTGTTCTCTAGCCCATTTGAGCATTTCTGGATTAGGTTTAGACATGGTTATTTGCCATAATTAACATATAGTTACGGGTTATCAATCTTTGTTATCTAGTGATTTGTTTCATAGATTAAGCATATTGTCAATATAGCAAACATTGATTATGTCATCTATATGTAATTTATCTATCCTCTAACATTTTGATAAGAAATCGCTTAATTTGTGAGGTTGGTTAGGAGGCCGCGAAGTGCAGCCTATGGTGTTAACCGTGAAACCTATATGCGCGTGATTGACTGACTAAAACTTTTCCTTGAATAAAAAGCTCGCTAGCTTCATGCTCATTTAAGTACCAAGTTTCATACTTTTTATTGTCTGAGATAATCGCCATTTTTTTGTATTGTAGTTGCAACCTCTTTATATATATTTGATTACCAAGAATAAAAATATATATCCCATCCCCATCGAAATGCTTCACTGAAACATCAACAAATATCTGATCCTTAGACTCAAACGTACCAGCCATCGAATCACCATTAACAGCAATCATTTTTATATGCTCTGCTGGTCTACCACCAAATAGTGACTTAGCTTCCCCATTTGCGTATTCAATAGAACGAATCGTTTCAATAAATTCATCTCGAACCATAACGCCTCTTCCCGCACTTGCTTGGACATCAAATACTTCAACTTTGTAGTATTGGGAATCACGTTTAGATTCATCCTCTATGGAGGTGCCCGCCCGGATTCCTAAAGTGGTGTCAGAATCTTCTCTAGCACCAGAAAGCCATTCAGGGCTAACGCCAAGAGTTTTAGCTATATCAATCAGTTTTGTTGAGCTTAAAGCATTTCCTCCTTCCAATTTTTGGATGGAGGCTTGAGTTACACCAACACGCTCGCCTAACGCTTTTTGCGATAGACCAGCCTGTTTGCGTGCTTTTTTTAATCTTTCTGCCAGTGTCGTTTTCATATCTGCAAAATACAACTTGGGTTGTGTTTTTTCAAACGAATTTAGTTGTTGTCAAATAACAACTATAGTTTTATATTATCTATAAATAACAACGGAGGTTTTCATGAACCATGTAATCAAAACCGCTATTGATGTTGTTGGGTCACAGAAAAAACTAGGCTTAGCATGCGGTATAACGCAACAAGCGGTCTATAAGTGGCTGCATAACAAATCAAAGGTTTCTCCTGAACATGTTAGTCGGATCGTAAGTGCTACAGGAGGGAAGGTTAAGGCGCATCAAATTAGACCTGATCTTCCGCACTTGTTCCCAATGAAGTAAATGTCATCGCTCTTTAACAATCTGCCCTCACGACAGGCTGCTGGTGTGACCCTAGCAAACTGAAATCGCGCCGAGTAAAACTCAGGCAATCGGGGAGTTATACCCCGTAAAGGCCGACCATCATGATGCTATGTCGTTATCAACCATCATCTATCTCAGGATAGTTGAACTCTCTTTTTATTTTCTAAACAAAGTCTAACTGTAATTTCACTTTAGGAATTTTACGTACCTGAATAATCACGAGCCTTGGTGAAAGTGACAATCAAGGAATAAGAAAATGAGCATGATTTTAATGGCTAAGGCCATGCAAATAAAAGTAGGAAGTACAGCAAGGAAGATGGTGCTTATTAAATTAGCCGATAACGCCAATGATAAAGGCGAATGCTTCCCATCGTACCAGAATATCGCAGATCAGTGTGAAATGAGCCGAAGAAGTGTCATTAATCATATTGACGTCTTATGTGAACAAGGTTTGGTCAAAAAGGTTTATCGAAAGGGTGAAAAAGGCAATTCATCCAATATTTACATCTTAGATTTAGATGGTGCAAAAATTTCACCCCCTAGTGAAAATTCTGCACTAGGGGTAGTGAAAGAATTGCACCAACCTAGTGAAAGTATTGCACCACCCCCTAGTGAAAATTCTGCACCCAGAACCAGTCACTCTTTTGAACCAGTCAATGAACCTATAAAAACAATAGCGAAAGTCGCTAAAGCTCCTCGTGGGGAAAGTAAATATTCGTTCAGGGGAGAGGTAATAAAACTTAACCCAAAAGACTATGCCAATTGGAAAAAGATTTTCCCTCACATCGATCTGGATACTCAACTCCAACGGCTGGATATCGAGTTTCAGGCTGAGAAGCCCAAGAATTGGTTTGTGACGACCAGCCAGAAACTGAATTACCAGAACGTACAAGCAGGCAGCAAAATTAAACCTGCCAAGCGGATTACTGGAAACTTCTCAGATCGCAACTACGGCCAAACAGACATACCCAACTGGGCGGAGGGTTAGATGAATTATCAAACTGAATTAGAGTCCCTGAAATCAAGACTGGAGAGAGCCACGCAGGGATTCACGCCGCTTGAAGGCGCTGTTACTAATACATCCATAAAACAATGCGAGACACATGGTGAATTTGAGTGTCACGTACGATACATGGAAAAGATGCCTAAAATCAAAGCGATCACTGAATGTCCTCATTGCTTGAATGAGAGCATAGCTGAGATGGAAACCAAGATAGCCAGACACAACGAATGGGTATCTGCTGAAACACTAAGAAACCTCATGATTGAATTCGATGTACCCAAACGATTTGAAAGGGCGAGTTTGGATAACTACGACCCCGTCAATCGTGAAGCAGAGCGGTGTTTGAAGGTTTGCAAAGCCTATGCGACAAAATGGCCGGACAGACTGAAGCAAGGAGGCGGGTTGGTGATGTGTGGTATGCCAGGAACCGGAAAAAACCACCTCGCTATTGCTATCGGAAAGCATGTTATTCAGGAATATCAATCGTCAGTCAGATTCACGTCAGCAATCAAGATAGCTCGCGATTTTAAATCAACGTGGGCTAAAGGTGCTGATCTAACAGAATCAGAGGTCATTGACCGTTACTCAACACCAGATTTATTGATTATTGATGAAATCGGTGTTCAGTTCGGTAGCGACGCGGAAAAAATAATCCTCTTTGAAATTATCAATAACCGCTATGAATCCATGAAACCAACAATTCTGCTCAGTAACTTACCTAAAGATGAGTTATCTGAATTTATCGGTGAGCGCGTACTGGATCGCATGAATGACGGTGGCGGATGCACTTTGGCGTTTACGTGGGAGAGTTATCGATCACGTCAGCGAGCAGCTTAACCCCACCATAAGGACTTTTGAGATGAAATTAACTGAAACCGAGATTAAACAAATCGCAATTTGGGCGCTGGGAGAGGACACCGGAATATCATCAAAAACCATAGTCAGCATAGCGCTAGGGTTGAATGAAGGCGTCGTTTACAGATGGGATATGCCACATGATGTTGCTGATTTTGGACGTTGTTATAGGCTCATCAATCAGATCCCCAGACTAGCTGAATATCTACCTCTGGTAGCTGATAAATGCCCGCAATGGCAGCCGTTAGTTGCTATCTGGGATGAACTATCCCGACTGTATGAGGCTGATTTACAAAATAATGGCCGCACATGTTATGACAAAATCAAATCGCTGCATGAAGAGTGCATGGCTGCTGCTGGTTACGTAAGGATGAATGATATTTATTGGGTTCACAAGAGCAAATTACAGGGGGAAGAATGAAAATCAAACAGCTACAACAACAAATCCACCAACAAAATATTGACGCTGGTTGGTGGGATAATCCCCGTGAACGCGGAACATTGCTCTGTTTAATCCACTCCGAAATCAGCGAGGCAATGGAGGGGGAACGCAAAAATCTGATGGATGATCATTTGCCTCATCGCCCTATGGCTGAGGTGGAACTGGCTGATGCTGTCATCCGTATTTTGGATTACGCAGAGGCATTTGGTTATGACATTGAGGGCGCGATTGCTGAAAAATTAGCATACAACAGGCATCGGGCAGACCATAAACGAGAAAATCGCGCCAAATCTGGCGGTAAGGCATTTTAATGAAAATCAAAACAAGCAAATACTCATCAGTTGCTGCTTCCTGCATAACTGCCAGTGACTTAATGGATATTGAACAGAGGGCGTTCTACCCGAAAATTGATAGCACTCCAGATAAAGCAGTTGTAGTTAGGAGGCTAAAAAAAACATCCAAAGGATATAGCGTTTATTACGAACAATTAGGTAGATGCGATGGATTTTGGAGCAGTGCGCCACTTTATAAATTCATCAAAATGTTCCCCTACGAATCTAAGATTAAGTCATAAATTAATAAGGACTTTTGAGATGAAAAAAGCCAAAAAAGGAGCAAAGAATTTACTAATTCGAATATCAATAGCGACGTTTGTTTTGGTTCCTCTCTCCGTAATTATTCTTATCACTTGGCCTTTTACAATCGAGAGTTGAGCCACCGTGTCACCAGCGATGTACTGAGGGTGATCTACTGAAATGGAAAGAAGAGGATGCTATTTTCGAGGGATTATAGGAGGTTAGATGGAAGCTGATTTTTGTTTCCATGAATCGAACAAATCCCAAGCATGGGAAATCCTGAAAGAAACACTCCAAACGCAACAACCCCACCGCATCATCATCAAACCGTGGAAAAACACCAGAAGCCTATCTCAGAACGCGACTGCGCATATGTGGTTCGGTGAGATTAGTCGTTATCTGAAATCTAACGGGGCGAAATTTTCACCAGATGAAGTTAAAGAGATGATGAAACACACATTCTTGGGCTATGAGGTGGTGGAGCGGATTGATGCCAGAACTCAGGAGGTTGAGCACGTCAGAACACTGCGCCAGACCTCCAAATTAGACACTGGCGAAATGTTTCGATTCATGGAGCAGGTTGAACAGTGGGCTGTGGGTATTGGTTGTTTCGTGACAGTACCCGAAAACTCAGAGTATATGAAACTCAAACAGGAGCAGGAACGGTGAAATACCTCATATTCATCGGATTTTGGTTCGCATTATCACTAATGATGGGACTGGTGTTAGGGGGATAGGGTGGCAAAGTTTCGACAACGGAAATGTAAGGAATGCGGAGAGCGGTATGAACCAGAGCGGCAATTACAAAATACCTGCTCAATCCAATGTGCAATAGCCAGAGCCAAGAAACAAGAGCAGAAAAGACAGGAGGAACTGGAACGACGACGAAAGAAAGATAATGAAATCAAACAGAAGTTAGCCCGCGACAAACTCAGAGCCAGACGCCTAGCAGTAAAACCCCGCAGTTACTGGATTCAACAAGCCCAACGAGCCGTAAACGCCTATATCAGAGAACGAGACCGCGATTTACCGTGCGTTTCCTGTGGCGCCTACACGTCTGCTCAATGGGATGCGGGTCATTATCGGACTACCTCCGCAGCGCCGCAACTGAGATTTGATGAACGGAATATTCATCGTCAGTGCATTGTCTGCAACCAACATAAATCGGGGAATCTGGTTCCATATCGGGTGGAGTTAATCCGGCGTATCGGTCTGGAGGAGGTTGAAAGTATCGAATCCAATCATGACCGCCACCGATGGACGATTGAGGAATGCCAGTCAATTAAATCTGAGTTTCAGGAGAAATTAAAAATACTGAGACAGGAGGCCGCATGAGCATAGTCTTTGATGATTTTTATGAGGCTATCGAAGACGCTAGACATAAAAAAGAGAAATACAACCGAGACTACAACATAATCCAGTCCAAAGACCGCGCCATTGTTGTTGGTGAGATCATGCAGGGTGTCAGGATCATGTTTAGCACCGCCAATGATAGGTATCACACAGTATTGCCGGAGGTGAGATGAGGGATATTAACAGCTACAGGCATGTAGCCAATGCGCCAAGGAAATCATACCTAGGCAAAGTGCGCAGATTAACGCCAGCACAGGAGCGATGGGTCAAAGCAATCTTATCACTATGGGCTGATGAAATGGGTGGCTCGGCCTATTCTGGAAGATATGGCGGTGGTGGCTGCGATGGAATATGGCGATTTGTAAGTGGGTGGTCAGGAGAGCAGCAAGAGAAGTTTATGGATGTATTCGATAGCCTAAGAACTGCCGGATATAGAGGGGAAGAATTACTGAAAAAAGCCCACATGATTTTATTTCCCAAGCAATCACTCAGCGACATGTTTCAACGCGCCAACGATGTAGATGAAGCTGATTTTGTAGAGCAGGCTATCTTAAAAGCTTTTAGTAAGTCCAACCCTGTATATGTCCTCGCCACTGATTATTATCTTCGCAGAAACACCGTGCAAACTCTCGCAAATTATATGCAGAGTGACATTGCTCCGTGGTTGACCATCAAACAATGTATTGATCGGGTGAAATGGTGTATTAGTTTATTTCATGCCAAAGTTTATATGGTGTTGCAGGATGAAATAGTGCGAGAGCGCTCACAAAAAGGAATAGAAACAATAAATATTTCTGAAATAACTTGAAAAAAAGTTATGGGAGTGTATATTTTAGGTATGCTCGGAGCAAGAAGCGAAAGAGCGGGTAACAAGGCAAATCGGGGCGGCGCTTGTTATCGATTCCGCCCAGTTGGTTACTTCGACTTAGGTCTGGGACTCCAACCACTCCGGCTGAGAGGTCGGAATAAATTCCAAACCTCGCACTCGCGGGGTTTTTTCATTTCTACCAGTCGTCAACTCAGAGTTTGCAGCTCAACTCGATCATGGTCGGTCAACACCTACATCAATTTTAAATCAATAGGTTAAGTGTGATTTTGGGTGATGCGGTCAACATACTGATCGGGAGAGAATACTCATGAAAGATGAGTTCGAATGGTGCGATGAGTTCGATGGTTTTATTCAACTCCTGCAAAATATGCAGTAGTTCAAAATCCCGATATCGGAATTCCGGCATCGGAACAAATTCAAATAGTTAGGAATTCCGAACGGTTCAAATTCAAGGCATTTGAATAATGGTTGACATGGCATTTATTTCAACCAATTGTAATAACCTTCACACAAAGGCATTCAGTTAAAATAAGTCATGAGAATTTATAAAATCTATTAGCAACTGAGAGTATTGTGGAGCGATAGGTTTAAAGTGATTTAATATCAACATGGGCGTAATTATTAAGTTTTCATCATTAATTGGGATTTTATTCTATAAATTGAAATTATAAAGAATTTATATCTGAAATGATGTATTTAAGTGATCAATTAGGAGTTATCTTCTGATGATCGGGTAATTGTCATTCGATTGTTGCTATCTTCTTTAATTGTGTCGCTAAATATTGTTAACTTCGCTTATCGTGTTCCCAGATGGAATTTTATGACGTGCTACAATACAGAGCATAAATATGCGTAATTGGATTTTTTTACCAGTTATAAGGGGGAGGATATGACTAAATTTGCAAGAGCGATAAGATATTTTACAGCATCTCCTGATAAGATACTGACGCGAATCACGAAAGCTCCTTCTTGTAGCAGTACAAAGGATGAGGGGAAGATTATTGTTGATGAATATGGAAATCTGTCACTAAACCCCAACAACAAAGAAATTCAAGAATATTTTCGCGCAAATGTAAAAGCTGTAAGTGAAAAGTATAAAAAAAAGGCTACTAAACAATGCTAGGAGCTGCTCTTGTTTTAGTTGTCTTGGTGTGTGGTTACTTTTACACGAGTAACCACTTGCCTTCCCGCTTTAAGCAAAAAGAAGCCATTGGTTGGAATGCTTACTTTGATGTCGCTCTCAATGGAAGCCTTTTCCTTATCCAAGGTATTGCTTTATCAATAGTAGTATGGATTATATTGTTCTTGCTCATGTTTTTCCTAAATATTCCGTTATATTTAGGTTGCGAGTGCACTCCTTTTCGATTTGCTTTTACTATTTTCAACTCTAGCTTTCTGGGATTAAAAATGCCTTTATTTTTAACCCTAGGAATGACTATTGCTATATGTATCTCTTCTTCTAGAGATGCAGCTAAAGAATTTAGCAATCCGGAAAAAAGAAGAAAGTTGTATAGAGAAATTGCCTCACATAACTCCGTGGAAAAGATCTTGCTTGAATCAATAGATATGGGTTTGTTAGTTTTGGTGAGTTTGAAGTCAAGGAAGGTTTATGTAGGCATGGTTGATGAGTCACGGTTTGAATCATTAGATACAGCTACGCTAGTTATCTTTCCCTTCTTGAGTGGATACAGGGATAAAGATACATTAACTTTTTATATTGAAAATAACTATGCGATACATTATTTTGAAAATAATATCACGTTTGACTCGCAACCATTATCTGTTTATCACTATCGTCATGCGTTACCAAGAGAACAAATAGAGTCTATTTCTTTATTCGATACCAGTACTTATTACGCATTTCAATCTAAATTAAAAAAAGAAGAAAACAAAACGCTGGATATGGACAAATAGCCCTTCCTAAAATATATTTTTTAATGAATTAATAAAAGGCCGCATTAAGCGGTCTTTTCTGTTTATGCCACCGCAATCACTTCCAGAACTTCAGTATCTCTTATTGCGGCTGGCGACCTATTCATTACAGGGAACTCGTTGATGGCAATTGAAGAATGCTATAACTTCACTTGGCAGGGTAAGGCTCGCGCACGCCAAATAGCCCAAGTGCCACCAACAGGCACTTTGCGCCCTTGTAAAGAAGAGAGTGTGAATTGGGATACCACAGGGAACCTGTTTATTGAAGGTGACAATCTTGAAGTGCTTAAGATATTGCAAAAGTCTTATCACAAGAAAATAAAGATGATTTATATCGACCCGCCTTACAATACGGGCAAGGATTTTATCTATAAAGACCGGTTCAGTGATACATCGGGTCGGCGTCATACAAATTGGCTGAATATGATGTTTCCGCGGTTGCTCGTTGCTAAAAACTTACTTCACCCAGAAGGAATGATATATATCTCTATAGATGATAATGAAGTCTTTAATTTAGTGAAGGTTTGCGAAGAAATATTTGGATACGACGCCATTAAAGTTATTGTCATTAAAATGAGTGAAGCCAGCGGCCTCAAAATGGCCAGCGTCAAAAAGCAAGGTACTATTCCAAAATTAAAAGAATATATCATTGCGATAAAACCGAGTGGTATCAATAATATTGAATTCACCCCCATAAAGAAGTCTGGGTGGGACTCGGAGTATAATATATATTTGGATAATTTTAGCAGGGAGAATAGGGACTTTTACGACGCGATAAAAGATTCGGCGTATCTTAGTGACGAGCAGTTAAAAAAATTAGATGAAATTTTATCAGGGGTAACCTTAAGGTCTTTGTCCGAAGTATATAAAGGACCCGTTTCCAAAAAGAATGAATGGCTTTTCGATAATAGCTGGCGAATATGTCAGTGCGTCAAATCCAGTAGTGTTTACAAACTAAGCGAAGAAAAGAAGAAGAACAAGAAAGTAAGTGGCGTTTTCTCTGTTAAGTCAGCTCAGGGGTTAGTGTATCTTGTACGCGGAACATACCCAGAAACCAGCCAAAACCCCAGACTGCAATTAATATTTGCCTCTGATAACCTGTTTGTTCATCCTGGCGATCTTTGGTCTCACATTAAAACTACAGGGCTTAATAACGAAGGTGGTGTACCTTTCAAAAATGGGAAAAAGCCATTAAAGCTCGTGACTGAACTGATTGGCTCTTTAAAATCCCTTAATGATGGCGATATCGTTTTAGACTTCTTCGCGGGTTCAGCAACGACGGGCGAAGCGGCAATGATAGTGAGTAAAAATAAAAATATTAAATTAAATTACATACTGGTTCAGTTGCCCGAAAATTTAGAGGACACTTACAAATTAGCCAGTACTGAGATGAAAAAGCAAATAAAAGCGTCTATGGATTACTTAAATGAATCGGGTAAGCCACTTAACTTAACAGAATTGGGAAAGCAAAGAATGAGAATAAGTATTGAAAAATACAAAGCTGAATCTCAAATGGGTGGGTTTAAGGTATTTAAGCTTGATCAAGCTTAACACTCCAATCTTACCCCTATTAACTCACTAGCGAGGTGAATGATGAAGATTATAGTAAATTTTCCTAAAGTGAATTCGAGATTGGAATTTAAAAACAATGATGGCATAAAACAGCAAAGCATATTGTCTTTTTCTTCTAAACGAGTGGCAACACTAGAAGCTGATGTTTATGTTTGCCTGCAAAAAGAAGATGAAGTCCTTTTTCATGAAACGCCTCATGTAAAATTATTTTATGTCGAAGACTATAATGAAAGATCGACGTTTTCAGATTTTGAACTCAGAGCAACAGAGTGGGCTAAAAGTAAGTCGTTAGAATTTGTGAGTCATATTAATAAGGTGCAATCACTTGCACCTTGATTTGCTATTTCAGAAGGTTGATTAAGTCCTTGCCAGCATGTCCCCTTGCGTGACTTGAGACGTGTTTTAATACCATCTTTTCTAACTTCTTCTTTGTCTCTTCTGGATTAGCGGATTCTGAGATAAGAAACTCAATTATTGCAACAGTTAATTCATAGCTTAATTGGGACTTGTCATAAAGAAAATTTTGTTCTGGTGACATTCTATGCCCGCCAATGACAATCATATTTTTTCCTTTTTAGAGGTAATCAGCCATCCCTCTGCGGGTTGATTGATTTTTGGCTGATCTAACAGCTTACCTTAACTATCAACCCATTACTTTTAACCAACTCACAGGGGTAACCATCGTTCACCCCACGGACGCCCATTGTTCAGATGGGGTGGAATATGAAGATGAAAGAAAATCCTGATTTATGGGCTGACATATTAAACGGCCTGAAAAACTCATGGCCGCAAATATCCGGCTCTGTTTTGGCGGCATTAATTTGTTACGGGCGCCTGATTTATGACGGCGTGGAACGAAAGAACCGCTGGGTCGAGGCACTACTGTGTGGTGCGCTGTCATGGAGTGTATCCAGTGGATTGGAGATGTTCGGCATTCCTGCCAATTTTGCACCGGCTATTGGCGGTGCCATTGGGTTTATTGGTGTTGAGAAGCTGCGTGAGTTTGCTGTTCGTGCCATTAATAAACGCTTGGGAGGTAAAGAGTGACCAGAGGTATTAGGAATAACAATCCGGGCAATATCCGCCATGGTGACCAATGGCAGGGACTGTGCAGCAGGCAGACTGATAAGTCATTCTGTCAGTTTATCGCACCAGAGTACGGTATTCGGGCAATGCTCAAAATCCTGCACAATTACGTGAAACTCTACGGCGATAATACCATCCGCCAGTTTATTTCCCGCTGGGCACCACCAAATGAGAATGACACTGAGAGCTACATCACGTATGTGAGCCAAACAGTCGGTGTATCCAGTCATGCCGTGATTGATGTTAACGACAAATCCATCATGACAGCATTGACTAAAGCGATGATCCAGATGGAGAACGGCAAGCAGCCTTATTCTGATGACATCTTCGAACGGGCGCTTGAGATGCTATGAAATTCAACAGCCACTACTTCACTTTCGGTATCATGGGGTTGCTCGC
The DNA here is from genome assembly GCF_002632755.1 of Xenorhabdus ishibashii. Lineage (NCBI taxonomy): Bacteria > Pseudomonadati > Pseudomonadota > Gammaproteobacteria > Enterobacterales > Morganellaceae > Xenorhabdus > Xenorhabdus ishibashii. The sequence continues at coordinate 340,056 of NZ_NJAK01000001.1, read as the reverse complement.
TGGTGCATTCTGGTTCTATTACGGTGAGTATCGGGGCAAGGCCGAAGAATACCATAACTTAAAGTTAGTGTATGACGGACAGGTCATCGCGATAAACGAGCAGCAAGAACGTATCCAGCACCTCACAGAGTTAAACACCAAGCACACTCAGGAACTCGCCCATGCCAAGACTGAAATCGATACTCTTCGGGCTGATGTTGCCGCTGGCCGTCGCAAGCTGCGCATCAAAGCCACCTGCCCCGTGTCTGAAACCGTTACCTCCGGCAGCGTGGTCGATTCAACCACCGTCGAACTCACTGGAGAAACTGGATCTACTGTTCTCGATATCCGAGAAGGCATCATCAACGACCGGGCAAAACTGAGATATTTGCAGGATTATGTAAATACTGAATGCAGAGGAAATAATGGGTGAGATGATTATTGGCTATATGACAGGCGGTCTCATGGTAATTGGTTACCTGTATATTTTGCTTAAGGCGATGAACTGGTTGGGCGGCCTACTGGTCAGTGCCTATTACAATCGCCGCAAGGAAGAGCGAAAGCAAAAAGCTGTTAACGAGCTGTATGATGCATACCAACTTGACCGGATACAGGATGGTCACACTATGAAGATAGCTACGAAAGGCGGCTTAGTGATTATGATGTATCGGCAACAATCAGATGGCAAATAATAACCTGCCACCCCAGAGCAAATGATACTGAGGTGGCAGGATGCGATGCTTTAACTTCAGGTAACTCATAGTCTATGGATTTCATGAGTAATTACATGAAATTAATACGGCGGGTTAGCGATCCACGCCCGTTTTATTGCAGGTAAAACGTTTTTTTCATAATCGGGTAAGCTATGAACATTCGGATAACGGGTCTGTACATACTTAACTCCTCTGAATGTTGGCTCTGAAGTAAATCCAAGCAGGTATAGATATCTGTCTATATTCGACATATTAATAGACCCATAAGCTAAGTCAGCGAATGTGGCTTTAATAGTTAATCTTCCGGTTCTATCTGTACTTAAGAACCTACATTCAATGAGATACTCTAAATATACGTCAAGAATATCAGCACCGAGAGAATGGGGCTGTGAATGCGTAGTGACCGTTTGAGCACAGGAAACTCGCCTGCTTCTTACAAGCGGGTCTTTGGTTCTAAATGGATCTCGTGGATTTATCGGCATAACGACCTCCTCAAAAACACATGTGCGAAATACTTAATTCTATATTTATCTAATAACAAGCGAATAATGCTTAACAATTAGTTACCCTCTGAAACTAAAGTGAATATTTCTTTGCCCATTCCCTTGAGTGGTTAAAGAAATAACCCATGCTGCCACCTCGTTCCCATCGCGTACCCAACGCACACGGGATGGTGGCATTTTTATATCTGAATTTCACCGTGCATTCACACGCATACCAATAAAAACGCAGAGCCTTACAGAAAGTCGAGCCTGAGAAAACCGTTATTAATAGGGTATTTCTGCGGGCGGTTTTTCTGTGTGAACAAGTTCGGCTTTCTATAAGGAAAATACCCGATGAAATTAGTCAAAACGAATAAAGCCAATCTTCCCGTAACAGAAGCACCGACCATGACCAGCTTGGAAATGGTGGATTACATCAATGCTGACCGTAAGGCTAAAGCAGAGGCAGAGGGATTAGCGTTCCCGTGCAAAAAGTACAAAAAATTACGTCATTCAGATTTCACTAAAAAGGTGCCAAAAGTGCTTGGGGAGGGGTGTGCGAAAAATTTCTCACACCCCATAAAGAACCAACAGAACGGCGAGATTTACCCAGGATATAAATTCCCCAAGCGTGAGTCTTGTCTGATGGCAATGAGCTATAGCTATGAGTTATAGCAGAATCATCATAACCTGACATATTCAATATGCTCCGTAAACAACTCATCAACCGAACATCTTTTTTGCCTCCTGATCGCTTTTGCTCCGCCCCATTTGTGTTCTATTGGGTTCAAATCCGGACTATAAGCGGGAAGCCATTCCAGTTGACATCTGCTGTCTGCTATCGCTTGTGCCGTGTCATTCCGTTTATGGAAAGGCGCATTGTCCATCACTATCACGGTGCCGTGTGGAAGCTTTGGCAGCAAATCTTGTGTCATCCACGCATAAAAAACATCGGCATTAATATTCTCGGTAAACAAGCTTAAGGTGACGAAGGTATTTTCGAGAATGGCATCAATGACGTTGATACGGCCTTTTGCGTGCCAGTCATGCGAACCAAAACAGCGTAACCCTTTTTCCGAATAGCCATGTTGACGTGGCATCGACTGAGCAAAACCACTTTCATCCAAATACACAATCGGCCTGCCAGCCCGCTCATAGTCGCTGATGCGCTCGATAAATACCTGACGAGCCTGAAGATCAGCGCGAGGGTGTTTTAACGTTTTTTTTATGGGTGATCCGAAGCCGTTTCAAGGCATAATGAATAGCCGATTGTGAGACACCTAAACGTTTTGCTCTTTCCCATTGATAGTCATCGGGAAAGTGTTGGACATCCGCCATGAGCACTGCATCAGGGATTTTCGTGGCAGGTTTATTGCGGGTCATGCAAGGTTCTATCTGATTGCACCACCGGAACAAGGTGCGCATGGAGACTTCAAAATGGGCACTCGTTTGTTCAAAAGTCAACGAATGCTTGTCTTTGTATGCCAATACTCTCTTTCGAAAATCTAAGCTGTAGCCCATCTCATTTTATGCCTTGTCATCTTAGGTTTAGATATTATGTCATATTGATATGATTTAGCTATACAAGCTCAGGTGTTCGATCACATGACTGATCTTGAGGTGAAATCTGGCTTCGGATTTACCATCCAACAACTACAAGACATGCTTGTTTTGGCAAAAAAGGCGTCTGACGAGGATTCCTCTGATGCTGGCCGCAGACTGAGAAAGCGACAAGATGACCTGATTACCCTCAATAAGGCTGAAAAGCTGATTAATGACCTCGGTCAGGTGGCTCTTGGGTTGATTGGTGGCGGTAAAGAGGTAATCACTAATGAAAGATAATATATCACCATGCGATTTCTTTTGTAGCCGAGTGGCCGAGGCGTACTTACTTCATTTAGTGGCGACATGGCGTCGCCCTATTTATCGGTATGAAACTGGCGACATTGAAGTCTGCAAACATTTTCTATGGGGCCTGTTAGATGGATACCCCAAAGACAGAATGAATGATGGCTATCGAGCGCGATTCTACTCAAAGCTATTGAAAGAATTTGACGCCACTCCGATTAAGGGAGCTATTATTTGCGGTGGCAAAGTGCCGGAATTGAACAGTAGAGGGATTAAGTACATGAATGCTCTCGTTCATCAATATGGCGACATGCTAACTGACATTGGTGTGCAAGATGAATATGGAACGCTGATCCCGCCAGAGAGTTACAAAGGTATAAATTTAGAGTGATTACCCATTATATAAAATTCTGCAAAGCATCCATATTCGGGTGCTTGATAGAGGTTTGTGTCAGTTTTGGGCTGAAATGGTCTCGCTCCGATAGGGGGTTTATATAAATAGAGCCAGTTGTTTATTCTGAATTCAACCAAAGAGAGGTAAATATGCCTGAGCACCAGATACCACCGGGACTGCGCCCGATCAGACCTTTGCCTGATATCGCTCCTAAAGAAGAAGCCAAGGCTAAGATGTTGCTGGATATCGTCAAACTCAAACGATACTACGGACTCAATAACGAAGAATTAGAGCAGGTCATGAAGATAGCTTGTTACTTATCGAAGTAAGGAATCAAGACAATGGCACAAAAGAAACCTACACTCACCAATGAGCAGCAAGTTCTTTTTGATGCCCTAACAAAACAACAGCAAAAATTCGTGTTAGGTATCTTAAAAGGACTGAATCAGACAGATGCCTACAAACAGGCTGGCTACAAGGCAAAAACGGAAGAAACAGCAAGATCTTGTGCAAGTGAAATCCTAACAAATCCTAACGTTAAAGCGTTTCTCGATGCCATGAACCAAGAGGCGGTTTCTGATGCGGTTATGAGTCGTCAGGAAGCCTTAGAACGCTTATCAGCAATGGGGCGTGTATCTATTCATGATATCGCCGACTTCCGTAACAGTCAGGTAGGGGAAGACGACGAAGGTAAGCCCGTATTTCAGGCTACTTGGCAATTTAAAGATTCAGCCTTGCAGAACCCAGCAGCACTCAGTGCCATTTCAGAACTGACCACCGGAAAAGACGGCATCAAGTTAAAGCTACATGATCCGAAAACCGCCATTAAACAGCTGGCGGAACTGCTTGGTTGGGAATCAGCGAAAAAAGTCGATTTGAGTTCTACTGACGGCTCAATGTCCCCGAACAATATCGACCTCAGTCACCTGAGTTTTGAGCAGCTACAGGAATTGAGAAAAAATCGTGAAAAGTAGCCCTATTTAACATAATGGCTCTAACACGAACATGCGATTTTGAGTTCAGTTAAATTCGCTACCCAAACGGTTAAAACTTCAAATCTTCCCGTCAAATTCAGTATCTTTATTTGTTACTGATTTGTTATCAAAAACGTGAAAATCATTTCACCGTGATTTTGGCGCGAACCGCGTATTTTTCTCACTTTGGGCACCGACATGGATATCGATAATGCAATGCTGGATGAGGCTATCGAAAGAGAGATTGCCCGGCGCAGTCTGCATGAGTTCATTCAGTATATAAACCCTGACTATATCACCAGTGATTTCTCGCGTCAGGTTTGCGCGGCACTGGATGAATTTTTGATTGATATGATGGCAGGCAAACGCCCAATCCTGATACTGGGTGCGCCGCCACAGCATGGTAAATCGGATATTGTTTCGCGTTACCTGCCAGCGTACTTCTTTGGTAAATACCCGGATAAGCGTGTTGCTGGCTTGTCCTACGGCAAAGATTTAGCTTCTGACATGAACCGTGACGTGCAGCGCATCATGGTGAGTGAGGAGTATCGCAATCTATTTCCAGCGTCATCACTGAATCCAAAGCGGGTTGTGACCATTGAGACAATGGCGAAAAGAAACAGCGAAACATTCGAGATTGTGGGTAACAAAGGATCTTATATTGCAGCGGGTGTTGGTGGGCCATTAACGGGCAAGAAAGTTGATTTAGGCATCATAGACGACCCGATTAAAAACGCTAAAGAGGCATTAAGCCCAACAACCAAAAATGCCATCTGGAACTGGTACGTCTCCACCTTCAAGACGCGCCTGTCGAAAAACAGCGGCGAAATCATCATGGCGACGCGCTGGGCAACAGACGACTTGTCCGGTAAGGTGATTGAAATCAGTTCAAAAGCGAAGGTGCTGGCATTCCCTGCTATCAATGAGGAAGGCGAAGCGCTGGTGCCGGAATTACACCCGATAGATAAGCTGTTAGAGACCAAAACGATATTGGGTGATTACTTTTGGTCAGCAATGTACCAGCAATCACCTAAACCGTCCGGCGGCACAATCTTCAAAGAGGATTGGGTGAAATACTACCTGCCTAAAGATTTACCTGAGAAATTCGATCGGGTTATCCATAGCTGGGATATGACCTTTAAGGATAGTGAAGGCACTGACTATGTTGTGGGTCAGGTCTGGGGTAAGAAAGGTGCTAACTCCTATCTATTGCATCAAGTGCGCGAACGTATGAGTTTTACAGCCACCCTGAAAGCGGTCAAGAAAATGGCTGACCAATTCCCCGATGGTCGCCGTAAGCTGGTGGAAGATAAAGCCAATGGCCCCGCGGTGATTAATTCACTCAAAAACACCGTATCCGGCCTGATCCCCGTCGAGCCGGACGGAAGCAAGGTTGCCCGCGCCCACGCGGTTACGGCTGAATGGGAAGCCGGAAACATCTTTTTGCCCCATAAAGATATCGCACCGTGGATCACCGAGGCGGTGGATGAAATCACCACGTTCCCCGTCGGCGCACATGATGACGTGGTGGATACCATGACACAGGCACTACGCGATTTGTATCAGAAAAAGCGGGGTATCAGTATGAACCCAGGCATCGTTAATCAGGCTGTGCGCCATTCACGCATCATTCGTCGGTAAACATCATATGATAAGAAAACAAAAACGTCAGGTGGCAAGGTCACGGCGGGGATTCGCTTTGTCTCAAGCAATAGCAGACAAACTGGAATCAGAGAAATATATCCCGACGTATGAAGAAGTTAAGAGTATCTATGGTCCAGCAAAAACACTGGGGGCACCGAAAGAAGCAACACTAGCTATGGATGCCTCTTTAAGCTCAGCAGGAGCCTATACCCTTATCCAGCATGCATGGGAGCATGGACAGGGTTATGCGCTGGGGCCATCATTTATGGGTTATGCGGCGTTATCATCACTCACACAGAACGGACTAATCAGAGCCTGTATTGAAACCGTGGTTGATGATATGACGCGGGAGTGGATAGAAATTAAGTTGTTAGATAGCCCCGAAGATAAAAAGAAAATTGAAGATGCACTGATCGACTTCAAGGTGAAAGATATCTTCCATAAGGCAGGTGAATTTAACGGTTATTTCGGTGGCTGCCTGATATTCATTGATACGGAGGCGACAGATAACCAATTACTGGTGCCGCTGGATATCTCAGAAAAATCAGCAGAGCTGAAAAACTTTAAACGCTTTGTGCTGGTGGAGCCTATCAATATTTTTCCCGGCAGATATGAGAGCACTGACCCACTGAGTCCTCGCTATTTTAATCCTGATACATGGTGGATATTGGGTAAAGAGGTTCATAGTTCCCGATTAATACGCATTTGCGGCAATGAAGTACCGATTCTACTTAAGCCTTCATACAACTTTATGGGAATGCCACAGGCACAATTGTTGTACGACTATGTGATCCACTTTCAAGACAGTCGAACTTCTGCCGCACGGTTGTTGGAGAAGTTTTCTCTGACAGCATTAAAAACCAACATGGAAGACATTCTGACCAACCCAAACGCGACTAAATCACTGGACGGCCGATTAGCTTATCTGGCTTCCGTTCGTTCAAACGATGGCATTCTGGCGATTGATAAAGAAATGGAAGATATCATCAAATTGGAAACTCCACTAACTGGAGTGACTGATATTGTCCGCCAAATGCTGGAACTGATTGTGGTGATTAGGCTCTATTGGCACAACGCCAGTATGGGAATCGCCCTATCTGGATAACGCATTAACCGTAACAGACCAGATGGCAATTGATGCCATTCAGAATGGTTCGTTAAAGGAACTCAGTTGCGGCTATTTTTTTGAACCTGATTTCACATCGGGTGAGTTTAACGGGGCTACATATGATTTCGTGATGAGAAATATCCGAGGGAATCATGTAGCACTGGTCAAAGAAGGTCGGGCTGGTCCCGATGTGTACGTACATGACGGTTTACCGTCTCAATTACAGGAACAGACAATGCCACAGGAAAACCAAGTGCCCGGTAGTGTTGAGAATAACACCGCGATTACACAGGACGATCCTAATGCGGCTCAGTCAACTGAAAACCAGAAGCCGACTGAGTTCGTAATAGATAACGATGCCGTCAGAAAAAAAATGACGGAGTTAGGATTGGCAACAGATGATGAAGCTGCTGTACAGACCTTTATTGGTGGTATGCAGTTTGCCCATGAACTGGCAGAAGGCGAATCAACCTCAGCGCCCGTTGGGGACAACGGTCAGGAAAAACCCAATTCGGTGAACGATAATCCGGTTGGGGAAAATTCGGGAGAAAACAAGGAGAATACAACCGCCATGGATCATAAGCCGAAAATCACAATGGATGCTAACGCTATTCGCCAGCAGGCCATTGAACAAACTAAGGTGCATTTTAAGGCACTCAATGAAGCTGGGCAAAAAGTCCGTTCGCTGGTGGGAGAGCTGGACATCATGGCTTTTGATAGTGCCGAAGCGATTTATGCGCATGCATTGAAAAATAAAGGCTATGACCCCAAGAAATACGACAAAACCGCATATAAAGGCATGGTAGATATACTAGCAACACAAAAGCCCTCTGCATTCACACAGAATCCGGTTATGGATGCCGCGCCAAGTAGTCTAGAAGGTCCATTTGCGGGTTTGAAAAACATTAAAATCTAAGAGGTTATCATGGCATTACAAAAACAGGTTGGACTGTACTACGCTCCGGCGGTTCCCGGTGACAGAGCCACACAAAACCCCGTGATTTACACGCAGGGCAATCCGCGAGCAGAAGGCGAGATCACCATCGGTCATTTCGTGTTTGCAGGCACGGATCCATTCCGGCAGGTCAAAGCCTCCACAACAGGCAAAAGCGCACCGGTGGGCTTTGTTGAGCGCATACTAGCGTATTACAACTATAACCTGACATCGCCTGCAACAATGACTATCCCAGACCAGACAGACGTTACAATTGCAGCTCGTGGTGATTTCTGGTGTGCGCCAACCAATCAGAGTGCGTCCACTGGTCAGACGGTGTTTGCATCTACGACTGATGGCAGTATTCAAACAGGTGATGCAAAAACCCCGATTGAAGGTCACGTCAAAACCGACTGGATTGTCAAATACTACGACACTGACAGCAACCTCGCCCTAATTTCTAACTGGCAGACTGCCTAATTACCTGACTGAAATTATTCACGCATGACAACACCCTGTAATAACGGGTGGAATTTGTCATGCGTACTGGAGAATAGAATGAGTAAACTCTCTTTTGAGCAGGCCAAAAAATACGGCTTTGTTTTTAACGGTGCCCGTGAATGGATCACCCGCGACAATATGCCGCGATTGATTCAAGATGCGGCGTTAATCACCTCACCAAACTCTACTATTCCGGCTGAATTGCTGGCCTATGTAGATCCGACAATTATCGAAATTCTCACCGCTCCGCGTAATGCACGCGAGGTGTTCAGTGAGGAAAAACGCGGAGACTGGACAACGCCATATATGAAATGGCGCGCGAATGAGGTCACGGGTAATACCGCCGCCTATTCAGATTTTGGTCACTCCGGTAAATCTGGCACGAATTACGAATGGCATGTTCGCGAGCAATATCGCTATCAAACTATCATTCAGTATGGTGATTTAGAGGCGGATATGGCGTCTGAGGCGAAAATCAATCTTGCTGCGGATAAACAGCGTGCAGCAGCGACCATTATCGATATCGACAGCAATAAATTCTACCTTTTAGGGGTGGCAGGCCGTGAAATTTACGGCGCATTAAATGACCCAAACTTAACTCCTGCGATTGTTGCTGCCCCTTCAGGGGAAAAGAGTTCAATTAAGTGGATTGATAAAAACACACGGCAGCGCTATAACGATGTTCTGAACCTGTTTGCGCGTTTGGTTAATCAGACTCAAGGGTTAGTTTCTGAACGTGACAGGTTAATTCTGACTATTTCTCCAACACTGCGCGTGCAACTCGGGGATGCAACAGACTTTAACGTTTCAGTGATGAAGATGCTGACGACCTATTTCAGTAACCTAGAAATCGTCAGTTTGCCACAATTGGGCGGAGTAAGTGGTGAAACTATGCAGTTGATCGCCCCTAAAGTTGCAGGCATGGAAACTGGGTTGTTAGGTTTTGGTGAGAAAATGCGAGCAGGTCGCATTGTGCCTGAAATATCTTCATTCTCGCAGAAATTCACTGCAACCACTTACGGTGCGGTGATTCGTATCCCTGCAGCCATAGCTCAAATGACGGGCATGTAACTCATACATAACAATCAAAAATTCAATGGTCTCTCAGGAGGCCATTTTTTATTTCGGAGAAAGTCAGAATGTCAAAAGAAAAAACTGTTAGTGTCCGCCTTAATCACCCGCATGGTATTGAGTTCCCAATGCCGGATAGTACCAGTGTGGTTTTGGCGGGAAATGCCTTTCATCTATTTGGACAGGAAAAAGGCATACTTCCAGTTGGTCTCTATGGAGAAACGACAGTCGATGCGGATAAATGGGATTACATCTTGAAAACTTACGGTGAGATGGCAATTTTCAAAAACAATCTGTGCATCTGGGATGAAAAAGAGGCAAGCGCCAATGACAAGGCGCGCGAGAAAAAAAAGCTTCGTCATGGTCGTGAGCCAGTTGATACCAGTAAGACCACCACTAAACCTGCAAAGGAGAATGCCTGATGGCGGTCGTCACATTTGATAGTGGCGAATTCCTGAAACTGTATCCTCGATTTGCGGGCGTCCTGACGGACGGACAACTGCAACAGGCGTTTGATGTAGCCTGCCTACTGCTGGATAACTCCGATAACTCGATTATTCCCTATGAACCCAATGGCACACAGGAACGTAAGACGCTACTGTATCTGCTGGCCTGTCATATTGCGACAGTAACGTTATGGGGAAATAACGAACAGGCGGGACCCGCATCCAGCGCAACGGAGGGGGCAGTCAGTGTCTCGTTTGCGGTTCCTGATGTTGCCAATGCTTCGTGGTTTAAAACAACGCCATGTGGACAAATGTACTGGCAGGCAACCCGTAAGTATGTGGTGGGTGGACGCTATTCAGCGGTGAAACATTATCATCCGTGGGGATAAATCATGGCTATCAAAGGTGGCGATAAGCTCAGAGCGGCACTGGAACGCATCGCCAATACACAAACAATTCAGGTACAAGCTGGAGTATTGGCAGGTGCTACCAATGAAAAAACGGGTGAATCGATCGCCCCCTATGCTGCCGCTAATGAATTCGGTACAAAAAACATTCCGCCCCGTCCTTTTATGCGCGCGACTATTGCGAACAAATCTAACGAGTGGGCGCAACTTCTTGCTAGTCAACTTCGCGGAAGGATGCAGGATGGCAGTAATATAGAGGCTGCGTTCAATGTGGTGGGTAAAGAAATGGCGTTAGATATCCAAGACAGTATCGAGCAATCATTACCCCCTCCGAATGCCCCAGCAACCATCGCGAGAAAAGCCAAAAAAGGAATAGCTGCTCCAGATAAAACGCTGGTGGACACCGGTAGTATGCAGCGAGCGATTGATTATGAAATCGTGAAAGGAGGGAAATAAATGAATGTCAGAGGTATTGCCAACAGCCTAATCACTGCTGTTAACCCGAATACCAACGCTGTTCTACTAACAAACGATGGATATACGATAACGGACTCCGGTAAACAGATCCCCAAATATACTGAACATGAAATCACGGTGCAGCTCCAAAGTCTCAGCACGCAAGATTTAGAGCATTTGGGGGTGATTAATCAGCAGGGGCAGTTCATCTATGCCTATACCAGAGGGCAAATATCAGCAATCCGGAGAACAAAACAGAAAGGCTCTGACCGAATAAAATTCACAGCCTACGGTGAAAATGAGGAATCAGAATGGAATGTTACCAAAGTCATTGAGTCCTACCCGACGTGGGTTAAGGTGCTGCTATGGCGGCAATAACAGTTATTCACGCTGATTTGTTCATTGAAGTTAGAAAATATCTCATTGAGTTATTTCAGTGCGACGTTACTCAGGGATATCAAAATGATGTTCCAGCTCCTGAAAACGGTGTTGTGATGCACGTTTTGTTTGAGCGAGATATTGATTACATTGCCAATTATTACCATCACGAATCGGCAACCATCACAGCACAACGCTCTGTCGAATTGACTATGCAGTTAGATTTTTACGGTGATGAAGCTGATTCACGAGCACGGGTAGTGGCAAATCTCTGGCAGTCGAATTATACCACAGCTCGATTCAAAAAATGCCAGCCACTCTACAGTGAGCAGCCTCGCAAAATGGTTCTGTTGAACGAGGCTAACCAGTACGAAAACCGCGTAATGCTTGAAATCAAGCTGCAATATAACCCCGAAACGATCTACTCAGTCGATAGTACCGACTCATTCTCTGTTGATCTCAACGCTATTTAATAAGGTAAATACCTATGAATTCTATTCCGGCAAGTGACATTGTCAGCGTCCTGCCCGGCGTTGTTGGCACGGGCGGAAATCCCTTGGCATTGAACGCTATTTTTATTACTAAAAGCACCCCTAGCGCCATGTTGGGTGTAAAAGCATTCGGCAGTTCCGAGCAGGTCTCAGAAATCTTCGGAACGAAATCCAAAGAATATGAAGCCGCACAGGTCTATTTTTCAGGCTTTGTCGGCTCAACAACCCGACCCGAAACGCTGTATATCGCGTCAATGGTGACAACCAATCAGGCTGCAAAGCTGGTGGGTAGCAAAGTACCAATCAGGGATTTTAACCATATCCCTCAAGGACTGGAGCTGGATATTGACGGTAAGCACCAAGTTGTCACCATTACGCCAGTAGAAATTAAATCCTATTCCGCATTGGCCGAGGCTGTATCAGCATCACTAGCCAAAGCCGGTGTATGCAAATATGACCCTACCAGCCGTACATTTGCCATTGAAGGCGCTAAAAAAGGTACTGGTGGTACTATCAGTTTCGGCTCTGGTGATTTGGCCGAATACATGGGGCTGACAGAGGAAGCAGGCGCACAGAAAAATAATGGTATTGATGCGGATACTATTGATGAATTGATGCCTCGCATTACCAAAGAGGTGAATAATTTTGTTTCCATTATGGCGATTGGTGATTTCAGTTCTGATGAGAAAATAGCTATTTCCAGATGGGTGACGTTACAAAATGACCGCTATGTACACGTGTTGTATTCCAATGGCGATTTGGTGGCATTGGAGGCATTGGAGGCAATTTCTAGCGCCATTCACGAATCCGATATTGGCGGAACGTGCCTGATGTACGGAGACCATACTCATGGCGCATTTGCTTGTACCTATGCGGCATCATTGAATTTTAATGAATTAAACGGTCGGGCAACATTTGCGTTCCGTCGTCAGGAAGGTCTAAAACCCACAGTGACCGAGAAATCATTAGCTGATGAGCTATTGCGTCTCAGATTTAATTTCTATGGTGCTTACGGTACAGCCAATGATCGGTTCATATTCGTGAATCAGGGTTCAATTTCCGGCAAATTCAAATGGATGGATAGCTACGTCAATCAGGTATTCCTGAACAGCCAATTACAACTGGCGTTAATGACCATGCTCACCAGTTTTAAATCCATTCCCTATAACGAAACCGGAAAAGCTATTCATCGCGCAGCTCTCAAAGACCCCATTGACCAAATGTTACGGTTTGGCGGTATTCAGCGCGGCGTTGTTTTGTCTGAACAACAGAAAAAACAAATTAACGTCGAGGCGGGTTTTGATGCTGCTGCTCAGATTCAGGCTGAGGGCTGGTGTGTCCTCATTGATGACACACCTGCACAGACTCGCGGATTACGTAAATCAATGCCATTGAAATTCTGGTATGCCGACGGTGGTAGTGTCCAGAGAGTCGAGCTTCCATCAATTAACGTCCAGTAAGGAGCAATATAATGACAATGGGGCACAACCCAAACACGATCACCTCAGCAAATGCCGTACTCATGCTGAGGTGTAAAGGGGTGTATGACGATTACGTCCAGATTCAGGGATTTCAGGCGGATAATGCGTGGGAATTCGGCGAGGTCACTCTCGGAGAAACCCGTATTGGGGTGGACGGGAAGCAGTCTGTCGGCTACGTCCCTCATGAAACACAGTGGACGCTGTATCTGGAGGCGAACAGCCCGTCAACTCAGGTAATGGAGAATATTCGAAAAGATTTCAATAGTAATAAAGAGGCACGGTTTATTGATATTGTGGTGGAGCTCCCTTCTATCAAAAAACGCTATAGCGGCACGGGTGGACTAATCAGCATGACAGGGGGCGCGAGCGGCAAAAAATTATTGGACGGAACCAGCTACAAATTCAACATGATCACTAACGGCGCAGAGGAAATTGCATAATGTCCAACTTGAAATCCAAAACAATCACTATCGAATCAGGCCGTGATGTAGGGAAAATGTTTGTTATCACTGAAATGCCGATTGTTAAGGCTGATGACTGGGCGATGCGTGCCTTATTCACTATCGCTAACGGTGGTATTGATATTGGTGATATCCGGCCTGAAATGGGAATGATGGGGATGGCGCAAGTTGCTATTAAGGCATTATCAAGCATTCGTGCGGAAGAAGGTATTCCGCTACTGAATGAACTACTCGACTGCGTACAAATCGTTCCATCCGGAGGGAATGCCCGAGCTATCGAGTTCAATTCCGATATCAGAGATGTTAAGACAATGTTTATTCTGCGAAAGGAGGCGCTAGCTATCCACATTGATTTTTTAACACAAGGCGCTGGCTCAGACTCGAAAAATTAAAGGCTGGCCTGCCGCTAAAAGATGGCATTTTGGCAGAGACAAATAACGTCTCCAGCATCGTGTATCAGGTCGTGACGTCAGGGTATGCGACCTATCACGAACTCTCTACGATATATGGACTCGAAGCCGCGCTGAATCTGATTGAAATACATCAAGTCAGTGAATACAACAAGCAGTTGATGGAAAAACTCAATAGCGACCCGCATTAACATCGCCTGTATGTTATTTAAGCGCAAATGCTATATTTGAATCACGCTAAATATAAGTGAGGTGACAGATGTTAAAGCAGATTGCCGCCGCTTTACTGTTATTCCCATGTGCGTTGCTGGCGGGTAATCGCCGTATTAAGCAGTAGCGATGCGTTTAGCCCGGTAAATGCGGTACTAGATAGGTGTAACAGAATGAATTAACTCATTGGAGAAAAATAATGAAATTTGAAGATCTAGAGTTTGATGCAAGAAAAGCAGCGATTGAAGTATATAAAACAATTGTTATTCGTGAAGCGGGATTAGTCGATGGCAAGGAGAAGGAAATACAAACAGCCAGACTGGAAAATCTGGCTGAAAGTATAGTGAAAGGCTTTTCAAAACTTATTGAAAGCTAACTTTTTTCACTCTTGATTTTCTTAAAACGCAATTCTAATTTATCGAAAACCTTAATTATAGCGTCTGCTTTTTTTGAGCCATCAATAGGTTCACCAACAAAGGCGCCAGACCTTATCAATTCTATTACAACCTGATAAGCAGCATCAGTCGGTTTCAGTAATGGACTTTTTAATTCATCAGCCATCATTTTTCCTCATTTTGTTTGTGGATCAACCAAGCTATCACTTTCCCTTAATTGCGAAAAGTGAGTGCAACCTCGCCTGATGTGGTTAAAAGCAGGCATAAATCTAAGGCCGTGCATTGCATAGCCTTTTTGTTTTAGGTCACGTTAAATTTTCTAAAGGTGGTAATCATGCTCATTCGTAATAACGAACTTATGGAGAAAGGCATGTCAATTACTTATGAAGACATTAAGAAACAAAGAGCCAATCTTGAGAGTAAGTATCGACTTCGCAAAGCTGAGTTACAGAAATATGGACATAAGTTAGTCCATGAGTATTGTGCTTCATTATCACTAACAAATAGTGTTTGGCGGGATAGTGAAGGTGATGAATATAGCTATGTTTCAATTGGATCTGTGGATGAAAAAGGTAAGTTCCACAAAAAACCTTTAGAGTCACTCAGTCTAAGTGAAAACTACGAGTTAAAGTTCAAGATAGCTACTACCGTTGATGATTCACCTTTGACGGGAGGTGATCTTCATGCTGTTAGTATTTCAATGTGGATAATAAATGGAAATCTTCATGTTGATGTGGGTGGCGGACAGAAAGAATTCATCATTTCTTCTCCATCAGAAGAGGGGGTTTTTATTGAAGTATGTTCTGCAATAAAGCAGTTAATCATAATGAGCTTTACGGACTCAAGGCTTGACTAAAAGCCTTAGTTCACCTGCACAGGGTCGCGATTGCGACCTTTTTTGTTTCTAAAAAAGGAGTCCCAATGGCGACCTTAGTTGACACGCTGCTTGTCGCGTTAAAATTGGACATGTCCGGTTTTGCTAGTGATGCGAACAAAGCAATCAAAGCACTTGATGATCTGGATAAGAAGGCTGATGGCGCATCTACTACGGTAGTGAAATTGTCAGATGGAACCGATAAGGCTGCGGACAGTTCAAAAGATTTGAATCAGTCTAACCAATCTTTGACTAAATCGACTGAAATTGTCGGTAAAACCACTAAAAATACATCTAATGTTGTGTTGAGTTTTTCCGACAAACTCAGTGACGCTTCCGATAAAACTCAGAAAATGAGTAAGTCCGTTGGCGGCGCTGTTAAAGCACTTGCAGGCCTGTTCACGACGATTTTCGTCTCTAGCGGGCTGGCAAAATTGGTTAGCGAGGTCTCACAGTCTAACGATCAGCTTCACTTTCTAAGCAAAAATTTAGGCATGAACGCGGACACCATCAAAAAGTGGCAGAACGTCGCGGAAATGTCTGGTGGTAGCGCGGACGGCATGGCGGCCACCATGTCCAGTCTCAATAAATCACTGTGGGATTTGGTTACAGTCGGCGATGCGTCCATATTGCCATTTTTCAATGCGCTAGGTGTTGGGGTGGTAGATTCCTACGGGAAAATCAGAAATCTGGACGATATACTACTGGATATGGCAGACAGCTTATCTAAGCTACCACGCCCACAAGCGTATAGTATTGCTAAAAGTATGGGATTGGATGAAGGCACTATCAATCTGTTACTTGAAGGAAAAGATGCGGTTCAGAAAAAACTGGACGCGCAGAAAAACGTAGTCATATCCACCAAAGAGGAACTGGAACTTAACCGCCAACTCAGAGAGCAAAACTCAGTGCTCGGCCAACAATGGGAAGGACTGAAAACTATTGTTGCTAATTACCTGATACCGAGATTGTTGAAACTCTCTACTATGGTGACAGGGTTCCTTGAATACCTGAATAAAAACCGAGAGACGGCTCTTAATGTATTTAGACTGCTATCAGTCTTTTTAACACTGACGCTTATCCCAGTATTATTCCGTGTAGGCCGTATGTTACTACTGGCTTTTGCTCCATTGCTTGGTACTACAGGAATCATTCTTGCCCTTGCTGCTGCACTCTGGGTATTGTATGACGATTACCAGACATGGAAAAAAGGCGGTGATTCTGTACTTAACTGGAAAGAGTGGGATGAATCAATCACGTGGATACTTAAGAAACTGGGTGAGTTCAAGGAGTGGTTCAAAGATACTACTATCGGCAAATGGTTCACTGATGAAAAAGGCGAACTGGATTCATTCAAACTCACCCTAGGTGGCCTTGCGTTATTCTTAGGTGGCCCTTGGTTAGCGAGTATTTTAACTACATTAGGCTTGGCAGGGTTAGGTTTATTGAGGTTCTTTGGTTGGCCTGGTGCATTGATTGGTGGTGCTATTTGGGCTTTCAATGAACTTAAGTCCAAGATTGATGAATTCGACTGGGATTCAGCAGCTAAAGATATGGCGAAAGTAGGTGTTAAAGCAGCTAAGGCCGTAAAAACAGTCAAAAAGCTAACAAACGCCGAAACAGTATCAGAGCAAGGCCAAGTACTGTTTGATACAGCAAAATCATTACCCGAAGTGAAACTCATCACCGATTCAATACAGGTGGGCACAAATATAGTAAAGAGCAACACAGACGAGCAAGGTAGAGTTAACTGGTCTGGTGTGGTGGGAAGTACCGTTGATTCATTTAATAAGGCTGCAAAAATCGCTGCTGATGGTGCAAAGAATAAACCGAAGCCCAAGCCATTACCTGAAACTCAAAAAGGTAATACCAGAGGAGAACGTAACAACAACCCTCTTAATATGGAGTTTGCCAAGCAAAAAGGGGCAACAGTAGAGGATCACCCTGAGAAGCGCTTTGCTAAATTTAACACTCCTTATGAAGGGGTGGAGCGCACAGCATGGCAATTGAGGCGATATTTCAATGGGCTGACAGATAACGTTAAACGCCAATCCGTCGATTTAATTGTACGAAAATGGGCGCCCCCAGGTGGAAAAGATAAAAACCGCACAGAGGATTATATTGATAGGGTTGCGCAGCGGCTAGGCGTCGGTAGGCATGATCGATTGGATTTAAATAACCATAACATGATGTACGCCCTTATGAATGCCATGAGTCAGGAGGAGATAGGGAAACCACTTCCGTACGATAAGAATCTGGTTATGGCTGCAATCAAGAGGAAGAGTGATCCTACCGTCAATTTAGCTAATAATATTAATTCATTCTCTGAATATATATCAAAACCAATGGTCAGCAACATGCCAAACGCAGGCGCTGAATTTTTGTCTCAGACTCAAAAAATAAATTCCATGCCTACTACTGTGAGCAACAAAACTGATATCACCATCGGAGACATTAATGTAACCACTACAGCTAATACGGTGACTGGAACGGTAACGGATGCAGGACAAGCAGCTAGAGAAAGTTTGTCTCAAATAATCCCATCTATGGGATAAGGGAGGCGTAATAGCAACTTTGCTTTTCTGTATCTTATTTGTTCAGAAGGATTATAATTAAATCAAGTTTACTGGAGTCTGAGGTGATGAATGTTTGGGAAGATTACTTGTATAGCTATTTTATTTGCTTCAATGGGAGCCATTGCTGATAACGGAGTTTATGTTAGTGATAATGGCAAACTTGATATTCGTAATGGGAACTATTTTTGTGGTATTTATCCAAGTGGGATATTAAGCAATTTTAAAGAATTCCCGTCCGGCCATTTCCCACGGGCTATGTTAAGAATCGAGCAAGATGAAGAGGGAAAATATCTAGTTACGGATCTTCATCCAAACATACCGATAAGTGCAAAACCATCCCCATCTTGGGGAAGCTTTGCCGCAACGGTTAAGCTTGAATCTAGCAGTAATAATTCCGTGAAATATAAAGAGTATGTGAACGATAGTAACTATGCATTCCTTATAGGCAGTGAAAAGCTGGGTATGATGGCAATTTTAAGCACAGATGACGCATTTAGCCCTATAAATACAGTGTTAGGTAAGTGCGAAAGAATGAATAGTTATTAATAGCCGCCTAGCGCGGCTTTGTTTTTACTGTATTTTCTTTATACAAGATGCCAGAATTACTTTAACGAATCTTAAGAGGATGAAAGATGTTAAAGAAAATTGCCGTTGCTCTATTTTTGGTGTCCGCTACCGCTAATGCTACCGATCTCCCGTATTTTAAGACTGTTGGTGTAAGCGGTATTCTTTCAACTGTAGACGGTGATGATGATGGCTTGCCATATAGTTTAAAAGAAATGCCAGTCATAAAATTGGATTCTCCAGTAAACGTGATTGCGCCGTCAAGTGATGATGAGGACACCGAGACATTTACAGAAATAGGTGTGAGTACAATACAGCTAGCAATGGACAAAGACTGGATGATGGAAAAGTTCAGACAAATGAAAGGGCAGCGAGCAAGAGTTATGTGTGGTTTTTATCATTCTCACACTGCACATCATGTGACGCCTGTTGTTTGTGATGTGGCAAATATAACTACTATAAATTAAAAGGCTAGGATCGTTAGCATGAAAAAGACGCTCCAGCTGTTACTTCTTTTGGTAATCGGGTTTGCAATCCATCTCTATTATGAGACGGAAAAAGGACGCGAGCATATTGCCCAGTTGAAATCAAAACCTGCTTCTCAATTGACTACTCAGGAAAAACAAGAACTTGCTGAACACGAAAAAATAGAGAAAGACAGGCAAACTCGAAAAATTGCACATGAAAAGGAAGAGAAGAAGCGTAAGGCTGAGGAAGAAAGAAAAGCTCGTGAATATTACTTAGCGAACAAGGATGAAATTGAAAGGGAAAAACTTAAGACACGGATGTATATTGCATGTAGAGATATTCCAAAACTAAGTTTGAAATACCCCAAAACCTATGAAGAAGATAACGTCATCTTGGAAGAGAGAAAGCTTGATGGACGCCCTATTTATTACTTGTACATCGAATTTTCAGGAACCAATGCTTTTGGAGTGAGGATGAGCCAAAAATTTCAATGTTATAGGTATATTGATGACCTTAAATCTCCTATAACACACTCATTCTACGACTAAAAACAGCCCCACTGGGGCTTATTTTTTAGTAAGTTTATCCAGTTGAGCTTCTACTTTGGCTAATCTTTTAGCTATAGATGGTAGCTCATCATCTGAGATTTCGTGTTTCATATGAACCCAATGCTCAATAGCTGCAACCATTTCAGCATTTGCTGAACGCCCATTAATATCAGCCAAGTTATTGATTTCATCTTTTAACTCAACAGGTAATCTCAGATTAACCTGCGGGTTTTTATATGGCCTTTTAGACACAACTACCTCATTTTTTCTGGTTTTCATACATCCGCTTAACGGTTTCCATAAATAACTCTTTGAATTTGTCTGATTCAAGCTGCGCTAGTTCATCTATGTTTTTAGGTTTTGTTTCTTCGTCAATAGCGGATTGCAATATCATGTTTATTTCAGAGTTCATGGAACGACCATTTTTAGCAGCTCTTTCTTGAATTTTTTCTTTTAAATCATCAGGTATTCTAACCCCAAGAGGGGTAATGCTTCTCATTCCTTTCATGTTAGCTACTCATTGACAGTATTTGGCATCACAGTGTAGCTAAAAAAACATTGACGAAATACGGTCATTGTATTAGCTTTATGACTACACCTTAGCTACACGGATGATGATATGAAAATTAGAGAAATACCACCTCTTGGACTAAGAATAGAACCAGAGTTAAAACAGGTCTTGAAAGATGTAGCGAAAAAAGAAGGGAGATCTCTTAACTCAGAATTGGTTCAGCGACTCAAAAGAACATTGCGTGAAGATGGACTTATAAATGCCTAAAATGGTGAAGCCCCAACCATCGTGGGGATAGTCAGGGCTTCTAATTGTCTACTACCAAAGCAAGGAATATAGACATGACTAGTATAGCAAAAGTGAGTAGCGAATTCACAACATTCAAATTCGATGACAAAGATGTTCGTGTTGTTAAAAAAGACAATATTAATCAATTTTCACTGACAGCAATTCTTTTTTCAAAAGATCAATTGCGTTTTCAACTTTCGCTTTCCACTCTCTATCTAAGATTTCGTGCTCATCAGGAAAATCTTCAAAACTGTAATGTCCTACACCCTCTGAATCCTTGAAAAACTCATACTCATCTATCGATGACTCTATCATTTTAACTATCTCTGCATTGACAGAGCGTCTATTTTCGCTAGCGATTTGATGAACTTTTTCTTTCAATTCTTGAGGTAAGCGAATGTTAATTTGTGGGTCTCTACTCATAGCAACCTCAAATAAATATAAATCATGTTGACATGGTAGCCAATGGCTACTATCTTATCAATGGTAGCCATTGGCTACCATTATAGAGGAGTTATCATGCCAATTAGCGATAGACCGCCTCAAGTAAATATTCGTATGCCTAATGACTTACGAATCACATTGAGGATGTTAGCAAAAATTCATGGGCGTTCAATGAATTCAGAAATTGTCCATGCTTTAAACAAATATGCATCAATAAACGGTGAAGCCCTAACTACTGGTAATAGTCAGGGCTTCGAAATTGCCAGAGTCCTTGGAGAAAACTGACATGACCAGTATAGCAATTCGTGAGCCACATAACACTAATCAAATTATTATCTCTGATATTACTATTCACCAAGATTCACATGGTCGTTATTCATTAAACGATCTACATACTGCATCCGGTGGTGAACAAAAAAATAAACCTGTCCATTGGCTTGATACTCAACACACTAACGATTTAATTGAAGAAATTTCAAAGGTAGGATTTTCTACCTTTGAACCTGTATTCATAAAAAAAGGTCGCTATGGCGGCACTTACGTATGCAAAGAACTTGTTTATTCTTATGCCATGTGGATCAGCGCTGCTTTCGCTCTGAAAGTTATTCGCGCCTACGATGCACTTGTAACGGGACAAATAGAAGCCAAACCCCGTAAACAGCCTAAACAGATAGCCGGACGCATCACACCAGACCAGCAAGAGGCTATCAAACAATTGGTTCTCAATCGTGGCAAGGCGTTACCAAAAGAGAGCCAAGCCAAAGCAATGATAACTATGTGGTCAGCCCTGAAAACTCACTTTGGATGTACTTACAAAGAAATAGAAAGTGAGCAGTTCACAGAAGCACTTTCTTTAGCTGCACGAGTTCCATTAGAGGGTGAATTGTTATCAAAAGAAGAATTACCCGCACCAGTAGCACAACAGCAAATATCAGACAGTGACCTGCAAACACTCTGTTGGCTGTGGCAGCATTCTGTCGATATGGCTAATTACATGATGGATATAGAACCGTTACTTCAATTAGCCGAACATAGATTAGCTGGGGCGTATGCTACCCATCCACAAATCGCTATCAAATGTGCCAATAGTGCAAGACAAATACTGGAAAAGGCCAGTGAGCATATCCAAATTAAAGCTATTCAGATGGATAATTGGATGGTGCTACATAACCTGAGAAAGCCAAACTATCCATTTTAACTGTGAGCCAAGGATGGCCTCATGAGTTCCTCGCTCAAACTGAAAGAATACACAGTATGCCTATGGCTAGCGTGAATAACAAAACTGATATCACCATCGGAGACATTAATGTAACCACAACTTCTAACACAGTAAAAGGCACTGTATCGGATGGCCTGCTTATTACCAATGTAAAGACCTAACAGGAAACACAATAAACTGATAATAGGTGCGTAATCATGCAAGATTTTTTTAATATAGTTAAGGAATTCCATTTTTTATTCGAGCCGCTCGCTTGGTTGTTTTTTGGTCTTGTATGTGGAGGCATGTTTGGTTGGCCTCCATTTTCTGGACGGAATTGAAAGATAAATAGTCAGTCAGGTTATTTATCTTTTTTATGACTAACTAGTTTTGCGACGACTCTTGCTGTATTTAATATTTCTTCCTGTTTTTGGGTAAGCAACCTTTTAAATTCTTCTATTCCATCCTCGAGTGTGGCCTGAGCATCCTCTGGCGACATGTTTAGGTCGATCTGACTAACACCAGTATCAAGTGCATCTTGCAAAATCTGAATAATCTCAGAGTTCATTGAGCGCCCATTCTTTTTAGCTCTCTCAGCAATAGCATCACGCATTCCGTCAGGAAAGCGTAGATTAAACTTGTCTTGCATTTGGCTTGGATACTTAGCCATTTTCTTATTTCCTCGCATGATAATAAAAATATTGTAGGATTAACTTGACACCCTCCGCAATGGTGTTAAATTAATATCAATGGTGTCAAATTAATCCCAAGGAGATAAAAATGAAAGATGCCCTGTACACAGAAAGAGCAACAGAAACGTTCAGCTTACGTTTACCGAAAAGAGTGAAAGAACACGTTATGTCAAAGGCGAAAGAAGAAGGCTTGTCTTTGAATTCAGCAATTATCCAAAGGCTGGTATGGAGTATCAATGATGAGAAAAAGAGAATTGGGTAATAAAGTCGAAACCTCGAAGGCTACCACCAACGAGGCCTCTAATTTGTCAGTAACGCTTCAAGAAACTAACATGTCAACCCATAACAAAGAGAGTGACAAAGTGAATATAGCAAATAATAACCTTCCTGTCATTGCAGGCGTGGAAATCACTACCGATTCAGAAGGTCGTTTTAACCTGAATGCTTTGCATAGGGCTAGTGGCACTGGTTCAAATAAAGCTCCGAATCAGTGGCTAAGAACCAAGCAAGCTCAAGAGTTGATCAATGAACTTGAGTCTAACTCATTGAAAAATATTCAGACTGCAAATATGCAGTCTGGTCTAAAAGTGATCAATGTTAACAATGGTGGTAATAATCAAGGCACTTTCGCTCACGAACTTCTCGCTGTTTCATATGCCGGATGGATAAGACCATCGTTCCAATTGCAGGTAAACCAAACCTTCATTGATTACCGTTCTGGTAAGTTGGCACCAGTAACTACAGACCCAATGCAGATGTTGCGTGACCCCGATACGCTGCGTGGGATACTCCTTACTTATACCGAGAAAGTGATTGCACTGGAAGATCAGGTCGCTGAAATGAAGCCAGATGTAGATGCCTTTGAACGCATAGCCAAAAAAACTACTGGCAGTATGTGTATTACCGATGCCGCGAAACACCTACAAGTAAAGCCGAAAGTTCTTTTCGATACCCTGTCTTCAAGCAAATGGATTTATCGCCGTTTAGGTAAAAAATCTTGGGTTGGCTATCAGGATAAGTTACAGCAAGGTTTACTGGAACATAAAATAACCGTTGTTGCCAAAGATGATGGAACCGAACGAGTTTGCGAGCAAGTACTTGTGACTGCAAAAGGCATTTCCAAACTAGCTAAGATGTTGAGTGTGGGTAAAGCAGCTTAAAGAATACAGAATAAAAACAGCGAAGCCTTAGCTGCGCTAACAACTAAGGCTCCTGAGTGTTATTTATCGTGTGAGACAAACAACTTAGTCATTGTAACGAATGACAAATCAAATTTCCAGAGTACTTGCAGGCGCTCTGAAAACAGAAAACCAGTATTTTGCAGTTACTGGTGTTCATAGGTATATCACTGGAGAGAGATATGAAGTCAATTATCAAACATTTTGAGTTCAAGTCAAGCAACGACCAATTAGTAACCATTTCTGGCCTGAAATATAAAGGTAAGCCAGTATTCTTTGCTGTGGGATTGGCAGAGAGTTTAGGGTATACCAATCCATCCAAAGCATTAAAAGATCACTGTAAGCATCTGATTAAACTTAATTATAACGAATCGTTAGAATTGGGCTTAGGTGAAAATCCTCGTGGAGTCATCCTTGCTGGTCAATCAGATATGTTCAGATTGGTGATGCGTAGTAATTTGCCTTCGGCCGAACGTTTCCAAGATTGGGTGTTTGAGTCTGTGCTTCCATCCATTATGGAAACAGGAAGTTATTCAATCAAACAGAGTCAATCTGGATTACCTGAATATCGCCGTGCCAGAACGTTGAAAATGTCGGTTGATGCGATCTCCAGCCTGTTTGACCTGATGCCAAACTTGAGTAGAGAAGCGAAGCAGTGCGCAGCAGCCAATATTGTTAACCCTATCGTCGGTTTTGAAGCAGTCCCTCTTCCTGTGCTGGAGGAAAGATACTACACAGCGGGTGAAGTTGGAAAAATGCTGGATGTGTCAGCAAACAAAATCGGACGGGTTGCCAATGAGCATAACCTCAAAAATGAACAACACGGCAAGTTCTTTTTGGATAAATCCGCTCACTCAAGTAAGCAAGTCGAAGCATTCCGTTATAACGAGAATGGCATTAAGGCGCTGAGACATTTAATTCATGGTGTTGAAGTAGCTTAAGGATTGAACACAAGGACGTGATCAAATACTGATCTATTTAACAGAATCGGCCAATCTAACAGTGATTGCTAGGGTTAACAATATGTATTTACCCGTATTGCGTGTGTAAATGATTGAATCTTCGAAGTGCTTCGCAATTCACGGCCAATCACCTTTACATAACGTTACAATTACGCGATAAATATTGTCGCTCTCAAACGGCGAAGCCCCAACTATTGCAGTAGTCAGGGGCTTCTTATAAACGTCTAATACCATCTCAAGGAAAATAGACATGTCTATTATAGCAACTAAAGAAGTTAGTAAAACCATTAACGTTCCATTTTATGGCGCAGATCTCTATGTCGTTAATTATAACGGTGAGCCGTATGTACCGATGAAACCGATTGTCGATGGCATGGGATTAGCGTGGGAACCTCAGTTACGCAAACTAAATCAAAGGTTTGCTAAAGGTATGATCAAAATGGTGATACCTTCTCTGGGTGGCGCTCAAGAAACAGTTTGCCTTGCATTTAGAAAATTAGCCGCATGGTTAAGTTCTATCAGTCCCAATAAAGTTAAAGCATCAATCCGTGAGAAAGTTATCCGCTATCAGGAAGAATGCGATGATGTGCTTTATGAATACTGGACTACGGGTGAGGTTAAGGCGAAGAAGACTTCAACCCAAGATCGCACTCCTCTTCGCGGCCTAGTCAATACTCTGATGGGTAAATATGGCATTAGTGATAGAACGTTATTCCAGATGGTGCATCGTGAGTTTGGGGTAAACCATATTGACGAACTCAGCCATGATCAACTTCCGTCTGCGATAGCGTATTTGGCAACTAAAGTGATTGAGGGTGAGTTTTTGGGGCGGGAAGAGCTACCTATACCTCAACAAATCGATCTGTCACTCGAACTTAGAAATGCCAATGCTCTATATCGAAACCTAATGCACCTCAAGGACACTTGGGATACGCTCAACCCACATTTATCTGTTTTGGCACCTGATATAGCGCAGGAGTTTAACGGAGCATTTAGTAACGTGAGTGGTCCTATATTAATTCTTAAGAACGGCCTTGAGCGAAAAGTCAGTTTGTTGAACTAAATTTAAGCCAAGGATGGCTTTAAATATCCAATGAACCGCTTAACTGCGGTTTTTTTACATCCAAAAAACGGGGTGAACTATGTTTGGAAAACCAGATATCCCTAACTGGAAGGGTATCCCCAACGCTGCAATCGATGCCGGAATTAGTCTGGGTGGTGCGGCGTTAATCAATACACTGTTCGGCAACTACTGGGGGATATTTAATCAGTATGGTATCCCTCTTTTACTGGCAGATAGCGTGATATCCCTGCAATACCAGAACCAGTATCGGGTTGTAAGTGCTCCGATAGAGAACGGTTCATTTGCTACGTACAACAAAGTTGGAGAGCCATATAAAGTTACGGTGCAGTTAAGTAAAAGCAGTGGTGGAACGTTAGAGCGAGGTGCTTTTTTGTCCCAGCTTGAGATTTTAGCTAAAAGCACCCTGAAATTTCATGTCGTCACACCTGAATTCGTCTATATCAACGCAGCTATCGTGGGATATGACATCGCAAGGGAGGCTAAGGATGGCGCGACGTTGCTCAAAGTGAATCTTCACCTCGAAGAAATCAGGGAAGTCAAAGTGAAATATGACAAGGAAGAGGTTAAAAATCCTGATGATGCCAAGAAAAAGGATACGGGCGATCAGACGCAAAAAGTGGAATCTCAGAAGCAGCAAGTGGAAAAGGGGGATAAGTCGTGGTGGAAATATGTAATAAGTAATCCTGAATCAGCATTTAATGATGCAATGAAGGAATCCTATGAATTTGCGGATCAATTAACCGGAGGGAAACTAAAAGAACTTAATAAATGGTTATCTGGAGGATTCCAATTGTGATTGTTGAAATAGCTATATCCCCCATTCCTAACCAAACAACCTCATTTTCTATTGGTGCAGATTTAATTGAATTAACCCTAGAGACTCGGTTAGGAAATATATTCGCCACGGTAAAACAAAATGGTGAATATCTGGTATGTAATCGTATTTGTCGGAATCTTACCTATATATGCAGGTGGCTAGTATTTTTGGATATAGAGGGTAATACCGATCCCGAATATTCCGGACTCGGTTCCCGTTATAAATTGGTATGGAATGATGAAATTTAACAGAAAAGTAATAAAAATCACCCTCACTCTCTCAGGCAAAGACGAATCATTCACCTCCAGCAATCAAAATAAACTTTCTGCAACCGGATTACGGATTAGCGCCGAAATCAATTACGGCAATGGTGCTATTGCTCCTCATGCTCGAATCAAGGTTTACGGATTGCCAATGGAGACGATGGAGAAACTATTGCATATCAGATTTCGCACATTAAAAGCATTGCGTAATACCGTGACAATTGAAGCTGGTGAGGAAGGTAAAGAGTTATCACAGGTCTTCAAAGGTGGTATTACCTTTGCCTGTCCCGATATGGGGGATGCACCTAATATTGCGCTAGTGATTGAAGCACAAACTGCCATTTTGGAAAAAATGACTGGAGTTGATGCAGAGAGTTATGAAGGCGAGCAAGATGTTGTAAATATCATGGGTAATATCTGTAAACGCATGGGATATTCATTTGAATCTAATGGCGTTAGTGAGAAATTATCTGATGTATATCTAGGAAATACGGATATGGAGAAAATTAAATGGTTGGCAGAAGCTGCAAATCTTAATTTATATATTGAAAGCAATTCCATTGGTGTAACTAGAAAAGGACAACCAAGAAATTTAAAAATCCCTGTTATTTCTCCAGAGACTGGATTAGTTGGTTATCCAGTTCCTTCAACGAGAGGTATTGATTTTAAATGTTTCTATGACCCATTGGTAAGATTTGGTGGCATTGTCAGAGTTACTGGTAGCCAGATATCTATCTGTAATGGTGATTGGCTGATTTATGGCGTCAGAATAATTTTAGAAACCGAGCAGGATTCAGCACAGTGGTTTATGGATGTTGGAGCTAGCCCAAGAGGTGATAGTTATGCCGCAATCAAGAAGTGATGAACAAGTTTCATTATATGATCCACAGGTAACTATTGGTGGAGCGATGACCCAAGAGGCCATCATCTGGTCGCTCATTGGCAAGATGGGAACGGTGACAATATGCAGGGTGGTAAAAGTTAAGGGCGGTGGCGTCGCTCCTGTGGGGTATGTTGATATCCTGCCACTGGTACAACAAGTGGATGGCGCGGGAAATATCTATAACAACTCAGTTATCTACAATGTGCCGTATTTCCGGTATCAGGGCGGTGCAAATGCGGTGATTCTCGACCCGAAAGTAGGTGATTTGGGAATTTGCCTCGTCTGCACCCGTGATATTTCAAAGGTGAAGCGAGCCAAGAGGTCAGTTCCACCTGAGAGTAAACGGCGATTTGATTGGGCTGATAGTCTCTATATCGGTGGATTACTCAACGGTGTACCTAGTCAGTATGTTCATTTCCTCGAAAACGGAATCAATGTTGTTTCCACAGGGGTAGTGAATGTCAAGGGTACAAAGATCATTTTAGATGCACCAGTAGAGACAACCAGCACCATTCATGCCAAGAGCGATATCACCGATAACACAACCACCAATTCCCTATCAATGGCGGGAATGCGGACAGTCTACAACAGTCATAATCACCACGATAACGGGCAGGGTTCAAATACCAGCCCGCCTAACCAGAAGGCGTAATCATGCGGACATTATTTTTAATGCCTGCCACATGGGATTTAACTCTCGATGCGGCGGGGAATATTGCTATTGCCTCAGACCAGTACGCCAGAGCGCAATCAGTGGCCAATGCCTGTCGAGTGTTTGTGAAAGACCTGTACTACTCACAAGGTGACGGTATTCCGTATCTGGAGAAAATCTTAGGTAAGAACCGCTATTCACTGGCGATGTACCGCAAGTATTTAGAGGATGCAGCGATGTCTGTCGAGGGAGTGATATCAGCTACGGCGGAACTCAGCACCGCCAATGACAGGGTAGTGAGGGGACGAATACTGTTTACTGACATTAACGGAACCAAGGGAGCCATCGAACTATGATCCCAAAACTACAAATTACCCCGCAGGGGATATTAGCACCCCCTACGCAGGAGGTGATTGACGGCTGGTGGCAGGTACTTAAAGGGTGTTTTGGTGACAATCTCAATACCGACATGAAAACCCCACAAGGCCAACTAGTGACGACGCTAACTGCGATTATCACCGACGAACGCAACTTCTTTATCAATCTCCTGAACAGCTTTGACCCTCGTTACGCTGACGGCATGATGCAGGATGCACTGGGTTATATCTATTTTCTACAGCGCCATCGTGCTACAAAATCAGTTGCTGAGGTTACGATTAACGGTCTGGCAAACACTGTTATTCCGGTTGGATTTCAGGTTACTGATGACTCAGGAAAAACATGGAGCACTCAGACAGAGGACAGGATTGATGATAATGGATTGGTAACGGTCAATGTTTACTGTGATGTTGCTGGTAGGATTTCGGCTGCAATAGGCGCAATTAACCGCGTCGTCAAAAATGTCAATGGAGTTGACTCTGTTATCAATAAATCAGCAGCTATCGTCGGCAGAGATGAGGAATCACGGCAGGAATTTGAATTGAGACGACAGGAATCTGTCGCGGTCAATGCCAAAAATACCAATACCGCGACCTATGGCGCAGTATCCAATATCAAAAATGTCATTGATTGTTATGTCGTTGATAATCCAGATAATGAAACTATCACGGTTGGGGTAACAAACTACCCATTAATCAGAAACTCTATCGCTGTCTCTGTCGTGGGTGGTGATGATAATGAGATAGCGCGACAGATTCTGGCAAAAGCTGGCTCTGGGTGTTCTTTTGTAGGGAATACAAAGGTCAAATATGAGGACACAGATAATTTCCCCTACCTGCCGCCTAGTTATGACATTAAATTTATCCGGCCACACCATATTCCTATCGAGTTTATTGTTACATTTGAGGATAAGCTGAGGTTAACGCACCAAGATAAATTGGCTGTTCGCAATGCGATAATGAGTGAGTTCGAAACAGGCAGGGGTAAAGGCCGGATAGCTAAACGCCTAATTGCCAGTGATTATATTTGTGCAACTGCTCAATCAACGCAAGAACGGCTAATATCGATTCAAATAGCACGACGACACAATACGGCGGCTAACTATCTGGATTTCGGTATTGATGAATTTCCTACTCTGTCCATAGATGACATAAGGATTGAGTGATGATTGATATAAAAGAGACATTTCTCAGCCAATACGCCAACAGCCCTACAATTTGCACCATTCTCAATTCAGTTAATGAAGTTATTGACCCCAGAGCGAATGCAAATGAATTTTATCATCTGGCGGCCAATGTTCTCACAGCGAGGGGGTTTGGACTGGATATTTGGGGCAGAATTGTCGGCATTGGCAGGGATTTATCCATACCAGACCCGAGTATTGACTATTTCGGATTTAACGAGACAAATAAATATTCCCCATTTGATCAAGCGCCTTTTTTCTCTGGAGGAACCGATACATCTTATATGATGGATGATTCGACATTCAGGGATGTCATTTTAATGAAGGCATTTTCTAATATTTTATATACAACAGCTACTAATATTAATCAATTTCTGAAATGCTGTTTTTTACGAGGACGTTCATATTATTTAATAACCGGACATATGACGGCACGATATGTATTTGAATATCGATTATCTGAATTGGAAAAGAATTTAATTTATAACCGTCAAATATTGCCACGACCATCAGGTGTAAAAATAAGTATCGTAGAATTACCATTAGGTGAATTTTTCGGATTTTATGGAACCGGATTTCAACCATTCGATCAGGCATCATTTGCATAATAGGTGAATAATGAAAAACCCAAATTTAATACCAAAGCCTTTTGCTCAGAACGGACAAAAGGATGAAATACCTTCTGACTACAAATCAGATTTACCCAACCAAAAAGCCACATGGGACGCTGGATTTCCACAGATTACAATGATGCCTGTTACGGCTGGTGGATTGCCACCCAGCGGCAGGGATTTTAATGGTATATTTAACCAGATATCCGATAATATCGTTCATTTATCTAAAGGCGGGAAATATAAATTCTCACTGGAGTACGCTAATTCTATTGGCGGATACCCTAAGGGAGCCATATTACAATCTGATGATGAAACAAAAGAATATCAAAGTCTGATTGATAATAACAAAATTAACTTCAATACCGAATCGGCAGTTAAAATTAACTCAGCGTGGAAACTGGTTAATACAAATCAAATTCTGGATGAATTGAATAAAAAATTCGATAAATCGGATGTGGTTCAATCTGTAGGCAGTGGTATATCACAGGTAATGAGCCAAAAATCAGTAACCGATGCTATGAACACACGCCTCGAAAAATCCCGAAACGGCGCCGATATCCCCAACAAATCGGAGTTTGTGAAAAACCTCGGTTTATCAAATACCATGAGATGGGCTGAAGAGGCGGTGCCTAATTACCGGGAAATCAACGGCAAGCCACTGTCCCAGAATATTATATTGAATGCAGATGATGTGGGTGCGGCAACACCAAAATGGGTGTCCGAGGGGTTTGCCCGGGGCAATATCGCGGAGATGGTCGTCACGGGCGCATTCCCCCGCGCGATATTACAAAATAACGGGGGTGACCGTTTTGCCCTGGAGGCGGAATTTAATAATGCCTCGGATAACCTCCACCTCTATCGGCGAAATGCGGGTTCCGAGAAAAACAATTACGTTATTTCATTCCCTAAAAAATCAGGCACGTTATCGACCCTTGACGATTTAGTCGCCTATCTGGCGTCATATGTGACGCAGGCGGAGTTTAATTCACTGCGGGATACGGCATTACGGGATCTGCGGGGATGGTGGAAATCCGGCCACACCGGGATTATTCTCCAGTGGGGATATACAGAACGAAAATTGGGGGAATCGCGGGAATGGGTGGAATTTCCGATCCCCTTCTCGACAGATTGTTTTGGCGGTATTGCGACACCCAATATGGATGACCGTATCAAAGGGGTGATGTCTGCCTATTTTGGGGGCAGTACACGTTGGGGGGCGTGGGTGACCATTGATCATGTGTCTGACGTTCCAGACGATTTCAGAGCTAAATTATTTTATTTTGCAATAGGATATTAATCATGTATCACTACTCTCCGGGGGAAAATCTGTTTTACCCCACTGAATTGCAACAGGATTATATCAACGCGGGTACATGGCCGTCTGATGGGATTGCGGTGAATGAGGCGATGTATCGTGAGTATCGTAACCCACCAGAGGGTAAGCGGCGTATTGCAGGCACGGATGGTTTACCTGCGTGGGGCGATATTCCGCCGCCAACGCCAGAGGAATTACAGCGACGTGCGGAACGGCAAAAACAATATCGGATGACACAGGCCTCAAACGCTATCGCCCCGTTACAGGATGCGGTTGACCTCAATATGGCCACCGATGCCGAGAAATCCGCCCTCACTGCCTGGCGTAAGTATCGGGTACTGCTCAATCGGGTGGATTGTTCTACCACGCCTGATATCCAGTGGCCGGAACAGCCGAAATAAATACAGGGGCACTATGCCCCTTATGCCAGCAGATTCGGTGTGGAATGTGAGGCAGGGGGGCGTGATGGGAAAAAGCCCTCGCGGGGAGGGCTTGAGGTTAGTGTTAATTTTGTTGTCGCTTTATTTTTTCTTCAAATAGTTTTTTAATTTTAAATGGAATAAAAAAGGAACAAGAAAAGGCTACAATACTGAAAAAACATATTAATGGTTCCAAAATAATAGTTATTTTTTCAGGTTTAGTGTTAATTAGTTTGGTTATATCACCTTGAGGTAAGGTGAGGTAATAAATAAAAATTAAACATAACACAACCAAATATATAAAAAATAAAAACAAATATCTTTGAAACCTGATTTTGAATTTTCTTTCATTATTATATCTGTTTTCTTCTGACGTATTTGTTGTAGCAGTAGCCACTTCTCCTGAGGTTGATATAACCAATAGGAGAAAGCCTGTTAAGATAGAAAACATGTTTGCTACAAAGTTAAGTAGATCTTTATTATATCTTATTTTGTCATGAAAAAAATAAGTTATAATTACAGCGAATACAGGTATAGCTATGAATGTAGCTATGTATCCAAAATCTTTTTTTTGTGAATTCATGTTCTCCTCCTGATCCGCATTTTATGCCATTCTTTTATTATACTACAGTGCCTATGAAATGAATAAGAATTTCTTTTGCATATTTATCTTTTATTGTTTTCGTTCCGTAAGGTATCGTGTAATAGTCTTTTTTTGTTTTTATTTCTGAGCTTTTAATTTTGTTATCCTTGCGAGTTACAATGTAAAAATCTTCTGATAATTCATTGACAACAGATTCTATATCATCACTGATAGACTCAATAAGACCAAAATTACTTTTATGATCAAGGAATAACATTCCGTAAAAAGGAGTGTCGCTATTATTTTCCTTTTCGAAAATAGATAATTTATTTTTTATTTTTATATCATCTATAACTTTCATTGTTGTCGAGACACCTATCACTAGATGCTTTATTTTTTCACGTTGTATTTTATCTACTGTGCTTTTATTAACCTTGTCTTTTATTTTTACACCTACACCCAATGTCTTAAATATTCTATCAAGTCTTGTTCTTTGATGGGTATAAATAATTTGATTTATTGTATAGATATGCTTACCGTCTATTATCATAAAAACATGACTATTATCATAATTTTCAATAGAGTGTAAGTCTTTTTCTTTATCATCATTTGAACTATTTTTACTTTCAGATACTATTGCTGGTGTAATTGGAACCAGCGCGTGCGGTTCATAAAATGTGATATGTACAAAAATTCTCTCTGGTTCCATTTCAAGTTTTTTTATCCGCATTTTATGTGATTGACTTATCTTAAAATCAGAGCCTTCAACGAATTCTTCATGCTCACCCAATGCCTGCAATAGACTTTTTTCATTATTGTATTCATAATCAAATACATAAGCTGTCGCTGTTTTTTTGAACTCTTTGGTTTTAGACTCTGAAAAATTCATATCCATTCCATTTATTTAAAAAAATTTCTATGTTTATGTCACTGACTCTAAAGTGTGTTGTTTTCATACTAAATCACTTCCCCTAATATATGATCGGAATATTCCTAATCTGTGAAGTGAAAAGAAAGCTAATTTATCGAAATGTGATAAAAAATATATTTCAAATTAAAACTGTATTTTATGGTTATTATTGATGTGTTATTTCCCTACTTGGATAATTTCTTCCAACCCCTTGATATCTCTTATTTCTGTCAGAGAACCAGAATTCTTGCCCTGAGCGAGAAATGAGTAAAATCAACATGTTAGCTAAGGGTGGGATTTCCCGTCTTTTGGGCTTCTTCCGTTTCAAACGGAGCGATTAAATACCGCTCACAGCCGTCATTTGAAATCGCAGCAGTGCACTTGTTTAACTTTATTCTGGGGAAATTAACCACAGGGATCTCTTTAGTTTAAGGAGCCACCAGTTTCGGAGGTTCCTTCTCTTACTGAACATAATGACTACGAGACTTATTTGGAAAACTCCAAAAAAGGTCGTCTGTGAGCCGAGAATCCTAATCAACATTGTTAATTGGGATTTAAAAGCCCATTTATGTTAAAGGGCAGATTGCTGCCCTATAGTGTCTGTATCTTTGAGTAATATGCATGTGTTCGATTCCTGAGTTAGCGGAAAAAGGAGGAGTCGAACAAAACTGATATATTTTGCTCAAGTGTTCATTTTTATTCACTAAATTTTTCTGTGTATAGTGATGTGTGTAGTTTTATTTTGTTATTTTTTATTTTTGTTTTAAATCAATATATTATTGTTATTGTTCGAATCTCTCCTCCTCCGCCATCTACACTTCTAGCAGCATATCTTAAAGTCTACTTTTCCCAGTAAAATCAACGAAAACTCCCAAATAAAGCGCTATTAACGTCTACTGGCATCTATTGCAATGTACCCCAGTCAGGGGGTATATATAGGGGTAACTTTCTGTACTCCCTAAAAAAATACCCCCATTACTGTGAGGGGGCAAGGATGCTGGAAATATGAAACTGACAGCCCGACAAGTTGAAACAGTAAAACCCCAAGATAAAGATTTTAAGCTATCGGATGGCGGTGGCTTGTATCTGTTGGTAAAGATAACCGGCTCTAAATACTGGCGACTGAAATACAGAATTGCAGGAAAAGAAAAATTACTCGCTATTGGTACTTTTCCACTTATTACGTTGGCAGAGGCCAGAAGAAAACGTGATGAAGCCAAGAAACTGATAGCCGAAGGTATTGATCCCAACCAAGATAAAAAACAAAAGAAATTGGCAGCTCAGGGAGAAATCAGTAATACCTTTGAAAGCATTGCGCGTGAATGGTACGAGGGAAGAAAAGACAGGTGGTCTGTTGGTTATCGTGAAGATATGATGGACGCATTCGAAAAAGACGTTTTCCCTTATATTGGTCATCGTCCGATTGCTGAAATAAAACCCCTCGAATTATTAGACCTCCTTTCTATTATGGAAAAGAGAGGCGTCACCGATAAATTAAAGAAAGTCCGCCAACGCTGTGGTGAAGTTTGGACATATGCAATTATTACTGGCAGGGCAGAATATAACCCAGCTCCAGATTTAGCGAGTGCTTTTATCCCTCATCAACGCGAACATTACGCTCACCTTTCAGTAGATGAATTACCTGAATTTCTCCGTTCCATTGATAAATATATGGGAAGTCAGATAGTCAGAACGGCTTTGCGAATGCTGATATTAACGGGCGTTCGTCCGGGAGAACTTCGTAAAGCTGAATGGTCAGAGATTAATTTAGATAAGGCTGTTTGGACAATTCCAGCCGAAAAAATGAAAATGCGCCGCACTCATGTAGTGCCGTTATCAGAGCAAGTTATCGATTTATTGAAACAGATTCAGCCTATCAGCGGCAGCTATCAATATGTTTTCCCAAGCCGGACAGATTACAGAAAGCATATATCTGATATGGCAATCAATACCATGATCCGCCGCATGGGATATTCAGGGCGGGCGACAGGCCACGGCTTCCGCCACACCATGAGTACCATTCTGCACGATCAAGACTTCAACACTGCATGGGTTGAAAAACAGCTAGCTCACGTCGATAAAAACAGCATCCGAGGCACTTACAACCACGCGCAATATCTGGATGGTCGCCGGGAAATGCTGCAATGGTACGCCGACTATATGGAGATGCTGGAACAAGGCGAAAATGTGCTGATCGGAAAATTTGGCAAAAGGGCATAAAGATAGAGATTTTTTAAGAAAAGTAACATAAAAAGCAACGCCCCAGAGTGCTGTAACACATCTGAGGCGTCTGACCAATAACCGTTAATTGGAGTAACGATGATGGCTGATACACAGTCTAACCAAACTCATCCTAAATTTACATCTTCAGATAAAACAGACGAACAAAAACCACTCGATTTTATCCAAACAGTAAAAAAATCCGCCATGTATCACTGGGAAAATCTGCTACCTGCCTGTGGTATTGATATTCCCGAAAAGGGTAAACATGGCGCTTGCTCTGTCTGTGGTGGCACTGACCGTTTCCACTTTATCGACGATCACCATCACGGCAATTGGCATTGTCGCCAATGTGACGTTCCGAACTATGGTGATGGGCTGGATTTAGTGGCAAAGACCAACCGGATCTCGATTTTTGAGGCTGCAAAAATTGTTGCAGATGTGCTGGCATTGCCTTTGCCAGAACCCAAACCAGCCAAAACGCTGACTAGGAATGCTAAGCCAATTGCTGAACGTATCGCGGCACTGGTTGCCACTGCCGTTACGGGTGAATCTCAATATCTGGTGAAAAAGGGACTGCAATGCCCTAATCAGCGGTTATTAAAAGATGGTTCTTTGTTGCTGGTGACTCAGACACTGGATGGCACAATCACGGGCGCACAGACCATCAAGCCGAACGGCGAAAAACACCTTGTTGCAGGTACACAGAAAAAAGGCAGCTTTATCTCGATCACTGAGATTACCGGAACGCCGGACACAATCATCATTACCGAAGGTTACGCTACAGCTTTAACTGTCAGTCAACTACATAAAGGCGTGGTACTGGCAGCGATTGATGAAAGTAACCTATTGATTGTTGCCGAGCAGGTTAGAGCGCAGTATCCAAACTCCAGAATCATCATTGCCGTCGATAACGACTGGCACGAACCGGAAGAACGAGACAAAAACGGCATGCTGAAAAAGAATATCGGCAAGGTTGCAGTAGAGAAGACCGCCAAAACGATTAACGGATGGGTAACGCTACCGCCTACAGAGTATAAAGCTGATTGGGACGATTATCGCCAGCA
This sequence comes from Xenorhabdus ishibashii, assembly GCF_002632755.1. Lineage (NCBI taxonomy): Bacteria > Pseudomonadati > Pseudomonadota > Gammaproteobacteria > Enterobacterales > Morganellaceae > Xenorhabdus > Xenorhabdus ishibashii. The sequence continues at coordinate 302,582 of NZ_NJAK01000001.1, read as the reverse complement.
ACACGGTATAGACACGGCAAAACAAGCCTTTGCTCAGGGGCTTTATCAACCGACATCAACCAAGAAAAAAGCAGCCATTCAGCTTAATAATGATGTCGAACCTTTAAAACTGACATTATGCCAGATGGGAGCCAGCCAGCGCGGGGAAGTGTTGCTGGCACGTTATAACGGTGATCTGGCACTAGATGGTGCTTCGGAAACCGTTCATCATTATGACGGTATTATCTGGCGTCCGGTCAGTGACCGTGATTTAAGGCGGGAAATGGTGGCTGCTTTTATGGAAGGGAAATTACCGTATTCACCGCATGGTATTAGTTCAGCCGTAGACGCTTTGAAACTACAACTTCCCATGATGCAGCCTCCAGAACGTCACTTAATCGGGTTTAGTAATGGCGTATTTGACCTGAAAGCTTGTCAGTTCCGGCCTCACCGTAAAAATGATTGGCTGCTTCTTGCCAATGACGTTGAATTCAATACCCCTGTTTCGAGGGAAACTCTGCAAGATCACGCACCACAATTCTGGCGCTGGCTCAATCAAGCAACTGCCAACTGTGAAAGCAAAGCATATAGAGTATTAGCGGCTCTGTTTATGGTGCTGGCGAATCGTTATGACTGGCAACTTTTTCTGGAAGTCACCGGAGCCGGAGGCAGTGGCAAAAGTATCTTTGCCGAAATTTGTTCCATGCTGGCAGGTAACATTACTAGATGGAAAACGACTCTGGGCAGAAAAAAATCTGAACCAGATTTAACCTGACAGACACCTGTATAAATAACCGGTAACTGTCAGGTCAAGTCTGAGCTAGTACAGATAAAAGATATTTTTAATAATGTCAGATGGATGGCGTCAGTAATGTTTGGGTTATTCACCCTCATTGGCTTATTTGTTGCACACGAATTCAAATTGACTCTGTTCTTTTTTGTTCTGGCAGTAATCCCCTGCTTCCCTGAAATCTGGCGGTTCCTGAAAGCCAGAATTAACGATAAAGGTAACAGGTAGGCATATCAAACATACTGAGCTATTTTTAACCAACCCTCTTAAAGAGGGTTGCCTCTGAGTTTATTTCCATGCCTCTGTTTCAAACGGAACGATGATATAGCACTAAACCTGTACTATGCAGGAGATAAGGAGGTATCAACAAGTTAAAGGTAAGTTTACGAGGAAAAGGCCACATTAAGTAGCCTTGAATTCAGTGTGTAGATTTATTTCCAATTGAGCGAGAAAGCTTTAGTTTGTCCTGTTTGTTGCATTTGCTGTAACAAGACACCTAGTTTTTGCGCTTCAGAATGTTGAGAATGGAATTCAACACCATAATCTCCAACACCATAAACTCCAGTACTGCCTACCAGGGATGGCTTGCCAAGATTATAGACCATGCCGTCAACAGTTACCCAAAGGTCATTATCTTGAAATAATTTTACAACCCTCTGTCGACTTTCTTCATTTGGTTTAACCTCTACATCAAAATAAAACTCTCCAGAGTTCCAAAGAAAAGCCCATATTCTGACAATATCAACTATATTGTTTTGTTTTATGCTTAAAATACCAAAAGGATTCCAATTAGTGTTTATTACATATCCCCAAGCGATTGGTTCGTTCCAGTTTTTAGGCGTACCTCTCCCTGATGTAAGATCAAAAGACAGCATACATTCAACTGGTGTTATTTTGGACAATAACACCCAATCGCAAGACATTAAATCCTCTTGTGTTGGCTGCCAAGATGTTGTTCCCTCTTTATCAATTATCCCAATTTGAGGTAGTACATTGTTATCAGATGAACCCGGAAGGAGCTTTATATATTCAACTTGCGCATCCCAACCATTACGGCGAACAGACTTTCCTACATACACCTGAATCAACGCCCATGGTAAAGAACCAATTGGTGCAACGTTATCAACTTCGACATCAACCTTCTTATTGTATTTGTACTGCTCAGGATCAAACGGACATTTTTTATCATCCAGCTTATTAACGTCCGGCATAAACACCTCACTTTATTATTCGTTAAAGGTTATTTCATCTTGCGGTTAACTCACCAGAAACCTTACTGAGGTCAAATCTTCATCTCAATCGGATTACGACTATAGCAAGGCTTATAATTTGAAAGGTGATAGGTAATTTAGTGAGGTGTGTATTTGAAATGTTGTTCCGAATACCCGTTATTGAACATAGAGTGTTAATTGTTCCGTAATGGGAATTCCCATATCGGGGATTACTCTATAGCAGAACCAAAATAATATGACATAATGTTTTAGTATGAATGACAAGACTGTATTACTTATGAAGTAGGTAGGCTACGTCAAATTATGGTTATTCTGCCATACCGTAAGGCAAAAGTGACGGTCTCACAAGAATTAGGGAGTTAACCAACTGTTGCGGGGGATCACTATGGTTGCTGCTTTTTCTCAAAGTGAGGATGAACGAAAATATCAATAAGTTAGAAGGTGAGAAATTCAACCTTTATCTGAGTGGTTGATCTTACTTATTTTTGCCACAGAACCAGAGTTCATAGAACTAATTTATTCATATTGATCCCCTTAAAGGTTTACGCCATAATCATCTATACATCAAATTTTCAAATCTGAGGTAATATGGCTAAACACCATGTAGAACAATCACCTAAGCTTGATTTTAAAAATCTGGATTTTGTTAAATTCGGGGAGTACCTCAATGAATACAGTATTGTTGATAAGCAAGGAAGATACCTCCATTGGAGTCAGCTTAAATGGCGAGTTCCCAGCAAAGAGGCTGAAAACATCTGGTATGCGGTAAAGTTCCGTAGGGATCAAGCAAAAAAAAGTACGGGCTTGTTTGATAAAAACGGGAATGAGTTTCATTTTTGCATACATGATTCGCTGGAACCAAAGTTGCATAAAATTGTACAACTTGGTGCAGGTAAGGTTGCTGCAATCGCTGGATCTCAAGCATCTGGTCATGTTCAACAGAATTATTTAGTTTCCTCTTTACTGATGGAAGAAGCTATCACAAGCGCTCAACTGGAAGGTGCAGCAACTACCCGGGCTGACGCAAAAAAGATGCTGGAGGAGGAGTTAGCGCCCAGCACGCCTGATGAGAGGATGATTCTGAATAATTATAGGTTATTAAGGCTGGCGGATAACAGAAAACAAGAACCCTTGACGAGGGATCTGATGCTTGAGTTTCACAGAATAGCGACTCATGGTGTATCTGAAAACGAAAATATACCGGGGGAATTTAGATGCAGTAATGATATCTATACCAATCGCCATTGAAGATGCTTGATTTCTTATCCAAATCAGATCATGCTTGCAACCATGAAAATTCATCTGACACCAGAACAAAAACACGCCCTTGAATTGATGCATGATACTACTCGCGACAGTCGAGTCTGTGATCGCATTAAGGCGGTGCTTTTGGCCTCAGAAGGTTGGACTGCTCAGATGATTGCACAGGCCTTGCGTATTCATGAAAGTACGGTCAGCCGTCACCTGAAAGATTTTATCGCGCAGGAAAAGCTCACCCCAGAAAATGGCGGCTCTGAAAGCCATCTCTCTGCCGAACAAACCGCCGACCTGATTGATTATTTGACCGCCAATTTGATGCATACCACAACCCAAATTGTGGCCTATGTCCAAGCCCGTTGGCAGGTTTCTTTCAGCGTGGGCGGAATGACAAAATGGCTTCACCGCCAAGGTTTCAGCTATAAAAAACCCAAGGGTGTTCCTCATAAATTCGATGCGCACAAACAGCAACAATTTATTGATGACTACAAGGCGCTGAAAGAGGAAGCGGGGCAGAATGAACCGATCCTATTTATTGATGCGGTGCATCCTTCACAGTCCACAAAGCTCAGCTATGGCTGGATGAAAGCAGGAAAAAATCAGGTAAAAGGGATCGAAACCACCGGCAGTCGTACCCGTCTCAATATTCTGGGCGCCCTGAATTTACAACGGATTGAAGACACCGTGATCCGTGAATATCCGCGCATCAATGCCGAAAATATCGCCTATTTCTTCGGTGCGCTCCGGGAAACTTACCCGCTTTCGCAAAAAATCCACCTCATTTTGGATGGAGCGGGTTACCATCGAGCCGAGTTGGTGAAAGATATTGCGTATGTCCTGAATATTGAATTGCATTACCTCCCACCTTACAGCCCAAACCTCAATCCGATAGAGCGATTGTGGAAGTATATGAATGAGCAAGTGCGTAACAATATCTATTTTCCGGATGCGAAGACCTTCCGTGAAACTCTTCGTCACTTTTTTCATGTCACTTTGCCAGAAAAAGCGAAAGAGCTCACGACTCGACTGACTGATAATTTTCAGATTTTAAAACCTGCATCTTCAAGTTAGATTGGTATATATTGGAAATGATGACAATCCATTATTTTACCCGCCAAACCATGAAGAGTTAGAAAGCAGATTAGAAGAAGTATGTGCTTTTGCTAACGAAAATCATAATGGAGAGGAAGGCAGGAAATTTATACCACCCGTCATCAAAGCGATTATTCTTCATTTTATGTTGGGGTATGAACATGCATTTAGGGATGGGAATGGCAGAACCGCAAGGGCGATATTTTATTGGTATATGCTAAAGAATGGATATGATATTTTTGAATATATTTCAATAAGTAAGGTTATCAAAGAACACGCTAAAGATTATGGTATGTCATATCTTTATGTTCAGAAAGATTATGGGGATTTAACTTATTTTATCGACTTTCATGTAAACATTATTTTAAACGCATTTGATGAATTACAAGAATATTTAAAAGTAAAAACAAAAGAATTCTATGAGATTGTCAATGTGTTGGAAAATTCAAAATATAAAAGCAAGCTAAGTTTCATTCAGAAAGACTTAATCAAAAAAGGGGTTAAAGAGCCTGGAAGATTGTTTAAAGTGAAATCGGTTCAAAATTTATATGATGTTAGCGAAAATACAGCCAGGAAATTACTGAAAGAACTTGAAACAATGAAGATATTTCTTCCCACCAAAATAGGGCGAGCAACTCATTATATTGCTCCCGCAGATCTACGCAGTAGGCTAAATAAGATATCAAAATCGTAGGATACTTTTTCTTCCCCCTCGCACCGTAAGGGGGAAGGCTAAAATGGTGTCCGGAAGTTCTTGAAGTGGTAGAGGGAACTTATGCAGGAAAACAAGAACATTCCATTGATGATCCTATTTTAGATAAAGCTATGGCAGCGTTAGAAGGTGCTTCAATTAAATTTTCTACCGATGTAATTAACGATGCTAATGTCAGACAAAGCTATACTTCAAATATTAAAAAAGTGGTTTCTGAAATTAAGCAGATGGTGAGTACAAAAAAAATCTCAGTGAAAGAAGCCGCTGAGTTTTGTTACGAAATGCGTAATCAAATTATGGCAGAGCATAGAAAATTCACGTCAGCACAAGGGTTGGCCTTTGCTGAGAGACATAAAAAAACACCTCCATCTTTTGAAAAACTTATTGATAAATATTCTCAGAAAAAATTTGGAAAAGTATTTGGTAGCCTTACTCCAGATCAAAAAAGTACAATTTACTATGAGATCATAGAAGCCTCAGCAAGAGACAACCCCAAATTCACAACAGCAAATAAACGATTAAAGGTTATAGGAAAAATAGGAATTATCTTTACGGCAGTATTAGCAACACATGAAGTATTGAATGCTGAAAACAAACCTAAGGAAGCTATTAAACAAGGTATACAAATTGGTGGCGGTGCTGCTGGTGGAGCACTTGCTGGTTTTACTGTATCTCCGGTATGTGGGCCTGGTGCTCCCGTTTGTGCCGTTGTTTTGGTATTAGTAGGGAGCGCGGTAGGAGCAATTGTTGGTTCAGTGGTTGCTGATACTTTAGATGAAGAAATAGAGGAATTTACCCGTTGGGCAATCAATTAACTGATATAGATTTATGTGAAGCGTTATCTGATATCTTTGTAGATAATGAAGTTGATTATGAGTATATAGCTTCTGTAGCAAAACATTTTCCACTTGAGCATGTTGAAATGGTCTTTTTCAAGTGGGTAGCTCCGGTGTGCTATACCAATGGTTTTACTTCTGTACCTCCTGTATGGACTTTTTTTGAACGTGAACAGCTTTGGGCAGATATTCAGGAATTACGGAGAAAACAGCTATCGGTAGGTAATATAGGAAAAATAAAAGAAAAGATCAGACAACATTTTTTACGTAAGTATCTTGAAAAGGAGTGGCAGTGTTTGAAGAAAAAACTAACTGATCATTTATAACGGTGTTGCACTTTAATATATGAATAAAAATAAGAAGTTCAATGATGTGAATAAGATTAAATTAAAAAAATAATTGGAGAGAACCACGATGAGAGTTTTACCTAAAGAACAAGATTTTTCTGAAGGATTTACTGAAGATAATGATTTGTTTAAAAGGAAAGTATTGCACAAACAAATTTTAGATATTGTTTTAAATTCATTTGATGATAGTTTGGTATTAGCTCTTGATGATAAATGGGGTAATGGGAAAACTTCTTTTGTCAAAATGATGCAAGGTGAAATAAATAAAGATCGTGAAATTAATGTAATTTATTTTGATTCTTATAAAAATGATTATCAATCAAATGCTCTTGTAGCATTATTATCCTGCGTTTATAACATGATTGATAAGGAACAATATAACAATTCTGATATAAAAATTAAGTTTTTAAATGCAAGTAAAAAAATTTTAGTAAGTATAGTTAAGAACTCTCCCAAAGCCTTAGTTAGAATTTTAACTTCTAATTTAATTAATGAAACTGTAATTGAGTCTGCTGGTGATTCAATTACAAATGCTATTGCAGATCCTTTAGATAAAAGTTTATAGAGGATAAAATTATCAACTACAAAAAAGAAGAAGATGAGATAGAAAATTTTAGATCAACGCTTATAGATTTTTACCAAAAAACCGGTAAAAAAACTCTTTTTATAATTGATGAGCTTGATAGATCAAGGCCAGATTTTTCACTTGATCTTTTGGAAAAAATAAAAAACTTATTTAGGGCGTGTTGATGTTTTGTGAGGGATTATTAAACAGCATGATGATTTGGTATAATTACTTTCGCCAAAAAACAACCAGACCTCATCATCATGCCGCGAACTATGTTAACAGATCTCCAATGGAATAAGCTATCTGCGTTAATGCAACATGCGGGTTGGATTTATCACAAACCTGAACACCGTTTGACCGTTGAAGGTATTCTTTACCGAATGAGAACGAGCGTTCCCTGGCGCGATTTACCGCCAGAATTCGGCAAATGGAATAGTGTCTTTCAACGTTTCAATGCGTGGTCAAAGAAAGGGGTTTTACAGCTCATTTTCAAGTGGTTATCTGGGTTTGCTGATAGGGAATGGTTGTTTATTGATGGGAGTATCGTCCGTGCTCATCAGCACAGTGCCGGAGCGGCTTCAGATGATGATGAGGCGATTGGCAAAAGTTGTGGTGGACGTTCAACCAAAATTCATTTGGCCGTCGATAGTTATGGCTTGCCTGTTCATTTTGAATTGTCCGGGGGACAAGTGCATGACATTGTTCATGCTGAAAGTTTAGTCGAACAATCGCCCCCTTCGGACTTTGTGATAGCTGACAAAGGGTACGACAGTCAGGCTTTCAGAAATCATATTGAACAGCAAGGAGCAACACCGATTATTCCCTACCGGAAAAATAGCCGAAAATCGGATAAACAGATTGATAAATGTTTATATCGTTATCGTCATTTGGTGGAGAATGCGTTCGCTAGGGTTAAACATTTTCATGCAATAGCAACAAGATACGATAAGCTTGAACGGAATTACGCCAGTATGTTGGCTCTGGCGTTTATCATTGTCTGGTTGCCCATGTGGGTTGAATGAATTATGACCTTAAAACATCAACAGACCCTACTGTGAAAGGTTTTTATTTTTTGTTAGTAACAAATAAAGAACAATTTAGCAAAACAATTCAAGCTAGATATGGTAATATTAATGCGCCAATATACTTAAATAAGTTTATTCATTATTGGTTTTCATTGCCAAAGGTTAATATTGATTTAAGTAGTAGTTATAGCTATGCCATTTCTAATTCAACTATTGGAAAATATTTGAATGAAATAGATAGGGCTAATATTTTATCAAGAAATAATGTTATCTATTATTTGTTGGTCAGGTTGCTTGCTAATAATGCATGTTCTTTAAGGGAAGCAGAAAGATGTATATTCTATACTTATACTAATAAAAAATCATGATGAAATAAGTAAATATCACAATGAGGTTTTTCATATGGCAATGGCGTTGATAACTTTTTTAAAGATAACAAATCAAGAGTTGTTGGATAAAATAATAGAAAGAAAAATTTCTAAAATAGAAACTATACAAAGAGTAAACTTAGATAAAAACTCTTCTATTCATAGTGATGACCATTCATTGTATGTTTTTGATTATGCATTATCTTACCATTTCGCATCTGATAATGAGTTAGTAGAAAAACGTAAAGAAAAAACCTTCTTAGATATAGAAGGAAATAATCGTAAAAGAATAAATATATTTGAACAAATATTAAAACATATAAATAATATGATTATTAATTAAACCCAATTTTCTGTGTAAGGTAATCATTAATTTTTTAGGTGAAATTTTTAATCTCCCTTATATAAAAGGGAGTTTTTATATAAATAATATATTAACGCGATGCTCGACTTTTAGGGGGAGTTGAAATGACATAGCCGCTCCTTTATAACTTTAAGTCGTCAAAAATAGAGAAATAAAGGAACAAAAGGCTATGTCACAGCAAGATTTTATCATTTGGGTGTTTTGTTGGGTAGATGACAATTTAACGCAGTTACAGCAAGGTAGACGATTCAGAAGCCGGTCGTGACTCCAATGGTTAGATTGCCCTATAAAGAATAGTATTCCCGTTCGATGAAAGTCCCTATCACCTTATCGTGCATCTCCTCTGATTTGGAATAACCTATCGTCCTTCGATTCAGTCTTTTTAAACGTGTACGTAATGTCAGATTGGTTCTTTCTATACGTTGGGTATAATGTTTTCCAACAATATGTTTTTCTTCAGGAAGTCGGTTGTAAGGTGCATAATCATCCGTACAGTAAAACCTGACATTAAAAGGGGATAATAACTCAAGGAGTTTGCGTAAAGTCGCCGTACTGCGATCACCAAAAACATGTGCCACGACTCGCTTGAGGCGAGGCTCCCAGGCATACCTGAGCCAGCGTTGATTCTTTTTACTTCTCACAAATGACCACATCTGGTGAGTAGACCTACCCAGTCACCCGGGCAGATCCCTCCTCAGAACCGGACATGCAGAACTACCGCATCCGGCTCCCGACAGATCCCAGTCGTCATACCTATTCAGCAAGAATTGAACATTGAATGGACTTTCCAGCTTGAAGGATAACCCAGCACTTTCAGGATCAGAGTCAGCTTTTCCCACGTTAGCCCCCGACGCCCTCCCTTCCGGTTAAACCATCTGTAGAGTACCCGCTTGCTTTGGTAGATAAATTGCCCGGTGTGAACGGCTGATTTCATCAAACCATTCATCTATCACATAGTGCAGGTAGATATTGGCAAGTATTGACGATACGATTGACCCTTGGGGACATCCGCACACATTGTCGGATATCTGTTTACCCTCGATAACGGGTGCCGTTATTAAGACCTTGATGAGTCTGAGGAAACGGCGATCTGATATCTTCTTCCGCAGTAAATTCATCAGCTCAATATGAGGTATCGTGTTAAAGTACTGTCGGATGTCAATTTCCACAACCGCCCCATTCCAGTTACGGTATGTTTGCTGTTGTAGTGCCTTCAATGCCGCATGACAATTTAATCCCGGCCGAAACCCGTATGAACACGGCAGAAACAGCGGCTCATAAATTTGGCTGAGAATATCACTGCCCGCAAGTTGCACCAGTTTGTCCTCTATGCACGAAATTGCCAGTGGCCGTTGACTACCATCCTCTTTCGGGATCGGCGTGATTCTGGCGGCTTTCGGGCGATACGTCCCTCTGCGTATTCGCAGGATGAGATTGTGAATATTCCCATCAAGATGTTCACCGTAAGCGGATTTTGTCATGCGATCAATACCTACCGCTTTATTCCCGTCAAGCCGTAGGAATTGTCCTTTCAGCATGTCACTGTTCAGCAGATGCCCTAAATTATTGAACACTTGCTGTTTGTTACAGGCTGATTTCTTGCCTATACGCTCAAGTTTTGTTAACCATGGTTGTCCGTCGTTGCTGTGTACGGTCATTGTTTCCCTCTCACGTTCGATCTGTCTGCCAGCCCTTCGCTCCGCGATCATTACTCGTTTCATTACTACTATGGCTGACTCCGACTTCCTGATACCCCTCTCTCAGGCCTTGTGTTTTGGCACTTGTGCCCGATATACTCATTCCCTTGAGAGGTGTCAGGATCTCCTGGGTTCCGCACTGTTCTCTACGACGCCTGAGACTCCGGTGTGTGCTTCTGACTGGAAAAAAAATCGCCAGTGTGCCCATTCAGAAACTATTGCCTGCTGGTTCGACGATACCATCGGCACAACACAATCAGTGAATTTCGGAGTTATCACGTTCACCTATTGGTTTCGGCTCGAATGTTTCGCTGTCTACGCTTCATCTCCTTTGTTACCGCCGGAGATGCAAGACTCGCTACGTAGTGATCTGGCTAATCTTCTACGACGGGACTTTCACCCGCAAGAAACAGAGCAGCTTTTCCCAGCGCACCATCGACATCACAGATAAGCTGGACTTCATTTCCCTCAAGAGGAAGGTTGGTCACATTTTTCGGGGAGAGTTTTTTAACGTGCGAATGACGGTGTTAATCCCTATCTTCAGTACACGAGCGGTATCACGAACACCGGAGTTATTCACTGCCATATCAATAATTTGCTTTTTCACGCCGGGATAACAGGCTTGATAGGCATAGTTCAGTTGAAAGGTTTTACGGCAGGCATAGCAGTGATAGCGGGGATGGTCAGTACGTTCTTTTCTATGCCCTTTAACCTCTTCTGTTTTATGACAGTAACGACAAACCACATCAACTTTAGCCATCTCTCACTCCATAATAAAAAGCAGGGAGTTTATCACAATATCTAATCATTGAGAGCATGACCGTTTTGTACATCTTGTCCAAATGGAATAGAAAAATTATTGTTATACCATCACCTAAGGTAATTCCCCAACCCTCGCTTCCACAACCACGCCAATAATATGTACTTGATTATTAATGGGAATCATATTGTATTGGGGATTTAATGGTTTTAGAAACTTATCGTATCCCTCTGTAATCAGTTGCTTGAAAGTTAGTTCTTTCTCCCCATCAAGTTTTGCTACTACTAAATTGTTGGGAGTTGGCTTCACTTCTGGGTCAACTAAAATGATCATGCCTTGTGGTATGCTAAGTCCATTCGGCGATACCATTGAATCACCTTTTACTTCCAGCCAAAAAGCACGTTGTGAACACTCAGCAGACGTTTCGTATCCCTTTTCAATGCGGTTGGTTTGATATTTTGGTGTCAGCTCTTCGAACCAATTACCAGTATTTGCCCAGTCGAGTAGTGGGTATTTGTGAGAGAGTCGATAACTGGCAAATGTTGCATTATCACCATAAAGAACCGTGACAAGCTTCCTTGCCTGTTTATCCAGTGATGGGCTGAAATCTGCAATTTGGACTTCCAGTTTTTGGGCAAAATAGACCGCTATCTCCAAGTTAAGGGCGTTTATCCCATTGAGATAGTGTGAAATTGCACTTTGTGTCTTGCCAATTTCTTCTGCAAGCGTTTCCTGAGAGATACCGAGCTGCTTTTTCTTGGACTCAAATAGCTCTTTTAAACGTGCTGAATCGGCAAGTTGTTCTGCTGTTAGCTTCTTTTTCATGGATTCATTTTAATACCAATGCTATTAAAATGATAAATACTAAAAGTATTGAAATATTTAGTACTTTAGATATTATTTTGAAGGAGAAAGGAGAAACCATATGGAAAAAATCCCATTATCAGAATATGTAAAGTTGAATGGACAAGTTAAAGCAGCACGTTTAATTGGAGTTCATCAAACAGCGATCAGTAAGGCATTGCGCTCAGGGAGGAAAATATTTTTGATTCGTCAGGAGGATGGAACCTACAAAGCTGAAGAATGCCGCCCGTTCCCTAGTCAAAAGCAAGGAATATTGTGAATAGAGAAGATATCAGAAGTACGATTAATTCATTTCTATTATAGGTTGAACTTAATTATCTCACTGATTTTATTAAAGTGTTTTTTGTGTATATTACTGGGGAATAAAACGTGAACTCTAACATTGGTTTTTACTTCAGAGCGATAGGGAGCATTCTTGACATTATGCCCGTAAATGATTACCGCAATGCTTTAGATGCTGATTCATTAAATGGATATTTACTTGAAAATAAAGGGGTATCTCATTGTCCTGACTCATTTCCGTCCCCTGAAGTATTGAAGAGTTATGAATCAATTTTACCGGGTTATGCCGAAAGAATATTTACTCTCAGAGAAAAAGAGCAGTTTTTTCAACATGAAAAGCAGAATAAGGCGTTGGATGGATTGATAAACAGGGATAAAAGAGGGCAATGGATGGGCTTTTTCATTACTATATTTATCTTAATCATTGCAACTGTTTTTGCTTTCAAAGGAGAAATGTTATTTGCTGGTACTTTAATTACTATTGACTTGGTGGGATTGGTTTCTGTATTTGCCATTGGTCGTAAATTGAATATTAAATGATTTCAGAATAATATGAAGATCTATTTAAATAACATATGATTATATTTTTATGCTATGCCAATTAAAATGATGTGATATGCATCGACAAACATAAAAGAATTTGTATGATAGGGAGTGTTTATGTATTGAAGATAAATTAGCATGTTATAGAGAGTTAATATGGATATTAAAACCTTATGTGATTTTCACCAATCAGGAAAGAAACTGAAGTATCTTTTTTTCTGGGGGCACAAAACCGATCACTCCAACCACATAACCAAATCTTGTCTAAGTCAGTGGTATCCAGCTCCATTTACTGTTGATAATATAGAATATGCCAGTGCGGAACATTATATGATGGCAGGGAAAGCCCGTTTGTTTAATGATCACGAAGCGCTGAAAAAAATTATCAATGCTAAAAATCCAGGTGCAGCAAAAGCATACGGGCGTGAAATACGTGGATTTAACCAATCGATTTGGGATAGACATCGATTAAATATAGTGATTGAAGGAAACTTAGCGAAGTTTTCTCAAAACAAGTCATTGGCAGAATTTTTATTGAATACAGGGGATAAAATATTAGTTGAGGCTAGTCCTGTTGACCGCATTTGGGGGATAGGATTATCAGAAGACACCCTTAACATTAATAATCCTTTGATGTGGGATGGCCTTAATTTACTAGGATTTGCATTAATGGCTGTACGCGATAAGTTAAAAATATAAGCTAAAATATAGAGCCTAATCTGATAGGTTCTATATTTTTTATTGTTTTACTTGGGGAATTGTTGTTGTGGTTTATAATTTGATCAATTAAAGGAACTTCATCTTGTCTGATTCAGTTGTATTTTCTGCGAGTAAAAAGCCAGAGGCTGGAGCACAGCTATTATTTTTTCATCACGCCGGAGGCTCTTGTTTTTCCTACATTGAGCTGGCTCACAAGTTATCAGAATTTATTGAAGTTTATTGTCTGGAGCTTGCAGGCAGGGGAATGCGTGTCTCAGAGCCTTTTCAGGTAGATGTTGAAACTGTTTTTTCCGATATCCTTGCCGCAATAAAGCGTTTAAAGTTAGGAGAGGATAAACCTTTATTATTGTTTGGGCATAGTTTGGGAGCAGAACTGGCTTATCAGGTCGCTTGTAGGCTGGAGAGTGAATTACCCAAAAAGAAAGTAGCGCTTATTATCTCTGCCCGTGGCTTTATTGATCCCGAAGAGTTCAAAAATAAGCCATTTGAGGAATATTCTGATGCTTATATCTTGAATATCCTTGAGCAATGTGAAGGAACACCAGCCAGTGTTCTTGCTAACCCTGAATTACGTAATTATGTGATCGAAACAATGAGAAACGATCTTATTTTATTAGATTCTTTGTCTTTATTACCGAAGATAAAGTTGAATATCCCAACCTATGTGATAGGAGGTGATCGGGATAATAGAGTTCCTGTTTCTCGTTTGGCGGAATGGTGGCGAGTGTTACCTGCGCCGATAGAACAACAGATTTTCACAGGAGGGCATTTTTATTTGTTTAATAATCACTCAGTGATTTCTTGGCTAGAAAAACAGGCCAGAAGATTAGCAAGGTAAGACATAGATTATGTACATTATTATTGACTTACTTCAATCTCAAGCTCTTAATGATTAAATGTTTGTCTCCATAAATAGATAATTTAACGCGATGCTCGACTTTCGAGGTGAGTTGAAATGACATAGCCACTCCTTTATAACTTTAAGTCGCCAAACTGAGAGAAATAAAGGAACAAGGGCTATGTCACAGCAAGATTTTATCATTTGGGTGTTTTGTTGGGTAGACGATAATTTAACAGCGTTACAGCAAGGCACACGATTGAGGAGCCGGGGGATCCCACCTAAGTTGAGTGATGCGGAAGTCATCGCGATGGAAGTGATTGGTGAATTCTTAGGATTTTCAACAGATAAAGGCATTTGGACGTATTTTTGTACCCACTGGCGCGCATGGTTTCCGGGGTTAGGTTCACGCGCTAACTTTGCCAAACAAGCCTCTAATCTTTGGGTTGTCAAACAAAAACTGCAAGAAAAGCTGGCGAGATTATTGGGCGCGTTCGACAAGCCGGTACATATTATCGACGGATTTCCGCTGTCCGTCTGTGGATTCAAAAGAGCAAAAGGCAGTGCCAACTTTAAAGGACAAGCCGATTATGGGTACTGCGCCGCCAAAAACGAAACTTACTACGGCTTTAAAGGGCATCTTATGATAGATGAAACCGGCGTGGTAACGGGGTTTACGCTGACACCCGCCAATGTCAGTGAGCGTGAAGCAACCTGGGATGTAATCGGCCCGATAAAAGGCTATTTGCTGGGTGATAAAGGGTATTTAGGTACTGAATTTAAACAAGAAATGAAAAAAGAAGGCATTGAAATGATAACCCCGGTGCGTGCCAATATGGATGACCCTGTCCCCAGAGAGACGAGAAAGCGCATTAATGCCAGGCGACGTTTAATTGAAACCGTCATTGGCCAACTCGCCGGGCAATTTGCTATCGAAAAGTGCTGGGCACGGGACTTGTGGCACTTGAGTAATCGAATAGCCAGAAAACTGCTTTCTCACACGTTGGGTATTTTTGCCAATTTTAAACAAGGAAAAAATCAACGCGACTGGCTCCAACAAGCCAAGGTTATAGGGTGTTAAAGTCGAGCATCGCGTTAATTTATTAAATAGGAGAAAGTTAGTGATATCAGAAAAAATAAGTGGTCAAGGGCGGTTTTCGGGCAAAAAAATAATTATTGTTCATGGATATACTGCTTCGCCTTCATCACATTGGTTCCCTTGGCTGAAAGATAAACTTACTGAACAAGGTGCGGAAGTTATCATACCTACAATGCCTGATACATCATCTCCTAAACCTGAATCATGGGCAAATATGCTGATAGATATCGTGCCTGAGATAGACAAAAACTCGATTTTTATCGGTCATAGTCTCGGTTGTATCACGCTATTGCGGCATTTAGAATCGATGCGTTTTCAGCATCTTCATATTGGTGGATATATTTTGGTTTCTGGATTTGACTCTCCTCAAATTACTTTACCAGAATTAGATCCTTTTACTGCTGAACCATTAGATTATGCTTTCTTGCGCGAGATAACCGGACACCGTTTTTCACTTATTTCTTCTAATGATGATATTGTTTCTCCGCAATCCTCCCAGGCTTTGGCTAATTCTTTGCAAACAGAAGTGATTAATATTTCTAATGGTGGACATTTCCTTGATCGGGATGGATTCACTCGTTTGTTACCTGTTTATGATATTCTGGAAAGTATACTATCAGAATAAGAATAGATAGATGATATCTTCCAACCCTCCAGTTTATTAGTCTTATTCTGGAGGGTGATATGAAATATAAAAGACCAGTGAGTTATTTTAAATATGGTTTTTTGGTTATAAAGTTTGACTATATAAAAAATGGAAACAATATAAAAATATATTTAGGAAGGTTTTTTCTTATGTTATTTGGAGTTTTATGTGAAAATATAATGTACTAAGGATTTAATTATGGTGCCAATTCATTCCTCTCTTGTATCTAATGCAAATAATGATGATTTGATTAATGTAAATTTTGCACACAAGATAGGGCAATATTCTGCCAAAGATTTCAAATCCGATTGGGGTATTTCACCAACATTATCGTCTGGTCTTCGTCAGGGAAGATTAAATATTGTTATTGATCCCCAAGATGATAATAACAAAGTGTTAGAACTCACTTATCTTGCTAATGCTGTTGGTTCTGAGGCTGCTACCTCATTCAATGCACCGATTAATGGTCAGCATGAAGCATTATGGTTACAGTATAGGGTGATGTTCAGTAAAGAATTTATGTGGATTAAAGGTGGGAAATTGCCAGGGTTAGCTGGTGGCGATCATCCATCAGGTTGTATTGATAATAACAGTTTCGATGGTTTCAGCAGTCGTTTGATGTGGAGAAAAGCCGGTGAATTATTTGGTTATCTCTATTACCCAGAAAAAAATGAACAATGTGGCGATTACGTTAAATTAGCAACCTATTTAAAGAAAAATATTTGGTATACCCTAACACAATATATAAAGCTGAATAGTATCGGTAAGCATAATGGTATTTATATCCAATACGTCGATAATCAACAAGTTTTTAGAACGGATAATCTTAAGTTGAGAAACAAAAATGAGGTTTTTATTGATGCAATAAAATGGAGCTCTTTTTTTGGTGGTTCTACGCTAGATTGGGCGCCACCAGTGGAACAATATGCTTATTTTGATGATTTTATTGTTAGTGTAGAACGGCCTGATAACGTTTAATATGTTGGGGATAACGATGACCAGACGAAATAGTATGCCATAAAATATGAGAATAACTTTCCAACATTAGGGTAAGATATTATGATTATTTCCGCTTCAACTGATTATCGGGATGCAGCACAAGCTAAATTACCGCCTTTTCTGTTCCACTATATTGATGGCGGAGCTTACGCAGAGCATACCCTTAAACGTAATACCGCAGACTTATCTAATATTGAATTACGTCAGCGTGTATTGAGAGATATGTCCAAATTAAGTCTGGAAACCAGCTTATTCGGCGAGAAGATGTCAATGCCGGTGACACTTGGTCCTGTTGGGTTGACAGGAATGTATGCGCGTCGTGGTGAAGTGCAAGCTGCACGTGCCGCCGCCAAAAAGGGGATCTCGTTTACTTTGTCGACGGTATCAGTATGCCCGATTGAAGAAGTCGCTCCTGTAATAGATCGCCCAATCTGGTTTCAGCTCTATGTGCTAAAAGATCGTGGTTTTATGCGCAATGTACTGGAAAGGGCACAGGCTGCGGGAGTTAAAAATCTGGTATTTACCGTTGATATGCCAGTACCTGGGGCGCGTTATCGTGATGCACATTCCGGTATGAGTGGCCCGAATGCAGCCATGCGTCGTATTTTGCAGGCGATAACTCATCCTCAATGGGCATGGGATGTAGGATTGTGGGGTAAGCCACATGATCTGGGTAATATTTCTGCATATCGTGGCAAACCGACTAACTTGGAAGATTATATTGGCTGGTTGGGAAATAATTTTGATCCATCAATCTCATGGAAAGATTTGGAGTGGATACGTGACTTCTGGAAAGGGCCAATGATTATAAAAGGCATCCTTGATCCTGAAGATGCTAAAGATGCGGTTCGTTTTGGGGCTGATGGTATTGTGGTTTCAAATCATGGTGGACGCCAGCTTGATGGTGTTTTGTCAACGGTACGCGCCTTACCTGCGATTGTGGATGCAGTCAAAAATGACATTACTATTCTTACTGATTCTGGTATTCGAACCGGATTGGATGTGGTGAGAATGATTGCCCTGGGCGCGGATAGTGTTTTGCTGGGGCGTGCTTTTGTCTATGCGTTGGCTGCGGCAGGTGAAGCGGGAGTTTCTAATTTGCTGGATCTGATTGAGAAAGAGATGCGGGTAGCGATGACCTTAACCGGAGCGAGATCAATCTCGGAAATTAATTCAGATCTACTGGTGTGTAATCAAAGTTAATATAGATGGTCGTCATTATTGGTCAGTAGAATTTATTCCGCTGACCATACTCAATGAACTCTCTAAATGGCTATAAGACGATATTTATATCAAAAATAAGAAGTTATATATTTTCGATCACTATCTGACCATGTGAAAAAAGTTTTGCTTTACCTGTCAGGTAGACACGCTTCCCCGCTATTCGACATAACAGCTCACCACCTCGTTCTGATAATTGGCGGGCATGAAGCTCAGTTTTATTGAGGCGTTTTCCCCAAAAAGGGGCAAGAACACAGTGGCTGGAGCCTGTAACAGGATCTTCATTGACACCTTTAGCTGGTGCAAAATAGCGAGAAACGAAATCAGTGGACGAATCACCGAGAGCGGTAATGGTAAGTCCTGGCAAGGGCAGGGCAGCAATCTTATTAAAATCGGGTTGGGTATTGATGATTTGTTCTACGGAATCCAAAACACAAATATAACGATCATGTGAAGCCAATACTGCGGAAACATTTTGTCCCAGAGCGTCCTGTATAACAGGGATGAGCGCATTTTCTTCATGGCACTCAGCGACAGGGAAATCCAATGTAAAAACACCATCTTGATGGGAAACTCGGAGTTCACCGGAGCGGCTTTTGAATGTGAGTAACTTCTCTTGGATGTTGCGATGGGTTATAAGGACAAATGCGGTCGCCAGCGTTGCATGCCCACATAGATCTACTTCGACTTTAGGTGTAAACCAGCGTAGGTGATTTTCTACCAGAAAAGCGGTCTCTGGCAGGCCAATTTCAGCAGCGATAGAAATCAGTGTTTCATCTGTTGGCCATTTATCCAGCAAGACAACCGCAGCGGGATTGCCAGAAAACGATTTTTCCGTAAAGGCATCGACGTGATAAATAGGATATGGATGCATCAAAATCTCACTTAATTTTTATAGGGCGTGTTGATGTTTTGTGAGGGATTATTAGATAGCATGATGATTTGGTATAATTACTTTCGCCAAAAAACAACCAGACCTCACCATCATGCCGCGAACTATGTTAACAGATCTCCAATGGAATAAGCTATCTGCGTTAATGCAACATGCGGGTTGGATTTATCACAAACCTGAACACCGTTTGACCGTTGAAGGCATTCTTTACCGAATGAGAACGAGCGTTCCCTGGCGCGATTTACCGCCAGAATTCGGCAAATGGAATAGTGTCTTTCAACGTTTCAATGCGTGGTCAAAGAAAGGGGTTTTACAGCTCATTTTCAAGTGGTTATCTGGGTTTGCTGATAGGGAATGGTTGTTTATTGATGGGAGTATCGTCCGTGCTCATCAGCACAGTGCCGGAGCGGCTTCAGATGATGATGAGGCGATTGGCAAAAGTTGTGGTGGACGTTCAACCAAAATTCATTTGGCCGTCGATAGTTATGGCTTGCCTGTTCATTTTGAATTGTCCGGGGGACAAGTGCATGACATTGTTCATGCTGAAAGTTTAGTCGAACAATCGCCCCCTTCGGACTTTGTGATAGCTGACAAAGGGTACGACAGTCAGGCTTTCAGAAATCATATTGAACAGCAAGGAGCAACACCGATTATTCCCTACCGGAAAAATAGCCGAAAATCGGATAAACAGATTGATAAATGTTTATATCGTTATCGTCATTTGGTGGAGAATGCGTTCGCTAGGGTTAAACATTTTCGTGCAATAGCAACAAGATACGATAAGCTTGAACGGAATTACGCCAGTATGTTGGCTCTGGCGTTTATCATTGTCTGGTTGCCCATGTGGGTTGAATGAATTATGACCTTAAAACATCAACAGACCCTAATGAAAAACAAAATACAGAATGTTGAAATGACATTGATTTATAAAGAGTTATTTTATTTGGTTGCAAAATGCACAGCAATTATAGTGTTGACCTTAGGTGATAATGGTTATTAAATAATAATCTTTTGTTATAGTTTCACTAAGGAAGGATATGAAAATCAAAGGTTCCCATTGCCTATTTTTTATTTTGTCAGTGTGGTTTTCTCAAGCTCAAGCTCAAGCTCAAGCTCAAGCTCAGGCTTTGGATTTAAGCTACCAGGGTGATATACCTGTGGATAACAAACCCTCAGAAGAATACCTGAAAAAAAGGGACAAATTGCACGATGGAAATTGGGAAAGGGAGAAATTGGTTAAAGATAATGTTTTAGCCGAAAAGCTGGAAAATGAACGGAAAGAGTATAATAAGCGATCTTCTGATTGGCATAGGTCGAACAGCTTTAGCTTTAAGGATTACTCCCCTAATTCACAAGGCCTGACACGAGATCTAGAACGCATAGAACACATCATGAAATAAAACTAGCCGTTTTCAGAGAGCAAACTAAACGTCATTGCTATAAGGCACAAGTCAAAAGATGTTTGAGATTTTTATTGATTGAAGCCACTAGCCGTTGGCGAAGACTTAAACCTCCTCTGGAAGTCATGATGCACAGTGTGATAATGATTAATAATAGTTCTTTGTTATAGTCCCAATAAGGAAAAATATGAAAATCAAAGGATTTCATTGTCTATTTTTTATTCTGTTAGTGTGGTTTTCTCAAGCTCTGGCATTGGATCTAAGCTACAAAAGCGATATACCAGCGGATAACAAACCTTCAGAAGAGTACCTGAAAAAGAGGAACACTCTGGATCGTGGAAGCTGGAATACGGAAAAACTGGCTAAAGATAATGCCTTAGCTGAAAAGCGGGAGAATGAACAAAAAGAATATAATGATAAATTTAATAAGCATTATAATGGACTTGATAAAAAGAGCAGGGAACTTTCTTATGGCTGGAATGGGTATTCCCATAAGCCGGACATTATGCAGCATTTCATAGAGCAGAATAAACGCCGTTGCTATAGGGAAACAAGGCAGAAATTAGAAAAAGAACAAGGAAATGGTTATTCTTATTCTGATATTAAAGATGCTTGTTATTCTTACTATTAATTAATCTAACTGGCAATTAACATAAGTTTAAATTGGTCTCTTAAATGTAAAAAAACGGTGAAATAGTGTGTAAGGATGCTGAAAATGGCGAAAGGATTCGCAAATTTAGCAGCAACTGACAGGGGCATTCGATCTTGCCAAATATGATTTAAGAGCATGCGATACATTTCTGTTTAAAACTGGATAATACATAAGTTAATGGCTAATGCTATAAATATCAAACAGGTAATTCTATGAAAGATAATCTGTATTGATGGTTTGCTGGATATCGCTTTATTTAAAAAGCCAGATAAATAGGATATTAGAGAGAATATAATAAAAGCAATTATGGCAAATAGTAAACCTAGATATAATAGTTGAAGAGACACTGGAATGGTGATTGCATTATCAGTAGTGAATTGAGGCAGAAAAGCCAAAAAGAAAATAATTACTTTAGGATTTGATAAATTCATAAATAAACCTTTTTTAATGAGTTTTTTTGTATCATTAAAACTGTCGGTGTTACTTTTGAGATGAATTGGTCTTGCTTTAAAGGCTCCCAAAGCCAGATAGCTTAAATAAAAAACGCCAAATAGTCTGATAATTTCAAAGGCTACTGTATTAGCTTGTATTATTGCTGCAATGCCTAATGAAACTAAAGAAGTATGTATTATTAATCCAATGCATAGGCCAATGGTAATGAATATCCCAGATTTATACCCATTTATTGCAGACTGGCTTAAAACTAAAAGATTATCAGGTCCTGGCAAGAAGCATAGGAAGGTTGAAATACCGATAAATGTAACTAGTGTTTCTATAGAAAGCATATTTATTACCATTATAAAATTAAAAATAACTGATGTTACTATCTATATGAAAAAGTGCTGATTATATTAATGTAACAAGGTCATATAAAAAAGACGAAAAATCTACTTATAGGTATGAATTAATTTCATGCCATGTTCGATAGTTCTTTTAAGATGAGCTTTGATCAGAAGAAAACAGATATCCCTAAACCATCTATGCTCTGGATCTTGGTGATGTTTAGCATGCCATAGCAAATAGTATTGTTGTGTTTTAATATCAATAGGTAAGCGTCTTATTTGTAAATCATAGTTTTGAGCAAAATCAGCAGCAATATGCAGCGGTATGGTTAGCATGGTGTCTGTTTTTAATAATAATTCAATGGCAGCCTGAAAAAAAGGAACTGTAGTGTAAATGTGACGATTTAGGTTCATCATTGCTAACGTACGATCTACAGAGCTATCTTTATCTCCGCCACCACTAATCAGAATATGTCGTCCTTCTATATAGTCATTAATAGTCATATTGCTATTAGCTTTGGAGTGTGTATTCCTAAATACAACGGCGAGTTGGTCTTCAGCCATCATTTTGCCGTATAAGTTATCAGGTATCGAATCGGCAATGGTCGCGATTAAATCAATATCTTGCTCAGCAAACTTATGCAAATTTTCTTTATGCCACAATTTATATTCAGTACTCACGTTAGGAGCATCAACTTCAATGTTAGAAATTATCGTTGGCAAGATGGCCTGGGCGACATAATCACTGGATGCTAAGATGAATTTTCTCTTACAAAGGCTTGGTTCCATTACCTCTGGTATATAGAGGTTATCTAATTGCTGCATCAATGCCGGAAGCTTTTCTTTCAATTTTTCGCCTTTTTGGGTGAGAATAAATTGATTTGCTTCCCTCACAATAATTTTGTCATGAAAATCTTCACGCAGTTGATGTAATATTTTGCTCATTGCTGATTGTGTAACACCTAATTGCTTTGAAGATTCAGTCAGATTAAGGGTTTGCAATATTGACACTAAAGCTGGTAATAACTTGTAATTATTCAAGATGTGTTTTCCATGAAATGAAACATTTGGTGATTATAATAATGTTATGTAGCCAATGTGAATGTTGGATAAAATGCCACTAAATATCTTTGATTCGGGTATGGAATGTTAGTGGCAATTTAACCAAAGTCTAAGTTACTTAAGATTTTTCTTCTTCATGCAGTCAGCCCATCAAACGGCGGATGGGGATTATAAAAACAAGCAAAATAGTGGAGCAGATGACCAACGATAGTGATATGTTGGAAAACAGCCAGATAATGTTTATCAGTGGATGTTATTGTTGTCACCATACAAAGATGGCATACCTTTAGGGCGAGTTTTGAAACGACGATGCAACCACATATATTGATCAGGTGCCTGCATAATTTCCTTTTCGATCACTTTATTCATAAATGTTGCTGCTTCTACTTCATCTTGTAGAGGAAAATTTTCTACAGCAGGCTGAATAATTAACTCATAACCCTCTCCATTGGGTAACCTTCGAGGAGTAAAAGGGATCAGTGCAGGTTTGGCCAAACGGACGAGAATTGAGGTTCCAGTCGTGGTTGCAGCATGTTCAACAGCGAACAATGGGGCAAATACACTGTTACGTGGGCCATAATCGTGATCAGGAGCGTACCAAACAATTTCACCATTTTTTAGGCATCGGATCATGCCCTTAACATCTTTCCTGTCCAGCATATATTTATTGGAACGAAGGCGTCCCCAAGTTTGTAGCCAATCCATGACAGGATTGTCATTTGGACGATAAACACCAATACCCGGGTTCAGCATACCAAAAATACGCGCCCCCAATTCCAGTGTTAAGAAATGGATACCAATGACGATAATTCCTTGGCCTGTGGATTGTACTTTTTGGATATGTTCCCTTCCGGTGACTTTGAACCAGCGTTTTATCCGCCAATCAGGCCAAAACCAAGCCATTCCGGTCTCAAACACGCCCATTCCAACAGATTCGAAATTTCTGACTAGCCATTCACGTCTGTTCTCTGCTGGCATATCAGGGAAACACAGTGCCAGATTGCGCTCTGCAATTTTGGCTCGTTTTTTCAAGAAACGTAGCGACAGTCGACCAAGTCGGGTTCCCATCCAATAAATTGCTGGGTAAGGTAGTAAAACCAGTAAGTAAAGTATGCCAATACCTAGCCAAGTCAGCCAGTGGCGGGGATGTAACAGTGAACGACAAAAAGGAGGTGCTTGTATCATGTGTTTTCAGTGTGTTATTTGTTATTTTGAATCGGTTTGATCTGTCTGAATCATAGATGCCTAAGATAGACTCTAAAAATCGTATCGGTGTATTGTGACACTTTTTAGTGGAATATCGAAATTTTGAGGCACTAAATATTTAATTTGGTGACAATTTGTTCTCCAGATTTACTGTTTGACAAGGTTTTGCCATTTCTGACCGCATCATAGTTACCATCCCACAAGAGTGGCGCGATGGAAAAACATAAATCACTACCTGCTAACAGCCATTTTCGTTATGATATCCAGCTATCAATGGGACGACCATTGAATTTTTTATTTTTTAATCGAAATTCAGGAAAGTACACCATGCCAGTGTTACATAACCGTATTTCTAATAAAGAGCTGAAAGAGCGCATGTTGGCTGAAATTGAGCCGCGCACTACTATCTCTTTTTATAAATATTTCACTATTTCCGCACCACAGACTTTTCGCGATAGCCTGTATCAAAAGTTTACCGAGTTATCTGTCTTTGGGCGGGTTTATATCGCCAGAGAAGGTATCAATGCCCAAATTAGTGTGCCTTCCAAAAATGTCGATGCATTGAAGGCATTGTTGGATGAGACAGATCCGGCATTATATAATTTACGCCTTAATATTGCGCTGGAAGATGACGGTAAATCATTCTGGGTATTGCGTATGAAAGTGCGTGAGCGCATTGTTGCAGATGGTATTGAAGATGAAACTTTTGATCCATCCAAAACAGGCGAATACCTGAAAGCGGAACAGGTTAACCAAATGTTGGATGATCCTGATACCGTCTTTGTCGATATGCGTAACCACTATGAGTATGAAGTTGGGCATTTCGAAAACGCGATTGAAGTTCCATCGGATACGTTTCGTGAGCAGTTACCAATGGCTGTAGAAATGCTGAAGGACAATAAAGATAAAAATATTGTTATGTATTGTACTGGCGGAATTCGTTGCGAAAAAGCAAGTGCTTATATGCTGCATAACGGCTTTAACAAAGTTTACCACGTAGAAGGTGGTATTATTGAATATGCCCGTAAAGCGAAAGAGCAAGAATTATCAGTTCGGTTTGTTGGCAAAAACTTTGTCTTTGATGAGCGTATGGGGGAGCGTATTACTGAAGATGTTATTGCTCACTGTCACCAATGCGGCACGACGTGTGATAGCCATACCAACTGTAAGAACGATGGTTGCCATTTGTTATTTATTCAGTGCCCATCTTGTGCAGTGCGTTTCGAAGGTTGTTGTAGTGATGCTTGCCGTGAAGAGATGAAACTGCCAGAAGAAGCACAGCGGATTCGTCGTGCCGGAAGAGAGAATGGAACAAAGATTTTTAATAAATCCCGCTATCGATTAAATGATGGTTTGAATATTACATCACTGCAATCTATTAAATAATCGTGTTTTAAGTAGTATTCTTTTCCATTTTTCAAATCGCAGCTTTATTTTCTGTGTTTACTTATCCCATTCACATAACAATTATGTGAATGGGAGTTTATTCTATTGTCGTTGCTTGGCAACTTGAGCACTTAATACAATATTATGAAGGATAATAAACCATATGGATAATTTTTTGATTGATAGGCGTTCAGTTGTTCATTTGGGACACTCAATATATTGAGTGTCCGAATGTGTTGGAAGTGTTAGAATTATTTATCGCTAATGTTTAATATGATCAAGTTGGCTGTATTCTGAGGATTCTATTTTTTCAATCCCAGCTTGTAAAATGAGGATAAGCTGTTTAGCTACACCAGTTGTTAACCATAACGTTTTGTCAACACTGACATTTTCTGTGGTTTGATCTTGGGTGGATGAGTAATGAAGGCGTATCATCATAGCGTCATAGGCATCGACAGTACTGATATCCCAGCCTACAACAGGGTGTGTTTGAATTATTTCATTTTCTTTTCCCATATAACCTCCTAATCAGACTACAGAATCATTATTGATATAATTGACTAAGAGCAAAAGGTCTCGTCTAAGACAAGCCTTTAGCAGTATAAACCTTTTTGGCCATCTACGAAGTGAAAAAAGCAGGATTTTTTGCATCAGAGCTGAAGGGGATCATTATTGGCCATTTCTGCTTTTTATAAGGCCGCTGGCAGTGTGCGGAAAGAAAGAACAGTTTCCGCACGAAAGAGCGTGATAAAATTATTTACATACCCTTACATTCCATCCTGCATCTTCTCCGGCAAGGAATGGAATTAACTTTTCGCCACCACATTCGATGTATTCAACAACTGGAGTTGGTTGGCGGGTGAGTTCAATAAATCCATCATTAACTGGCAAACCGTAAAATGCAGGGCCATTTAGGGAACAGAAGGATTCGAAATATTTCATTGCACCTATTTCTTCAAAAACAGTAGCGTAAGCTGCCAGGGCGGTTGGAGCATTGAAAACACCCGCACAGCCACAAGAGGATTCCTTACGGTGCGATACATGGGGAGCGGAATCCGTGCCTAAGAAAAAGCGGTTACAGCCACTGGCAACTGCTGCTCGCAGCGCTTCCTGATGAATGTTGCGTTTTAGTACAGGTAAGCAGTAAAGGTGGGGACGAATACCACCAACCAGCATATGATTGCGATTGAACATTAAGTGCTGCGGTGTCAGTGTCGCACCTAATTTATCGCTGCCTTCAAGAACGTATTCTGCGGCTTCTTTGGTTGTAATATGCTCGAAAACAACTTTTAATTCAGGAAATTGTTGACGTAATGGTTCCAATATTTGTTCGATAAAGCGCGCTTCACGGTCAAAAATATCAATATGAGAGTCGGTAACTTCCCCGTGGATCAGCAGCGGCATACCTATTTTTTCCATGGTTTCCAATAATGGGTAGATCTTGTGGATATCAGAAACACCGTGACTGGAATTCGTTGTTGCATTGGCGGGATAGAGTTTGCAGGCGGTAAAAATACCTTCTCTATAGCCAAGCTCAATTTGATCGCTGGCTGTTGAATCTGTCAGGTAACAAGTCATAAGAGGTTGGAAATGATGATCTGACGGAGTAGCTGCAATTATTCTCTCTTTGTAGGCTTTGGCGCTGGCAACATCTGTCACTGGAGGGACAAGGTTAGGCATGACGATAGCTCGGCCAAAAAAACGGCTGGTATGGGGTACAATGGTTTTTAGCATCTCACCATCACGAAAATGGACATGCCAGTCGTCAGGGCGGCGGATTTTAATTGTATATGATTCAGTGGTCATGGAACCGGCTCCGGAATATAAGTGAAAAATGATGGATGCTGATTCAGCAATCCTCAAGCCGGAGGAGAATGATAAAGTGAAAATAGCTAAATAGCTATTATTGAATGATAATATTCTCTGAATTTTGAAAAATTAGAATTTTAAGTCTATTTGGGTGAGGGTATTCAGAGAAAAATATCATATCAAGCAAGGAAAAACGAGAAGTAATAACACGAGGGTGAATTGAATTTGGCTCCTCCAGCTGGACTCGAACCAGCGACATACGGATTAACAGTCCGCCGTTCTACCGACTGAACTATGGAGGAACTCCTTCAAGACGGGGCGAATATTAACGGCATTTTTTACGTTTGTCAAAGCAGAAAATGGTTATAACTGTTTGGTTGCTGATAATCTGTACGCCACGGGTGTTTTTTGACTTGAAACTGACTGGTTACGGTAAATCGGGGAACAGAAGTAGGGGATGGGAGTAAGTAACCGAAGAAAAAAATCAGAAGAAAGATCCCTGAAAAGTAAAAGCGTTAAGGAGGGGAAAGATAGAAAACAGAAAAGCAAAAAGCCTGATTAGTTAAACCAATCAGGCTCTTCAGAATATTTGGCTCCTCCAACTGGACTCGAACCAGTGACATACGGATTAACAGTCCGCCGTTCTACCGACTGAACTATGGAGGAACTCCTTCAAGACGGGGCAAATATTAACGGCATTTTTTACGTTTGTCAAAGCAGAAAATAGCAATAACTGTTTGATTGCTCGCAATATGTACTCATTGGGTTGTTTTTGATCTTATTTATGTTTTTAGCGTAGGTATCACGCTGATAATGCGATTTGAAATCTCGAAATAGAGAAAAAATAGGGGAATAAAGAAATGGAAACTAAATGCGATTACAACGAAAAAAAGATGGATAACGTGCGGTATGCAAAAGAAAAAAAACCGAAAAACAATGCCAATCGGGACTTCTAAGAATTTGGCTCCTCCAGCTGGACTCGAACCAGCGACATACGGATTAACAGTCCGCCGTTCTACCGACTGAACTATGGAGGAATTGGGTTGTTCTTGAAAACAGGGTGAATGTTACAGTGAATGGTTTGATCTTGTAAAGCAAAAAAATTAAAAATAAAACTGACCGATCTGTTTTTCATCAAAATGGCGTTTTTTTGTTAGTTTTCATTAAAAAATATCTAATAAATTGAAAATTTATTCATTTTATAATATTTACGTGCTGTTGTTTATTCTCGAAAAAATAAAATTATTTGTTATTTATCTCTGTTTTTTTGAATGCTAAGTAAACAATGCAAGATTTTACAAAATAGATATGTGCAGGATTGGTTTTCAATAGATGCTGGTAACACGAGCACAGAACATGTAATTTTAAGAATGGGAAATAGAAAATCAGGATAGAAAAACGGCTCCCCGATTGGGAAGCCGCTTGATAAGGCTTAGGTTAAGTTATTTTTCTCAACCTTAACATCACGCTAACTTATCTAGCGAGATGTTCAAATTTGGCTCCTCCAGCTGGACTTGAACCAGCGACATACGGATTAACAGTCCGCCGTTCTACCGACTGAACTATGGAGGAATTGGGTTGTTCCTGAGAACGGAGCGAATATTAGCGATGAACTGGAATAGTGTCAACGCAAAAATTCTTTTTCCTTACTGTTTGCTCATCATGTGAGCTTGTTGGTTTTTCATTGTACTATTCCATTGAATTTACTAGATTCCTGCGCTTTTATTAAGCATGTTAGTAGATTGAGCATAAGGTGATTGTTCTGAACACGCGAGCATAAACACATCATAAAAACAAATTCCCTGTTTCCTCTGCATAATATGCTTGATGTCTTCTTTGATTGTGCCTGGTACTTGGGGGTGAGCGAGTATCTTATTGATCGCTTTCTTAGAAACTTGCTCGTTGACAAACCACTCTCCGTTATAGCATACCCGTAAATCAAGTACGTCAATATCTTCGAAATGATAGACTGGCTTGATATCAAATAGCAGAACGGCTGCCATAACAATAAAAGCTAGAGTAAATGTAAAAAGAGACCAGACACCAAAATAGGGTGCGTACCACACGAGCATAGCAAGAAAAGCATAGGCAACCACCATTGCCAGACATAGGTAAGGATGATGGCGAATAAAAATGCTGTTGAAATGTACTTTACCATCACGATGTTCTTTAAGGTTGATTCGCTTAAGATCCTGAATCAATATCTGTTTTATGATTTTCATAATATTAACCCACTTATTTTGTAGAAATTGTGTCGTAAAAAATGTTGCAAAAATCGTGATCGAATTGAAAGTTATGGCATTTTCAAGGTTAGCATGTCCTGAATCTATACCTGTATAGCAATTGCTTTAATTTATTTGGCAAATTGTTATTGTTGGCAAACAATATGTTATATTTTTCTTGCTAAGAAAAAGTTGAATAAATCAAATAAAATTATAAAAAAACCTGTTTATTATATTATTCTGTTCTAATATTGAGCGCCTGAGTTTTTTTTAAAACGATAATACATAAAAAGGTTGATATTCGCGTGCGGTCATGCGTTAATGCGTTTGGCCTGATTAACAGACCTACTTTATGTACGACATCTTGAGTTAATGAGTTATGTGTAAGTGCTATCCTTGGTAGCCTTTGTTGACCGTTTCCTTCTTAGTGCCTCCATAAGTAATAGCTGATACTGGCCAACACATGCCCGAGGTGGCGAGTTTTTTTTGATATATAGGAAAGTCAAATGTCTGACAAAATGAAAGGTCAAGTGAAGTGGTTTAACGAATCTAAAGGCTTTGGTTTCATCACTCCAGCTGATGGTAGCAAAGACGTATTCGTACATTTCTCTGCCATTCAAGGTAACGGTTTCAAAACCTTAACAGAAGGCCAGAACGTAGAATTCACCATTGAAAATGGTGCTAAAGGCCCAGCAGCAGCAAACGTAACTGCTATCTAATTTCTGCC
Source organism: Xenorhabdus ishibashii (assembly GCF_002632755.1). Lineage (NCBI taxonomy): Bacteria > Pseudomonadati > Pseudomonadota > Gammaproteobacteria > Enterobacterales > Morganellaceae > Xenorhabdus > Xenorhabdus ishibashii. The sequence goes on along the minus strand of NZ_NJAK01000001.1, from coordinate 272,205 downwards.
TTTATGCCTTATTTAAGCTCGCCAGCGCGAATGCCGTGGCGGGCTTTTTGTTTTCTTGCGCTGTGCTTTTCTGCACCATGAAATTTATTTCACGGATCTTAAAATCTTATTTTATGTGTTCAATGCTAAAATTTTCTTAGTTCATTTATTTAGTTGATAAGAATAACTTAGTGAAAGGTAACTTGATAAAACAAAAAACCATTTCTGTTTTGTGGAACAATCTGCTTGATTAAGGCCTTTACTTGTTAATTTTAACTGTTTATACTCCCCCACAAATTCTATTGGAGAACGATCAATTGGACAGTCGAAGTTTTTATTTAAATAAAAAATAATCTGGTAAGCTGTTCATCTCCCTTCGATTTGCTGCTTACCTGAAATGGTGAGCGGTACTGCTTTAACTTCATGAGTTGTACCCGCCTGAAGAAAAATCATCCAATGCTAAGGATCTACTCAGTTGGAATTCTTAGTAAGGTATTAACTGAAGAATATCGGGGTATACATGATGTGGTTATATACTCACTCCTTATTCCCTCCGGGAACATACGAATAATCGATTAAAGATTCGTCGCCAGAATATTCTATGTACTATGAAGAGATTGTCTCTTCAGGCTATTCTCTGCGTATTAGTTTCATAACGAATTAAAAACGCAACCAATAAAAAGCTCAGCAAATAAAATTAAATGAGCCGCCTTTATGTACGTGATGTTCTGCATCTAACAAATTTCAAGCTTGCACTAATCAATCAAGTCCACAATCAATAACTTGAAGGACTTAGAATATTTCTATCCATTTGATGTTATGGAGAATCCCATGTTGTTAACATCTATCGCAATGCACTTACTATCCGCGCTGTGTTTCGGCGCCTTGATTGGGGCTGAACGCCAATGGCGCCAACGTATGGCAGGATTAAGAACCAATGCCTTGGTATCAACAGGTGCTGCACTTTTCATGATTACTGCAATGAGTGCTTCTGATGGAAATCCTGATCGCATTGCTGCACAAATTATCTCTGGAGTTGGTTTTCTTGGTGCTGGCGTGATTATGCGTCAGGGAATGAGCATTCGTGGTTTAAATACAGCAGCAACATTATGGTGTTCTGCGGGAATAGGTGAGTTGTGTGGCATGGGGCAATACTGGGCGGCTGGCATTGCTACTGCGATTATTCTCTGCGCAAACATTTTACTGCGGGAGATCGCGCAACAAATTAATACTCAGTCGCACCAGCAAGCTATAGATCTGGAGCAGCGTTATAAGATCCATATTGTTTGTGACATAAATGATGAAATTTTGGTAAGAACTTTGATTTTACAAGCCCTCAATGGGTTAGGTGTCAGATTACAATCATTGAGCAGTGCAGATGCTATTCAGCCTGGCAGGCTTGAGGTTTGTGCGGAAATATTGGCAACGCCTGCGGATCAAAGAGAAATCGAATCGATTGTATGTCGAGTGAGTTTGGAAAAAAGCGTCACTTCAGTTAATTGGAAAATTGCGGCTGAACTACCAGCTTAGAATATTTTTTTGTTATTAATTCCACAATTTCATATCAATAAGGAACCAATATGGACGATGCCCCTCCCTTTATACCAAATGAGGTGTTGCCTATGGAGTAAGTCATTTTGTTTCTCAGATAGGCGACGCATAAAAACTTTATATGGAAATTATCCCTTACAAAAACGGGATAGTTGCTATTGTAAACTGAATATAGAGAACGCGTTATGACTGAGAAATACACGAATAAATCAGCCAATTTTTTCAAGGAAAAAGAATTTATCGTCGCGAAACGAGCTAACCAGAGCCTTGAACATATCCTTACTGATCTTAACGGTAGTACATTGGGTTTAACTGATGATAATGCCATAGAACGTTTAAGGCAGTATGGTATTAATGAAGTTGCGCATGAAAAGAAACCCCATGCCCTGATGCAACTTATCACAGCTTTCCACAATCCATTTATCTATGTATTGCTACTACTGGCTACAATCAGTTTTTGTACTGAATACTTGTTGCCATCATTCAACGGAGAAAAAACAGAGCTTACGGGTGTCATTATTATTCTAATAATGGTTACATTAAGCGGATTACTTCGGTTTTGGCAGGAATATCGAACAAATAAGGCATCGGAAGCCTTAAAATCAATGGTGAATACAACCGCAACAATTTTGAGACGCCCTTCTGGCAATACCAAATCACAGAAAAAAGAAATTCCAATCAAGTACCTGGTTCCGGGAGATATTGTTTATTTATCTGCCGGAGACATGATCCCAGCAGATCTATACTTAATTGAGTCCAGAGATTTATTTATCAGCCAGGCAATTTTGACGGGGGAAGCGATCCCTGTCGAAAAATATGACACGATGGCTCATGTGAGTGCCAAGACAGCTCGTCCTGATAATGTAACAGAAACAGAGTTACTTGAACTTTCTAATATCTGCTTAATGGGCACCAATGTGACTAGTGGTACTGCGACTGCGATGGTAGTGGCGACAGGAAAGCAAACATATTTTGGTTCACTGGCAAAATCTATCGTAGGAACGCGTGCACAAACTGCATTTGATCATGGTGTTAATAGCGTTAGCTGGCTATTGATCCGCTTTATGTTGGTTATGGCACCAGTTGTATTTTTAATCAATGGATTAACAAAAGGGGATTGGCTTGATGCGGCATTGTTTGCACTGGCGGTTGCAGTTGGTTTAACACCTGAAATGCTGCCCATGATTGTCAGTTCCAATCTGGCAAAGGGCGCTATTGCTATGTCAAAGAAAAAAGTCATTGTCAAACGACTCAATGCAATACAGAACTTTGGTGCAATGGACATATTATGTACGGACAAGACAGGAACACTGACTCAAGATAAAATTATTCTCCAGCACTATTTAGATACAGAAGGCAGGGAAGATACTTCTGTCCTTCATTGGGCTTGGTTAAACAGCTTTCACCAAAGTGGTACTAAAAACGTAATGGATCAAGCCATTGTTAGGTATGGATGCGATAATTCAGACCTTGATTTCCTTCGCAGCTACAGAAAAATTGATGAGTTACCTTTTGATTTTGTTAGACGCAGGTTGTCAATTTCTATACAAAATTTGTCTAATCACTATCAATTAGTTTGCAAAGGCGCAGCAGAGGAAATGTTATCAGTTTGCTCCTATATAAGGATAAAAGAGAAAATTATTCCTCTAACTGAAGAAAGCAGCAACAATCTAATGGAATTAGTTAGCAGTTATAACGAACAAGGTTTCAGAGTGCTAATCATAGCGACTCGCGAGTTAAGTCACTATGAAGTGAAACACCCACTTTCTGTTGCAGATGAAAAGGAGATGGTGCTACAAGGTTTATTAACATTTTTAGATCCACCAAAAGAAAGTGCTGCAATGGCAATTGCGGCATTAAGGGAAAATGGCGTTTCAACTAAAGTACTGACCGGAGATAATCCTGTTGTTACGGCCAAAATTTGTCGAGATATGGATTTAGATTCTGGAAATATTCTTATTGGCTCTGATATTGAGCTAATGAGTGATGAAAACCTTTCAAAAGAAGTGGAATTAAGGTCAGTTTTTTGTAAGTTAACCCCTCTGCAAAAATCACGCATTTTAAAATCATTGCAAAATAATGGACATACTGTTGGTTTTCTTGGTGATGGAATAAATGATGCGCCGGCATTACGGGATGCCGATGTTGGAATTTCAGTTGATACAGGGGCGGATATCGCAAAAGAGTCAGCAGATATCATTTTGCTTGAGAAGAATTTAATGGTGTTAGAAGAGGGGATAATTAAGGGAAGGGAAACGTTTGGGAATATCATCAAGTATTTAAATATGACGGCTAGCTCGAATTTTGGAAATGTATTTTCTGTATTAGTTGCCAGTGCATTTATTCCATTTTTACCGATGTTAGCCATTCATTTGCTTGTACAAAACCTAATGTACGATATTTCTCAACTGTCTTTGCCGTGGGACAAAATGGATAAGGAGTTTCTGAAAAAGCCCCGTAAATGGGATGCAAAGAATATAGGCCGTTTTATGCTCTGGATTGGCCCTACTTCGTCTATCTTCGACATTACCACTTACGCTGTGATGTGGTATGCGTTTGCAGCTAACAGTATAGAACACCAAGCATTATTTCAATCTGGGTGGTTTGTGGAAGGATTACTATCACAGACCTTGGTTGTACATATGTTACGCACACAAAAAATTCCTTTTGTACAAAGTACGGCTGCACTCCCTGTTTTATTAATGACATTAATAATAATGGTACTTGGTATTTACATTCCATTCTCCGCATTTGGTAACCTGATTGGGTTACAACCATTACCGTGGGAGTATTTTCTATGGTTAATAGGGACATTAATAAGCTACTGTATTATTGCTCAAATGATGAAACGGGTTTACATTCAGCGATTTGGTGGATGGTTGTAAATAATTCTCATTAATTAACACCTTATTCTGTGTGGATTAGGGGAGTAATCCATACGGAATATATGACATTATGACTCTAATTATGATGAAAATTTTGCAGATATTTAGAATAGGTCTTGATGTTATTCTTTAAACATGATCTTCCTATCACAATACAAATGAATTTAAGGAAGTAATAGCGTTACATTTACCTCTTATTTTTTTTATTTGAAACGTCAAGTTAATCTATCTATTACTGTTTAATTCCAAGGTTAAATAGGAAAGTCTGCCTTTTATATCTGTTTTTATTTATATTTGTTTTAGTTGTTTATTCTTCTTTTAATTAGGTTTTATGTAATAATATGTTGTTGCCAAATTTGCATTTAGGAATTATTTTATAATTATATTTCTTGTTATTTAAGTAAATTAATTTTTAGTCAAGAAGCCGCCTTATTTGAAAATTTAACTGCTGATTTACCTGTGCTGAAAGGCCCCATAAAACATTTGCTATTCTTATCATTTGTGTTACGGATGCAAAAATAATTAATTAATTTTTCTTATTTATTGTGCGTGTGAGCTGGCTAAAGAGGGGAAGTAATCAGCAAATGTTGCTTAGTTAAATTTATGTCACAAGCAGGCAGTGTATATACTTGTTTGGTTTAGATAAATTTATTGATTGTGATGAAAAAAAATATCTTTGATAGATTGCGGGGGAGATTAAATTTTGTTTAATTAGCAAAGCTTTGTTAGTTGAGTTTATGAGAGATAGAGATGCAGATGTTTTTTTATTTCAATATCATACTGTATTTTATCTTGTTTTTGTGATCTGCGTGATGTTTGTATTCAAAGTGGGTGTATGTGTGTTTTTTATTCTGCTTGAAAATGGTGCGATCGTAAACTAAAAATGATCATACTGATATCTTTTTAATAACTAGTATTCACATTTAATTAATAAATTTGGCATGACTATGATCTAAATCAAGTTATAGTGGAAGATGGGTATCTACCCACATTATCAAGAAGCAAATTTTATTAGAATATTGATAATTTAACTAAAGGAAAGATTTTTTATCGTTATTTTGGATTTATAAGCTTAATAGATCGTGTAAAACCAAAAACTTTCCCTAATATTTTTATTTAAATAATTTAACTTATTAATTGTAGACTATTTTTAGTTTTTTATTGCTTGAATAGTTAATGAGCTAGAATCATAATAAAAAGCACTAGTTTTGTGATCAAGATCACATAATATTTAAAATGACATATATTCTCCGTTGTATAAGTTGATGATTCAGGAGTAAAGTTAATTAGCATTAAGAATATTCTTAATCAATTGTGGCAAGTGCATTACCCAGATGACGCAATAATATTTTTACAACCCATTACCGAAATATTTTAGAAATTGGGCGATCCCAAGAGTAATACAAAGGACAGTTACTGCTCTGGCTAAAGATGTATATTTCAGTTATGTCGGAGATTATTGAATCTCATGCTACTGGTAATTTTGTCGTGAGTGATTCTTTGATCACTTAATTTGATTTTTTCATGTAATCGGACGGGATATATAGAAATGAGTACGGCTGAATTGCTCAAACATATTTATGACATAAATTTATCGTATTTGCTTTTGGCACAACGGCTAATTAACCATGAGAAAGCATCTGCGATGTTCCGTTTAGGTATTAGTGAATCGATGGCTGATACGTTGGCCGAGCTGACATTGCCTCAGTTAGTAAAATTAGCTGAAACAAACCAACTGATTTGCCATTTTCGGTTTGAAGACCACGAAACTGTACAGCAGTTAACTAAAGAATCGCGGGTGGACGATCTGCAACAAATTCATACAGGTATCTTACTGTCTACTCATCTTTTTCAGCAGTTATCCGCCCAGGATGACACCTCAATCAAGAGAAGAGCGTAAAGATGGTTGAAAAAAGTATTGTTCAGGAAGCGAAAGATATTCAGTTGGCAATGGAACTCATCACTTTAGGCGCACGATTGCAGATGCTTGAAAGTGAAACACAACTAAGTAGAGGCCGATTGATCCGGTTGTATAAAGAGTTGCGGGGAAGCCCTCCGCCTAAAGGGATGCTCCCCTTTTCGACGGATTGGTTTATGACTTGGGAACAGAATATTCATTCGTCAATGTTCTACAATGCTTACCGTTTTCTGTTGAAAAGTGGACATTGTGAAGGGGTAGAGGCTGTTGTCAAAGCTTATCGTCTGTATCTTGAGCAATGCCCTCCAGAGAGTGAAGGAGGGCCTGTTCTGGCATTAACCAGAGCCTGGACATTGGTTCGTTTTGTCGACAGCGGGATGTTGCAGCCAACACAATGTCGCTGTTGTGGAGGAACTTTTATTACACATGCTCATCAGCCAGTAAATAGCTTTGTTTGTAGTCTTTGTCAGCCCCCTTCACGGGCAGTAAAAAAACGTAAACTTTCCTCTCAACCTGCCGATACTAATTCACAACTGCTGGATGGATTTGCTCAGCAAGCTGTGTGAATTTAAATGGGAAAGTAAAATTCAGGTTACGGGTTTAATTATAAACGCTGTAACCTGTCGTCACATTTTTCTTCATTTATCAATTCTCTCTGTTCAGATCCCATCTGCTCACCAACTTAGCTAAAGGATATCGCGTGTTAGTACTTTTAGGATATATCGTGGTTTTTGGTGCGGTAATTGGTGGCTACCTGCTTGTCGGTGGTCACATGGGCGCACTTTATCAGCCAGCGGAATTTTTGATTATTGCAGGTGCGGGAATTGGCGCTTTTATCGTAGGCAATAATGGCAAGGCGATAAAGGCAACACTGCGTGTTTTACCAAAAGTATTACGCAGATCAAAATACAACAAGACAATGTATATGGATCTTATGGCGTTGCAGTTTCGTCTGTTGTCTAAATCCCGCCAGAATGGGCTACTAGCTTTAGAACGGGATATTGAAAATCCAAACCAAAGCGATATTTTTACACAGTACCCCCGTTTGTTAAAAGATCAGTATTTGATGAATTTTATTACTGATTATATGCGCCTTATCATCAGCGGTAACATGAATCCTCATGAAATTGAAGCCTTGATGGATGAAGAAATCGAGACTTATGAACAGGAAAGCGAAATACCAGCGACTAGTATGGCAGCAGTAGGGGATTCATTGCCTGCATTCGGAATTGTTGCGGCTGTCATGGGAGTCGTCCATGCTCTGGGATCTGCGGATCGTCCGGCAGGAGAATTAGGTGTGTTGATTGCTCATGCTATGGTGGGAACATTCCTTGGGATCTTATTGTCCTATGGCTTTGTTTCCCCTCTGGCAACACTCCTTCGTCAACGCAGCAGTGAGCAGATCAAAATGATGCAATGCATTAAAGTGACGCTGCTTTCCAGTTTGCATGGTTATGCACCACAAATTGCTGTTGAATTCGGTCGTAAAACATTATTCCTCACAGATCGTCCTTCGTTCACAGAGCTGGAAGAACATGTTCGTCGGGTCAAATCCCCTGTACAACAAGAAGCTGAAGAATAACTATGAGAGAGAATAATGTTTCCGTCGTCAGAATAAAGAGGCGTCGTAAAAAACATGATTCGAACCATGCTGGTGGATCATGGAAGATTGCTTATGCTGATTTTATGACTGCAATGATGGCATTCTTTTTGGTTATGTGGTTGATATCGATAGCTAGCCCACAGGAATTGACCAGTATTGCAGAGTATTTCCGTACCCCTTTGCAAGTAGCGATCAATCAGGGACAGAAAAGCAGTGATAGCACCAATCCGATCCCTGGGGGAGGGGATGAGATTTTCCAGCAGGATGGGGAAGTTTTCCGCCAATCTAATGTAGTTGAAACTAAAGAAGAAAATCGTCGATTAAATCGGTTACGCCAGCAACTTGACCAATTAATTATTACCGATCCTCGCCTTAAAGAGCTGCGTCCTCACCTATTGATTGACATGATGGATGAAGGTTTACGTATTCAGATTATCGATCGAGAAAATCGCCCAATGTTTATGATTGGCAGTTCAAAGGTCGAAAGTTACATGAGCGATATATTGCGGGCAATTGCCCCGATCTTGAACGATATTCCAAACAAAGTCAGCCTTTCTGGTCATACCGATAATTTACAATATGCCAACGGTCAGCGGGGTTACAGTAATTGGGAACTTTCTTCTGATCGTGCCAATGCATCAAGGCGTGAACTGCTGATTGGTGGTCTGGATGAAGCCAAAGTTCTGCGCGTTGTGGGTATGGCATCTACTGTGAACATGCAGAAAGATATCGAACCTAATGCGCCGGTTAACCGTCGTATCAGCATTATTGTATTAAATAAAGATGCAGAAAAAAGGATTGAGCAGGAAAACAGTGGTGGTAACGCCATGACCGCTAACAATAGTATGGATATGCAAGAAGTCATCAGAATGGATTCAAATGAGGGAGCGGCTGCTCAGCAACCCACCGAACAATCCCATGTGATCATAAAACATGAAATCACAAAATCGGAACAGCCATCGGTTGAACCGTCGGGTGATAATAAGATGACAGAGTAAGTAACGATGGATATTACCGCGTTTTATCAAACTTTTTTTGATGAAGCAGATGAACTATTGGCTGATATGGAGCAGCATTTGTTACTGCTCGATGCCGATGAACCTGATCATGAGCAGTTAAACGCAATATTTCGCAGCGCCCATTCTATTAAAGGAGGCGCTGCGACTTTTGGTTTTACCAAGCTGCAACAGACTACACATGTTTTGGAAAATCTGCTCGATAGCGCCAGACGTGATGAAATACGTTTGACCATTGACATTATCAACTTGTTTTTAGAAGCGAAAGATATTATGCAGCAACAATTGGATGCCTATAAAAGTTCTCAGGAGCCGGATGAAGACACATTCAATTATATCTGCGAGACACTGCGCCAGCTTGCATTAGAACTACAACAAGGGCAGCAGGAGGAATTTTTTGCCGCATCACCTGCGATTCAGGCTGAACTTGTGATGGAAGATGTAGCAAATGAAGTTAAGGAAAAACAGGCAGTAGCATCGTCTCAGTTCGAAGAAAATCAGCCGGAAGAGAGACATTCTCCAGCAGGCAAATCCAATCATGGGCAGATCCGTGTTCATTTATCAGGATTGAAAGAACGCGAAGTCAGTTTAATGAAGGATGAATTGGGACATCTTGGTGAGCTTTATGATGTAGAAAAGACTACCAATAGTCTTGAAGCTTCATTGATCACATCTGCGACAGAAGATGATATTACGGCTGTATTGTGCTTTGTGGTTGAGCCTGAGCAAATCACTTTTTTACCAACAAATGAATCTCAGTCAGAAGATGCGGGTACTGAAACAGAACAAGAGGCTGTAGTAACAACCGATACGGTGAAAATTGCTACAGAAAATAGTGCAACAGACAGCAATCCAATAAAAGAGACGGCAGCAGAGACTACCACAGCAACAAATACGACCATTGCAAATGATCCACAGCCGACTCATGCTGCGAAAAAAACAGATGTACGTGAAATTGGGCGTCCGGCACCACGTCCAGTAGCGGGATCGCCACGCCAACGTGCGGAATCATCCAGTATTCGTGTTGCTGTTGAAAAAGTTGATCAGCTTATCAATTTAGTGGGTGAATTGGTCATTACCCAATCTATGCTGGCTCAGCATTGTAACGGTCTGGAGCCAACCAAACATAGCGAATTGCTAAGTTGTATGGCTCAATTGCAGCGAAATTCCCGTGATTTGCAAGAATCTGTTATGTCAATTCGCATGATGCCGATGGAATATGTTTTTAGCCGTTATCCGCGTTTGGTGCGGGATTTGGCTGGGAAACTCAATAAGAAAGTGGAATTGACACTCATTGGCAGTTCGACAGAACTGGATAAAAGTTTGATTGAACGGATTATTGATCCGCTCACACATCTGGTACGTAACAGTCTTGATCATGGTATTGAAAGTCCGGAAAAACGCCTTGCTGCGGGTAAACCAGAAACAGGTAATTTAACTCTGTCAGCCGAGCATCAAGGTGGAAATATTTGCATTGAAGTTATTGATGATGGTGCGGGGCTTAACCGTGAGAAAATTTTGGCAAAAGCACAATCTCAGGGATTAAGTGTCAGTGAAAATATGAGCAACGAAGAAGTGGCTATGCTGATTTTTGCTCCTGGTTTCTCTACCGCAGAAGTGGTAACTGATGTCTCTGGCCGTGGTGTTGGTATGGATGTGGTCAAACGCAATATCCAAGATATGGGCGGACAAATTCAGATTAATTTTCAGGCAGGAAAGGGAACAGTCATTCGCATTTTGCTGCCACTGACATTAGCGATACTGGATGGCATGTCAGTCAGAGTTAATGAGGAAGTTTTCATCCTGCCACTGAGTGCGGTAGTAAGTTCATTGCAACCGCAAGAGGAAGATATTTACCCATTGGCAGGTGATGAAAAACTATTGCTGGTACGTGGAGAATATTTACCTCTGCTTGAACTGTATCACATATTCGATATCCCTAATGGGATCACTGAGCCAACGAAAGGCATTGCTGTGATTGTGCAAAGTGCCGGACGCCGTTATGCCTTGCTGGTGGATAAACTGGTGGGGCAACATCAAGTTGTTGTTAAAAATATTGAGAGCAATTACCGCAAAGTACCGGGTATTTCGGCGGCCACCATTATGGGGGATGGTAGCGTTGCGCTCATCATTGATGTTCCTGCTTTGCAAAAGCTTAACCATGAACAATTGGCTCAGCGCAAAGCGGAATTAGTGAATAACAATTAAAAGATATTCAATAAATTTCAAGCTGGCGTAACCGCAAAGGCGCCGCTTGAAAGGAGAAGGGCAAAAATTTCACACTAAAAGGTAACATCATGTCAGCCATAGAAGAATTTAGTAAATTATCGGGGGAAACGACCGGAAAGGAATATCTGGTTTTCACCTTGGGTGATGAAGAATATGGAATTGAGATATTAAAAGTGCAGGAAATTCGCGGTTATGACCAAGTTACCCGCATTGCAAATACGCCTGCTTTTATAAAGGGGATCACCAACCTGCGTGGGGTAATTGTTCCTATCATCGATTTGAGGATCAAATTCTCACAGGAAGATATCACCTATAACGACAACACAGTTGTGATTGTCCTGAATTTACTTAACCGTGTTGTTGGGATTGTGGTTGACGGTGTGTCTGACGTGCTGTCCCTGAAAGAAGATCAAATTTGTCCTGCACCAGAGTTTGCGGTCACTTTATCAACGGAATATTTAACGGGGCTAGGTTCTATTGATGAGCGAATGCTGATTCTGGTTGATATTGAAAAACTTCTCAATAGTGAAGAAATGGCATTGGTTGATTCAGTTGCCAAAGGTTGATTAAAGATTGATGTTTTGGGGCTACTGCAATAAAAAACAGCAGCCCTTTTGTTTTAGATCAAAAAAGTGCTGCAAAAAATCAATTTTTAGAATTATACGTAAAGTTCCCTTTTAATGTGCCGATAACTATCTGTAATTCTAAAAATCGGTATAGAAATTTAGTAAAAAAGGGAAGTTATGTTTAACCGAATGAAAATAGTGACGGGATTAATCTCAGTCATCATCTTGTTTGGTGCTTTGCAACTTATCTCCGGGGGATTGTTCTTCAAAGGGTTGAAGAATGATATACAAGCCTTTGAATTAATAGATAAAATGCGAGAGCAGCAAATCTATCTGGATGAGAGCTGGGTTAACCTGCTGCAAGCCCGTAATAACATAAACCGTGTTGGCATCATGTATGTGATGAAAAATCGCGGTGTTGAAGGTAGTTATAAGGTTGATGACGCTCTGGCAGAAGCCAAGGCTAATATTGCCCGTGCTGAACGACTCTTCGAAAAATATGAACAGACTGAAAAATTGTCTTTTTATGATCAAGAACATTTGCAGCGTTTGAAACATACCCATAATGATTACCTTAATGCGCTTAAAGAGTTAGTTAGCATGCTAGCGCATGACAGGTTTGAAGAGTTTTTCCTCCAGAAAACGACAGATTATCAGAACGCGTTTAATGTGGAATTTAACTTTTATCTATCCGAAAGCTCAAAATTCTATGATCAGGTATTACTGGAAGCTGATAAAGCTTATAACAATATCGTTGTTTCATTGATCCTTGTGATGACTCTGCTGGCTGTGGTCATAGTGATAAGCTGGATTGGCTTACGTAAGGCATTGATCGATCCGCTGCACAAACTGCTGGATAATATCAGAGCCTTCTCGAGAGGGGACTTGACTCAGGCGATCACTGTAACTGGCAATAATGAAATGGGCATGTTAGCCGTTGGCTTGAAACACATGCAGGAAGAACTGATTAATACGGTCAGAAGTGTCCACCAAAGTACCGAAACCATCTATACCGGCACCAGCGAAATTGCCGCTGGTAACAACGATCTTTCTTCTCGTACTGAACAGCAAGTGGCTTCGTTGGAAGAAACGGCCGCCAGCATGGAGCAGTTAACTGCGACAGTAAAACAGAATGCTGACAATGCTCGCCAAGCCAGTAACTTGGCTGACAACGCCTCTGAGATTGCCCGTCAGGGGGGGAAAGTGGTCGCTAATGTCGTGCAAACCATGCATGAAATTGCAGACAGTTCTCGTAAGATCTCTGATATCACTGGTGTCATTGATGCCATTGCTTTTCAAACCAATATTCTTGCTCTTAATGCTGCCGTGGAGGCTGCCCGTGCCGGTGAGCATGGCCGTGGTTTTGCCGTGGTTGCCGGTGAAGTGCGCAACTTAGCACAGCGCAGTGCAGAAGCGGCTAAAGAGATCAAAGGATTGATCGAAGACTCGGTAAATCGTACAGATACCGGCTCTATGCAAGTAGAAAGCGCTGGCGAGACCATGAACAAAATTGTCGATTCTGTTACCCGCGTGACTGACATTATGGGGGAAATTGCATCGGCTTCTGATGAGCAAAGCAGAGGGATCACGCAAGTTGGTGTTGCTATTTCCGAAATGGACAGAGTCACACAACAAAATGCGTCATTGGTTGAGCAATCTGCTGCTGCGGCAGCGGCATTGGAAGAACAGGCCAAAATATTAACCAAAGCGGTTGCAATGTTCCAGTTACCGGAGCAGGCAGAAAGGAAGCAGCCTGAAAAAAGAAAACATGAAGTTTTATCGGCGACAAAATCGTCGACTCCTCCAGCTAATAAAACAAATCCTCCCGTGCTGAAGAAAGACAGTAATGTGGAAGACCCATCTAATTGGGAAACATTCTAAAAAATAATAGCGATAACCACGGCTGCATAATGCAGCCGTTAAACGAGGTGATTACATGTTAGGCAAGCTTCGCATATCAACCAGTTTGTATCTGTTACTGATGATGTTTTGTGTTATGCAAATTATTTCGAGTGGTTTGTCTCTGGGAATAATTCATACAGACCAGACATATATCGAAAGAATTGATCTGGGAACTCAACGGAGAGATACCCTTAGCTTGAGTTGGTCGGCATTGTTGCAAACGCGTAATACTTTGAACAAAATCGCAATAGCCCACAAAGTGGGGCAACCACAAACGCAGATAGAGGCAATGGAAGCGTTACTCAAAGGCTCAATGAATGACGCAGACCGGAATTTTGCCAAATTCAGTTCACTACCTCGGATGGAACAAACTGATCATGGTGCAGCTTTATTAACTGCGGTTGAACACTCTTATCAAGAATATATCAATGCATTAAAAGAACTAAAAACTTATCTTTATGAAGGTAATTTTCAGGCTTTCCTTGATCAACCTACAGAAGATTACCAGCGTAAGATGGAAGTTGCATTTAACAACTATATGCAGTTTCTCGGTGCTAACATTAACTCAGCGGTTTCTGAGGGACAATTTTACTACAAAGTATCCATTGTCATGTTTTTTGGTGCTGTTTTGATGGTATTTGTGGTTTCAGTAGCAGCTAATTGGTGGTTGAAACGTAATCTGCTCAGACCGTTTTCGAATATGAGAGCTTGTTTCCAGGATGTAGCTGAAGGGCGTTTGGATAAAAAAATTGCTGTTTTCACTAATGATGAAATTGGTGATATTTTCCGAAAACTCCGCGACATGCAGTCATCATTAATCAAATCCATTGCTGCTGTTCGCGAAAATACCAACCAGATGTATTCTGGCATTCAAGAGATCACTCAGGGCAATACGGACTTATCTTCACGTACAGAACAACAAGCAGCATCACTGGAAGAAACGGCTGCCAGTATGGAAGAGTTGACTGTTACCGTTAAACAGAACGCAGAAAATGCGCGTCAAGCCAGCGAACTGGCGATATCGGCTTCCCAGACTGCTTCAAAAGGTGGTGAACTGACCACAAGTGTTGTGGTAACTATGGATGAAATCGCCAAAAGTTCGAAGAAAATCAGCGCCATCATCAGTGTTATTGATGGTATCGCTTTCCAGACCAATATTCTGGCATTGAATGCTGCCGTTGAAGCGGCACGTGCTGGTGAGCAAGGGCGTGGGTTCTCTGTAGTAGCCGGTGAAGTACGTGATCTGGCGCAACGTAGTGCCGAAGCCGCGAAAGAAATCAAAACGTTAATTGATGAATCTGTCCATCGAGTTAATCAGGGTTCAGAGTTAGTGAACAATGCGGGACAAACGATGGATGAATTAGTTAGATCGGTGAATCAGGTGACTGATTTAATGGCTGAAATTGCTGCTGCTTCTGATGAACAGAGTCGTGGCATTCATCAAGTTGCTCAAGCTGTCAGTCAGATGGATCAAGTCACACAGCAAAATGCTGCATTGGTGGAACAATCTGCCGCTGCCGCTGCTGCCCTTGAAGATAAGGCAGACATATTGGTGAAAACCGTTGCTCAATTTGAACTGCCTGACAGTTTGGAAGATGAGTACGCTTATCAAGAGACCGCTACATCAAACATGACTGATGAGCATGTTGTGAGTCAACTACGCTGAGGTCAGATGAAAGCCAATTCAATAGCTTCAGATTCTGATGCTACTGCACCGCTGAACTTTATGCTTCAGCGGCATGCTTTGTCGGATGCGCAATTTGATCGCATCTGCCAGTTTATCTATCAACGGGCTGGCATAGTACTGGCGAAAAATAAGCGTGAGATGGTATATAACCGTTTAGTCAGGCGGCTTCGTGTATTGGAGCTTAATGATTTTGGTCAATACTTGTCGATTCTGGAACAAAACAGCCACAGTAAAGAATGGGAATCTTTCATTAATGCATTGACCACAAATCTCACCGCATTTTTCAGGGAATCCCATCATTTTCCTATTCTGGCGGCGCATGCCAGCAGGAAAAATAGTGGGACATACCGCGTTTGGAGTGCTGCCGCTTCAACGGGAGAGGAGCCATATTCTATTGCAATGACCTTGTGTGATGCACTGGGGCATCGGTCAAATCGGATAAAAATCATTGGCAGTGATATTGATACCAGTGTGCTGGAAAAAGCCAGGCGGGGTGTTTATCGGCTGGAAGAATTGCAGTATCTGAGTGAAAGCCAGAAGAAAAAATATTTTTTCAAAGGGGTTGATCGCTTTGAAGGGTATGCACGGGTTCGTCCTTTGCTTGCTGAGCTAGTGAGTTTTCAGCATTTGAATCTGCTCGATTCTGATTGGGCACTCGAAGGTAAGTTTGATGCAATATTCTGCCGTAATGTGATGATTTATTTCGATAAAAAGACACAGGAAAGGATCTTGCGTAATTTTGTCAATTTCTTAAAACCGGATGGTTTGCTCTTTGCAGGGCATTCCGAAAACGTCACTCAAATCAGCCGAGAGTTCTACTTGCAAGGACAGACCGTTTACGGTGTAGGTCGGGCAAGGAGGGGTCATGAATAAAATAACTGTTCTGTGTGTGGATGATTCGGCGTTAATGCGTCAAATCATGCGGGAAATTATCAATAGTCACCCTGATATGGAAGTCGTGGATTGTGCGCCGGATCCATTCGTTGCCCGCGATTTAATCAAAAGACACAATCCGCAGGTATTAACCTTAGATGTTGAGATGCCACGCATGGATGGCATTGATTTTTTAGAAAAATTAATGCGGTTACGCCCGATGCCTGTGGTGATGGTGTCTTCTCTGACCGCAAAAGGTTCGGAAATCACATTGAAAGCACTGGAATTGGGTGCGGTGGACTTTGTGACCAAACCACAACTGGGGATCCGTGAAGGTATGCTGGCTTATAGCGAACTGATTGCCGAAAAAATCCGTGCCGCCGCTCAGGCTAAAATCAGTCTTGCGGAACCGGCGTCCGTAAGTACAGCACCATTGAATTTCAAGCCACTACTATCCAGTGAAAAACTGATCGCGGTAGGGGCGTCAACAGGAGGAACAGAGGCAATCAAAAACCTGCTGCAACCCCTGCCGATCACCAGTCCGGCTTTATTGATTACTCAACATATGCCTGCGGGTTTCACCCGTTCTTTTGCTGAAAGACTTAATAAACTGAGCCAGATCACGGTAAAAGAAGCTGAGGATGGGGAACGCGTTCTGCCAGGGCATGCCTACATTGCACCTGGCGATCGTCATATGGAACTTTGCCGCAGTGGTGCCAATTATCAAATCATGATAACCCATGCCCAGCCAGTTAATCGCCATCGTCCTTCTGTTGATGTTCTCTTTCGTTCTGTTGCTAAATATGCCGGACGCAATTCGGTAGGCGTTATTTTAACCGGTATGGGTAATGATGGTGCGGCGGGCTTGCTGGAAATGAAGCAAGCAGGGGCTTACACATTAGCTCAAAGTGAAAAAAGTTGTGTCGTATTTGGAATGCCACGTGCCGCGATCCAGTTAGGGGCGGTGGATGAAATCATGGATCTTCAAAAAATCAGTAAAACTATGCTGGCTAAAATCAGTGCGGGGCAATCGGTTCGTATTTAGTCGTTGTATTTGGTAGTTGTATTTGATGTTAATTTTTGCAGCGCTGTGCTGCTGGGTAAGTGAAATTCCAAGGAGTTTTTATGGCAAGTAAGGATTTGAGATTTTTGGTCGTTGATGACTTTTCAACTATGCGTCGAATTGTGCGTAATCTGCTGAAAGAGTTGGGGTTCAACAATGTAGATGAAGCACAGGATGGGGCAGAAGCGTTGACTAAACTCCGCACTGCCGAATTTGATTTTGTTATTTCTGACTGGAACATGCCAAATGTTGATGGTCTCGAATTGTTGAAAATGATCCGCAGTGAAGAAAAACTGGCAGCCTTACCTGTTCTGATGGTAACGGCAGAGGCAAAAAAAGAAAACATTATTGCAGCAGCACAAGCTGGAGCCAGCGGTTATGTAGTGAAACCGTTTACTGCGGCTATTTTGGAAGAGAAACTCAATAAAATTTTTGAAAAACTGGGGCTCTAAGGAGACAAAATGAGTGAAAATCCAGTCATGCCGAGAAGTGAGGCGATCTCGACCAGTGAGATAATCAGCCGTATTGGGCAGTTAACCAGAATGCTGCGCGATAGTTTACGTGAGCTGGGATTGGATCAAACCATCGCTCAGGCGGCTGAGGCGATCCCAGATGCAAGAGAGCGATTGAATTACGTCGTTCAAATGACGGCACAAGCGGCTGAAAGGGTATTGAACTGCGTTGAAGTAGCCCAGCCTCGTCAGAACGAATTGGAAGCTTCAGCAAAAGCCTTAACCCAACGTTGGGATGAGTGGTTTGCAAACCCGAAGAACTTGGATCTGACCGATGCCCGCTCACTGGTAACGGACACAAGAAACTATCTGCATCTCGTCCCTGATCATGTCTCATTTACCAACACCCAATTGCTTGAGATTATGATGGCGCAAGATTTTCAGGATCTTACTGGGCAGGTCATTAAGCGGATGATGGAGGTCATTCAGGAGCTGGAAAAACAGTTGGTCATGGTATTAATGGAAAATATGCCTTCTGATCAGATGGCTAAAGCAAAAAAAGAGAACGACAGCCTTCTTAACGGCCCTCAAGTTAACCAGAATGGTGCTGGTGTTATTACCAACCAAGAACAGGTTGATGATTTATTGGATAGTTTAGGTTTTTGATAGCGAGTATAATTGTTTTAACGAACGGAATTTTTATATTTTAAGTGCGCTTGGGTGAGCAGGATAGCTGACCAAGCGCCTGCTCCAACGGCATTAGTGCAGAGGAAAACATTGTGGAGTCGATTGATAAAGTCATTAAGTTGAAAGATTCATTGGTTTCTTACCGCAAGGTATTTCCAGAAAATAAGCAAAGTAACAAAAAACCAATAGTCTTCCTGCATGGCACAAATAGCAGCGGTAACAGTAGCTTTGGCGAGATAAAAAAAGCATTTATCAGTGACCGAGCTGTCATAATCCCCGATTATGCAGGATGTGGAAATTCTGAACTACCACCAGAAACATTGACTGTTGAGCACTTGGCGGCACAAGTTGCTGCTGTGATAGAAGACAGCAGTAATATTCCTGTTGATTTAGTCGGTGTTTCTCTGGGTGCAGTCGTTGCGGCAGTTGTAGCAGCCAAATATCCAAATCTCATTGATAAATTGATATTGACCGCCCCATGGGCGACAAATCATGATCCTCGCCACCAATTGATATTCAATACTTGGTTACATTTGGAATTGAATGATAAAGCATCAGCAATGGCTTTCGCTTTATCACATGCCCTAAGTCCTGAATTTATTTCATCATTGGGACATGAAACCATACAACGGATTTGCTCTCAACCGGCAGAAAAAAAGATAGAAAAACGTATTGCTTTGGGATTATCCATCGATATAAAAGAGTATCTTGCTCAAATAGATAAAAATACGCTGGTTATTGGATTAAACAGTGATACGTTAATCCCGCCTTATTTGGTACGTGAAGTTTATAAGAATATTAACAATAGTACATATAAAGAGATTAATAGTGGTCACGCGGTACAAATTGAGAAGCCAGCAGAGTGGGTTAGTCTGATAAAAGAATTTATAAACTAATTAACCATTTCCCCTACGGGTAAGTACTTATAAATTGTTGATAACGATACATTATAAATAATCGACAACTGCTTGCGGCCATGCCCTTTATTCAGTAATCTCGCGGCTTGTTGTCGATTCTCCTCGGTAAACACGACTGGTCGTCCACCAATTCGCCCCTGTTCCCGTGCTGCGGCTAAACCTGCATTGGTTCTTTCTACAATCAGTTCACGTTCCATTTCTGCCAGGGCACTCATCACATGGAAGAAAAACCTTCCCATTGCCGTACTGGTATCAATACTGTCAGTCAGGCTTTGAAAATGCACCCCGCGTTCATGCAATTCTGAAATGAGTGTGACCAGATTCTTCACACTGCGCCCCAGTCGATCCAATTTCCAAACCACCAGTGTGTCGCCAGACTTAAGGTGCTTTAAGGCTCGTTTTAGCCCTGGACGATTAGCTGTTTTCCCACTGATTTTGTCTTCAAAAATCAGTTCACAGTTAATACTGATTAACGCATTTCTTTGTAAATCACTATTTTGGTCATTTGTTGACACTCTGATGTAACCAACTCTTGCCACCGAGAATCCTTTAGTTACTCTGGGAACGATGTGAAAGACAAATAATACCTATTTATTTGCTATAAAAAACCTTTAATTTATTTAATGCCGAGATAAAAATTGGCTAACCGGAGGGGCGATATCAGAATAAGTAATGTAACAAGAATTATTATCAATGTAATTGATAAAGAATAACCATAACGAGTGATTCAACTCACAGTATCAATTTTTTCTTACCAAAGATAGCCAATTAATCCTCGCTTATTTCTTCAAAATGCTCTTTTATTTAATTGAAATGATTTTGTTGCCAACTTGTTACATTGAATGCCGAGGGTGTATATGGAATTGATTACACAATGGTTAGCTGCACTAAATGGGATAGTATGGGGTGTTCCCATGCTAATTGGGCTTTTGGGTATTGGTATTTTCATGCAAATCCGCTTGTCCTTCTTACCAATCCGTAAATTAGGCACGGGGTTCAAATTACTCTTTCAAAAAAATGAACAACGGGGTGAAGGCCAGATTTCACCTTTTAACGCACTAATGACCGCATTGTCAGCAACAATCGGGACTGGAAATATTGCAGGAGTGGCGACAGCCATTGTGATGGGTGGGCCAGGAGCTATGTTCTGGATGTGGATGACCGCATTAGTGGGCATGGCGACGAAATATTCGGAAGCGGTACTGGCGGTACGTTTCCGTGAAACCGATAAAAACGGTAATTACGTTGGCGGTCCGATGTATTACATCAAAAATGGCTTGGGAAAAAAATGGGTTTGGCTGGGAACACTCTTTGCTTTCTTTGGCAGTATTGCGGGTTTTGGTATCGGCAATACAGTACAAGCCAACTCCGTCGCTGACGTATTGCAAAGTAATTTTGGTATTGAAAAAACCATAACGGCCGGAATCTTGGTCGTTCTGGTTGGTGCCGTGTTAATTGGCGGTATTAAGCGTATTTCTGATGTTGCTGGTAAGTTAGTGCCTATTATGACGGTCGGTTACTTTGGCGCGGGAGTTATCGTTTTGGCACTTAATTTTACAGCTATTCCCGATGCACTTACTTTAATTGTCAAATCAGCTTTCACACCTGTTGCGGCACAAGGGGGATTTGCTGGTGCAGCCGTTTGGGCGGCAATCCGTTTTGGTATTGCCCGTGGTGTATTCTCTAACGAAGCGGGGATGGGAAGTGCGCCTATTGCTCATGCAGTGGCAAAAACGCAAAACCCTATTCGTCAGGGGTTGATTGCTATGTTGGGAACCTTTATTGATACGATCATCGTCTGTTCCGTGACGGGTTTGACCATTATTATTACTGGTGGCTGGTTGACTGGTCAAACAGGTGCAACATTGACCGCAGCTTCCTTCTCAGCGGTGCTTCCAGGAGGTAACTATATCGTTGCTATTGCCCTGGCTATTTTCGCCTTTACAACCATCTTGGGATGGAGTTTTTATGGTGAGAAATGTGTCCAATATTTATTGGGGCCAAAAGCCATAGTCCCTTTCCGTATCGCTTGGATTATCGCCTTGCCGATTGGGGCGACTCAGTCGTTAACCTTTGTCTGGTTGCTGGCGGATACCCTTAATGCCATGATGGCGATCCCTAATCTGATAGCAATTGCCTTTCTCAGTCCGGTTGTTTATCGCCTGACGAAAGATCATATTCGTGACGTTAATGCCGATAGCCTTGACATTAAGACGCCAGTTAAAACGGATTGAAAAGTGATTTGAGATGGCTGCTGACAGCCATCTCAATCCAAGACAGTTGTCATAATGCCTCAAATACCCCCGCAAATTTTGCAGTGTTCCTGCCATTGAATTTTTGGGCTTTTGTCATGCTTAACATAATTTTATTTGCCTTCTCCTAAAGGCAAATTTTCTGCATGTAATCACGAATGCTCACCAAGGAAAGCTGTGGCTGAAGATAGCGATCTCGAAAAAACCGAAGAACCCACACCCCATAAACGGGAAAAAGCGCGCAAAGAGGGTCAAATTGCACGTTCTAAGGAACTCACTTCAATCCTGATGTTGGCAGGAGGGGTAAGCTTGCTTTGGATGAGTGGACAATCGATGACCCATGAACTTTCCTTGATGGTATTTGAAGGATTCAACTTCGACCATAGCATGGTCAGTAACGACAAACAGATGGTGCAACAAGTTGGTCGGTTACTGAAACAAGCGGTTTGGGCATTGCTGCCCGTTTTTATCGGATTGGTATTGATTGCCCTCAGTGCACCAGCATTGATGGGGGGGCTGCTATTCAGTTCAAAATCCATCAAATTTGATTTGACTAAGCTAAATCCCATCTCTGGTTTGAAGAAGATCTTCTCCATGAATGCGCTGGCGGAATTATTTAAAGCCATCTTGAAGGCATCGCTGGTGGGAGGTGGTGCGGCCTTGTTTATCTGGCTTAATTGGCCAACTATGCTCAATCTGACTGCTCAGCACCCGCTGATAGCCTTGAGCGATGCCATGATGATGCTAATTTTTGCCAGTTATATTGTCTTATTTATGTTGATACCCATGGTGGCGTTTGATGTGTTTTATCAGATCCGCAGCCACTTGAAAAAATTGAGAATGACCCGTCAGGAGATCAAGGATGAATTTAAGGAGCAAGAAGGGGACCCACATGTAAAGGCAAGAATTCGTCAACAGCAGCGAGCGGCTGCGCGTAAGCGCATGATGGCAGACGTACCGAAAGCGGATGTTATTGTCACCAACCCGACTCATTACGCCGTTGCCTTGCAGTATGACAGCAAAAAAATGAGCGCCCCCAAAGTATTGGCAAAAGGGGCGGGTCTCATTGCCTTGCGCATTAAAGAAATGGGTGTGGAAAATCGTATTCCATTACTGGAAGCTCCCCCCTTGGCACGGGCGTTGTTTCGCCATGCTGAGGTAGGTGGGGTTATTCCTGCGGCGCTCTATGCTGCCGTCGCAGAAGTGCTTGCCTGGGTTTACCAATTGAAACGTTGGAAACAGGAAGGTGGCCTGAAACCGAAAAAACCTGAAAATCTGCCAGTGCCACCAGCACTGGATTTTGCTGGAGAAAATAATCGTCATGGCTAATCTGGCCTCATTGTTTCGTTTATCGGGAAATCGTTTTCCGGGAAATATGAAAGGCTCCCAGTGGCAAATGCTTGCAGGGCCTGTACTGATCCTCATGATCTTGTCGATGATGGTATTGCCACTGCCACCATTTCTGCTTGATCTGCTATTCACTTTCAACATCGCGCTTTCGATCATGGTTTTGCTGGTGGCAATGTTCACCCGCAGGACACTAGATTTTGCTGCATTTCCGACAATTTTGCTGTTCTCAACCTTATTACGCCTGTCACTTAACGTCGCTTCCACGCGAATTATCCTGATGGAAGGACACACGGGATCTGCCGCAGCAGGGCAAGTTGTGGAAGCTTTTGGCCATTTCCTTGTTGGCGGTAATTTTGCCATTGGTATCGTGGTTTTCGTCATCTTGATCCTGATTAACTTTATGGTCATTACTAAAGGTGCAGGACGTATTGCAGAAGTCGGTGCGCGTTTTGTATTGGATGGAATGCCTGGTAAACAGATGGCGATTGATGCTGATTTGAACGCTGGGTTGATTGGCGAAGATGAAGCTAAAAAGCGTCGTGCAGAGGTTACACAAGAAGCGGATTTCTACGGTTCAATGGACGGTGCGAGTAAATTCGTACGTGGCGATGCGATTGCCGGATTGATGATATTGGTAATTAACATCATTGGTGGCTTAATCGTTGGTGTTGCTCAACACAATTTATCCTTAGGTGATGCAGCGGAAGCCTATACCTTGCTGACCATCGGTGATGGATTGGTTGCCCAGTTGCCGGCATTAATCATCTCCACGGCGGCAGGTGTTATCGTAACTCGCGTAGCGACGGACGAAGATGTTGGCCAGCAAATGGTGACCCAGCTTTTCAACAACCCTAAAGTAATGATGTTGAGTGCGGGTGTCCTTGGTCTGCTTGGATTGGTGCCGGGAATGCCTAATTTCGTCTTTCTGTTATTCACGGCGGCCTTGGCCGGAGGGGGGTATTTTCTATTACGTAAAGACAAAAATCCGTTGGTAATGCAACATGAAGAAATGAAAGCGGTAGAAGAACAACAACAAACTGCTGAAGCTTCATGGTCTGATGTGCAATTGGAAGATCCACTGGGAATGGAAGTGGGCTATCGTTTGATCCCAATGGTGGATTTCCGCCAAAACGGTGAATTGCTTGGCCGTATTAGTGGTATTCGTAAAAAATTTGCGCAAGAAGTGGGATATCTGCCACCGGTCGTGCATATTCGTGACAACCTTGAATTGGCACCAGCCAGCTACCGTATCATGATGAAAGGTGTAGAAATTGGGCGTGGCGAAGCACATCCGGGACGTTGGTTGGCGATTAATCCGGGTGGCGCTATAGGTGAACTGCAAGGTGACTTGACGACAGATCCCGCCTTTGGTCTGGCTGCTGTCTGGATTGATGACAGCCTAAAAGAACAAGCGCAGGTGCAAGGTTATACTGTTGTGGCGGCCAGTACGGTTGTGGCAACTCACCTAAACCATTTGCTATCCCAGCATTCTAGTGAGCTGTTTGGAAGACAGGAAGCGCAACAATTGTTTGAGCGTGTTAGCCAGGAAATGCCGAAACTGACAGAAGATTTCATTCCTGATGTTGTGAGCCTGACAACGTTGCATAAAGTCCTGCAAAACTTACTGGCGGAACAAGTGCCGATCCGCGATATGCGCACTATTATTGAAACACTGGCAGAACATGCTCCGGTACAGAAAGATCCTTATGAATTGACTGCCATGATCCGAATCGCGCTTGGCAGGGCGATAGCCCAGCAATGGTTCCCAGGTGCAGACGAAATCAAAGTTATTGGATTAGATACCGGTTTGGAAAGATTACTGCTGCAAGCACTGCAAAATGGCGGCGGATTGGAACCAGGTTTGGCAGAAAGTTTGGAACGTCAGGCAGCAGAAGCATTGGAGCGTCAAGAAATGCTTGGAGCGCCACCGGTATTATTGGTCAACCATGCACTTCGTCCACTGTTGTCTCGTTTCTTGCGTCGTGTACTGCCTCGGTTGGTTGTGCTGTCCAACCTCGAAATCACTGACAATCGTCAAATCAGAATGACGGCAACGATTGGTGGTGCGAGGTAACTTCAACTGTCTTGTGACAAACCTTATTATTTTGATAAGGTTTGTCAGTCTTTATCTGTCACTTATCGTGTATGTGAAAATCCCCCCAAAGCGCTCATCATATAATGCATTGAAATAATATAAAAAATGAGAGTATTACTATTATGAAATGCTATTTAGTGCATCGAAAAACCTCTTTTATCAGGGGGGGGATATTTCATAATAAAACACCTTTTTGATAGTGTGCCTTTATTTTTTTCTTCTTTACATCGCTATCGTCATCGTTTATATATTGCAGTAATGAGCTGTAAATACTACCTTATAAAATTCATTGCTAAAGAAAAAATAATATGAAACAGAAGTCCATTTAATAGAAAATATTTGGAGAAAAGAAAATGAATATTCCTAAAAAAATACATTACTTTTGGGCAGGAAGTGAAATTCCGGAGGATTTTTTAAGAAATATTATTAATGTTAAGGCTGAAAATCCAAATTTTGAGATTCATTTGTGGGGGCCTAAAAATGATTTATTTTTCAAAACGATATATTCTCTAAAAGAAATAGATGTGGATATTAACCAATTATTTAAAACAGGATATCATTTTCATGATTCCAAAGATATAGATAAAGCATTCTTTTCTTTAAATGGTTATATGGATAAAGAAAAAATTAGGTGTTTACATTCGGTGTATCATCGACAACTAAACGGATTTTATCATAATTACGCATCAGCAAGTGATATTGCGCGTTTAGTTATCCTTTTTGCACAAGGGGGAATTTATCTTGATGTTGATGTAGAGCTTGCCAGTTCTTTTCCCAAGTTTTTATCAGATGATAGATCTCATAACATAGATCAAATTTTGGAAAGAAAAGCGATATTTGGAAATATTGAAATCTCGGACGAGATTGCTTTTGGTGATGTCTCAGGAGCTAACTGGACAATAGAGAATTTTGGCAATGCCATTGTTGCTGCTCCTGCTAAATCAAGAAAAATAATAGCGTTATTGATAAAGATGGAAAACAGATTGCATATACTGCATGTAGGAGTATCAAAAGGATGGGAAAATTGGAGAAAAGATCCAGATTCGCGCAGATCTGAAACGATATGGGCGATGGGGCCTGGGCTTTATTCCGATTGGATTGATCTAGAAGAAAGAGGTCCCAGTGCTGCCAAAAGACCTCGTATGGAAAATGAAAATACAGTCATTCCTCCAGCACATTTAAGGATAGAGAAAGAAGGTGAAGTTATGTTTAATATTGTTGATGCAAGGGCAAAATGGGGAGAATTGCCTGCTAGAACTATAATTGATGAGAAAACTGGAAGAGAAGTAGCTATTAAAATTTATCCTTCTGAAAGCCCTTTTAACTTAAAATCGAGTTATAAGGGGCTGCTCCGAAAAAAATAATTTATTGTTGTTTATTACTCATATGGGCTATTCTCCAATTTCTCCCACGTCAATAATAGAAGATATAAAAAATTGATTGTACAATCCTTGAATTATTTATTAAATGAATATGTAGTGGCATTTTTTCAGATGAATTTAAAATTCATATCACCAATAAAATAATAACCATTGTGTGTTATTTATAAGTCTAAATGTTAACTAAATCATAACTTTTTTATATTGAAAATATAACTTTTAACATAGTAAAACGCTTAGAAAAATATCGTGCTTAAAGCCGAAAACCCATTTTTGCATGATATTCAAATGAATTTTAAATCCCATAATCTGTTTGCTATTTGAACTAAAAATCACAATTTTTAACTCATTGACAGTATGTAGCGATCGAAATAAGTATTTCAATAGTTTTTATCTATCAATTGTTTCTAATAAATAGTTAATAACAATTTTAATGATAAAATGAGTTAGTGTATCTTTGCTCCTTCGAAAATAGTGATTTTATTGTTCTTGTTCATATAATATCTTGTTATAAGTGAAATCTTTTATAATAAAATGAAACAGGGAGATCATAACGTGGTGGGTGTTTTTTAATCAAAAAAGCGAATTTTGTAATTTTTATACATATAAATCACATGAGTTGACGGGAAGAATAAAAATTATCAGACCAGTATTTGGGCTGAAATATATATGGAAATAAATGTATATGGAAATAAATACATCTCCATTTCTCTTTTAATCACTAAAAATATCTTTGTTAAGAATCCCCTGATTTAAAGGATTATATTTATTAAATTCTGAAATGGAATGAATGAGGTTTTTGGCTTTTAATTTATTAATTTTTATAGGATTTTAATCGAAAGGCATGTGCATTTCGATGGGTTTTACACACATAATATAAATGGAATAATTAAATGAAGTTATTAGTAAAATCAGCTATTGTCGTGGCAATTTGGAGCTCTATGATTGTTTCTGCATTTGCTATTAATAACAATGGCAGTATTACTTTTACCGGTAAAGTGACTAAAGGAACATGTTCTACTGCTGTAGCTGGGGAGGAGGGTAATGTTATGATGGCTGATGTTGGTGTGGGCGATTTTACAAGAGCAGGTGATGTTAACGGTGATACGCCTTTTAAAATTAAGCTGAGTGATTGTGAGTCATCGGGTGATTCTTCAGTAAAGATTAAATTTACTGGTACGCAAGATCGTGATAATAACAAGGTATTAGAAAATATTGCTTCGGGGTCTTCCGCAAAGGGTGTTGGTATTGGTATTTATAAGAAATCAGGGGAGCAAATCGTAATAGGAGGCTCACCTGTGACAGTGGAGACTTTAACTACTAAAGACACTTCTAAAGAATTGCAATTTATTGCTAAATATGTAGCAACAAAAGATAAAAATAATATTACCTCTGGCCAGGTTCAGGCGAGAGCCGCATTCACAGTAGAATACGACTAATTCTAACTCCTTACATTCCCATTTTCTTTTTTTGATTATATCTGTGATATTCCCACTGCATTTGGTGGGAATATTCCTTATTTTGAATTCATGTAGGGATAGAATTATTATGTCGAAACATTTTTGGGTCGGGCTATTATTTTTTCTGCCTGTTTTCCTTACCCCCCCTGCCTATGCTGGAATAGCACTGAGTAGTACCAGAGTGATCTATGAAGCCTCGCAACGTGAAGTCGCTATTTCTGTCATCAATGATAGCAAAGATGATGTATACCTCATTCAGTCTTGGGTAGATATATTTACTCCAGCGGTTGGATCTTCGGGTCAAAAAGCGCCATTTTTAGTCACACCACCTTTATTTCGTCTGGATGGTGAACAGGAGAATCGTCTGCGAATTATTCTATTGGATAATACATTGCTACAAGATCGTGAATCTATCTTTTGGCTTAACGTTAAGGCTATTCCTGCTTTGAAAAATGATGAATCAAATCGTTTGCTGATCTCGCTGAAAAACCGGATAAAACTCTTTTATCGTCCAGAAGGATTGACAGAGCAACTTGCAGCAAAAGCTTATCAACAACTTATTTTTTCTCGGCAAGCAGGGCAATTGGTGGTGCAAAATCCAACACCTTTTTATGTCTCCTTTTATGACATCAAACTTGGAAAAGATGCAATACCGGAAGCTGGCATGGTGGCACCCTTCAGCAGTCGACAATGGTCGTTACCTGTAAACTCCGGTAATCGCATTATCTGGAGAGCCATTAATGATTATGGTGGTATCACCGAGCCTCAATACCAAACATTATCGTCCATATAATAGCCTATCAGTTAGAAGATGCTTGATGTCATGCGTTTGATTATTCCTGCTGTTTACCGGTTGTTGTTGTTGATGCTGGTAATGCCTGCTATTGGGTATGCCAGTGAATATTTTGATCTTAATGCGTTGGAAATCGATGATCCCTCCGCTCCACCGCCTGATTTAAGTTATTTTGCAGAAAAAGGGGGTAGTGCACCAGGAACATACAGAGTTGCTATCCGTGTTAATGATCAGGATAAAGGCACTCAGAATATCCAATTTGTGATAGGTACAGGAAAGAAACTGCAACCTGTCTTATCTGTTCAACAATTGATGGACTGGGGGATCAATACATCTGCTTTTCCTGATTTGGAGCCAGAAGGGCAATTATCTGATTTATCTGATGTTATTCCTTATGCCAGTACATCATTCCAAGTGAGCCAACAAACCCTACTGATCACCGTTCCTCAGGCGGCGATGGCAACGATAGCTGGCGATGCGATTGATTCATCACTTTGGCAGCAAGGGGAATCAGCGTTATGGGCTAGTTATGATTTAAATGGGATCAACACTTGGGGTAAAAACAGTTCTGGTGCGAATAATTTTTATATGAATCTACGTAGTGGTTTGAATTGGGGAAACTGGCGTTTACGAAATTATTCTACCTATTATCGAAATTTTGGCAGAAATAAAAATAGTCGTGATAAATCCCGTTGGGAAAATCTAAGTACATCTTTGCAGCGTGATATTCATGTCCTAAAAAGCCAGCTCGTGGTTGGTGAAACCAATACACAAGGGGATTTGTTTAGCGGATTTGCCTTTCGGGGAATGACCTTGATGTCGGACGATAACATGCTGCCGGATAGTCAACGGGGATTTGCCCCCGTTGTGCGGGGGATCGCAGAAAGTAATGCGCAAATCACTATTCGTCAAAACGGGTACATCATTTATCAGGTTAATGTTCCACCTGGTGCTTTTGTCATTGATGATCTTTATCCAACCTCTTCTGGGGGAAATTTGGATGTTGTGATCCGAGAAGCCGATGGTCGTGAACGCCATTTTGTTCAACCATTTTCATCAATTCCTGTGATGTTGAGGGAAGGGAATTTAAAATACAACTTTACAATGGGGGAATACCGCAATTCGCTTGCAGGTGCCGATCAGCCATTCTTTATGCAGAGCGAAATTTATTACGGCCTGCCATATGCAACAACCTTGTATGGCGGAATGTTATTATCGTCAAAATATCAGGCGTATGCAGTTGGCATAGGTTACAGCCTTGGTTACTGGGGATCACTGGCGTTTGATATCACACAGTCGCAGGTTGATATTATCAATCAAGGTCAACAACGAGGTTGGGGCTATCGGGCGCAATATACTAAAGACTTCGAACAGACTGGCACGAATTTGTCTCTGACCAGTCATTATTACCCTTCACCGCATTTTTACCAATTTCAGGACGTCAATACCAGAGGGGCGTATGATGAGCTGTCACATCAAAATAAACATAAATTTCAGTTCACACTGAGTCAAAGTTTGTCAGATTATGGCAGTCTCTATTTTTCCGGTTATGTGCAGAATGATTGGGAAAGCAGAAATACTACCCGCAGTTTGAATGTCGGGTACAGCGTAAATCATGCCAATATCCATTACACCCTGAATTACACTCAAAATAGGAGTTCAGGGGACACAATGGCAGATAACCAGTTAGCGTTTAATATACAGATCCCGCTAGACCGTTGGCTACCGGATAGCTGGGCAACTTATAGCATCAATCATAATCGCCGTGGCGATATCAACCAATCAATTGGATTGAGTGGCACGGGCTTGGGTAGACTAAATTACTCGCTGCAACAGAATCACAGCAATGATGGTCAGGGTACGAGCAGCGATATCAACCTTAACTATAAAGGTTGTTATGGAGTACTGTCCGGTGGATATCACTACGGTGATGATTCACAGCAGATGAGTTATGGCCTTAGAGGAGGCGTAGTTGCTCATCGTCATGGTTTGACTTTGTCGCAACCGTTGGGGGAGACGATTGTTTTAGTCAAAACGTCTGGGGCTACCGGCGTTAAGGTTACTGGCTATAGCGGTGTTGAAACGGATGGACACGGTTATGCTGTATTACCTTATGTCAGCCCTTATCACCGTAATCGTATCGCTCTGTTGCCGGATTCTTTTGGGGAAGGCGTGGAGATTGGCTCCAATATCCAGACGGTTATTCCAACACAGGGAGCTATGGTTTTGGCTGACTTCCAAACACGGATCGGTCGCAGGGTATTGTTCACCTTGACTTATCAGGGTAACCCTATCCCTTTTGGCGCAATAGCAACTTTGAACGAAGAAAATACATTGCGTTCCCTTACTGCTAATCAAGGCATCGTTGGTAACGGGGGAGAGGTTTATTTCGGTGGTGTGCCAGAACAGGGAGAACTCTTTGTTCAATGGGGAAGTGGGCAGTTTGAACAATGTAAAGCGCGTTTTCTTTTGCCGAAAAGTAAAGCAATGGTGATTTCAACAAACGTTGATTGTCATCCATAAAAGTAAATCATCATAGCGTTTTCGGAAGTACAACATAACAATAATTTATATAAGGGATTACTTGTGAATATATCAATTCCTTCATGGCTACTATTTATACCCATATTTTTATCCTCCTGTGCGGGATATGCTTATACTGATGTTTTTTGTACAGCACCTTCACAAACATTGAATTCATATAAGATATCGCTGCCGGTAGATGTGCCTGTAGATCAAGAACTGGAAAAATCGAATGATAGATTGAGAATGGATGCAAGCCCTGTGATTGCTTGTTACGGGAAGTCTTTGGACAAAATTGAGGCTGTTCTTGGTATCAAAGCGTATGGAGTGCCGGCAAAAATGATTAATGGCAGAAAAATTTTTCCTTTGGGCAATAGTGGCATTGGGTATGCAATTAGAGGATTAACTGGAGACCCTGGTGATAGAAAGTATATTCGAGGAAATAGTAATAGTACGGTACTTAAAACTGTTGCTTTGCGAGATCAGGGCGGAAAAATGAGTGTTGGAATTGCACTTTTATTTTACCGCATAGGTCAAGTCAGACCTGGTCAATATCCTTCCCAGCCTGTGGCAACCGCGACGGTCAATCTACGAAATTCTGGTGAACGAGGTTCAGGTAAATATATCGAAATAGGGCAGTTCAGCACAGGGAATATAGTCGTTGAATCACGATCTTGTGCCTTTGATAACAATCCAATTCCTGTTGTATTAGAGCCGATAACGAGTATGCAGTTACCTAAAGTGGGCTCCACCGCAGCGGAAAAAGCATTTGATATACCTTTAAATTGTGATGCACGCATCAAAGTTAATATGCTTTTACAGGCGGGTTCTCAAGGAGCTTACGCCCCTCAACAGGGGATTATCAAACTTAATCCTCATGCTAATACAGCCAGAGGGGTGGGAATTCAGATTTTGGATGGTAAAAAGGCAGTTCCTATTCCCCTTGGTAAAAAAATTGAATATATCGAAACTATAACAGAAGGGCCTGTCAATATTCCTTTAAAAGCGCGTTATTATCGGTATGGTAACGTTAAGGAGGGAACAGTAAATGCGACAGCAACATTCACCATGAGTTATGAATAATGCAGGTATACAGAAACAGACCCCTTATCATTGTCAGTAAACCAAGAGGTCTGTAGAGCTTACTGCTTAAGCAGTAATCGAATGTTCAAACGCTGATCTTGTGGCCTGATAGCGCTGAATGATGACGGGCTTGGCCGTCTGCACCATAAAGAGAAGGGCTGTGGTGAGCTTTCAGAAAAGCGATTGTTTGACCGTTCAACTCAATATGTTGTTCCAATAAAAATCCGTTATGTGAATTTAAATCACGGATATGTTCAACAGATTGACTAATTTGACTCCATAATACTGCTAGTCTTTCGTAGTTAGCATAAGGAGCATTTATTTTCAGCGTTTCATTTAATTGCCGGCGTTTTCGTTCAGCGTGATCGAGTGCTGAAAGTAAAAATGTCTTTTGTTCCGTCACGCGATGTAAATGATTCACCTCAATAAAGCCTTCGCCCAATATGCGCTGTTCTTCTGCCATAGTTTGCGAAAGCGAATTTAAGTGCATGCTTTGCTGTTCAAGCAAGAGTTGAAGTTCTTCCATTTAGGGCTCTTTAGATTTTAGTGTTTATTTATCATATTCCATGTTTTCAAGGGCCTCCCTGAATAGAGCATCAGCAATTTTACCGCTGTCCATCGTTAGGGTTCCCTTTGCAATGGCTTCTTTCAATTGTTGCACTTTCTGGATATTAATATCCTGACTGCTTGGCTGAACGAGCTTTTTCTGCGCTTCGCTCAGCTTAACTTGTGTATCTGCGCTTTTTTCTGCAACAGCCACAATTCTGCGAGTGCTCTGAGCACCTTCATTGGCGCGTTGCTGTAAAGCAGCCATAGCCAGTAGAGGTTGAGTGCGTTCAATACTCATAATCGTCATCCTTTAATCAGGCATTATTTATTTGTCTTAGGTAGCAGGCGATATACCGCTGGCATGCCTGTAAATCATGGTCTGTTGGTTATATCGGCTTAAGGAAATAAAACTTTAGCCATTTATAACATCATTTTTACACTGCCATTTTCTTGTGCTTCACCAGTAATAACCTGTCCGGAGTTCAGGCGGATACGGATATTATCAAAACTCGCGGCATTGTTAATCGCTTTTCCTTCGTAACGCACCTGAAAATGGTGTCCATCTACGGTGACAACCACATTTTGCCCAGCTTTAATTGCCCAGGGACGTCGGATCATATTACGTGTAATGAATTGTCCGGCAGGTATATTGCGCAGCGCAATACCATTTTGTATGGCTTTTCTGTTACGGATTATGTCGTTTGGCAGCTTATCTAAAGATCCCGTTTTTACCTGAAAATCTTTTTCTGTCAGGACTATGTTACGGTTAATTGCTCGTTTAGAAACCAAATAAGGGCCGATGACATTGACATAAACCTGAATAAAACGGCGTTGCTGACCACAAGTTACAGGGACGGAAAGATTACCCCAATTTTTATTGCCAAGTAATGGTTGTATTTCAGGGAGTTCACAAATTGGCCATTGTTGCTCAGGTGTTTTGATCTCCACTGAGACTTTATGATTCGATGCGTGATGGATCTGCCTGAAATAATCATCCATTAACTGCGGTATGTTGTTTCCCCAAGCTAAAGCACTACCGAAAACAAAAAATAGATTAAGGAAAAAGGCAAGGAGCCCGATAAGCTTTAATGCAGGCATTTCACCACCTTAAATCCTGTTAGCGAACCATGATTGCAAAAAATATTCAGCACCGGTTGGGTGTTAGTAGTGTAACTCGATTGATTATTCGTTAATGGGATAAATAGCAATTCAATTTGTTTCTATTCTTCGAATTACCTTTTTTTTCTCCGTTTATTCTGTTAGCGGTTTGGGGATTCTCCCCGACAGAACAAATCCGAGGGAGGAATATGCTCGATAAATTAGACGCCGCCTTTCAATTTCGACAAGAAGCGCTGGCACTCCGCAACCAGCGGCAGGAAATTTTGTCTGCCAACATTGCCAATGCGGATACCCCTGGCTATCAGGCGCGTGATATCGATTTTGCTGCCCAACTGAAAAAAGTCATGGCACATGGTCGTGTAACGGGGAATGGAATTGGGCTAACTCTGACTTCCGATCGACATATTCCCGTACAACCTCAAAAACGTCTGGAGATGGATCTGCTGTATCGGGTGCCATACCAGACAGCTATGGATGGAAATACCGTTGACATGGATATAGAACGCAGCAATTTTGCAGATAATAGCTTGAAATATCAGGCTGAACTCACTATGACCAATGCACAAATCAAAAGCATGATGTCAGTTCTACAGTCACAAGGATAATGGGAATGTCTCTACTCAGTATTTTTGATATTGCCAGCTCGGCGCTTTCTGCCCAGTCCCAGCGACTGAATGTCAGCGCCAGCAATATGGCGAATGCCGACAGCGTTGTTGGGCCGGATGGCGAACCATACCGTGCCAAACAAGTGGTCTTTCGTGTCGCCGCTCCAGCAGGCCAAGAGGTGGGCGGCGTTCGCGTTAGTGAAGTGGTGGATGATCCTTCACCTTTCCGCCTTGAATATCAGCCAGGCCACCCGCTAGCCGATGAAAAAGGTTATGTCCGTATGCCGAATGTGGATGTGGTTGGGGAAATGGTCAATACCATCTCAGCTTCCCGCAGTTATCAGGCGAACGTTGAAGTGCTTAATACCACCAAATCCATCATGTTGAAAACCCTGACATTGGGCCAGTAACAGGAATATCGTTATGGGAATTACCTCTTCAATTAATGAATCATTGGATAATTCGGCAGTCGGTGAACTCGCTAAATTGACCAACCAAAAACCGCAAAATAGTGGTGATATTAAAGATAGCTTCTTGAATATATTGGTTGCTCAGCTTAAAAACCAAGATCCAACCAACCCAATGCAAAACAGTGAATTGACTTCACAGATTGCGCAGATCAGTACGGTTGAGGGGATTGAAAAACTCAATAAGACGCTGGGTTCCATTGTCGGACAAATGGACAGTAATCATGCGATGCAAACGGTGGCAGTGATTGGTCGAGGTGTCATGGTTCCTGGCAATGAGGTTTTGGTTGGTTTCAACGGGGAGAAGAACATCGACGCATCACCGTTGGGCTATGAACTGAACCGACCTGCCGATATCGTCAAAGTGACTATCAGGGATAAAAGTGGCGCAGTCGTTCGGGAGATGGAATTCAATAAATTAGATCCTAATTCATCTGAATATTTGAATGCTGGTTTACATAGCTTCAGATGGGATGGCAAAGACGCAGACGGCAATGCAGTGGAACAAGGCGCTTATAACTTCAGCGTTTACGCAAGCCAACAAGATCAAACGTTGATGGTCAATTCCCTGAGACATGCCAAGGTTCAAGGCGTTGTGCGGCAGGAGAATAGCACTAAATTGGATTTAGGGCTGGTGGGTACGGTAAGCATGGGCGAAGTTCGTCAGATTCTTTAGTTAAACGGAGGACATATGTCTTTTTCACAAGCGGTCAGTGGCTTGAATGCCGCAGCGAGCAACTTAGACGTTATTGGTAATAATATCGCAAACTCGGCAACATACGGATTTAAGTCCAGCTCTGCTTCCTTTGCGGACGTTTTCAGCGGCTCAGAAGTGGGCTTGGGTGTTAAGGTTTCTGGCATGGTTCAGAATTTTAAAGACGGCTCAACCACGACAACTAACCGCCAATTGGATATGGCAATCACACAAGGCGGTTTTTTCCGCATGGAGGATTCCAACGGTAATATTTTCTATTCCCGTAACGGTCAGTTCAATCTGGATTCAGACCGCAACCTGCTCAATATGCAGGGTATGAAACTGACGGGTTATCCGGCGGTGAACGGCGTCATTCAACAAGGTGGTGCAGTAGGGCCGATTTCGATCCCAACGGCAATGATGGATGCGAAAGCAACGGACAAAATTTCGTTGTCAGTTAACCTGAACTCAACGGAAAAAGCCATTACAAAAAAATTAAAACCAGACGAGAAAGATACGTTTAATTTCAGTACACCCATGCAAATTTTCGATAGCTTGGGTAGCCAGCATGATCTCAACATATTTTTTGTTAAAACAGAAAATAATAAATGGAAAGTTCATGCCCAGGATACTTCTGTAACAGATTCTGAAGCTAAAGAATTGGGTGATTTGTCATTCACTACAAGTGGCCAAATGACCGCGATTGATCCATTCACATTTATAATGCCTGCACGGAATGGTTATGCTGAAGCGAAAATCACCATCGATTTAAATGGAAGTAAGCAGCAGAGCCTTGCACAAAGTTCCAGCAATAACCCAAAGCAGAATGGTTATGCCGCAGGTTATTTCACCAAGTACCGTGTAGATAATGACGGTAAAATCTACGGTACTTATTCCAACGATCAAAATCAGGTATTGGGTCAGGTGGTACTGGCAAACTTTGCCAACCCTGAAGGTCTGGCTGCACAGGGCGATAATATTTGGGCAGAATCCGGAGCATCAGGTAGTCCGGTTGTGGGACTTGCAGGCTCAGGTAACTTCGGTAAGCTGATCAGCGGTGCGCTGGAAGCCTCAAACGTAGATATGAGCCAGGAGCTGGTCAATATGATCGTCGCCCAGCGTAACTACCAATCTAACGCCCAAACCATCAAGACGCAGGATCAAATTCTGCAAACACTGGTCAGCATGCGTTAATAAGCTCAGGCGGATAGCTTTATGGATCATGTCATTTATACCGCTATGGGGGCTGCACGCCAAACGCTGGAGCATCAGGCTGTCACTGCCAATAATTTGGCCAATGCGTCAACACCAGGCTTTAAAGCTCAGCTTGCGGCACTGCGTGCCGTGCCGATTGAAGGTGAAACCTTGCCAACACGCTCGCTGGTCGTTGCCTCCACCCCTGGCGTGGATAGCCGTCAGGGACCCATGAATTATACCTCCCGTTCGTTAGATGTGGCAGTCGGACAAGGTGGCTATCTGGCTGTCCAGCTAGAAGACGGGACAGAAGCCTATACCCGTAACGGCAGCATCCAAATTTCACCCGAAGGGCAACTGATGGTGCAGGGGCGCCAGTTGATGGGCGAAAACGGGACGATTGATGTTCCGCCGAATGCAGAACTGACTATTGCGACAGATGGTGCCATTTCTGCCTTGATTGCCAGCGATCCACCTACTTTATTGGGCCAGATTGGCAAACTGAAAATGGTCAAACCGGAAGGCAACCAACTGGTTCGCGGCGATGATGGCCTGTTCCATTTAACGCCACAGGCACGGGAACAGCAGGGTAATGAATTGGCGGCCAGCACAGAAGTGAAAATCATGCCCGGTGTTCTGGAAGGCAGTAATGTTAATCCAGTGGAAAGCATGGTGAACATGATAGCCAACGCGCGTCGTTTTGAGATGCAGATGAAAGTCATACACAGTTCCGATGAAAATGCCCAGCGGGCTAACCAAATTCTCGCTATGAGCTAATCGGGGAGATAAATTTATGATCCGATCTTTATGGATTGCCAAGACTGGGCTGGATGCTCAGCAAACCAATATGGATGTTATTTCTAACAATCTGGCAAACGTTAATACCAACGGTTTCAAGCGCCAGCGTGCGGTATTTGAAGATTTACTCTATCAAACCGAACGTCAGCCGGGAGCAATGTCGTCTGAACAGACTAACCTGCCATCGGGCTTGCAGATCGGTACGGGCGCGCGTCCAGTAGCCACCGAACGGTTGCACAGTCAGGGCAATCTGGCACAAACCAACAGCAGCCAGGATGTAGCAATCAAAGGGCAAGGCTTTTTCCAGATCCAGTTGCCTGATGGCACCAGTGGTTATACCCGTGATGGTTCATTCCAGAAAGATCAGAACGGCCAGTTGGTAACGGCTGGTGGTTTTCAGGTAGTGCCTGCCATCATCATTCCAGACAATGCCACTAAGCTCAATATTGGCCGTGATGGTATCGTCAGCGTAAACGTGCAAGGGCAAAATGCACCCCAGCAGATCGGGCAACTGACATTAACCACTTTTATCAATGAAGGTGGGCTGGAAAGTATCGGTGAAAATTTATATCTGGAAACCAACAGTTCTGGCGTACCAGTAGAAAATGCACCAGGTATCAATGGTGCTGGTGTGCTCTATCAAGGCTATGTTGAAACGTCTAACGTCAATGTGGCGGAAGAGTTGGTCAATATGATCCAGGTGCAGCGAGCCTATGAAATCAACAGTAAGGCAGTATCGACCTCTGATCAAATGCTGCAAAAACTGACACAGTTATAACCTAACTATTAATGGTGGGGGAACGCGTCCCCCACTATTTCTACGATAAACTTAAGAGCATAGAAGATGGATACAATGCCCGTTGCCGAAAGCCATGCTAAAAACCATGTAGCTTATGGCTCCACTGGTTTACGGAAAAACCAGAGAAATAAGTGGCGTATCAGTATATCTGTGGTGGTACTCGCATTGTCGGCACTGACATTGGGGGGATGTGCTTATATGCCGCATAAACCGCTGGTGGAAGGGCAAACAACCGCAAAACCCGCCGAAACGCCAGCTCCAACGCCAAATGGTTCTATTTTTCAAACTATCCAACCGGTCTATTACGGTTATCAACCGCTGTTTGAAGACCGCCGCCCACGCAATATTGGTGACACGCTGACGATTATCTTGCAAGAAAACGTCAGTGCGAGCAAAAATTCTTCAGCCAATGCCAGCCGTAATGGAAAAACCAGTTTCACGGCAGCTTTGACTCCCCGTTTTTTACAGGGATTGATGGGTGGTGAAAAAACCGATCTAGGCATGGAAGGAAATAACGAATTTGGCGGCAAAGGCGGTGCGAATGCCAACAATACCTTCAGGGGCACCATCACTGTGACCGTAGATACACTGCTGGCTAATGGCAACCTGCATGTGGTGGGGGAAAAACAGATCGCCATTAATCAGGGGACGGAATTTATTCGTTTCTCTGGCGTTGTTAACCCGCGCACTATCACAGGCAACAATACGGTGAGTTCCAATCAGGTTGCTGATGCCCGCATTGAATATGTTGGTGATGGTTATATCAACGAAGCGCAGCACATGGGTTGGTTGCAACGTTTCTTTATCAATATCTCACCGTTTTAAAAGAGGATGGTCAGGATGAAAAAATTAGTCGCCAGCCTTTTTACGCTTTTGTTGGTGCTATCCGGTACGTTCACATCTGCCAGTGTTTTTGCTGAGCGTATTCGTGATTTGACGACAATTGAGGGAGTCAGGGATAACGCGCTGATTGGTTATGGTTTGGTCGTTGGGTTGGATGGAACGGGTGACCAAACCATGCAGACACCGTTTACGACCCAAAGCCTGAGTAACATGTTGTCACAGCTAGGGATCACCGTACCCGCGGGTACCAATATGCAACTTAAAAACGTCGCTGCCGTGATGGTGACGGCAAAGTTGCCGCCTTTTGCCCGTGCGGGGCAGAACATTGATATAGTCGTTTCCTCACTGGGTAATGCCAAGAGCTTACGTGGCGGTACATTGCTGATGACTCCCCTAAAAGGAGTAGATAATCAGGTTTATGCCTTGGCTCAGGGGAATATTCTGGTGGGTGGTGCCGGTGCGAGTGCCGGTGGTAACAGTATCAAAGTCAATCAGCTTGCCGGTGGCCGGATCTCCAATGGTGCGGTGATTGAACGTGAATTGCCAACACAGTTCGGCCAGAAAGGTACACTGAACCTGCAACTGAACGATGATGATTTCGGGCTGGCTCAGAAAATCAGTGATGCGGTTAACCGATTAAAGGGAACAGGGACGGCGACACCGTTGGATTCTCGTACTGTTCAGTTGCGTTTGCCGATTGAGAGCAGCGAACAGGTGAGATTTCTGGCTCAGGTGCAGAATTTGCCTATCCGTGTAGATGCCGGCGATGCCAAAGTGATTTTCAATTCCCGAACAGGCTCCGTGGTGATGAATCGCAATGTTACCTTGGACAGTTGTGCGATAGCGCATGGTAGTTTGTCTGTGACCGTTGAACGCCAGATAGCAGTTAATCAGCCCAATACGCCATTGGCGGGAGGCAGTACCGTTGTGACCCGTAATACAGGGATTGGCATTCAGGAGCAGGGCGGGGCGTTGCAGCAACTCAGTGCCAGCGCGAATCTGACCCAGGTTGTGCGTGCATTGAATGCGTTAGGTGCAACACCAACCGATTTAATGTCTATCTTGCAGGCTATGGAGAGCGCCGGTTGTCTGCGGGCGAAATTGGAGATTATCTGATGAATGACTTTCTGACGATGTCCAATGCAGCTTACGATGTTAATTCATTGCATTCACTGAAAGCTAAATTGTCACAGGAACCACAACAAGGGCTACGGCAAGTA
This sequence comes from Xenorhabdus ishibashii, assembly GCF_002632755.1. Lineage (NCBI taxonomy): Bacteria > Pseudomonadati > Pseudomonadota > Gammaproteobacteria > Enterobacterales > Morganellaceae > Xenorhabdus > Xenorhabdus ishibashii. The sequence continues at coordinate 231,654 of NZ_NJAK01000001.1, read as the reverse complement.
GCCCAACAACTGGAAGGTGTCTTCGTCCAGATGATGCTGAAAAGTATGCGTTCTTCATTGCCACAGGATGGCGTTTTAAGCAGTGAGCAGACACGTTTTTATACTTCGCTGTACGATCAGCAAATTGCTCAGGATCTTTCCCAAAAGGGTTTGGGATTTGCTGACATGATCGTCAAGCAATTCTCTAACGCTAATAATGTGCCTGCTGAATTAGCCAGTACTGTGCCGCTGCCACTGGATAATGAAATCCTGCAAACATTACCGAAGCAGGCACTGGAGCCATTTATGCGCCGAGCTATGCCTGACTCTGGTGCTATATCTAAAAATTCATCTCCGGTTTTTTCTAATCGTTCTGCTCAGCATAGCTCATCTCAATACAGTTCAGTACAACCAAAGTCATTGCCAATGCACAATGCCAGCTTTGTTTCCATGCTTTCCTTGCCAGCACAGTTAGCGAGCCAGCAAAGTGGTATTCCTCATTTATTGATTATTGCTCAGGCAGCGCTGGAATCTGGCTGGGGGCAGCGAGAAATTCTGACTAAGGAAGGCAAACCGAGTTATAACTTATTTGGTATTAAAGCGGGAAAACACTGGCAAGGGCCCGTCACCAATATTATGACGACGGAATACATAGATGGTGAACCGAAGAAAATGCAGGACAGCTTCCGCGTCTATGGCTCTTATATGGAAGCGATAACGGATTACGTCAAATTGCTGACGGAAAACCCCCGTTACACCAAGGTTGCACAATCAACTACAGCGGAGCAGGGAGCGTATTCCTTACAAGAGGCTGGATATGCCACCGATCCCGGTTATGCCAAAAAATTAGTGTCGTTGATCCAGCAGTTAAAGAACACCGGCAACCAAATGGCAAAAGCCTATACCTATGATTTCGATAACCTGTTTTGAGGACATCAATTTTGTTCAAGGATCAGGGTATTTTGCCGATAACTGTAGCAGTGAATTCCCTCCCACGATGGAGGCATAACGAAAACGTAAAAGGATCGACACATGTCCAATAATCTTATCAATACTGCCATGAGTGGTATTAATGCTGCGCAGGTGGCAATGAGTGTGGTGGGTAATAACATTACCAACTCTAAGGTCGAGGGATATCACCGACAAACAACGGTAATGTCGCAAAATAGTGGAAAAATGTCACCAGTTGGCTTTATTGGCAATGGTGTACATGTTAATTCCATTAATCGTCAATATAGTGAATTTGTCAGTCAGCAATATAATGCGGCACAAACTAAATTTCAGGCGTCAGATACATACAATAGTCAGGCTTCTCAAGTTGACAATCTGCTGGCGGATAAGGCAACCAGCCTTTCCAGCTCTATGGAAGATTTTTTTAAGAGCCTGAGCACGCTTGAAAATAACGCAGAAGATAATGCGGCAAGAACCACTGTACTGGGCAAAGCTGAAGGTTTGGTTAACCGATTTAAAGACGCTGATCAAGTTCTCCGTAAGATGGACAGTGGTATCAATATCAAAATTGAGCAGAATGTTAAAGACATCAATAAATACGCGGAAGAGATAGCCTTTCTGAACGATGAAATTTCTCGTATGCGTGGTGCAGGAACGGGTGAACCTCTGGCTTTACTGGATAAACGCGATGATGCGCTTGATAAGTTAAATCAACTTATTGAAGTAGATTTGATTAAACAAGACGGTAATACCTACAACGTCACATTTGGTGGCGGGATGTCTCTGGTATCGGGTAGCAAATCCTATCGATTGGAAGCGATTCCATCCAGTGCAGAGAACAGCCGTATCACGTTGGGCTATAACAATAGTATAGATACGAAAGAAATTGATGAACGCTTTATCTCGCAAGGAAAGTTGGGTGGTGCATTGCGTGTGCGTAGTGAAGTGATAGACCCAACCCGCAATCAATTAAACCAATTGGGCTTAGTGATGGCGGATCGGTTCAATCAGGTTCAGCGTGGTGGTTTCGATCTGGACGGTAAACAAGGTAGTGATTTCTTCAACTTTGCGCAGCCAGAAACTATTGCTAACGGCAATAACAAAGGTAGGGCTGAAATTAAAGTGGAATATACCGATACCACTAAAGTAAAAGACAGTGACTACACGATTAAGTACGAAGGTGGTGGCTGGAAAGTACAGCGTATTACTGACAGGGAAATGATCTCTGCAACTGAAAATGGCAATACACTGGAATTTGACGGCCTGAAAGTTGAGATTAATGCGACCAATCCACAGGATAATGATCGGTACACACTGAAAACGGTCAATAATGTCATAGCAACACTTGAAGTTAAGATTACGGAGTCCTCTCAACTGGCAACTGCGGGCGCCAAAGACTCTGGTCCAAGCGATAACACCAACGCGAAGAAATTCACTCTCCTGCAAAAAGAAAAGCTAATTAATGGTAAAAATACCTTGACCGATGCTTATGCTTCGTTAGTCAGTACTGTGGGTAGCAAAACCAATAGTTCTCAACGTCTTCTGGAAACTCAGAAGATCAACGTAGAAGCACGTTACAAAGAGCTTGATTCCATTTCTGGCGTTAACATGGATGAAGAATACGGCGAACTGCAACGTTTACAGCAATACTATTTAGCAAATGCCCGTGTTATCCAGACTGCGTCGACGCTGTTTAATGCCATCTTGGATATCCGTTAATCATACGACTGGCTAAAGAGAAATAAGGAAGTGATATTGTGCGTATAAGTACGAATCTTTTATACAGCCAAAAAATGAATGGGGTTTTTGGCGCTCAGGCTAAATGGATGCAGTATGGTGAACAGTTATCCAGTGGCAAACGTGTTATCAACCCATCTGATGATCCGTTGGCTGCTTCGCAGGGTATTATGATTGCCCAATCTGAGTCGCAGAATCAGCAATTTGTTACGGCTCGTGTCTTTGCCAAGAATACGATGTCAACCCAATCGAGCACTATTGCCAGTGTTGTATCGGTGACACATAGTGTTAAGGAAACATTAATTGCGGCGGCCAGTGCACAAAGTGATCACGATCGTGAATCTTATGCCCAACAATTAGATGGCCTTAAACAACAAATATTGAATCTCGGAAATAAAACCGATGGCAATGGCCGCTATATTTTTGCTGGTTATAAGACGGACGTTCCACCTTTCGAGGCTGATAGCAGTGGAACAGTTCACTATAAAGGTGGGCATGAGGCTATAAGCCAAAGAGTGGATGATAATCGTTCCATGATTATTGCCCATACCGGTGAAAAAATCTTTTTATCGGCAACGTCTAATCCGATTAAAGAGCCTGATGGTAGTACAAGTGAATCAGATATTTTTGCCTCCATTGATTTTGCGCTTGAGGCGCTTGGAAAGCCATTCACTAATGCCAGCAAAGCAGAAAGAGAGGAAGCAGGCGAGTTGATTAACAAAGCTATCCGAGGTGTAGATAATAGCTTGAACAACTTATACTCTGCGGACGCCGTATTAGGGATACAGCTTCAGGAAATGGAACAACTGGATGCGCTAGCCAGTGAACGCAGTATTGCCAATAAAGTGCGTCTGGGGGAATTGGTTGATGTCGACTTACTCTCTACCATTTCCAGCTATTATCAGGAACAGGCCGCATTACAGGCTTCTTATAAGGCTTTTACTGATTTAAAAGGGATGTCATTGTTTGAAATGTATCGCTAATTGAGGCTGGTATATTTTCAAACGTTCATGTTGCAGTTTTACTTTTTTATCTCAGTGACATAGCCCTTGTTTTTCATCAAATAAGAAAAAACAAGGGCTGATTTATTTCCTTTTATCTCTGCATGTCATAATCACGGATAATGGCGGCAACTCTCCGGCGATAATCAGCAAAAATACCATTGCATTCTAATTTTTATGCATCCCGTATAGGCTCGATGGGTATTAGCTTATTCAAAACCTTTTTTGTATCATATTTAATTTTAATTTGCGTAATTATATCAATATATTGGAAAAAGAACCGTTTGTTATTTACGCCAAATAAGAATTTTACTAACGGTTTATACTACGTTGAGATTAAATACAGTATATTACATGTCGTAAAATAAAGTGGTAATATTTCCATTGCACTGATAAATATTGATTTAATATTCCATTTTAAATTGCAATGGCTAAAAAACACAAACATTAATTACACATGGCTATTATGAATAATTTGTTTAGGAAAGAAGCTATAGAAAATAGAAAATCTAAATGGACTGGAGAAGCACTATTAATAGCAAGAATTCCCGCCTGGATTATTTGTATTGCCTCATCATTTTTTTTGGTTATTTTATTTATATTTATTACTTTTGGTAGTTATACAAGACGTATTAATGTCTATGGCGAAGTGATAACCACGCCTCATCCAATAAATATTTTCTCTTCTCAACAGGGTTTTATTTCTCAGGAATTTGTCAAGGTGGGAGATTTTGTAAAACAAGGACAAAAAATCTATCAGGTGGACTTTAGTCAAATTACCGAGTCAGGAAAAATTAGTACTAATACAAAAAACTCATTAAAAAATCAATTAGTTCAGATTAATAATATTATCCAAAAATTACAAGATAATGAGCGCATCACCTTAATAAGTCTGGAAGAACAAAAAAAGCAGTATGAAGAATCACAAAAAGAGTCTAAAGTTATTGTTGATAATGCCCGTCTAGGGGTTGAATTTGCAAAGAAAAACATGGAGAGCTACAAGCTCTATCAGAGACGAGGGCTTATTACAAAAGATCAGTTTAATGGCTATGGCTATTCCTATTATCAGCAACAAAATATGTATCAGAATCTATACAGCCAGTATATCAGTGATACATTGAAAATTACTAATCTGAATAGTGAAATTACTCTTAAGCGAGCTGATTTTGATAAACAAATTTCTGAATATAAAATTCAACGTGACGATTTACAACGAAAATTAACTGAAATGACAGCCAATGGCTCTCTATTTATAACCTCTCCGACTAATGGGCGCATTGAATCACTCGGTTTTACCGTTGGTCAGGCAATAACCTTAAATGATATTCTCGCTCAAGTTATTCCGGATAATATAAAATCTAATTATTCTTTAATTCTATGGGTTCCTAATAGTAGTTTGCCTTATATTTCGAAAGGTGATGCAATTAATATACGCTATGATGCATTTCCATTTGAGAAGTTTGGGCAATTTTCAGGGTATGTTGATAACATTTCATATATTCCGGCTTCTATTCAAGAAATGTCTTATTATAGAAGCGCTCCTATAAATAAAACAGGAGAAAAAAACGAATCCTATTATAAAGTTTTGGTTAACTTAGATAAAAAACAGTTTAACTATAACGGAAGAAAATTAAATTTATCGAATGGCATGAAAGCCCAATCTACTTTTTTCCTTGAAAAACGTCCTCTTTATCAATGGATGTTCTCACCATTCTATGACATGAAAAAAACATTGATGGGACCACAAAATGGATAAAAAAAATTATGAAACTATTACTAATAAGTTGAATCTAGGATTCAAAAGGAAAATCCCCAAAATTTTACAAACCGAAGCATCAGAGTGTGGGTTAGCAAGCCTAGCAATGGTTTTTCATTATCATGGATTACAAATTGATTTATCCCATTTACGTAGTCAGTTTGGAATTTCTACACGTGGCGTTGTACTGACTACATTAGTGAATATTGCCAGCGCCCTTAAATTCAAAACCAGAGCCGTATCGCTGGATCTTGATGAACTGTACGCATTAAAATTACCCTGTATTCTGCACTGGGATATGAATCATTTTGTTGTTTTAGTTAAAGTTAAGAAAAATAAAATTACCATCCATGATCCCGCATTCGGGCAAAGGGTCTTGAGTACACAAGAGTTTTCCAAACATTTTACTGGCATTGCATTAGAATTGTGGCCAAGTCATGATTTTGTCCCTGCCAAAAAACAAAGCAGATTACGTATTATATCACTGCTAAATAATATTCAGGGACTTAAAGCAACACTGGGGAAAATTTTCTTCTTATCTCTTGTTATAGAAGCTATTAATGTACTGATCCCTGTGGGAATGCAGCTAATTATGGATCACGTTATTATCGCAAAGGATAATAGCTTATTAACTATTATTTGTTGTGGCCTGCTTGTCTTTATTCTATTTAGAGTAAGTGTCTCTACTTTGCGTAGTTGGATATCCATTACAATGGAAACATTTGTTGATGTGCAATGGAAATCAGGGGTGTTCGATCATCTAATGAAATTACCTTTAGCTTATTTTGAAAAACGTAAGTTAGGTGATATCCAGTCACGATTTGGTTCATTAAACATTATACGAACCACTTTTACGAAAAATATTGTTAATAGCATTATCGACGCGATTATGTTGATCAGTGTTTTCATTATGATGTTATTCTACGGTGACTGGCTCGTCTGGGTAGTATTAGCGTTCACTGTTGTTTATGTCATCTTAAGGTTACTGACTTATCAATATTATAGGCAACTTTCCGAAGAGCAAATAGTTAAGGATGCCAGAGCAAATTCCCATTTTATGGAAACTTTATATAGCATTAATACATTAAAATCCTTGGGATTATGTGAAAATCGGGCAAAATCCTGGTTAAATTTGAGTATCGATACGATTAACTCAAATACCAAACTTGCCAAAATAGGTACAATCTTTGATATCGCTAATACTCTTATTGTTGCTTGTGAACAGATTATTATTCTGTGGTTAGGTGCCTCATTAGTTATCAATAATCAAATGACTCTGGGAATGTTTGTCGCTTTTAACGCTTATCGTGGGCAATTTGCTGACAGAGCAAGTAATTTGATCGACATGGTACTCAGATTGCGCATGTTAAATTTACATAATGAACGCATTTCCGATATAGTACTTTCTGAACCAGAAAGAGAAGTACCAAACCGGAATATTGTTATTTCAGGGTTACCGGCAGAACTCACTATTTGCAACTTGTATTATCAATACGATAATTTATCAAAACCCATCATTTCTAATTTTAATCTTAGTGTCAAAGCGGGAGAAAGTGTAGCTATTGTTGGCCCATCTGGTGTAGGCAAAACAACATTAATGAAATTAATGTGTGGGTTGTTGATGCCCAGCAAAGGTACTATTTTAATTAATGGACTAGATATTAATATTATTGGTCTGAATAATTATCGTAGATGTATTTCTTGTGTATTACAAGATGATAAATTACTTTCTGGCTCTGTCGCTGACAACATATCTGGATTCGATCACGCTCCTGATATTGAATATATACAAGAATGTGCTAAGCGTTGCAATATTCATAATGATATTTTATTAATGCCGATGGGATATGAAACACTCATTGGTGAGCTAGGTGGCGGAATGTCCGGCGGACAAATACAGAGGCTATTGATAGCCAGAGCCATTTATCGACGACCAAGCATTTTATTTATGGATGAGGCAACAAGTCACCTTGATTCAGATAATGAAAAGTATATCAATGAGTCAATATCAGCGTTAAATATAACAAAAATTATTATTGCGCACCGTCCATCAACCATTGCATCTGCTAAACGTGTCATTTCAATAGCATGAATTGTCTGAAAAGATAGATAAAAAATCATTTGGTGCAGACCATGAATTATATGACAAAGGAATGTATCTTTAAATAATGTTAACATTAAAAAATATGTAACTTAATTTGATATTAAATAATCGTCGTTTAATTAATGTTGATATTAAGTGAATTATGATAAAACCCGAACTCAAATATAATTTGGTTGCAGAAAAATATAAACTTTAACTATACATTGGTCGTAAATATTAGGATTTTTAAAATAAATCAAGAAATCCATTGGAGATATACTAATATGATTTTTTGTCATTTTATTTGTCAGCCTGTTTTTTGTGAGGGTTTTAATTTTTCTGGAACCATATTCAATGAGCTGTCTGATTAGTGTTGTGGTTTCATGTTTTATTCTAAAGCTTTTATTCTAAAACATATATATATCAATGATATAAATAAATGGGGTTATATATGAAAGAGTTAAATAAAGTTGAGTTAGAACAAGTCTCCGGTGCTGGTTTTTTGGGTGATATATTGAAGACCGTTGTTGATGTAGTTGATAGAATAATTGATGGTGTAGCTGAGGCTCTTCATGACAAAAATATCATATCTGAAAGTACCGCAAAGGATATTGAACACCTTGCTGATGGTGCAGCTAAATTTATAGATGCTACAATTGATAAATTTGACATATAATATTTTATTTGGAGCTGAAGATCACATATTAATATTGACTGTTCAAACAATAGTTTGACACTAGCTAAATAAAATTTAGTCTTGATTATTTAATTACAGTGTTAATCATCAGCCACTCTGACCAGAGTGGCTGATTTCTTATAAGTATTCCATCGGATATAGACGCTGCTTAAACCAATATTTAATGATTAACCTATCATAAAAAAAGACATAGCAAGATAATTAACAAAGAATATTCTGGTGAATATTAAAGACGGAACCAATTCATTAATTATATTTGATATTACACGCTAAGCTTTAAAAATATATCAATGAGGGTAATAAAATGATGCGATTTGAGGGTAAAGTTGTCGTTATTACTGGTGCAGGTAGTGGCATTGGCGAGGCTACAGCAAAGCGTTTTTCACAAGAGGGAGCCATTGTGGTCTTGGCTGGGCGGGATACAGAGAAGCTTAACCGTGTATTGAGCGAATTATCATCGGACAAAGCGTTGGTGATTCAGACGGATGTTGCGAACCGAGAATCGGCTAACAATATGATTGATGAAACCGTCAGGCATTTTGGCCAAATAGATATTCTGGTGAACAACGCAGGTTTGTATGTGGTAGGTGATTTATTGAGTACTTCACAAGACGACGGTAATGCAGTGCTGGCTACGAATCTCAATGGTGTACTCAATTGTAGCTATTTTGCATTACCTCATTTACTAAAAAGCAAAGGGTGTATTGTCAATAATGCCTCGGTATCTGGCTTGGGGGGAGATTGGGGCAGTGCTCACTATTGCGCAGCAAAAGGCGCTGTCGTGAATTTAACCCGCGCGATGGCTCTGGATTATGGTTCACAAGGAATTCGTGTCAATGCTGTTTGCCCAAGTTTAGTATTGACGCCAATGGTGGCTCGTTTTGATGATGAAACGCTTGCACATTTCGATAGTCGTATTCCGTTAAAAAGAGCTGGTCAACCTTTTGAAGTGGCAGCCGCCATTGCATTTTTAGCCAGTGAAGATGCCAGTTTTATCAATGGCGTCAATTTGCCGATAGATGGCGGGGTAAACGCCTCCAATGGTCAACCTAATTTTAATTAAAGGTGTTTTCTGAAAGGTACGGTTCAGAAAATATTATTTATCTGGCATTGTTTATCGAAGGTGGCTCCACAAGGAGTGGAACCACTTAATTTTATTTTGGCTAATGGTATCAGTTTGCGCTATTCGCTACCGTTGAGCGATTTGAGTTTATCGCTCCGGCCAGTTCATATAATGTGGGATGCGTGAACAAGGTTGCTAATGGAATTTCCATGTTTTGTTCACACATACGAGCCAACAATTGTATCGCTATCAATGAATGACCTCCCAATGCAAAGAAATTATCATAACGACCGACTCGTTCCCGTTGCAGCAATTTTTGCCAAATCTCAGCCAGTGCAGTTTCCACATCACCGAGGGGCGCTTCGTAACCGAAAGTTGTTCCAACCGTAGATTGGCCTGATGTCAGTGTATCTTGCGGTAAGTCAGCCTGAATAGCATTGAAATCGTTCATTAGCTGTTGGTGTTCTGTGGCAGACAAGGTGGCAATGTTCATAATTGGTTTCTGTGGCTCGGTTTCCAATGTTTTTACCAAATCCGCTAAAGCCGTCGTCATATATGCAATCAGGTGTGCCGGATCAATTCCTGATATAGTCTGAGCTGTCAGCAGGAAGCTTTTACCCAAATCATCTACAGCCAGGTAGATGGGATAGTTAGTCCTTTCTCGTCCTGTTACCAGACGTATACCTTCCCATCGGGCATTGGCAACATCCGGTTGACTATGGCGATAATTAAGGAGTGTATTAAAAAGCGGCAGAGGGTGTTTTACACCACTGCAACGTTGAGCCAACGCCAGGGGTGCCTGTTCGTGCTCAAGTAACTGCGTCAAATTGCGGTACGCTGCCTGCACAGTTGCTTGTGTGCTGTTCCCCGCCAGCGTGATCCGCACGGGTAGGGTGTTAATAAATAATCCCAATATTCGCTCAATATCGGCACTTCCTTGCATACGTCCTGACAAGACTGTCCCAAAGACAACATCATCTCGCCCGCTTATTTTTGCCAGAACTTGTGCCAAAGCAACATGGAACAGAACCCCAGGACTCACTCCTTGACGGCGTGCTTGTTTACGAATAGCACGGGTCAGTGCGGCATTAAGTGGCTTGATGATCTCCGTGGCAGGCCTGTCACCACTGTGAACATCTAATATGCCGAAAGGCGTAGTGGGTGTATCCACCTCAGCGAGTATTTTGCGAAAATAGGCTGCGTGATCTGGCATCGGCACACGCAAGGACTGGGCGATAAAATGGCGGTATGGTAAGACAGGCGGTAATTTTTCACTACGATGATGCAGTAGCTCATTGATTTCAGTAATGATGATATTCAGCGATATATGGTCATTGAGGATATGGTGGCAACACAATGCTAATAGCCACTCGCCCTGATTCGGATCATATGTGATATCAGCAGCGAATAGCGGAGCCTGGCTGATATCGAGGCGGCGTTGGTATGGATCTGTCAGTGCCAGCAATTGCGATGGCACGTCTTTATCGTTATCTGGCTCGAAGGTTTTGATACACAGAGGTGCCTGGCGCCAGACAACTTGTACTGGCTGTGTTAAACCCTGCCAGCAGATGGCAGTGCGTAGAATATCGTGACGATGAATAACCTGTTGCAAAGCAGCCAGAAAAGCATCAAGACGCTCGCGGGTGTTGAAGGCAAGCAAGAGGTGCAACAGATAAACATCTCCTTGTGTTTGCAATAGATGATGGAACAGCATGCCTTCCTGTAATGGTGCAAGTGGGTAGATATCCTGAATATTGTCGGCACCATTAGAAACGGTAGCAGAGATGGTATCAATTTCTTGCTGTGTCAGGGAAACCAACGGCAGCATATCGGGAGTGATGGCGGTGCAACCATCGGGGATGAGATTGGAAGGTGCGGTAAACGAGCTTTCATCATCTTGAATTTCCCGCATTATTTTCGCCATTTCAGCCAGTGTTGGGGTGGAAAATACAGCACGAACATCAAGGTGCCAGCCGCAGTTGCGCAACCGCTCAATCAGGTTGACAACCATCAGGGAATGACCGCCGAGTTCAAAGAAATGATCATAACGCCCAACCTTTTCCAGCCCTAGTAATGCTTGCCAAATCTCAGCCAGAGCAATTTCCACTTCACCGTGCGGCTCTTCATAAGTATGGGTTGCAATGGATGTTTGATCCGGCATCGGTAGCGCCTGACGGTTAATTTTGCCATTAGGCGCCAACGGAAAAGCATCGAGTATCACAAATGCGCTGGGCAGCATATAGTCGGCGAGATGTTGTGCGAGTTGCTGGCGCAGTTCTGTCAGTACCAGTTTGATATTCGGTTCGGCGACCAGATAAGCAATCAGGCGCTTATCACCCGGCTTATCTTCACGGGCAAGCACGATAGCCTCACGCACGCCGTGGCATTGCATCAATCTGGTTTCGATTTCTCCCAGTTCGATACGAAAGCCGCGTAGCTTGACCTGAAAATCATTGCGGCCAAGATATTCGATATTGCCGTCAGATCGCCAGCGAGCCAAATCGCCGGTCTTATACATGCGCGCGTTGGGATGTTCGCTAAAGGGATCGGCAACAAATTTCTCTGCTGTCAGCGCTGGTTGGTTTGAATAACCACGGGCGACCCCCATTCCGCCGATATAGATTTCGCCACTCACGCCAACCGGAACCGGTTGACCAAGAGTATCCAAAATATAGATACGTGTATTGGACAGTGGCCGGCCGATCGGAATATTGTTGGTGATAGACGGCGTTTGTTTATTATCTGTCACCATCGCTTTATCTATCTGCATAACGGTAGCAGTGATGGTAATTTCTGTCGGGCCATAAGCGTTGAACCAGCGGCAGGACTGGGTTTCTGGGCATGACAGCCAATCCATTAAATAGCGGTATTCCACTTTATCTCCCCCAACAATAACAGTGCGTATAGAGGGGCTGAAACCGACACGCCTTGCCTTCATTTCTTGCGCCCACTGGTGCCAAAAAGCCGTCGGTATATTGATGATTGTCACTTTCTGTTCACGTAAAAAATCAACAAACGCGTTATTCGGTATTTTGATATGAGGTGGGCGCAGAACCAGCGTGGCACCCGATGCCAGAGTAGGGAAAATATCTGACACTGAAATATCAAACGCAAAGGTCACAAATTGCAGAATACGATCTTCCGGACAAGGCTCACTGATCTGGCAATGAGCATGGATAAGGCTGACAACATTGCGATGTTCCAGCATGACGCCTTTGGGGTTTCCGGTTGAACCTGAGGTGTAGATGATATAAGCCAAATGGTGCGGCTGAATGCCCATTTGCCTGTGATCAGGGTTATAAACAGGCTGTTTTTGCAGATTATCTTGATGAATTTCATCGTCCAGCAACCAGATAGTAATATCTTGTATTGGTAAGCGTGTCTGTAAATGTTTTTGGGTCAGCAATATTGCAGGCTTACAGTCTGACAACTGATAAATCAGCCGCTCGGCAGGATATGCTGGATCAAGCGGGATATAACCGGCACCCGCTTTTAAGATCCCGAATAGACCAATGATCATATCCAAACCTCGTTCAACATGAATTGCCACGCGATCATCAGGGCGTATACCAAAAGCAATCAAACTATGTGCCAGTTGGTTGGCACGGCAGTTAAGTTCATCATAACTCAAGAATTGTTTTTCAAAGATCACCGCCGTGGCATTTGGTGTGCGTTGTACCTGGGCTTCGAACAGTGGGTGAATCAACGTATCATTTGGAAAGTCAGCTTGCGGGGCATTGAAATCAACCAATAATTGTTGGCGTTCTGCAATGGGCAGCATTGGCAAGCGGGCAATAGCCTGTGTTTCATCGGTTGTCATGGCAGTCAGTACATTGGTGAGATAACCCACCATGCGTTCAACTGTCGTTCGGTCGAAGAGACTTGATGCATATTCCAGATAGCCACTGAGACCGTTCTGGCTTTCGGTCAGTGACAGTGTCAGGTCGAAATATGCGCTGCGGTGTGGTGGTGCCATCAACGAGACAGATAAACCCGACAATTCAAGGGATTGAGAGGGAGTGTTGTTCAGTGCCAGCATCACCTGAAAAATCGGATTGTAGCTCAAACTGCGCTCAGGTTTTAGGACTTCCACCAATTGTTCAAAAGGCAGATCTTGATGTGCGTAAGCGGCCAGCGTCTGTTCACGAACATGAGCGAGCAAATTTGCCACCGAATTGTACTGTTCCAGTTTTATACGTAAAGGTAGGGTGTTGACAAAAAAGCCGATCAGGCCTTCAAGGTCACTCAATGAACGGTTGGCGACGGGAATACCAATGACAATATCATCCTGTCCGCTTAGACGGGCAAGCACGATACTCCAGGCTGTAAGCAACGTCATAAATAATGTTGCATCCTGCCGTTGTCCAAGCGCCTTGAGAGCTGACAATAAGTCAGCATTCAGGTGAAGTGGAACATGAGCGCCTGTGTAACTTTGTTCTGGCGGGCGTGGGTGATCAAGAGGGAGAGACAACAAGGTTGGTGCGTTTTGCAGTTGCTTCTGCCAGAAATCCCGTTGTGCAGTGATAACCTCACCTTGCAGCCATTTCTGTTGCCAGACGGCATAGTCCGCATACTGGATGGGAAGATGGGGTAAAGGATCGCTACATTCCCCTAGTGCAATACGGTAGAGGGTACTCAGTTCGCGGAGCAATATCCCTGCTGACCAGCCATCGGTGATGATGTGATGCTGGGTAAGGAGCAGCACATGTTCTTTATCAGACAGTTGCAATAATTGGCCTCGAATCATTGACTCATTAGCGAAATCGAATGGGGTTTGTGTTTCAAGTTTGGCTAATTCGTTAATACGGGCTAGGCGGGATGTTTCGTCTAATTTGCGCAGATCCCGATAGGTCAGAGAAAAACCCGTATCTGCACTGTCGATGTATTGGTAAGGTTGTTCATTAATCAGGATAAAACGGGTGCGCAAACTTTCATGTCGGCTGACGAGATGGTCAAGTGCGGCCGTAAGCGCAGCATGATCGAGATATCCGCTAAGATGCAGGATTATCGGGATATTGTAAGCCAGATTCGCTTTGGTATTAAGTTGAGCAAGGAACCACAAGCGTTGTTGGGAAAAGGAGAGTGGCAGTGGTTGATTGCGATTGGCAGGCGGAATAACGATTTGGGTTGTCACCGGCGTGTCGATGAGCAAGGTAGCCAAATCGGCCAGAATCGGGTGGGAAAAGAGTTGCTGCAAATGCAATTCTCGCGCCAGTTGCTGGTGTATGCGTGCGGCAAGCTGAATGGCGAGCAGGGAATGACCACCGAGTTCAAAGAAATGATCATGACGGCCAACTTGTTCCAATTTCAGCAAGGCTTGCCAAATCTCGGCCAGTGTTGTTTCTATGTCTCCGATGGGGGCTGCATAATTGCGGGTCGCGAGTGCTGTTTGCTCTGGCATTGGCAGTGCCTGACGGTTGAGTTTGCCATTGGGTGTTAATGGAAAGGTTTCAAGTGTCACAAAGGCACTGGGTAGCATATACTCGGCAAGGTGTTGTGCCAGTTGCCGGCGTAGTTCTGCTGGTATCAATGTTGCATTGGGTTCGGCGAGCAGATAAGCAACCAGACGTTTTTCATTCGGTGTATCTTCTCGGACAATCACAACGGCTTCTCGCACACCGCGACAGTGTGCCAATATCGTCTCAATTTCACCGAGTTCAATGCGGAAACCCCGTATCTTGATCTGAAAATCATTACGACCAAGGTATTCAATATTACCGTCAGGTAACCAACGAGCCAGATCACCACTTTTATATAGGCGGGCATCAGGATCTGGAGAAAAAGGATCAGTAAAGAAGCGTTCTGCGGTGAGTTCTGGCAGGTTCAGATAACCGCGGGCAACACCTACTCCGCCAATGTAAAGCTCCCCGATAACACCGATTGGCACGGGTTTTTTGTGACTATCAAGCAGATAAATTTGGGTATTGGCTATGGGTTTTCCAATCGGTACTCGTCCGATATAACGGTCAGGCACGCATTGCCAGGCAGTGACATGAATCGCAGTTTCAGTTGGGCCATATAAGTTATGTAGCTGGCAATGCGCAAAATGGGACAGACATTTCTGCTGTAAGACATAAGGAAACTCTTCACCACTGCATAAAATATGGCGCAAAGAAGGGCAGCATCCGGCAGGAGTGGCATGGATAAATTGCTGTAGCATGGCCGGCACGAAGTAAATAAGAGTAATCCGGCGTTTTTCTATCTCAGACAGCAGATAGTGCGGATCTTTGTGACCATCGGGGCGAGCCAAAATTAATTGTGCCCCAAACATCAGCGGTGGGAATAGCTCCCAAACGGAAACATCAAAACTAAATGATGTTTTCTGTAAAACCCGATCCTGCGGGGTTAGTTGATAAGCCTTTTGTGACCAGAGCAGGCCATTTACGACACTACGATGTTCATTCATTACCCCTTTGGGCAAGCCCGTTGAGCCAGAAGTATAAATGACATAAACCAGGTGGCGTGGAGTGAGGCCAAGGATCTGGGGATCTGGGTTACTGATTGGCATGTTTGCGGTAAGGAGCGCAAGATTGTTGAGATCCACAATGGGGACGTTGATCTGCCGATTAATTAATATTTTTGGGGTAAATACAGTTTGGGTAAATAAGGCAACGGGCGCTGCATCTTCAAGTATGTAGGCCAGTCGTTCGGCTGGATAGCCTGGATCAAGCGGGACATAGGCGCCACCGGCCTTAAGGATAGCGAGTAATCCCACTATCATGGCCGGACTGCGTTCAGAACAAATCGCCACCCGATCATCAGGACGGATACCTAAGGTAATCAGATAATGCGCTAAGCAATTGGCTTGCCGGTTCAGTTCAATATAGCTCAACGATTGCTCTTCAAAAATGACAGCAATTGCAGCGGGATTTTGCTGTACCTGCTTTTCAAACAGTTGGTGAATAAACGTGTCTTGTGAGAGGTCAGTTGTTGTATTTTGAGAGAATACGGCGTCTTGAGAAGATTGGAGCGCATTGAAATCCATCAGCACTTGTTGGCGCTCCTCAATGGGTAAAATCGAAATAGCCAAAATTGGCTGGTGGGGTGAGGTTTCCAGCGCTGCCACCAGCCCCGTCAGAGCAGTAGTCATATAGCCGATCAGACGCATTGGATCGATGCCCGATATGGTTTGGGCAACCAAACTAAACCCATCACCCCAATCATCAACAAACAAACCGATGGGATAATTGATTCTCTCTTCTTGCATCAGCAGACGCACACCTTCCCATTTAGCAAAAGTGGTATCCGCCTGACTATGACGATAATTGAGTAGTGTGCTAAAGAGCGGCAAAGGGGAAATCACGTTACTGCAATGCTGAGCCAGTGCTAATGTGGCTTGTTCGTGCTCCAGCAACTTCATCAAATTGAGGTAGGTCTCCTGAACGGCTGCCTGTGCGCTATTATCTGTCAGCCTGATCCGAATGGGTAACGTATTGATAAGTAGTCCCATCATGTGATCGATGCCGGTACTGCCCTGCATGCGTCCCAGTAATACCGTACCGAAGACGACATCGTCGCTCCCACTGGTTTTTGCCAGCACCAGTGCTAAAGCAACATGGAACAATATACTGGGGCTGACACCCTGACGTCGGGCTTGTGTGCGGATGGCTCTGGATAATGCCATATCCAGTGGCTGTTTAGCCTCCGATATCTGCTTATCCTCACTGTGAAGATCCTGTATCCCGAAAGGCGTTGTTGGGGCATCGATGTCGGAGAGTACCTGACGGAAATAGGTTTCATGCTCTGAAATCGGTAAATGCAGGGATTGAGCGACAAAGTGACGATAAGGCAATATTGGAGATAATTTTTCAGCATGGCAGTTGTCAAGATGCCTATTTTCGGTATGGTCAGATAATAATGCATCAATTTCATCAATAATACGTTCCAGTGTTATATGGTCACAGATTAAATGATGGAGACACAAAACCAGTAACCACTCATCCTGATGCGGATCATAGGCGATGTCAGCAGAGAATAGTGGCGCCTGACTCACATCAAGGCGGTATTGATGGGGATCGGTGTGCGCCAGTAATTGGGAAGCGATATCCTGTTCGTCATTGGTTAAAAATGTATTAATGTTCAAAGAAACTTGTCGCCAGACGATTTGCACGGGTTGTGCCAACCCCTGCCAGTAGACTGAAGTGTGCAAAATATCGTGACGGTTAATGACCCGTTGTAAGGCTGCCAAAAAGGTATCGAGCCGTTCACGGGTGTCGAAGGCAAGCAAATTACGTAACAGATAAGTATCGCCCTGTTTCTGTAACAGATGATGGAACAAAATGCCTGCCTGTAGCGGCGCGAGAGGATAGATATCTTGGATATTAGCCGCACCACCAGGGATCGTTGCAGCGATGGCATTAATCTCGTGCTGGGACAGGGAAACTAAAGTCAACATGTCGGGGGTAATGGCTGTACAGCCGTCAGGGATGAGATTGGGGGGGACAGTGAATACCGTTGCCTTTTCTGGCTCTGTCTTCTCTTGAACTGTATCTTTTTGAACCGGCAGTAGCGCTTTTGCCATCTCCTTCAATACGGGTTTGGTGAATATAACCTGAATGTCAAGAGACCAGCCCAATTCACGTAGTTGTTCGATCAGGTTAACGGCTATCAGCGAGTGCCCGCCAAGTTCGAAAAAATGATCGTGGCGGCTGACATATTTCACTCCGAGCAACATTTGCCAAATTTGACTCAGGATGGTTTCCGCTTCTCCTCTGGGCGCCTGATAGCTGCGTGTAACGATTGCCGTGTGATCGGGTTTGGGAAGAGCCTGACGGTTAAGTTTGCCATTGGGTGTGAGTGGGAAGGCAGCGAGTGTCACGAAGGCACTGGGTATCATGTATTCTGCAAGGTATTGTGAAAGTTGTTGCCGTAATGCCATGGGTTCCAGTTCAGTATCTGCCTTCGGTAGCAAGTAGGCGACAAGCTGTTTTGCTGCCGGACTATTTTCATAAGGTAATACTATGGCTTCACGCACGCCGTGACATTGCCGCAGCCTCGCCTCGATCTCTCCTGGCTCAATACGGAAACCCCGCAGTTTAATTTGGAAATCATTACGGCCGAGATATTCAATTTTGCCATCGGGCAGCCAACGCCCCAGATCACCGGTTTTGTACATACGGGCATTTGTATTCTGGGAAAACGGATCGGCAAGAAAGCGTTCGGCAGTGAGTTCGGGACGGTTCAGGTAACCGCGGGCAACGCCGACACCAGCGATATGAATTTCTCCCGCGACTCCTTGGGGAACGGGTTGACCGTGCATGTCAAGGATATAGATCTGGGTATTGGCGATGGGGTATCCAATCGGTGGGGCATTGTCTCCCTGACTCTCACATCGGCAAAGAGTCGCACAAACAGTGGTTTCCGTCGGACCATATGCATTGATCATCTTTCGTCCTTGTGCCCAACGTTTGGTCAGCGTAGGTGGGCATGCTTCCCCTCCCACCAGTAAGGTTTGCAGGGTTGCCGGCAGTGTGTCCATACTTGCCAGAGCAGTAGGGGACAAGAGGGCGTGAGTAATGGCGTGAGTCTCTAAATAGTGAGACAGGATTGTTCCCGGCAGAAGATTTTCCCGTCTGGCAAGGTAAAGGCAAGCCCCCGCCAATAGCGCCATGCAGTATTCCCAGATACAGGCATCGAAACTGTTTGAGGCAAATTGCAAAATCCGACTGTCTGGCGTGATGGCTAATATGTCTTGCTGGGTGATAATCAAGTTACACAAACTGCGATGTTCTATCATGACCCCTTTGGGCTGCCCTGTGGAGCCGGAAGTGTAGATAACATACGCCAGATGACGAGAAGTTAGTCCCAATGCCTGAACTTCTGGGTTTTCTTCCGATCTTTCATCCAAAACAGAATGGCCTGAAATATCAAGCAGTATGGTTGGCAGGTGACGGCTCCCTATTTCTGGCATCGTTGCTTGAGTAACCAGTACCACAGGGGCTGAGTCATTGAGCATATATGTCAGCCGCGGGGTTGGATAAGTCGGATCGAGGGGAACAAAAGCACCGCCGGCCTTGAGGATACCTAATAAGCCAACCACCATTTCCAGACTGCGATCAATACAAACTGCCACCCGATCATCAGGGCGCACGCCGAGAGCAACCAGATGGTGCGCCAGACGGTTGGCACGTTTGTTTAGCTCATCGTAGCTCAACGATTGCTCTTCAAAGACCACGGCTGTGGCATCAGGTGTGCGCCGTACTTGTGCTTCGAACAGTTGATGGATCAGAATATCTTGCGGGAATTCGACTTGGGTGGTATTGAAATCCATCAATACCTGTTGGCGTTCAATGTCGGGCAGGATTGGCAGATTGGCTATTTTTATCTGCGCAGGAGATGACATCTCCAGAGAAGTGAGAACCGCGTCAAGTAAGACAGCAAGACGGGAGCGGAGTGCTATGACCTCAGTGCTACTCAGATAATCAGGCGAAAAAATGAATTCAATGGCAATCGGGGGAGCGATATCTTCAGGACAGTCGGTGTTGGTATATTGCTTCATTCTGATACATAGAGGATAGGGGGCACCAGAATGTAGCTCTAACTGTTTGACGCTTATGTTTTCGCCTTCCATATGCAAATTGGTTTTAAACGGTTCGAGAGATAAAGTCACGTCAAATAATCGGGCATTTCCGTCTTGTCGTTGTGAGTGTATGTGTCGGTTGAGTTCTGCAATGGGAAAGCGTTGATGCTTATGGCAAAGACTCATTTCGGTTGCAGCTTTGCGCATAACATCACGAAATGTATCCTCCGGTGAAAGCGTTATACCAATGGGGATCACGGATGCAAACATGCCCATTGTGTCCTTTTGTCGCGTATTTTTGCGGTTGTGCAAGGGAATACCGATAACAATTTCATTAACATCTGCTGTTCGTGCGAAATAGCAGGCCAGAATGGCATACATGAAATGCAGGAAGGGCAATCCCTGTCCGCCAGCGACTTTTTCGATACGTTGAAGAAGGGGCTGATCGATTGACCAAATGACAGGTTGAGAAGCAAGAGGTTTGGCGTGTTTATGCTCCATTGTGTGAGTGAAATTGACAGGTTGAAGCAAGGGAGGTGGCAGGTTTTCATAGCGTTGCAACCAAAATTGCCGGTCGTGTGAGTAGTGTTCAGAAGCAAGATAATTGAGGTTATCCGTAATAAAATCCAGATAAGAGTGAGCGGAGTTGTTTGGTTTTTTTTCTTTTATCAGTCGGTTATAGGTATCGATAACCTTATTGATGAGTATAAATATACCTGTGCCATCCATGATCAAATGATGACAGCAAAATTGCCAGTACCGACAGGTATTACTTACTCGTAATAATTTGGTGCGCCACAATGCTTCATTCAGGTGAAATGGGCGCGTGAATTCGGCATCCATATCCTGTTTTACTCTGGTTTCAGCATCTGGATGGGATGAAAAATCCTGTATATCTACGATGACAGGAAGAGAATGAACAACTTTTTGGCTGGGTAAAGCGTGGATGTTGAGAAACTGCAAACGCAGAGTGTCATGACAATCAACAACAAATTCAAAGGCGCGGACAAATAATGCTTCATTCAACTCTCCTTCAATGCGAATAAAAGTGCTGAGGTTGTAGTTAGAAGAATGGGGATGGATAGCCTGATCAAACCAGACGGCTTGTTGGGGAGAACTAAGGGGATAGGTAGGAGAAGAGAGAGAATTGTTATTACAAATTACTGCGGAAGTTTGTGAAGCGCTGTTATGTAACATTTTCATTTCTCCTTTGTAATTATTTAGTTTTAATTTGTTGCGCCCATCTGAAAATAAATTAAATACTGACTGTGGCTATTTTTTTGTAAAAACAAACTATAAACAGGTTGTTTTTTGGTGGTTAATACTAAATACATAACTGATAGTAACATTTTGAAATTAAGTTAACTGAAATAAATACAGTATGTCGATATTTTTTGTTGTAAAAATGTTAAATTCGGATGCGGATGCGGATGCTATGGTGGATGCTTGAAGGGGAATATCAGGGCAAGGTGGTTATGGTACTGTTATCAGAATTTTATTCCGCCAGATTGACGGGTTGATCAGAAAAATAGGCGTTACAGTACCAGTTCATGAATGATTATCGCCAAATGGTCAAACATTTCGCCAAATAACCGCTCAGTAAATGGCGCCAAGGTTGGAAACAACAGGGAAAGCGTGAAAATCCCGACAGTCAGCGTCAGCGGAAAACCGACCACAAATACAGAGAGTTGTGGTGTCATCCGGTTTAACATGCCCAGAGAGAAATTCATAACCAAAAGTAAGGTAATCATTGGCATTGCCAGCATCATGCCATTGATAAAAATCAGACTGGCATTTTGGGATAGTAACAGAAAACCCTTTGGGTTCAGTTGGGCTGACTGAACGGGAATGGAATAAAACGTATCTGCCAGAATGGATAGTAGCCATAAGTGCCCGTCAAGAGCGAGGAACAGCAACGTCATCATCATATTGAGAATGCGGGCTAAGATAGGCATATTCGGGCCACCGGTAGGATCAAAAAACGTGGCGAATGAAAGCCCCATTTGTAAGCCGAGTATTTCACCGGCATGACGCACTACGGCAAAGGCGATCTGCATGGTTAATCCCAAGGCCATACCAATCAGTACTTGTTGTATTAAGACCCAAATTCCGGCAACAGAAAAAATCGGAATTTGCGGGGAGGGGAGGGTTGGAACGAGTAAGGCTGTGATCGCTAAGGCCAGACCCATTTTCACTTTTATCGGTATCTGTTTTTCACTGAAAATGGGTGCAGTGCTGAACAAGGCCAACAGGCGCACCAATGGCCAGAAAAAATCGCTGACGAGGCGGGAAAGTGTTTCGCTATCAAACGGGATCATAATTAACCGATAATAACCGGAATACTGCTAAACAGCGTGCGCATGTAATCCAGCAATAAATTTAGCATCCATGGTCCGGCAGTGACGATAGTCACGAAAACGGCCAGGATTTTCGGAATAAACGATAAGGTCATCTCGTTTATCTGAGTTGCCGCCTGTAATAAGCTGATGATCAAGCCACTAATTAAGGCAGATAAAAGAGGTGGGGCAGCCAGTGCTAACGCCACTTTCATCGCCTCAACACCGAGGGCCATTACCGATTCTGGAGTCATAATTTTCTCAAACCGCTTTTTAATCTTTATTCCGATAAGATTTCACATTGGACATAAAGTTATTGATTAAACATAAAAACTTTGAGCCAGTGAGCCAAGCAAGAGTTGCCAACCATCGACCAAAACAAACAGCATAAGTTTGAACGGCAGTGAGATAGTGGCTGGTGGAACCATCATCATCCCCAACGCCATCAAGACACTGGCAACAACCAGATCGATGATCAGGAACGGAATGAAAAGAGTAAAGCCAATCTGGAACGCGGTTTTCAATTCACTGGTAATAAACGCAGGAACGAGCACGCGCATCGGAACAGCATCCGCCGTTTCAAATGCACCCTGATCAGCGAGGCGGGCAAACAGAGCCAGATCATTTTCCCGTGTCTGGCGTAACATGAATTGGCGTAAAGGCTTGGCTCCCTGATCCAGCGCGACTTCCAGTGTGATTTTATCCTCACTGTAGGGCAGGTAAGCGTTTTGATAAACTTTATCGAATACCGGTGCCATGATGAAAAAAGTCATAAACAACGCCAGACCTAACATAACCTGATTAGGCGGAGCAGAAGGTGTTCCCAACGCATTGCGCAGCAAACCAAGTACAATGATGATACGGGTAAAACTGGTCATCATTAGCAGGGCAGCGGGAATGAACCCCAGTGCTGTGATGAAAATCAGGGTTTGGACTGGCAATGACCAGCTTTGTCCGCCATTGGCCAGAGGCTGGCTTATGATGCCAGGGAACTCGGCCGCAGCGTTCATAGGAAACAGTGGCAGCAGGAGCGCTATAAACAGCGTCGTCAAACGCATTGGAGAAAGCCGCGAGACCAATTTTTTGCCTGTCATAAAAAAAACGCTATTTTTCATCATCGTCCTTGTCATTTTTGCTTTTTCGCTGGAGTGTATTTTTTAGCATCTGACCAAATGGCAGCGATTTGAGCGCGGTTTCCTTGCCTACGTTATCAGGTGGGGCAGGCATTTGATGCAGCATATTGATCTGTTGGGATGTGACGCCTAAAACCAGCCAGTTACCCTCGACTTCTACCACAACAACGCGTTCTTTCGGCCCAAGGGAGCAGCTTGCCTTAACGTTTAGCAAACGATGATCCCTGCTTTTAGCAGGGGAAAAACCCAAACGGCGAACTAACCATGTTATGAAGAAAATCAGCAATAAAACACCGCCCAGAGCACTGCTGACTTGCATCAGCGTTTGGCTGGCCGGCAGAGGATCACTATTGCCTGTCTGTTTGATCGTATTCATATGGGTATGGCTGGTTGCCGTGTTAACAGGTGCAGCATCAGATGCCGCACCTTGTTGAAAAGAAGTATGAACGGAAGGCGGGTTTGCCATCATAGTTAACGACTCAAGCGACGCATGCGTTCGGAAGGCGTGATGATATCTGTGATACGGATACCGTATTTATCAGATACGACAACCACTTCTCCTTGCGCGATCAAATAACCATTAATCAGAATATCCAAGGGTTCTCCCGCCAGACCATCAAGGGGAACGACTGAGCCTTGTGACAGCCTTAACAGTTGTTTGATGGTCATTTTAGTCCGCCCCAGCTCGACCGAGAGCTTGACAGGAATATCCATGATCAAATCAATATCGGAGAGTTGGGCTAACGCATCCTGCACTTCCAGATTCTCAAATATTGACGCGCCGCCGTCAGAGGTTTGCTGTGCGGCCTGTTGTTCCAGCGCTTCTGCCCACATATCTTCAGTCGAGCTGGTATCTGTAGGTTGTTTAGCATCACTCATTGGGCTTTTCCTCATCCAGAGCAGTTAAAACAGGGTTAATCAGGTGTTCAACACGCAGGGCATATTGCCCGTTCAGTGTTCCATATTGACTGGTGAGCACAGGCACACCATCAACGTGAACGATTAAGCGTTCAGGTTTTTCAATCGGCAAGATATCGCCTCTTTTCAATTCAAGGATCTTTGACAGCCGCAGAGGAATATCAACAAAGTTCGCCACCAGTTCTAATTCTGAATGTTGAACTTGCTTCACTAAACTTTCACGCCACTGGCTCTCTTCCTGACGCACATTTTCCACAGGGGGATTGGTCAGACGCTCGCGCAGAGGCTCTATCATGGCAAATGGAATACAAATATTGAATTCGCCGGTCAATGCACCGATTTCTACTTGGAACGGTGTAGTTACCACGATGTCATTCGGTGAAGTAGTGATATTGGTAAATTTCACCTGCGTCTCGGAACGCACGTATTCCACTTCGAGTTTAAAGATGGAATCCCATGCGTCGCGATAGGCATCCAGTGCCAGTTTCAGCATCCGGTTAATGATCCGCTGTTCGGTATAGGTAAATTCACGGCCTTCCACTTTGGTTGGAAAACGACCATCCCCGCCAAACAGGTTATCAACGGCGATATAAACTAGGCTAGGTTCGAAAGCGAATAGTGCAGTTCCCCTCAATGGCTTTAAATGAACCAAATTGAGGTTGGTTGGCACGGCCAGATTGCGGGCAAATTCGTGGTAAGGCTGAACCTTGATAGCGCCAACCGTAATATCTGGGCTACGGCGCAACATGTTAAACAGCCCCATTCTGAATTGGCGGGCAAAACGTTCATTGATGATTTCCAGTGACTGCAAACGTTCGCGTACGACACGGCGTTGCGTATTGGGATCGTAAGGGCGTACCTCACTTTCTCGTGACGCAGTTTGTTCTACGTCATCAGCAGAGGCACTGTCACCATTGAGCAGAGCGTCGATCTCTGCTTGTGAAAGAATATTGTCACTCATTATGATTATCGCAGAATAAACGTGGTAAACAACACATCGGTGATTTCCTGATCGGGTTCATCAGGTATGAGTGTCGGGTGTAGTGTCTGTTTGATATCTGCCACCAAATTCATCTTGCCGTCATCTTTTGCCAGATCGGCGGCTTTCTGACGAGATAATAACAGCAACATACGACTACGAACTTCTGGCAGATATTCATGGAAGCGCTGACGGGTTTTCTCGTCAGTCAAACGCAGTGTAATGCCAACGTACAGAACACGATCGAAATGCTCTTCGTTGTCGATCAAATTGACGGTGAAAGGCTCCAAGGTCATAAATACGGGAGCATCAATGGCTTTGGTTTTTTCTGTATTGCTATTGGTTGACTGGCTCATTACCCACCAGCTATACCCTCCGATGGCAGCACCAAGAACAGCAATCAGTACTAACAGTATCATCCAAATTGGATTTGTGCGTTTATGCTCGTAGCTATAATCAGACATGGACAGATAAATTCCTGTTTTCTGTTGCGAATAAGTCTCCGCGCATTCCGTGGCGAAGCCCTTATCCATCAAAATCAATATCAATTATCCCGCGTCTTTGTTTCGGCAATGGCTGGAACAAACGGGGAAAAAACCATTAACTCATACGTTTGTCAGAGACCTGTTTTCGTTTTATCCGATGTCTCACGAAATTAGGCTAATGTTTAGGTGGTCATCAGGCAAAAGTATCAATACCTCCTCTGGCCGAGGTCATTTGTTGAGGTGTTACCCGAATGGTTGATACAGGGGAGGTTGTGATCCCCATTGTTGAAGCTAAATCAGGCTCTTGCGTTTCAGCATGGGAATTAGCATTGTTGTTCGGGTTATTGGCATGGTTATCAGCAAAATAGGCTTGTTGTCCGTTTCCCTGAGCATCACTGTTGACGCTGCTTTGTGCCAATTGTATGCCGTTTTCAGCCAGTGCATGACGTAATCCTGGTAATGCCGCTTCCAAAGCCGCACGAACATTTTGATGGGCGGAAACAAAATGCAATTGTGCCTGATTGTCTTCTACGCTCATGCGGATGTGCAACGCTCCCAGCTCTTGAGGATGTAAGCGAAGTTCTGCCTGTTGCAGGCCATTACGGTTAAAGAACAGTACATGTTGATTGAGCTGTTGTTGCCATTCTTCACTGCCAAGATGCGCATTCAATAAAGGTGTCGTGGTGCTGCTAAGCTGAAACTGTCCCGTTGGCTGTTGTCCGGCTGAAAGCAGGGAAGGGGTTGGCAATACCGCTGGTGAGTCGATAGATGCTGCTTCTACTGTCGAGGATGTCAATGCTGGCGCGGCTTGTAGTGCCATCTGGAGCAGATTTGGATCTTTGCTATTGCCTGAAACTGTCTCTTTAGGAAGAGTCTTACCAGATTCAGCTTTATTATGGGTCGCAAGGTTCTTGGTCGCCAGTTTGAATTGTTCGGTGAACGGCGCCGGTTCAGCCTGGAGATTGACGGAACCTTCTGTCTTATTGTTTAGAAGGGTTTCCTGTTTAGCAGAAAGTTGGATGTTTTTATCTTGCTCATCAACTTTAGAAGATTGTTCGGCAAGATTGGGGCCAGTTAATCTACCATCTCTGGCATTGCTGCCTAATAGTGTATTAACAATGTTGTTTTCGCTATCCAGCCTGGCACTTTCCGGCAATGCATCTTCTGGCGAATAATTTTCCAGCCGTTTATTTTCTAACGGTTCATTGCCCATCAAACTCTGTGGTTTTTCAGCAAGAATAGCGGAATTTGTATGTGGGGCAAGCAGCCCAGCAAGCTGGATGGGTATCGCCGCACTTAATGCTTCGGCTGATAAGAGATCTTCATCTTTTAATGCAGCGAATTCAGCACTGTTTTCTTGCTGTGTTGTTTTCACACATGCTTTATCCTTGGCCACACTGTTATTATCTGACACTGTTGCCACTGGCGGCCAGCCGCTTTCCGCTGTTTTATCAGAAGTGGATTTTTCCTCTTTCAGGCTATTTTTATCTGCCTGAGTAGCGGGCTTCCGTATAGAGGCTGTTTCTGCATCAAAAAGTTGCCCAAATTGAGAAGAATGGTTACCGTTCACGGCATTATTTAGAGCCGGCTGACTGTTATCCGTACCTTTATCCGTGAATTTTAAATCAGTAGGCAAAAGAGTGAGATTCATTGTTTCATTCTCCGTTGTGCACCACGTTGTGCGTACTCGTCCATTTGTTTTTGCTCCATGCGATTTTGGTGTAACTTCAAATTATGCTCTGCCCGCTGTTGCAATGTGTCGAAGGCGTTCAGACGTTGCTGTTTTTCCTGCCATTGTGATATGGCTTGTTCAAGACGTTTTTTCCATTGGTTGAGCTGCAATCTGTGCTGTTCAATTGCCATTTCCAGCGTTTTCATAAACTGCTGATAATTTTGCCAAGTCGAGCAGGACATACCACTGCTGAGCGTGTCATTCAGACGGGTACGGTACTCATCCTGATAATTCATTAACGCTGTAAGTTGTTGCTCCATTTGTTGGTGACTTTGTCGAATCTGCGCAAGTTGCGATGCTGCCTTTTCTGCCGCATCCTGGGCAAGTTCACGCAAAGTCATGAGAGGGGAGTGTTGTTGCATGCATTTCCTCGTATTAATCACCAACAGACATCAGCGTGACTGAATGACACCAATAGTAAACTTATATCGGCACCGTATTGATAAATGTTATACCTCTTGGAAAAAGTATTTTTTAGTTAAATTCCCATAAGTAAAATATTATGTTGGCAATAATTGTTGAAGCTGAGTACAGGCTTCATCGTATTCGCTGCGTTCGTCAATGCCTTGTTGCAGGAATTGAGCCATATGAGGATAAAGTTCAATCGCCCTGTCAAGCAGGGGATCGCTGCCCGCAGCATAGGCACCAACGTTGATCAAATCTCGGTTGCGTTGATAGCTGGAAAGCAACTGTTTGAAATGTTGCACTCGCCGATAATGGGTATTGTCTATCAACGCCGTCATGGCTCGACTGATAGACGCTTCGATATCAATAGCCGGATAATGGCCGGATTCCGCCAGTGAACGTGATAGCACGATATGGCCATCCAGAATGGCTCGCGCCGCATCGGCAATTGGATCTTGCTGGTCATCACCTTCGGTCAGCACGGTGTAAAATGCGGTAATGGAGCCGCCATCACTGACACCATTACCGGCTCTTTCCACCAGTGCCGGTAACTTAGCAAATACAGAAGGGGGATAACCTTTAGTTGCTGGCGGTTCGCCGATAGCCAGGGCAATTTCGCGCTGTGCCATGCTGTAACGGGTCAGGGAATCCATAATTAACAAGACATGTTTACCTCTGTCTCGGAAATCTTCGGCGATGCGTGTTGCATAAGAGGCGCCTTGCATCCTCAGCAAAGGTGAAACGTCGGCAGGAGCGGCAACGACGACCGAGCGTGATAATCCCTCCGTCCCCAAAATATTTTCGATAAAGTCCTTAACTTCACGACCACGTTCACCAATTAATCCCACAACGATCACATCGGCTTGGGTATAACGAGCCATCATGCCAAGCAGCACACTTTTACCGACACCGGAGCCGGCAAATAATCCCATACGTTGCCCACGTCCCACTGTCAGCAAGGCATTGATGGCACGAACGCCAACATCCAATACAGTGCTGATGGGCGTTCTTTGCAGGGGATTAAATGGCGTTGTTGTCAAGGGGGCGCGATAGCCTGTATCAGGGGCAGGTAAACCATCAAGGGGGCGACCGGCACCATCCAGAACTCTGCCGAGTAATTCGGGTCCCAGAGGCAAACGGCGTCCGGCTCCTATATCTTCGCCATAAGAACGGGCATAGACGCGAGCGCCCGGCACAATGCCTTCCAATTCTTCCAGTGGCATCAGCAACAGTTTTTCGCCATTGAAACCGACGACTTCACTTTCAACTTCTTCAATGGTGTTGCCATTCTGGCGCTCGATCAGGCAAGTAGCACCGAGCGGCATATGCAGGCCGGTGGCTTCCAGTACCAGACCAGTGGCGCGGGTCAGGCGTCCATAGCGACGTACTTTGGGGGTTTTTTCCAGACGCTTTTCTAATGAATCCAAAGTTGCCAGCCAGCGACCCAATCTTGCCGTCATCACAATTCCCCCGGTGCTGCCAGACGACACATTTCATGCCAGCGGGTAGCTAAACTGGCGTCCATATCTCCTTCATCGGCACTGATTTTACAGCCCCCCGGATGCAATTTGTTGTCTGCAATCAGGCGCCAGCCGTGCAGCGCCAAAACTTCCCCTAGTTGCTGCTCAACCAGCGGAATGTTTTGTGGATGAACACGTAACTGGGGTTTGCCGCTGAACATGGGTTCTTGCTGGATAAATTCGCGAATTTGATTCAGCAGGGCAGTGCCATCACAAACCGCAGGCTGCCCAAGAATATGATGGGCAGCAGTTAATGCAAGTTGCATCAGGCGGGAAGCAATAACGGTATCCAATCCATCCAGTGAATGGCTAAAATCTGTTAGCAAAGTTTTCCACTGATCAATAATAATTTGCTGCTGTTGTTTGGTTTCCTGCAAACCCTGTTCTTGTCCTGCTTGTCGGCCTTCCTGAATACCTTGCTCATAGCCTTGTAGCTGGCCTTCTGCGAAGCCCTGCGCATGGCCCGCCTGACGAGCCTGCTCTTTTAGTTCGTCCAATATTCTTGCTTGTTCCAGTAGCCGATCCTGTTCGCTTGGCACCGGCACCTCAACCATGGGTTCCAGTTTTGCCCGCAGAGTTTCCCACTGAGTCAATTCGCCTGGTTGCCAAGGCCGCCAGTTTTTATTATTCGACTTATCAGACATAGGTATCGTCACCACCATTTAGGATCATTTCGCCAATTTCTGCCAGACGACGAACAACAAGCAGGATGGCTTTCTGTTCAGCTTCCACTTGAGACATCCGCACAGGGCCACGATTTGCCAAATCATCGCGCATGATTTCAGCAGCCCGCTGTGACATATTGTTGAGGAAGTGGTCGCGCAATGCTTGATCGCAACCTTTCAATGCCACAAGCAAGGAGTCGGTGGAAATTTCCTGCAACAGGCGTTGGATACTGCGATCGTCCACATTGATAAGATTTTCGAACAGGAACATTTCATCAATGATTTTCTGCGCCAGTTCGTTATCGTAGGAACGAACTGCTTCAATGACACCTTCTTCTTGCTGGCTTTTCATCAAGTTGATGATCTCTGCCGCAGTACGAATACCGCCCATCTTGCTGCGTTTCAGGTTCTGACCATCCAGCAGGTTATTCAGTACTTCCGTCAGTTCTGCCAACGCGGAGGGTTGTACCCCCCCAAAAGTAGCGATACGCAGCATAACATCGTTACGCAGGCGATCATCAAACAGGGCAAGAATATCGGCAGCCTGACCACGGTTCAGGTGGACCAAAATGGTGGCGATGATCTGCGGATGTTCATCGCGGATCATGTCGGCCGCCATCTGCGGCTCCATAAAGTTGAGGGTCTCGATGCCCGTTGTGGTATCACGGGACTCAAGGATATCCTCAAGCAGACTGGAAGCCCGTTCTTCACCCAATGCCTTAATCAGGACATTGCGCAGATAGTCATTAGCATTGATGCTAAGGGCAGTAAACTGCCCCGCATCTTCTTCAAACTCGGCCAGTACTTCAACCAGTTGCTGGTTAGAGACTTGTTTCATTCCCGCCATCGCGACACTCAGTTGTTGCACTTCTCTGGAATTCAGGTGCTTAAACACCTCGGCCGCCTGATCTTCTCCCAGGGTCATTAACATGACGGCACTTCTTTCTGTTCCGGTCAGGCTCATTGTTCGTTACTCATCCATTGACGGATCACCAGCGCGACGACGCGAGGATCTTTTTCTGCAAGTTCACGCAGACGCTGGCTTTGCAGCTCAACATTGACACGTTGGCGAGCCAGTTTGCGGCGCATTTTTTCATCCAATTCAGCATTGGTTTCTGTTTGCTGTTTCGGCGGGTTCTTTTGCGCTGTCAGCGCAGCTTTTTCCGCGGCACGTTTTTTGGCGATTTGTGGCACGATCATCTTGCGCCATAGTAGCCATGCAACCAGTACCAACAGTAACCAACGACCTGCTTCTAACAGTTTCTCCAGCAGGGCAGGGTGCTGCCAGAATGGCAAAGGTTCTATCACTTCGGTGGTGTTATTGAACGGTGTGTTAACCACATTCAGGCTATCGCCACGGTCAGCAGAGAAGCCCATAGCTTCACGAGTCAATGCTTCGATTTGTGATAGCTGTTCTGGTGTCAGCGCTTGTGTTTCAGGGCCATTTTTGCCCTGAGCAGTGGCATAGTTGACGACAACCGCAACCGAAAGGCGTTGCACTGCGCCAGCCTGCAATTGGGTATGACGAATGGTGCGATCCACCTCATAGTTAGTGGTTTCGTCATAACGGTTATTGCGGTTGTTGCTTAACATACGCTCGTAGCTATTGTTTTTGTTAGCGTTATTGCGCTGTTGGTCAGGTTTTTCGTCACCGTTGCCTTTGGTATTTGCGTTCGATTTTTCAATGGGGGCACTTGGCGCAGCACTTGGCTGGTTTGATAATGCACCGGGAACGCCCCCTACCTGCGGTCCGCCGCTTTGCTCACTGGTACTACTTTGTTTAGAACGGACAGCAGCCTGATTCGGTGGCTGGTTAGGTTTATATTCTTCTGCTGTTTCTTCGCGACGGGAGAAGTCAATTTGTGCAGTTACCTGAGCATGCACATTGCCACGGCCGACCACCGGTGCCAGAATGGTTTCAATCCGATGCTGGAAACGGTTTTCCACTTCCTGTGTATATTTCAACTGAGTGGTATTTAAATCGCGGCTAGTGGCATCGCTTTGTGTTAGCAAACGCCCAGATTGATCCACAATCGTGACATTACTGGCGGGTAAGCCGGCGACACTACTTGAAACCATATGCACGATGGCATTGATTTGTCCTTCATCCAATACCCGTCCTTGTAGCAACCCTACCGTCACTGAGGCTGACGGCGATTTTTGTTCACGAACGAACAGAGAAGGCTTAGGCAAAGCCAGATGGACGCGGGCACTCTGGACTGGGCCAAGTGATTCCACGGTGCGTGCCAATTCACCTTCCAGAGCGCGTTGGTAATTTATCTGCTCACTGAACTGGCTGATACCGAATTTTTCTTTATCCAATAGTTCGAAACCCGCGGCTCCCCCTTTGGGCAGCCCTTGTTGTGCCAGTTTCAGACGCGTTTCATGCACCTTATCGGCAGGTATCATGAGTGCCGCACCATTCTCGGCAAAACGGTAAGGGATATTCATCTGGGTTAATTGCGTAACAATCTCGCCACCATCCTTATCGCTCAGATTGCTGTAAAGTACCCGATAGTCGGGACTGCGCAACCAAAGAAACAGGGCGACGAAGATAGCGATGGCAGCAGAGCCAGCAACTAACAACGGAACTTTTGGATCAGCTTTTATCCTGCTGATGATAGCGTTGAAGCCTTTATTTTGGTTTTCAACGTCGGTTGTTGCTGCACTCATAGACGATCCTTGCCTTGCTGGTCAACATGAATACTAAAAGCGTGGCGTAACAAAACAGACTCCCCATACGCAAGCGAAAAGATTCTTCCTATTATTAATCCCATCATTATTCGCTGTTCACACCTTTTTTAATGGCACAATAAGCTTCGAATTTTTACTTCAATTACCCGCTTTAGTTTAGAAAGGCTATGTTACGTTGGCATCACATAATCAATAGGGTGATTTAACGCGAGGTTTTTATGTCAATTCCGGTCATTGAAGGTGTACTGCAACAGATGCAGGTTCAGGTTTTGCAAGCAGCAAATATTGCCAAACCTATGCCAATACAAGACGGTTTTGCCAGTCAACTGACTGCGGCAGTGGAAAAAATAAACCAAACACGCCTGAGAGCGACAAAGCAGGCACAAGATTTCACGCTGGGAGCTTCAGGCGTGGAATTAAATGATGTTATGGTGAATATGCAAAAATCGACCATTTCTCTGCAAATGGGGATTCAGGTGAGAAATAAACTGGTCAGCGCGTATCACGAGATTATGAATATGCAGGTTTAATCGGGTATTTTTGGTAAGTATAAAATAATTAACTATCATTCTCGTTTGGGGCATATATGGGGGGTATTAAGAGCCGGCTTCCTGTTCTCAGTGGTTTCGCTATTTTCGTTTATTTATGCCCCATAGAGTTTCCTATTTCAGTCAATTTCATGAACGCACCGAGAAATCTGTTGCAACGATTTTAAGGTACTTATTCTTCATCTGGAAGGTGATTATTTATTATCTAATTCCAGTCTGAAAACGTTATCGACAACTTATCTTTTTCAGTGAACACCTGCGAGTTTAAGCTGATAACGGACAAATCCTATTTTTGCAACGGATAATATCGTTATGATAACGATATTATTTATATAGTTTATTTGTATTCTTCATCTTTGAATTAAAAATAATACGTGTTGATAATATCGCCTGTTAATTGCCTCATAGAATCGGAATCGCCACTATCATTTGATGGTTAAATTTTTGTTAAAAATATAGATAAGATACCTTGATTGTTTGAAAATTATAAATACAATAAAGTGCCGAATTAGGTTAACCAAAAAAATGATAGTGACGAGTTGACACCACCTGAAATAAAAAAATAAATGACACCATCAATCAGTGTTATTGTTAAATGGAATCATTGTTGCCTTTGTGATATCTATTTTGATTCAGTTGTTGTTAACTCCATCTCATAGTTATTGATTGGGAATTGTCCATATGTATCATGTAAGAGTTGTTTACAGCTTTCCTGTTTAATCAGGTCGCTGAGTTCATTTAACCTTCTTTGCAACAATCTCTTAGTTTCTTTTTCATTATCCAGGACAGTTTGCAAAATTTTGGTTAATTGCTGCTGTAATGAAATAGAGGCATCTGAGTTTTCTGATAATAAAGTCACCACTTCTACTGCCTTTAGATAAGTGATTTCCATATCAACAAGTTCATCCCACTTTTCATTTCTGGCTAAATCAATCATTTGCTCACTTAAACTAAGGATCTGCTGATAAGCTGACAAAAGATCCATATCATTTTTCATTAAACAATATCCTGACTGGCGTTGTAATGAGGATCTATTTGCCGCCAAGAGTCGGAAATCTCGGAAAGTAAATCAATCACTTCGGTAATAGCCTTCTCATCATTGCGTAAATTGGCATGGAGTAAACGGCGGCTCATATAATCATATAAAGCAAAAAGATTCTGGGCAATCTCACCGCCTTTTTCGAAATCTAATCCTTCTTTGAGGCCATTATCAATGATATTAATCGCCTTTGAAATAGCTAACCCTTTTTCTGGAATATTCCCTTGTTGTATCAGAATGATTGCACGACGCAGGGCGCTAAGCGCCCCGTTGAACAATATCTGAATCAACTGATAGGGAGAGGCATTCATAATTTCGCTTTCAAGATCTACCTGAGCGTATAACTGGCTTGCCGAACGTTGATACATTGGTGTCCTTTTTTATCCTAAGAGTTGGGCTAAAGATAAGTTTGCTTGAGCCATTGAACCGACAAGTTTATCCAGTGCTGTAAATTGTTTTTTATAGCGCTCCATTGTGGCTTCAATGTTTCTGTTAGTCTGTTCTGCTTGTCTTTCCAGTTTTTTCAGGGTCTTATTGATACCTTCTGTTGCTGTATCGATAGTTCCTTCATGGCTATCTAGCGTTTTTTTCAATAAATTATACGTCTGGGTAGCAAAGCCGGTTTCTTTTCCATCCCCCATAAAGAAAGCCTTAACGTTGGCAGGTTTCTCTTTCAGGTTTTTTTCCAGCTTTTCGTTGCTAATTTCCAGCGTGCCATCCTCTTTTTGTTTGATGCCCAATTTATTCAGGGTAGCGATATCATCAACATGTTGTGCCGCAAACAATTGTTGTCTTAACTGGTTTTGAATACTTTTTAAAGTACCGTCACCAAGCAGGGGACCATTATCTTTTGAAGGTGCTTCACCTGTTCCAACTTTCTTGTATTTGGTCAATGAACTGAACGTGCTTTGTAGCTCATTATAAGTATCAACCCACTTTTTAATCGCCTCTTTCATTGGCTCAATATCACGAGAAACCACCAGTGTTTCTGATATTGTTTTCTTTTCAGTTTTGCCGTTGATTTCGACTTCTTCTGTTTCTGAAACTTTTTTCAGATTCAGGGTAATGCCTTCTGGTGCATCTTTTATTTCATTAGTCTGGCGTTCGATTTCAATGCCATTGACGGTTAATTTTGCATTGGCAGGATCTACCACTTGGTTCATTGCACCTGAACCACCACCTTTATCGTCAGACTCGTAGTTCAGCAAACTATTCAGGGTATCATCACCTTGAACTTTAATCGTCATGACTGATTTTGTGCCCGCTTTTTTCGAAGTCAGGATCAAATAATTTTTATTATCTTCTGCTTTGATAATGCTGGCATTAACATTACCTTCTTGTTTATTAATCGCATCACGAATTTCGACCAGAGAAGTTTCATTATCTTTCAGGGCAATGCGCATTGGCTTTTCTTTTTCTTCATCGGCTTTCTCTTTACCGACTTTTTCAGCCCCTGGCTGCGTAATAATAATGGTACGGGTACCTTTACCTTGTTCCCCTAATGGAGTTTTTATATCAGGAAATGCCTGAGATCGCAAAGACTGAGCCTTGGCAAGCTGTTGAACTTCAATAACATAGTTACCCGGGCTGGCTTTGGAATCTGTACTCGGAGTAAATGTTTTATGATCTTCACTGGTTTTAGTGGTATTGAGTTTATCGAATTTTTTAAGTTCTTCAGATGCACTCTTTAATTTTTCCAAACTGCCTTTTAATGTGCCAAAACCGGTTAGTTTGGCTTTATAACTGCTCTGCTGCTGGGTTATTGGTTGTAAACGTTTTCTTTCTTGTGCTTCAAGTTGATCTAGTCTCCCAGATGCCCCAGATGTGGCCCCTACTGTGGAAATAGCCATATTGACTCCTTTTAATAAAAAGCATCGCTGGGTGTGTTATCGGATTAATTGGTGAAAAGTTTACTGACAAAATAATTTTTTTGATGGCTGGAATAGTTGATGAGAACAGGCGCTATTTGGGTTATCGGGGAAACGTGAGAAAAAAATAAAAAAGTTTTTTCAAGAAATATTAAAGGTTCTTTTTAAGGAGCCGATAAAACTGTTGGCGGTGATGAACACCGTGAGCAAAAGGCTCAAACTAATTATATCGACTTGATTTTAAAAGGAACTCTACTATGGCATCAGTTATTAATACTAACTACTCATCTCTGCTGGCGCAAAATAACCTGACCCGATCTAAAGGTACTCTGGGTTCTGCTATTGAACGTCTGTCCTCTGGTTTACGTATTAACAGCGCGAAGGATGACGCTGCTGGTCAAGCGATTGCTAACCGTTTCACTGCTAACGTTAAAGGTCTGACTCAGGCTTCCCGTAACGCAAATGATGGTATTTCCATTGCTCAGACTACCGAAGGTGCTCTGAACGAAATCAATAACAACCTGCAACGTATCCGTGAACTGGCTGTTCAGTCTACAAACGGCACTAACTCTGAAAGTGACAAGAAATCCATTCAGGAAGAAGTCGATCAGCGTCTGAAGGAAATTGACCGTATCTCTAAGCAAACTCAGTTTAACGGCGTAAAAGTATTGAGTGAAGAAGCCAAAGCAATGACTATTCAGGTTGGTGCTAGTGATGGTGAAGTTATCAAAATTGATCTGAAACAAATTGATAAAGGAACATTAGGTCTGGGTGAGTTTAGAGTTGCATCAGAACAAGATAAAAAGCAAAAAGAAGCAGTAACAGCCGCTGACGCTGCAGTAAAAACGGCTAAGGATGCATGGGATAAAGCACCTGCTGCTGACAAAACTGCTAAAAAAACGGAGCTTGATACAGCAGAAGCCAATCTTAAAACAGCAAAAGAAGCAAAAGGGACTCTAAAACCTACAGAAAAGCCATTGGAAAAATTAGACGAAGCTCTCGCTAGAGTTGCCAGCCTGCGCAGCTCCCTGGGTGCAGTACAAAACCGTCTGGAATCCACCGTTAATAACCTGAACAACACCGTTAACAACCTGAGCGCTGCTCGCAGCCGTATCGAAGATGCTGACTACGCGGTTGAAGTTTCTAATATGAGCCGTGGTCAGATCCTGCAACAGGCGGGTACTGCTGTTCTGGCTCAGGCGAACCAAATTCCACAATCCGTTATGTCTCTGCTGCGTTAATTTTTATTTACCAGTTAGGCAATTATGCAGGGCAACCTGCATAAACGACGCTTATAAAATAAGGATCGGTGCGCCGATCCTTATTTTTTAGTATTTAGTTAGTGTTTTTATCAAGATTGTCAAGGACAGCCTGAAACTGATTATGCATTTGGGCGGACAGCAAAAATTTCGCATAGGTGAAAAAGAAGTGCTTTTACTTCATTGTTCCAACGATTGGACCGATTAGGGGATTGGATAATGGTATCCAGTCTCTTATCCAAAGGTGTCTGTTGTTGTGAGCGATTTGTATACCGCCGAAGGCGTGATGGACAAAAATAGCCTCTGGAAGCGCTATGTACCACTAGTTCGCCATGAAGCATTGAGGCTACAGGTCAGATTGCCTGCCAACGTAGAACTCGATGACTTGCTTCAGGCCGGTGGCATAGGCTTACTGAATGCGGTGGAGCGGTTTGATTCCATGCAGGGAACCGCCTTTACCACCTATGCGGTACAGCGCATCAGAGGTGCAATGTTGGATGAGTTGAGGAGCCGTGATTGGGCTCCGCGTAGTGTGCGGCGTAACGCACGTGAAGTCACGCAGACCATCCGTAAACTTGAGCAAGAGTTAGGCCGTCCAGCCAGTGAGCAGGAAGTTGCTAAAGAATTAAAGATTAATCTGATAGAATACCGGCAAATACTGTTAGACACGAATAACAGTCAACTGTTTTCTTATGACGAATGGCACGAAATTCACGGTGAAAGCTGTGAGCCAGTGATTGAGGAGGAGCATGAAGCAAACCCCCTGCAACAATTACTGGAAGGTGATCTTCGTCAGCGGGTAATCGAGGTCATAGAATCGTTACCTGAACGGGAAAAGATGGTTCTTACGTTGTACTATCAGGAAGAACTGAATCTTAAAGAGATCGGCGCAGTGCTTAATGTGGGAGAATCCCGCGTAAGCCAGCTTCACAGCCAGGCGATAAAAAGGTTGAGGGCGCGTTTGAATCCAGAGAAGTAACTTTTTGCTTGTTTGTTTTTTTTGTTAAGACTATACACAGGGCTTTATCTCTTATGTCTATTACAACACAAAAGAAACGGCCTCTTAGCCGTTATATCAAAGATTATAAACACAGCCAGACTCATTGTCTGCACTGTCATAAAACCCTCGACCGTATTTCGCTGGTTTTTAACGGTCAGGTCATCAATAAGGAAGCTATTTCTGAGATGACTGAATTGGTGGATGACAAAACCTGGAATGAGTTGCAGGGTAAATTTGTGGCGCTGTGCCGCTTTTGTAGTGAAATTTATTGCAATAGCCAGACTGATTATTTCGACATTATGTCATTTAAACAATATCTGTTTGAGCAAACAGAGATGAGTCATAGTACTGTGCGTGAGTATGTGGTTCGTTTAAGGCGTTTGGATGAATTACTGACTTCAAGTAATTATCCAACCAGTGAGTTTACGCCAGAAAAGATCCAGGAGAAGCTCAGTGAGGAATTATCTCAATCTGCTTTTAGCAATTATAATATTGCCCTGCGTAAATATGAACAATATCTGAGCTGGCAACAGAATGGTCGTCATTGATTAATTATACCGACAGGTAATATTATTAAATTGAAACGATTCCAGAGGGGAATGCGATTATCACGCACTCCCCTCTATGTATATTTACGTTGAACGGATTAATTTAGCCACTTATTTTAATGACTAAATAAATGGCTTTATCAGAAATAACTTGCACCAAAAAATGACATTCGCTGTTTCATGTTAACCAATGGTCATCAGGCTGGCATTACCGCCTGCTGCCGCCGTATTAACACTTAATGAACGCTCATGCAGTAAGCGTTCTAGCAGTAAATTGGTTTCACCACGGGCAAAACCCTGTACGGAAATAATCGGCCCTTTACGTTGGGCAATCACTTCACATACATGGCGTAATTGGTCACAATCACCATGATAAATAACCGCTTCCATCGCTGTTTCTTCATTCTGCCAATCATTGATCCAATAAATATGCTGGCGAACCTCATTAGGTAACTGACGATGTAACCCTTGATGCAGTTCGTCTTTCTCCCAAATTGCCTGACAACCGACAGAAAGCACCGCGGCTAATTGCACCAATGTGTCTTGTTCGTTGTCTGCAAGGCAAAGAACATGACCGCGCGGCAGTAAGGCATAAGTATTGCGCTCTCCAGTTGGCCCTGGTAACAGGCGTATTGTTCCGCCTTGTGCCAGTAAACTGTATTCCTGAATTACCTGATTCAATCCTTCATTATTCTGCTCGGTTGCCCAATTTGCCAGTTTGTAGAGCGGCGAGTGCAGGTCAACACGGGCTTTGGCATCAAGCTCATATTCTGTATCCTGCCGTTCCAGAGTTTGGCTGGCAGCATTGAGAGGGCGCTGTGACAGCAAACGATACAGATACAGTGGCCCACCGGCTTTTGGTCCTGTACCTGACAAGCCTTCACCACCAAACGGCTGCACGCCGACGACTGCACCCACCATATTGCGGTTGACATATATGTTGCCGACTTTCGCTTTGCTTGTGACCTGAGCGATGGTCTCATCAATACGGGTATGGACGCCCAATGTTAAGCCATAACCGGTAGCGTTGATCTGATCCAGCAGATTATCTAACTCACTACGTTTAAAACGGACGACATGCAGGACTGGCCCGAAAATTTCTTTCTTCAATTCATCGAAACTTTCCAGTTCAATCAGCGTTGGTTTAACGAAAGTGCCTTGTGTCCACTCCTGGTTATCTGTGGTATTTTCATATGCCGCCTGATAAATTGTCCGGCCTTTGGTACGCATGGTTTGGATATGACGCTCGATACCCGCTTTCGCTTCTGCATCAATGACGGGGCCAATATCTGTGGATAATCGCTCAGTATTCCCCATCCGGCATTCAGCCATCGCCCCTTTCAGCATAGTGATAGTTCTTTCAGCCACATCTTCCTGAATACACAGGATACGCAGGGCAGAACAGCGTTGTCCGGCACTGTCAAAAGCGGAAGCGATGACATCGGTAACAACTTGTTCGGTTAGTGCGGAGGAATCAATGATCATGGCATTCAGGCCACCGGTTTCTGCGATCAACGGTGTCGGGCGCCCTTGTGCATCAAGGCGGCCAGCAATATTGCGCTGCAACAAACTGGCGACTGCGGTAGAGCCGGTAAACATGACACCGCGTACACGCTCATCACCGACCAGCAGTGCACCTACTGTTTCTCCTTGTCCGGGCAATAATTGCAGTGCATCGCGAGGAATACCTGCCTGATGCAATATTTTTACCGTAACGGCAGCAATAAGTGGTGTCTGCTCTGCGGGTTTTGCCAGAACACTATTACCTGCTGCCAATGCAGCCGCGATTTGGCCGGTGAAAATTGCCAGCGGGAAGTTCCACGGGCTGATACACACCACAGGTCCTAGTGGGCGGTGGGTATCATTGGCGAAATCCTGGCGAACCTGACTTGCATAATAGTGGAGAAAATCCACCGCTTCGCGTACTTCGGCAATCGCATTGTTGAATGTTTTACCCGCTTCACGAACCAGAATGCCGAGCAAGGATTGCAGATTGTTTTCCATCAACTCCGCTGCACGCACTAAAATTGCGGCACGTTCTGAAGGGGGAGTGGAAAACCAAATTGTGCCGGCATCGGTAGCCACATCCAGCGCATAGCTAACTTCCTGTTCAGTAGCTTCGCGCACATAACCCACGATATCGGAGTTTCTGGCGGGATTGTTCACAGGCTTAAGCGCCGGCAGTTCTCCTGTCGGTTGGTAATCGCCACCTAATAACGGTTCGCTGTGCCACGTTTCCATTGAAGAACTGAGCAGGGCGCTGGAAAGAGAAGCTAAACGATGTTCATTGGCGAGATCCAACCCTGATGAATTGACACGGTTTTTGCCGTATAAATCACGGGGCAGAGGGATTTTAGGATGGGGCAGGCCGATTTGCCCTTCGGTTTGAGCCAATTCCTGTACAATTTTTACCGGATCAGCAACCAATTCATCAATCGGTAGTGAGGTATCTGCAATACGATTGACAAATGAAGTATTGGCTCCATTTTCCAGCAAACGGCGCACCAGATAGGCCAGTAGTGTTTCGTGTGTGCCTACCGGTGCGTAAATACGGCACGGACGATTGAGTTTACCTTCTGAAATCTTGCCGACGACTTGTTCATAGAGCGGCTCCCCCATGCCATGCAAACACTGGAATTCATATTGCCCCGGATAATAGTTTTGCCCCGCCAGATGATAAATGGCGGATAAAGTATGGGCGTTGTGGGTAGCAAATTGCGGGTAGATCAAATTAGGGACGGAGAGCAGCTTGCGGGCACAGGCAAGGTAAGAAACATCGGTATAGACCTTGCGGGTATACACCGGATAGCCTTCCAAGCCATCGATTTGGGCACGTTTAATTTCACTATCCCAGTAAGCCCCTTTCACCAGACGGATCATCAACCTGTGACGGCTGCGTTGTGCCAAATCAATAATGCTATCGATGACAAAAGGACAACGTTTTTGGTAAGCCTGAATGACAAAACCAATACCGTTCCAGCCTTCCAGTTTTGGTTCGAAACACAATTTTTCCAGCAAATCGAGGGAAATTTCCAGACGATCGGCTTCTTCTGCATCAATATTGATAGCGATATCGTATTGACGAGCCTGTAAGGTCAGGGAAAGCAAACGAGGATAGAGTTCCTCAATAACACGTTCATATTGGGCACGGCTATAACGTGGATGCAGGGCAGAAAGTTTAATAGAAATCCCTGGCCCTTCATAAATACCACGGCCATTTGATGCCTTGCCAATGGCGTGAATAGCCTGCTGATAGGAAACCATATAGGCTTGTGCATCTTCTTCGGTTAATGCGGCTTCGCCGAGCATATCATAAGAATAGCGGAAGCCTTTTTCTTCCAGTTTACGAGCGTTGGCAAGGGCTTGGGCGATGGTTTCTCCCGTCACAAATTGCTCACCCATCAAACGCATTGCCATATCCACACCTTTGCGCACCAACGGCTCGCCACTTTTGTTGATAATACGGTTCAGGGATTTGGATAACTTGGCTTCATTATGGGTAGATACCAGCTTGCCAGTGAACAATAAGCCCCATGTTGCAGCGTTGACAAACATGGAGGGGCTTTGGCCTAAATGGGAATGCCAGTTGCCGTTACTGATCTTATCGCGGATCAAGGCATCACGAGTGGCTTTATCGGGGATACGCAGCAGGGCTTCGGCGAGGCACATCAAAGCTACCCCTTCCTGCGAAGAAAGTGAAAACTCTTGCAACAATCCCTGAACCAAACCTGATCGGCCAATGCCCTGTTTTTGTTGACGCAGCTTTTCGGCAATGGAATAAGCGAGCTGATGCGTTGCCTTGGCTTGTTCTTCAGATAGCTGTGCGCGTTGCAGCAGCATAGGAACCGCTTGGATTTCGGGGAGGCGATAGGCCGCAGTAATTGCCGAACGTTTCACCGATTGGGGTAAAATATGTTCGGCAAAATCCAGAAATGGTTGATAAGACGCCTCAATCGGTGATTCTACTTCGGAAATCAATTCTTCTTTGTTATCCTGATCCGCTGATATTTCTGGGAGTTTTTCCTCGTTTTCCAGACGTTCAAGATAATTAAAAATGGCTTGCTTAATTAGCCAGTGTGGGGTGCGTTCAATTCGTTGTGCTGCGGCTTTAATTCGATTGCGTGTTGCTTCATCAAGCTTCACACCCATAGTGGTACTACCCATTTTCACTCCTTAATAGGCAAGACTAAAACAAGTTGCATAACAATATCTTCCATGTTGCAACTTTGTGCAACTTTGTTAAGGGTGGTCATTCTAAATTTGTGAAATTAATCTTGTTTTTGTTCTCTTTTTAGATAATTTTATTATTGATTTTTATTTATCATATTGATATTTATTAATTTTATCTTAATTGTGTAAATTTTAGGTATAACCAGTTATTTAATTTTAGGTACAACTTTTGGAGTGATAAATGTGATTTAGCAAGCGTTTTTTATAAAAATACAGTTAATTTGTTGTTAAAAATGTTTTAGCTAAACTAGGATAGAATGTAATTTTAAAATAATTACAAGTGTAAATAGTGCATATGAAAACTAATGTCATCTTCAGGTGCAACTGTTATTGCAGCCTGATAAAAAGCGAAGTATCACTTGGAAGTACTGCACGCACAGATGACATTATTTACACAAATAACACATTTGCAGATACATAATTTATAAAAACACTATGGAGAAGAACCTGCATGACAGTAAATTCACCAATGCTCATTACCTTCATTATCTATATCGCAGGGATGCTGCTGATAGGTTTTATGGCTTATCGTTCTACCAAAAATTTTGATGATTACATCTTGGGGGGCAGGCGATTAGGTAGTGTGGTAACAGCATTATCTGCTGGCGCTTCTGATATGAGTGGCTGGTTATTGATGGGGCTGCCGGGGGCTATTTTTTTCTCTGGAATTTCAGAAGGTTGGATCGCATTAGGTCTACTGCTGGGGGCATACCTGAACTGGCGCTGGATTGCAGGTAGATTACGCGTTCATACTGAAGTGAGTAATAACGCATTGACGTTACCAGACTATTTCACTCATCGCTTTGAAGATAAAAGCAAAATCCTGCGTATTATCTCTGCATTGGTTATCTTGATTTTCTTTACTATTTACTGTGCATCGGGTGTTGTGGCTGGTGGGCTGTTATTTGAAAACACGTTCGGTATCAGTTATGAAAAGGCTATCTGGTTAGGTGCATTGGCAACGATTGCCTATACCTTCCTCGGTGGTTTTTTGGCGGTGAGTTGGACGGATACAGTTCAGGCAACTTTGATGATTTTTGCTTTGATTTTGGTTCCTGTGCTGGTTTTGTTCAAAGTGGGAGGCGTTGGCTCCGCCATCACTATTATTGAAGCAAAAAATCCGGCTTATTTAGATATGTTTAAAAATCTGAATATTATTGCCATTATTTCTTTGTTGGGATGGGGATTGGGCTATTTTGGTCAGCCGCACATTCTCGCTCGCTTCATGGCGGCAGACTCTCACCAGACTATTCATAAAGCCCGTCGCATCAGTATGACGTGGATGTTACTGT
Organism: Xenorhabdus ishibashii; assembly: GCF_002632755.1. Classification (NCBI taxonomy): domain Bacteria; kingdom Pseudomonadati; phylum Pseudomonadota; class Gammaproteobacteria; order Enterobacterales; family Morganellaceae; genus Xenorhabdus; species Xenorhabdus ishibashii. Next base: position 187,217 of record NZ_NJAK01000001.1, on the reverse strand, counting down.
GTCTTGCAGGTACTGTGGCTGTTGGCTTCTTTGGTATCTCATATTTTGAAATATATCCTGAGCAGGCAGGGGCGGTATTGCAAAACCGTGAACGTATCTTTATAGAATTAGGTGTGCTCTTGTTTAACCCATGGATCACGGGAATATTACTGTCTGCGGTACTGGCTGCGGTTATGAGTACATTGAGTTGCCAGTTGCTGGTTTGCTCCAGCGCACTGACAGAAGATCTCTATAAAGCATTTATACGTACCAAAGCTAGCCAGAAAGAATTGGTATGGGTTGGTCGTATGATGGTTTTGTTGGTAGCTATCATTGCCATTGTGATTGCAACTAATCCGAACAATAAGGTACTGGCATTAGTTAGTAATGCTTGGGCCGGATTTGGTGCAGCATTTGGCCCTGTAGTTTTGATCTCGGTACTTTGGAAACGTATGACTCGTAATGGTGCATTGGCGGGTATGCTGGTGGGCGCTATCACAGTGCTGGTTTGGATGGAATACCACTGGTTTTCCTTGTATGAAATCATTCCAGGCTTTATCTTTGCGACGATTGCTATTATCGTGGTGAGTTTGCTAGGAAAAGCGCCAAGTCAAGCGACACAACAGCGTTTTCTTGAAGCAGAAGCGCACTATAAGACGAAATAGTCAATAAAATAAAAAGCCTCTGATTATTCAGGGGCTGATTTGTTATCTCCATCAATCAGTTTGTCGTCGGGTTTATTGATAATTCTCGTAACCTTACCATTCTCAACAACAACTAGCGTGGATCACACGATATCATTAGGTATCTCCATTCCTTCTGTAAAGGTCTCGCGCTGAGCGTAGACTTCCATCGTAATGGTATATCTGAAATTTTGGGGGTATTTTACTTACGGGAAACACAAAATGTGAGCAAAGTTTAGAAGGGGAAAAGCCCCTTTCGGGGCTGGATTATATTTCTAGTGTAGCGGGATCTACTCCTAATTTTTTCATCACTGCCTTAATCTCTTCGTTATTTTTCAAATTATCTTCGCCGTATTTAGAGATAGCAGAAAATAAACATTTCTGATCAATGGTGCCACATGTTTTAAAATCTTCTGTCGCTACAGAAGCAATCTTAACAAACAGAATTATTTCTTTATCATACTCGTTTGCTTTACCTGGGTTTTTTAAAGCATTATTTGCAGATGATACAAGCTTATCGGTCAATTCATCTACGGCAACCGAAACCGGAGTACAATCCCTCACCGATGGTGATCCTATAATGACACTGCTACCAACGCAGGCGTATTTAACCTTTTGATTTTTATTTAGCTCAGCGGCAAGATCTCTATATTTTTTAGAAAAATTGACATGTACTTTATTAAACATATCACCTGTTTTTAATGTCACAACAGGAATATCGCCAAAGCTAGAATCTATTGAATCAATAATACCAGATATGATAATTTTTTTACCTTTGTAGATCTTATCACCTCTGGCTTCATTTTCTGCGTAGACTTTTTGCATTTCTCTGGCTGATACAGCTAAATATTCTGTATCTAGTTGTGAACTACCTCCATCAAAGCTGGTTTCCACTTCATCGTAAATCATCTCTTTGACGGTTTTTAGTTCATTTTCGGTCAACTTAATTGCTTTTTTCGATGATGTTGCCGCAGAGGAATTGCTACTTGATGATTTACTTTCATCATTTCCTGCAATGAAGCCTATAACGAGAAGAACAACAAATACTATCCCTACCCATTTCAATACGTTTTTCATTTATATATCCACATACATTAAGTTATCTAATTATTTTAATTGCGTATTTAATTATCTAACGTCAAGTTTTTTGGTTTTGTTGTACAGATATTGTGTAATTATCAACCTCCCCCTTTTTAGGGGGAGATTTTGCAATTAACTCGCTGTAACGGTTTCTTTTTTACTTGCTTTTTTCTTCAAAATCATTGAGATAATAATTGCTAATACAAAAAGAACTATATGAAAGCCAACATAGAACCAATAAAGCCCTACGCCATCGCCACCATCGCTGTGTATTGAGGCTGCCGTCACCATGAGACTTGGAGATAAAAAAGCCGTGGAAATGATGTTCATACCAAATGTTACACCAGATAATGTTGGGCTTTTATAAAATGACATTAGAGCAAGAACACTACAGAACATAGCGATAAATACGCCACCAACTGGAATAAAGATAGACAAAGCAGCAAATACAAGAGCAATAATAGATAATGCTTTCATTTTTAAACATCCCTAATTAAGGCGCCAAAATGTTCAGAAGCCTCCCACTGAAAGGCTGGGCTGATTCCCCATTACTGGGTATTATATTCACCACCATTTCGGCATTGTTAAGTTTAAGTTTTATTCATATTCACTTTATTTAAGCGATATATCTTTGGTAGTGGTTCCGACACCAATTACAATAATATTTTTTTATTTAATCCTTGTCAAAATATACAATTAATTATTAGCGGGATAAAACATTAGTTAACACACAAATCACTCTATTTATTGCTCTTGCGATACCGACATAGGCATATTTAACTTATTTTTTTGGTAAGAAAAATGTAATATTCTGTTCAACTTTAATATTTCCCTATTTAATTGTTTTATGGTTGATGTTGTTATTAAATGAATGAGCGGGTCGTGACATCAATTTTTTTGAAAGAAAAGAGTATTAATTAACCTCTGATGATATATTTATTGTGGGAAATAGGCATGGCTGGAATAATAGGTCATATATTTAATATGTTGTTTTTCATCTATATAAATCGATAGCATGTCCCAGATATTCAGCGTTTACGTAGTGCGCTTAGCCGCATTGTCAGGATGAACAGGGGCACACCAATGAGTGTGAAACTCAACCCGACAGGGAGAAAGATTCCTGCGGGTGCTGCTTTCGCCATGATATCCGCGGTGACGACCAGATTTCCACCCACCAGAGCGGAAAGAAACAGTCGGGCGCGGCCTGTAGCCGATGAAATAAAGCTAGCCAGATGCGGTGCCAGTATTCCCAAAAAGCTCAATGGTCCTACTGCGGTGACAGATGCTGCGCTTAGCAGGACAGAAAACATCATCAGCAACGGGCGGGAATATTTGATAGGCTCCCCAAAGGACATAGCAAGTTCATTTCCAAGCTCATAGCGGTTTAAAGCGGGGCCAGTGATCAGAATTCCGATAATACTCAATAAGAATAATGGCGTGAATGATGCGATAATTGACCAACTGGCCTGAAACAACGATCCTTGCATCCATCCAGCAAGATTCAAGGATAATTCTGTCGGAAGATAGAGAATAAGAAAAGAGCTGACAGAACTAAGAACGGACGAGACGGCAATCCCCATCAGTAAAATTGCTAAGCCACTTGCGCGATTATTGCCGACGAGCAAAGTCAAAAACAACGCAACAATCAGTCCGCCAACTAGTGCAGCAAGGACGATCAGCATCTTAGGTGCGGAAGGAACAAACGCCAGTAAGACTATGATCATCGTCATAGATCCCTGACTTATGCCAAAAAGGCCGGGGTCAGCCAGCGGATTGCGAGCAATCGGCTGCAAAATAGCACCGGCAAGGGCTGCGCACCAACCTACCATTAATCCCAATAAAATATGGGGTATTCGTACAACCCAGAGCGCATAAAACTGGTGGTGATCAAGGGAATATCCAAAAAGCATATGCGTGAATTCACGTATACCAACGTTTGTAACCCCGACGTTTAAAGAAATAGCCATGAGTATGATCGTGATGGTAAATAGGCATAAACCGACTTTTATGTCACGGGTACGCATCTGTAATCCGTTGGCGAAACGTAGTACCCTTTGTCCGTCTGTTGCTTGACCGAAGTTCATAGTGATCTCTCCGATGTTGCTAAAAGATAGCGCTTTCTGATAATCCAGATAAAAAACAATCCTCCCAAGAAATCCATTAGAATGCCGGTATGTATGACATAAGGCTGGAAGAGTGTCTGCGCACAGAGATTGGCAATCAAGCAGATACTTGCCCCCGCCAGAGCACAAGCTGGCAGAGACAGCATAAAATTCTGACCAACCAGAGGCTTGACAATATGGGGTACAACCAACCCCACGAAACCAATCGGACCGCATATGGCAACGGCAGAACTGGATGCAACTATGGCTGCAATCAGCGCAATGCGTGAAACAAGCGTTGCATTTGCGCCAATCGAAAGCGCTTTTTCGTAACCGAGCAGAATAAGTGTCAGTGGACGTGCCAGTAATAAAAGTACCATCAAGGCCAGTATACCGAGCCACCAGAAATGGTGAAGTCTTGTGATATAGACATGATTGATAGCCCCTGCTAACCAGCTCAAATATTCAGTTCGTAATGCAGGATAGGCAAGAAGAACAGCATTGCTTATCCCAAGATAAAGCATCGTTATTAATGTGCCTGACAGTATCAATAGCAAGTCGCGAGAAACGCCGTTAACACCTGCCAGGCGAGATACTGCAAGAGATGACAGAAAGCCGAATAACCCGCCGACAAGGGCAGCTATGCCTTGTAATGTCAGATCGAACTCAAAGCTGATTGCACCTATTATGACAAATAGTGTCGTACCGGCATTGATTCCCAATGTTGATGAGGAGGCTAGTGGATTGCGGATAAGCCCCTGGAAGACGAGGCCACTGCATGCCATCGCCGCACCGACATAAACACAAATCAAAGCCCGTGGCAGTCGCTGGTATAAAATAACCGCCTGTTCATAGTCTTGCGGTTCGGACTGCGTTAAGGCCGCATAAATTTGCGAAACTGGCGCAATATTTACGCCAAAAGAGAGACTAGAAAAAAAGATCAGCAGCAATACAAAAGGGGCGAATATAAAAAACAAACTGGATTTCATCGTCATACTCCGGACTGATTTCCAGGGTGGTTTATACCCGGATAAGGCTGACAGATAAGGCTGCCGTTGTAACTAAAAATATCAGCCGGAATATCGAATACGCGTCGGATATTATCTACCGTTATCGTTTTATTGACAGCACCTGCTGCAATAACGCTACCAGTATTTAGCATCACAACATCATCGGCAAAAGTTGTTGTTAGATTTAAATCATGTAACACCACAACGATGGTTTTCCCGTGCTGGAGTGAGAGATCGCGAACCAGTTTAAGCACCGTATATTGATATTTGATATCTAGGTGATTCACTGGCTCGTCCATAAGAATGATGTCAGTGTCCTGTGCAAGCACCATTGCCACCCAGGCGCGTTGGCGTTGCCCTCCTGAAAGGGAGTTGACTTGAGAGCCAGCCTTATCGGCCAAGCCAACGATTTCCAATACATCATGAAACAATTTGCGATCCCGCGGGGATGGCCCGCCGAAAAGTGAATTGCGCCCACAAGCTGCCAGCTCGATCAACTCTCCCAGTGTCATGTAATCCGGGCAGTGGCATTCCTGCGGCAGATAAGAGATTTTTCGAGCCAGCGCTTTGCGACCTATCTCTGTAATTAGCTTACCTTCTAGCAGAATTTCTCCACTTTTCAGAGGGATGAAACCCATGATGGACTTCAGCAGTGTCGACTTACCGCAGCCATTAGACCCGACGAGTGCGGTGATGCGCCCTTGGGTAAAGTCTACTGACAAATCATGCAATACGGTTTTTTTGCCGTAAGTTGCGGTGATATTTCTTGCTGTAAGCACCAAAGGCTCCTTCAGTTTTATATAAAATAAATTACAGTGTAATAGTTATGATTTGGTTAGCATATCAAAATCACAGGGGAAGCCCCAATGTAGTTGTTTTTACCTCTCACATGACAGCATCTTGCACTTGAACTATCCGGTGCGATTCAGCAATGACATCGTTGATTAATGCATCGATTTTACTACTGTCGTGATGATGTGCCGTGGTGATTAGGTGTGCAATATCTCCCGACCTTGCCAGACAATACTTCTTCCAGACGGCTGTCGACGGGCATGGAAATACCACTGTAATGGAGTTGTCATGACGCCAGGCTTCTATTCCGGCAGAACGGAAACGCTTGACGGCATATTGTGCCATCTCTAGGCAGTGTTTAGTGCGGCACTGCCAATCAGCAAACGAGTGACTGCGAATGGCCGCCCATATCATCAGTGGCGTCTGGCCATTACGTGAGCCTGAGATGGTTTTGTCCTGAGCCGAAATGTAATCAATATCGACTGTAATACGCTCAACGTTTTTCCGTTTTGCAACAACAATCCCGCAAGGAATAGGGGAACCTATCATTTTGTGTCCGGAGACACTGATAGAGTCGATACCATCTGCAAAGGTAAAAGGCTGCGGGTTATCTACGAACGGCAGGATCATCCCACTTAATGCAGCGTCTGCGTGCAGATAGTAATTCTCGCGAGCGATACCGATTTGCTGCATACGTTGTTGAATGATCTTGATGTTATCTACCGCACCGAGCAATGTTGTACCGATATTGGCAAAAATGATTGGATGTGGTTCTTTATGAGCGATGATCTTCTGTATCAGGTCATTATCGTCTATCTCACCAGTGGGTAAGGATTCTACTAAACAAGATTTGATACGCAGTAATTTAACAATTTTTGCCACCGAATAATGCGTATCTTTTGAATAATAAAGTGTCCCCTCAGGAAATAGTTCTCGCCCAAGATAGCAGCCGAACATATTACCTTCCGTTCCTCCGTTGGTGACATAACCCCAACTGTCTTCGAAAGGGATTTTGAACAGCTCAGCAAAGTATTTCATGACCTCTTTTTCGAACTCAAAAGAGTTTAAGAGATAGTTGCACTCCGCTCCCCAGTCACCGCAATTGTTGATAGAGAACTGCATGAATCTCTGTAAATAAGAATAATCAAAGTCTGAGGACTCAGGATAGCCAATATTGAAATACTGGTTTTTAACACAGTAATGCCAAAACGCATCTAGCCTGTTTTTATCGGCAAAGGACAATGTCATCTTTATCTCCGGTATTGTAATACTCTGGCAGACCAAAGCTCTGGAATGACGAATTTTGAGGCAAGCGATAATACTCCTGCCCAAGAAGCTGGTTGGCAATAATCCCATTGCGATACGCGCCAAGCCCCAGATCGGGAGAGCCAATACCGTGTTGAAAAATTTCAGCATTCTGGACGAAAATAAGGCCTTTTCCTTTGTCAATGCGTTGAGCACTAAAATCCTCTTTTACAATAAAATCACCATAATCGTCAGTTGCAAGCACTGTATTCTTGAGTCCTTCTAACCATTTTGGGCTGGTGTGCTCATAACCTGTAGCAGCGACAATAGCATCAGTTTCAATGACGCCGACTTTATCCAGATGCCGATGACGAAAAATGACCCGCAACGCCTCAGAGTCTCCAGAGTTTTCCACCTGTTCGACCTCGCAGTTTGAAATAAGCGAAAGTTTTGGATCACGACCACCGATGGAGCCTTCATACAAAATGTCGAAGATATCTGCGATAGTTGAGACACTGATACCTTTATAAAGCCCGCCCTGACCCGCCACGATCTTGCGGCGTTTCTCTCTTGTTATACTGTGAAAATGGTTCATGTAGGCCGGCGTGAAACATTCCTGACCGAGTTTCGACGATTCCATAGGATGAAAACCGGCAGATCGGGTGATCCACTGGATTGAAGCGCCAGCCTCTATCATTTCAGGTGTCAACGCATTGTGAAGCGCCAGTACGCATTCGGCAGCACTTTGCCCTGAACCAATTACAGTGACACGCCGACACGTTGAGAGCTGTGCACGCCTGTTTATGAACTCTGCCGAATGTAAGATAGGAGCTTTGGTCTGGATTTTAGCCCACTCAGGCAGAAACGGAGCGGTTCCTATACCGACAGCAAGGTTACGACTGTAATACTGATGCGTCGATCCCATATGAGGCTTACTTTCAACAATGAAATGATCGGAAACCGGATCATAAGCCACATCAATGACATTTTCACCGAACTGGCAGGAGGGGAGTTGTTGCGTTACCCAGCGGCAGTAATGGTCATATTCCTGACGTGGGATCTGAAATTTTTCGTAATAGTAGAATTTGTAAAGACGATCATGTTTATGAAGATAATTAAGAAAACTCAGAGGGTGTGTAGGCTCTGCCATTGTTACCAAATCCGCCAGGAATGGAACCTGCAGTGTTGTACCTGATAACAGGAGACCCTCATGCCAGCGAAACTCAGGTTTACGTTCGAGGAAAAGGCTGGTCAGATCAGAGTGTGACGAAAGTAGTGCCGCCAATCCCAGATTGAAGGGACCAATACCAATACCGATCAGGTCAATATTATTCATATCAATAATCCGAGCTGTTTTCTAAAGTTTTTTCATTAAGATGCTGTTCGACTTCTGCGACGTTACGACAACGCAGCAGTTGCGAGAGCGAAAGCACGATTGCAAATTCTTCATAGATCCGTGCTGAAATTGTTTTCAGATGCTGAGGACGCAGCCCCATGCTGATGAAGTCACTGGTTCCATCGATGTGGCTAGTACGCGATTGACCGAGCACGTCCAGATAGATTTCCAACACCTTCTTTTTCATCGTTGTTTCTTGTGCAGGGAAAGAATCGTGCGGAATAGGGGGTTGCTCATGTACCGACTCCATCAACAATCTGCGTGCTTGAGAGCGATCAGGCTTGCCATTTGGCGAGAGCGGTAATTCGGTGACCGGCAGTATCCGTGTTGGGATATGCGATGGTGGCAGGCATTGGCAGGCATATTTGCGCAATTCTGCTCCTGACAAAGCATCCTTTTGTAGCGGCACATAAAGTACGCCGATGGATGTTTCACCGTACATTTCCTCGCCATAGTCCACCACAAGAACATGCTTGACCGACGGATGGCGAACCAGTTCATTTTCGATGTCCGGCAACGAAATACGTACTCCACGCACTTTGACGTAACCGTTAACACGGCTATCAAAAACAATGATGCCATCACGACGATAGTGTCCGTAATCACCAGTTCGGAACGCGCGGATCTCTTCTCCGTTCGTATCTTTGATGGTCACAAAATCGGTCTGGGTGAGGCTTCCGTTTTCCAGATAGCCCAATGCGACATTGACGCCTGCCGTATGAATAAGGCCAGAAACACCCACCGGACAATGGTCGCCACGCCCGTTTAGCAGAAAATAGCTATTAGCTGGTAAGGGCCTTCCATAAGGGATCGGGCTAACATCGTCCTTCCCTATTTCGTGCCATATACTCCATATAGTCGTCTCTGTTGGTCCCCCCAACGAAATCAACCGTACTGACGGCAGGAGTGTACGCAGGCTACTAATCACAGAAGGTTTGATGTAATCGCCCCCCTGCGCAATCAGCCGCAGGCTTTTCAATTCATTCCCCTGGTGGCACGCGAGAAGCATTTCCAAAATAGCGGGCACAGAGCACCATAATGTCACCTTGTGTTTGGCAACCAACTGGTTCCAGCGTAGTGCATCCTTTTCTTCACCGATGGCGGGAAGAACAAGGGTCGCACCAGCAGTCAGGCAGCCAAAAACGTCGAAGACCGACATATCATGATGTAAAGGCGTGACAGAAATGAAGACATCCCGATGCGTTACGGACCATTCGTCAAGGGTGCTGGTGATGACATTAGATGTTGATTTATTGGATAAAACAACACATTTCGGCCTTCCGGTTGTCCCAGATGTGTAGAGATAGTAAGCGGGCGCTTCACTTGATGAGAGAGCGTCAAGCGTAAGCGGAAGTTCCGCCAAGGGCTCGGCAGACAAGAGTTTTTCAGGCGTTTCTGCTGGGTGTTCAATCCCTTCTCTTTTTGCCGCTACCACAAGGTCTGGATGGCAGTTTTCAAGGAGATAGTGCAGTCGCTCTGAGGGAGAGTTTGCGTCTATCGGAACCCAGATCACTCCCGTCAACGCACAGGCCAGGGTCACAGCCGTGTGTTCAGGCCCACGGTGCATACAGAGGGCAATGACACAACCCTTGGAAAGCCCTTTATCTATGAAAGCTCCCATTATTCGACGCACATTACGTCCCAGTTCGGCGTAGCTGATATGCCTGTCGCCACTGATGAGTGCCGTTTTGGTGTTTTTGCTGTCGAAGATATTGGCGGCTATCCGGCTGAGAAATTGCCCACAGTGAAAATCAGCTTCAATACCGTTTAATCGATAGTGATTTGTATCGATAATATCCTGCGCCGAAATTGCGAATACGCCTGAAGCTGCGATGACCTGCATTGCCTTGCCTATAGCTCTTAAAATGTCTTGCACGAGAGCCGATTCAATCGCCGCAGTGGCATAATCGATATCAAAGACAAGCGCTTTGTCTGCATTGATCGAAAAACGAATATCCATCGCGACTTGTGGTGTCTGCGTCAGTCCACTATGCAACTGCATACAACTGTCCTGACTGGACACTGGCCACGAGAGTCCGTTGGTAATCACTACAGGTAAAACAGGACCAGCACCATGCTTTTCAACCAAAAGCCGGGTAATGTCTATACCTGAAAATGCAAGATGTTCAAGCCCTTCCAGCACATCGTTCTGTAGGGTGTTGGCTCGCTCTGAAAGGTTGCCCTGCTCAGCATTCCAGTTGACCACAATAAAACTTGAACGATTGCACAAAACACCGGATACCTGAGGCGCGACGGGAACACCGATGAACAAACTCCTCTCTTCGAACCAATGGGACATAACCTCAAGTACCAGTGTCATGATGGTAGAATTCTTGAAAAGCATTTGTTTGGCACCGGCTTTCGACACTGCGGTATAATCTTCCCGTGCTACAATCAGGCTTTGCCGTGCATAGCGGGAAGTGCCTATTTGTGCCAGTGGCTTTATCCACGGAAATCGTAGTGGACCGCTGACTGCCTCAAGCTTTGTTTTCCAATATGCTTCATCTATCTTGCGCCTCTCAGCGATATTTTCCCCATCCAAGGGAACATCAGTATCCGCCACGATTGATAACTTGCCCTCGAAAAGCTCTACCATCAGGGCGGCTATCGACCGTCCATCAAGGATCAGTGCGTCGAAACGAACAAATGCGATCAAATCATCCTCTTCCGGTTTATTCTCCGGCAAACGGAACAAAGTGATGTCCCACGGAGAACGATCCAAGTCGAAAAGTGCATGCGCAAATTCTTCACGGTGGTTTTCCACATGACGGAGTGCCTCTTCTCGTGACATGGTGCTCAGGTCGATTTGCTGTAAATTGATATCCGCTTCTGCGCTAACATATTGGACGAGTCGCTTTGCATCTATTCGGGTGCGCAAACTTTCATGACGTTGAACCATATCCGCCAGGTGATTTCGCAGATGGGCCAATTCCATGTGTCCGCGGTACTCGCGAAATTCTTGCATTGCAACGCCACCAAGCGGTAATTCTGCCCGCCGCCCAAGCAGATATGCCAATTGCAGCGAGGTTAATGGTTTTTCCATGCTGTTCTTCCGGTCGATTTTTACAGCAGAGTCAGTGGTTCTGAGTCTGGTTATCGGTGATGGGGCTGCTACTTCATCGGGGGAATGTATTGCCTCATCGAAGCGTTGCGGATATGTAGCGATTTCACGGACGAAATTGACAAAATTGTCGAACATGGGGGTTATCCATTCTTCTGGCAGCATGTCCAGACGAATGTCCCAGTTGATGAGAATACCACCGTCGGCGGAAGCAATTTGTGCATCGAGCGCAACTTGTGGACCTTGTGAGATAACCCAGTTCATGGGACCAAATGCGTTCCTCACGCGATCTGAAAGAAGCTCTCCCCCCGGTATATCCAGTGCCGCGGTGAAGACGACAGGAGCAAATTGCGTCGCGCCATGATGTCGGGAAAGATCGCGCATCAGATTCACGCCCGGATAAGCCGAATGGGCGAGCAAGTCTGTCAGTTGCCCGCCAAGCCGTTTACAAAGATCAGCAAGACTTTCTGCTTCATTGATACCCACGCCGAGGATGAGCACATTAGAAAAATCGCCGACGATCCTTTCCACGTCATCTACAAGGGGGGAACGCCAGAACATCGGCACATTAAGCCGAAAGCATTTATCTCCGGTATGCTTTCCAAGAACAATAGAGAAAAGTCCCAACATCAGGCTCGACATGGTTATCCTGTGTGTTCGGGCAAGTCTTTTCAGCGCCTGACGCTCGTCTGGCTGGAGCCATGCTGCCAGTCGATGGCTGTGAGTCTGAGTGGGCAAAGTTTTGTTAATAGGCAACAAGGGAGCAGGCGGAATGTGAGGAATACGCGAGCGCCACCAGATTCTGTCCCTTTCACGGGCCGCTTTAAAATAGGGATCGGTGCGCACTTGGTCGCACCAGTCGAAATACGACGTGATTACCGGAGCCGGCTGATCCGGGTTATCATAAAATATCGCCAGATCTTCCATTAACACCCTGAAACTCGAGGGATCGATAGCTATCATATCTGTATCGACATGCAGGCGAAATTTTCCGCCATTTCGCAGACTGAGCGAAAAACGAGATGCCTGACCAGAAGAAAGATCAAGTTTCTGATGAGTCCACTTCACACGTTTAACAAGAAGTAATCTTGCCTCCTCTTGTTCTGGTAATCCCCTAAAATCCTCAATCTCCAGCAACAACGACTCATCGGATGGAATAGCAGACTGAAACCCTTCAGCGTTGACACAGAGCCTTAGCATGGGGTGCAGAGAATAAACGCGTTTCAGGGCCTGTTTAAGTCGTTCTATCTCAATGTCATAGCCGTCGAATTCAGCATAAAGATGCGCGGCAACACCCCCCAAGTCGGTCTGAATATTACGCCCAACCCAGCAGGCTGCCTGCATTGACGTTAATTCTCTCATAGTTTATTCACGTAGTTGAAAAATCCTGATTAATAGGGGCAAGTATAAAAATAAGTTGAATTCACACAGCCTCTGGCAGACGAGATCATTTTATTGCTTTGTCTTAGCCCATTCTTCCACGGCTCTGAGAGTATGTTCCGCGCTGGCAAACGTGGGGGTAAAAACTTTGCCTGCGTTAAGAAAAATAATCCGTTTTTCGCGAGCGGGTTTCATATAGTGAGCCCATCCAGGCACAATCCGATCAAGTGCGGAGCGAATAGCGTTCTCATCGTGCTCCTTGCTGCCCCAACTGTTGAGTACTACCAGAACGTCTGGATTGAGTTCACCTAATTTGTCGGCACTCAACTGTAAAAGTAGTTGAGATGAGGTGGCAGAAAGACCACCTTGTGCCGAGAGATTCAGGCGGGTGAAACCAAGATCTTCTAATGCTTGAGTGAAACCGGTTGCTTCTCCGACGACATTAATCTGATCTGTTATAAGGATCGGTAGATAGGTTTTATTAGCAGGATTTTCCGGCAAAAGGTCGCGCGTTGCCGCTACGCGTTGTAAATACATCTCCCGCCGTTTTTGAAAGTTCTGCTCACGTCCGGTAAGCCTGGCCAAATTTTCTTCAATATTGAAATTATTGAGTTTTCCAGAAAGGAAATTTTGTAGATAAACAGGAGCGACTGTTGAAAGCTGTTTCACCTTGTCGATATCGAATTCTGTTCCAATAATGAGGTCGGGTTTAAGCGCGTAAAGTTTTTCCAGATCGATTTCCCGACCAGCACTAATACCTTGTGGTTTTGTGTACCCTTCACCGAGCACAGTATCGACGAAATCTGCACCAAGCTGATAGGTACCATCTTCCGAACGACCATAACTGCCAACCGGTTGAACGCCCAGCTCCATTAGGGGCAGACCAATAGCTGGCTCACTCATCACCACAATACGTTGTGGCTTCTCAGGAATAACGACTTCCCGTCCCATAGTATCCGTGACCTGCCGCGTTGCGGCAAAGGCTGATGTGCCCATTAAGCACAGTAATATGACAGTAATAACAGAGCGCATAACGTTTTCTCTTTCAGAGCGGAGTAGGGTTATTGGTTGGTTCACATCCCCATAGACATCACACAGGAATTTGAGCAAGGGGAAGGCTTGAGACCTCAGGTGTTGTGAAGAATGTGAAAACTTTATCTATTGTTTCACGGATGCGTTGGACGTGTTCTTCAGGATAACGATCCGCACGATAAGTTATCACCAGTCGCATTATTCTTTCTCCATCAATGACATCTTCCATGATCTCGAATTGGAGACCAAACATGGATTCTTTTTTATCGGGATCGATTTGTCGGTAACGTATATCGTTACCAGACGGGGTTTTAAGGACACCATTCAGCGCATTATTGGCATGAATCTGAATATAAACGTCGAAGATAAGGCCATCTTCAGGTGTCATCCCCAACGATTGTTGAATAATATCGAGCGGTACATCTGCATACGGCATTGAATTATTGATAGTGTCTCTGGTGTCTTCTATCAGTGCGCTGACGGGTTTCTCTGGATAGAACTGTAACCGATGAGCAACCATGGTGGTAAAATAGCCTACTGTTTCATAGGTATCGGGATCAGTACGACCCGATGCAGAGGTACCGATCACGATATCCTTCAGCTTGCCAAGCTTGTGCAGCGAAAGCGCAATTGCAGCGTAAACGACACTGAACAGGGATGCATTATTTTGCCGAGCGAAGGAATAAAGACGATGAGTGATTTCAGGCTTAGGTTTGTACTCGATCCAACCGGCTTCTGACGAACTTTCATGTGCTGCGATAGTCTTCCGGTTGTCAGATAGGGAGAGTTCCAATCCGCGTGTTGCATCACGCAACATGTTAGTCCAGTAATCGAGATGCTTTTGATTAAAGCCGTCTGCCTGCTGTTGCAGAGCAAACTTATGGAATGACAATGCGGGTTTTTTCCAGACAGGAGCCATACCTACAGAACGCGATAAATAAGCCTGGGCAAGTTCCTCCATCAGGACGTTCAACGACCATTCATCAATAGCCATATGATGAACGAGGAATGACAATATTTGACGTCCGGTTTCTGGATTGCGGATCAGCCGTATTCTGATCGGCAATTCGCGGGAAAGATCGAACTGATAAGCAGCTTCGTCATCAAGATGTACACCTTTGCTTTCGTGACTATGCCAGAACCACTTATCATTGGTCACATCCGACATGGCGACAATCTGCTGACAGGCCTCACCATTTTGAACATGGAATAGGGTGCGCAGGCTGGGATGACGCTCGATAAGATCAGAAAAAGCCTGCTCAAGGAGCACTTCGTCAACCTCATCAAGAAAATCCAGCGCGAATGGCAGGTTGAAGATGGTGCCAAATTCATAAGCGTTATAGGCATTCCAAAGAGAAGTTTGTGCAAGCGCCAAGGGAGTCGTCAAACGCTCGTTTTGCGTCTGTACCGAAAGCTCCGTTCCTTTACTCTGATTTGTCATCACTGCGCGCGATGCCAAGGCAGAAGCTGAAGGGTGGCTGAAAAAATCACCGAAGTGCACTTCCAGCCCGTGCGTGCCAAGCAGTTTACCGATAATACGCGTTGCCAGCAGAGAATGACCGCCACAGTCGAAAAAATCATCATCCAGCGTCATATCTGTAACGGCTAAAGCTTCACGGAACTCTGACAATATGATTGCTGCTATTTCATCAGTGCCGGTGGAGATTTCCTTGTCGGGAATGTTGTGAGCAGAATGTACAGCAGTGCCAGACACAGAATTCGCGACTAAACCCGTAATGGCATCTTCACCACTTTTAAGAAATGATACAAAACGATTTAGCAGGAACTCGCCAGTATGACCAGAAATCGCCTGACCGGTTGTTAATATAAGGCTAATTTCTTCTGCATCTTCACACTCTGTCGCCAGTTCAAAATCGGGGCGCATTTCATAGGTTGGTAACAGGATAGGCTGACTTAATAAGCGCTGTTGTTCAACTAGGCCGTTCGGACGAGATAGCAATCGAACATATATCCAAGACTCATCGTTCCCTGTTACGGGAGCACCGGAGAGAAAATCGTCTTCGTCTGATTGCGCCTGAAGCCTATCCATGACGGATTTGATGATCTGTGTTTCCGCCATGCCACACTCGATAATAATGCGGCGGAAACCGTCCGACTGTAACAGACAAAGTGCAATTTTTTCTTGGCCGCTGAGCAAGCCAATGAACTGGGCGAATCTGGCTGAAATTATGGCTGATACATAGTGAGGTTGTCTGTCGCGAGGAAGGGATGTTTTCAGTTCATTAATTTTAAACCCTGTTTTCCAACGCAATGCGAGCCGGTCTTTATTCAGGTCGGCTGTTACACCAAAAGAAGAGTGAATGATGGTGTTCTCACTATTGCAACGGCGTAGCCAAGGTACGAGAGAAGTCGCCTTTCCGTCGAAAGGTAGTAAGGAAACGCGTTTTAGGGATGGGGACTCAACCCTGTGACCGGCATAAACGCGGAGCAGTATTTCAAGTATCTCGTTTTCATCACAGGTTTGTGCCAATATCTCATGCAAAATAAGAGATAAAAAAACTTCATTATTTTTTTGTATTATCAATATCTTAAATGGTGGGTGTCGCTCAGGAATCCAAGCAGATGCTTGCACAGCTAGCATCTGCTTAATCATGTCTGTATGTGAGCTGGCATGGAAAAATTCAAGACATGCCTGCCAGCCTGAGACTCTGGTTTTATGCAACTCACCATCATCATTTAATTCATAGCGTGCATTCAAATCCGGTACGACTTTAATAATTGACTGAATAGCATATACCATCATTGAAATATTAATATTGTCATAAAGCCGCCAGGCTGAGAGTTGCTTGAGAATTCGGCCAGGATTCTGTTGCTGCAATAGCCAGATATGTTCTTCATAACGGGATACGGATATATGTGATAAATTTCCTGAATCAATATTCAACATGTATTTTCTCGTTTTATCAAACTGAACAGTCGTTTTTTACAATGCATTAATACGAGCCAATATCCATTAAATGCCACATAGAAATAGGAGGACTCATGTTGCCCGCAGGATGTGCGTTGCAGTGGCTACCGTATTTGAAGCGAATTGACAAATATACAATTGACAAATGTGAAGGTTAACATAATATTGGCAGCCTGTGAACATTAATGATAATGATAATGATAATGAGAATTATATCCATGAAGGCGGTCGCACCTATTGGTGTAAAGATGGGGAATCTGCTTTTTTCACACAAAAAAGTGTTACTTAGTAGTGCGATTTTGTTTTCCTTATCATCCTTGGGGAATCAAGCTACCGCTTTGACCCAGGTAGAGAAAAACAAAACGGGAAGTGATGACGCCGATGTCATCACGGTAACGGGTGAAAAAACAGAAAGATCTCTACAGAGAACATCAAGTTCAGTGACGGTTATCTCCGGACAGGAGTTACAGAGTAAGCCTGAGGTGACAACCATCGCTGATATTTTACAGGGTACACCCAATGTTCTTTACACTAGCAGTACAGGTGCGCCAAGTATTCGCGGTATTGAGACCAACGGGCCTCTCGTAGGAGGGAATACCTTTCTTTCCAAACCTATACCTCGAGCGACCATTAGTGTTGATGGACGTTATATCAGCTCCGCAGAATTTAGTTTGGGGAGAGGGCCTGTTTGGGACGTGAATTCAGTAGAAGTATTCCGTGGTCCACAAACAACGACACAGGGGGCAAATAGCATTGCCGGTGCGGTGATTGTCAAGACTAACGATCCCACCTTTACCCCCGAATTCGATGGGCAGATTTTGTACGGAAGCCGCCAAAATAAACGAGCCTCCTTTACTGTCAATGGCCCACTGACAGAAGATCTCGCAGTACGCCTCGCCATGGATTACAGCAGCAGAAATACGTTCATTAAATATACCAACCCTGGTTTCTATGATTATGATATGAACAAAGATTTCGAGAATCTGGATATCCGCGTTAAGGCACTTTGGCAACCGCTGGATAGCCCTTGGTTGGCCAAACTGACCTATTCCCATATGGCCGCAAAAAATCCTGACAGTGAGTCGGCGTCATTGCCCTACCGTGATTTGAAAAACTCGACTCAAAGCACTAACAGAGCCAAGACCAACAGTGATGTCGGTATCTTAGATCTTCAATATACGTTCGAAAACGATATGGTGCTTTCCAACCAGCTCCAATATTCTACAACGCAGTATCGTTACACCTTCACGAAGGCAATTCCAGGTATTGCAAATCGCGATTCGAACAATGTTTCCAACGAAATACGTTTGAACTTTGGTGATGAATATTCAATCTGGAGTGGAGTGACAGGGCTCTATTATTCGCGTGATAAGGCCACGAATGTGCTTGATAATTCGTTAGGCAAGGCAGACGCCGATCTGACTAATACCAGTGTCGGTCTTTTCTCAGAGACGACTAGGCGTTTTGCAGAAAAATGGGCTCTGACTGGCGGCTTGCGTTACCAATATGACCAGGTCAAGCATGAAGGGGTCACCAGCTATGTGCCTGGCGTCTATCATGAATATAGCAAAGGGTTCCATGCTATTCTGCCGAAAGTTTCTCTCGCCTATGACGTTACTAACGATATAACCGTCGGTACTCTGATAAGCAAAGGCTATGCGCCGGGTGGTACAGGTGTGAATTTCTCTGGGCATTCCTATTACACCTTCGCTCCAGAGAGGGCTTGGAATTACGAGTTGTTTGCGCGTGGTAGCGCGCTCAATAATCGATTGCTGGTATCCGGTAATATCTTTTATACAGATTATAAGGGGTTCCAGAGTTCTGTAGAAGATTACAGGGAAGACAAACCTAACGGTTCTATCCTTGTCAACGCCGATAAGGCGGTAACCTATGGACTTGAACTGGAGGCCGATTATCGTGCGCTGGACAATCTTCGCCTACGCGGTGGGCTTGGGCTGCTTCATACCGAAATCAAAAAATTCGCCGATTATCGAGGCAACTTGTTTGAAGGAAAAAAATTCGCTAAAGCGCCTGGCTACATGTTTAATGTCGGTGCTGATTGGAACATCATCGAAAAAGTTCGTTTGAGTGGCGATCTTCGTTACGTAGATCGTTACTTTTCAAATGACCAGAACGATCCCGAGTTGCGAGTCAGTTCCTATTTAGTGTCCAATCTCCGTTTATCATATCATCCGACCAACTATCTGGAACTCTTTGTTTATGGAAATAACATCTTTGACAAACGTGTGCCGACACAGAAATACCAAGATCGTACGGCTGGGATCTCAGGATATATGCTGGAACCGCGTGAAGTGGGCATCGGTATGAAAGTACGCTTCTAAGAATCAGCATTAACTGCACCGAAGTATAGGTGGCAGGAGCAGGGGGGGGGGGGGAGCTAACCAGTCGCTCCCCTTTTCTCTATCTCAAATCATGCGCAGCACTTATTGTCTGAATTCACAACCTGAAAATTTTTATTAAGAATTTATTGGCCTGCATGCGCGACTATATAGGGTTCTATTAATAGCAGCTTGGTTAATTCCTTGGATGAAGGTTTACTTTCTTCTCCTTTAGGCACCACAAAAAACTCACCTTGCTTTATTATTACGTGATCATTTTTAAAATCTATACGAAGTTCACCTTCAATAACCATAAATACCTTGTCTTCATCCTCATGTGTGTGCCACATAAAATCACCCTCGGCGAGCAATATGATTATCTTATATTCGTTTGTTTGGGCTATCACCTTTGGTGACCAGATTTCCTCTATTAAATCAAATTCTTTTTTTAAATTATTGACTTTTCTCAATGCGGTAATATGGCTCATGTTATATCTCTTTCCTTTAACTAGTTTTTGGTTTAAATTTTTAATACTTACCCATTCCATAGAATTATAGTTTTTCCATTTTTATAGTGTCATACAGGTAAACAGATTTAAATATTCGGTTTATCAGGCACCGAGCGTAGCGCCCCCATCAATGACAATATCCTGCAACGTTATGTGGCTTGCTTGGTCGGAGGCCAAAAATAAAATGACGTTGGCTATTTCTTCTGGCTGTGCGATTTTCCCGAGTGGAATGCCGAGTTTAAATTGTTCGGTAAGGCCGTTAATCAGACGTTGATGTGCCATATCATCGTTGAGCATTCCCTCCAACATTGGAGTCAGTGTAGAACCGGGCGAAACAATGTTACATCGTACCCCAAAAGGTGCCAGTTCCAGCCCCACACTCAGACACAGGCTACGCATCGCAGCCTTAGAAGCGCAGTAAACTGCCATATTAACGCGCGGCACGTGGGCTGCGTTGGAGGCTATCGAAACGATATTGCCGCTGCGTTGACGCTGGAAATGTGGAATGAGGATTTTAAACAGATTGAATGCAGCACCCGCATTAACGTTGATTGAACTTTCCCAGTCTTCACGGCTTAACGTTTCTGCAGAGCCAAGGCGCAGAATTCCCGCACCGTTAACCAGCACGTCCAGCCCATTTGCCTTCAGCAATGGAGGGCAAATTTTTTGCACCGCATTGGCATCGCTGACATCCAGAATGAGTGTCTCAAACGGCATTGAATTAGGAAACTTCAGATCGAATCCAAAAACTCTGGCTCCTGCCTCGTGAAAATGGAGAGCTGTTCGGGAGCCGATACCGTTCCCTGCTCCCGTCACCCAGACGGTTTTTCCCTTGAAATCGTTCATTTCTCTTCCAGATCGCCGTTCAGCAGTGAGAGCCAATTTCGCAACGTTGGTTGTTTCATCAGCGTGATAAAATCAATTTCGTACCCTTCCAGACGGCACTTTGACACGAAAGACATTGTACGTAGCGAGTCTAAGCCGTAATCAAGCAGGTTTTCGTCATCATCAATGTCGTATGCATCTTCGTCCAATGCGGGTTGCAGTATGGCAAGCAAACGTTCGCGATCCCATCTATTTTCTGCTGCGGGAGGAGTAAGCGCCGACAGCACCATAGAAGTACTCAATACCCGACCGGAACGACCCGCGGTATAGCGAAGCGCCATCATATGCTCTTCCCGGCTGAAGTCTGCCAGCGCATCACTTATCATAAAAGCCTGTATATCACGCATAAAGGCATCAGTGGCAGTAGTTAGGCAGCCGATATGGGCGTACACGCCGCAGATCATAAGCTGATCGCGCTTATGTTCTTGCAAATAGGCTTCCAAGTCAGAGCGCTGAAACGCGCTGTAACGCCACTTCACCAATACAGTGTCCTTCGGTTCGGGGGATAGTGCTGACGCGATTTTTTGTTGTTCAGGATAGCGATTTAAGCCAGGCCCCCACATATCATTCAGTAGTGCTCGATCGACGTCGTTCTGTTGGTTCGGCTGAGCTGTGTAAAACACTGGAATACCGAGCTCATGGCAACGTGTGCGCAGAATAACTATGTTGTCGATAACCTGCTGAATCATCTTGCTCTCCTTTCCCCAGAAGTTGAGGAAATATTCCTGCATATCGTGAATCAGCAGAGCGGCGCGCTGCGGCTCCAATTTCCACTCGACTTTATTTACAGGTAAGGCGGTTTCATCGGGCAGGGTATAGTCCTGAAGTTTAGGAATGCTCATAGCGTATTTTCTCAATTTTCTAAGGCGGCGCTGGCAAGTACACGTAACGCCTGTTTGTTGATTTTTCCTACCGGAGTGAGCGGCAGCTCAGGTAGACTTTCAAAACGATCGGGGATCTTGTAATCGGCTATGCCCTGCTCACGTAGCCAGCGGCGCAGGACGGCTGGTTTCACGGATTCGCGTTCGCGCGTTACTACATAAGCGCAAGTTTTCTCGCCCATGAGACAGTCAGGAATAGCGACCAATGCGGCGTACACCACCGCTGGGTGGCGCAGCAACAGGTGTTCAACCTCTTCAGCGGCAATTTTTTCGCCACCACGATTTATTTGATCCTTCTCACGTCCAACGACTTTCAGATATCCATCGGGAAGCTGAATGACCACGTCGCCAGAACAATAAAACCCGTTACTGTCGAACACCGTCTGGTTATGTTCTGGGTTTCGGTAATAGCCTCGAAAGGTGTATGGACCTCGGGTCATCAGCAATCCAGGCTCTCCATGCGGTACCGGTAGGCCTTCTCGGTTTGCGACCCATACCTCATCATCTTCACTGATTGGACAGCCCTGAGTTGTGAAGGTATGCACATTGTCATCGTCTAATCGGGTGTAGTTCACCAGACCTTCTGCCATACCAAATACCTGTTGGAGCTGGCAGCCAAGCTCTTCTGGAATGCGCCTGGCCAGCGTTTCTCCCAGAGGAGCACCGCCAACCTGCATCACTTTCAGACTGGAGAGTTCGTTGGCGTGACCCCTGATATTGGCATATTCCAGCCAGATGCTGACCGCAGGTGGCACCAGAGCGGCAATATTGATCTGATGACGAGCTATGAGCGGAAAACATCCATCTGGACTTGGATCGGGGGCGAGAATAACCTGACCACCTGCATAAAATACACCCAGCGCACCCGGTGAACTCATAGGATAGTTGTGTGCGGCCGGCAGGGCGCAGAGATATCGGGTTTTACTGCTGATGCCACAGATCGGATTGCTGGCGCGGATACTGTAATAGTAGTCGTTGTGGGTGCGTGGAATCAGCTTAGGGGTGCCAGTGCTACCGCCGGAAAGTTGGAAAAATGCGACCTCATCCGCCGGCGTTGGCGTAGGCGTGAAGTCTTCCGGCTCCTCTGATATCAGGCGTGAAAGCGAACGGTTCGAATCTGAATCCTCATGATGAAGCACCACTATACTTAATCCAGGGCACTTGGCTACCAGAAGATCAATAAGCGCATCATCATGAAACTGGCGATGCTGGCGATCGGCAATGAGTATCTCTGGCATAATCTGGTGTGCATACGCAGTTAATTCGCTGCTCTGGTGGCTATAAAGCGCGTTAACCGGCGCGACACCCAAGCGCAGTAAGGCAAAAAAGACGATATAAAATTCAGCCTCGTTGCCAAGCTGCACCAATGCGGTTTGTCCCTGACGCACGCCACGTCGGTGTAGGGAAGCGGCGAGCCGGCTTACTGCTTCATTAAGCTCTCGATAGCTCCAATGCCGCTCCCCGCAGAATAGTGCCACGGCATCGTTCTCGCGGTGAATATCGAGAATCTCGCTCAACGGGCGATCAATCCAATACCCTTTCAGGCGATAACGTTCAGCCAGATCCTGAGGCCAGCGGGTGAATTCAATCATAATGTCTGTTCCTTTTGCGTTGCAAAACCAAGTGCACTCAGCATGGTGTTAAATTTAGTGCGGGTTTCCAGCCATTCATTTTCCGGAACAGAGTCCGGAACGATGCCGGCGCCGGCGAATAGCTCAACTTGATGAGGTCGAATCTTGCCACAGCGGATCGCTACAACCCATTCCCCGTCTCCGCGGGCGTCACACCAGCCGACAATACCGCCAAACCAGCCTCGGTCGAATGGCTCCAGCTCGCCGATAAGATTACGAGATGAGGTATAAGGAGCGCCGCATAATGCGGGAGTAGGATGAAGTAGGCAGGCAAGAGACAGCGCGCTATCGCGATCATTTGCCACTATACCCTGAATTTCAGTAGCGAGATGCCAGAGTGTGGGCGTGCTGAGTAGCGAGGGTTCTGGGATTGTCAGAGACCAGCAGAGATCTGTCAATTGGCGACGAATAGCCTCCGTAACCACCAAATGCTCATGGCGATCTTTTTCGGAGGCCAACAATTTTTCCCTGACATTTCTGTCACTGGCGTCATCGTTGCCTCGCCGTGCTGAGCCGGCAAGAGGACAGGATCGCAGGACATTACCCTCTTTACGTAGCAGTAGTTCAGGGCTAGCACCAATCAGAGTTCCATCTGCCAGCGGTAGGTGAAAATTGTAGCTCTCCGGATTCTGCCTGTTGAGCTGCAGCCATAGGTTCAGAGCGCTAAGCGGGGGAATGCTTTCAATCTGCAACAGGCGCGACAACACGACTTTATTTAGTGTACCAATGCGCAGCGGATTCAGGGCACTTTTCACCATGGCGCAAAACGCATCGTGATCAGGAATGCAGTGAGCTTGGCCCTCCACCTGCACCGGAGAATCGGAGAGATGAAAGGCATGGCGATCAATCCAATAGCAGGTCTGTGGAATAAACAGCGAACAGGGTTGGCGTTTATCAAACGGAATAGCCCCCACGACAATGGGATTTTCTACTCCGGCCTGCTGAGCCTGACGAAACAACTGTTGCACCTTCTGTTGGAACTCACCTTTGACGTGATGTCCGGATGCGGCTGGATGTGTCAAGGTGGCAAAGCATCCCCGGGCGAGCAGGCTTTTGTGGGGCGACAGAAAGATAAAGTCATCCTCTTGCAACGTTAGTGAAAGAAGGTCGTTGGCGATACCAGACAAAATCAGGTTCCTCTTATTGGTGTAGGGGCCAGCTTTTTCCCCCTCCCTGAGGGGAGAAAATACCAACGGCAACGTGAGAATGAGCCGCCGGTGGTGCTGGATACCAGATATTATTAGCTATAGTTGACTGTGGAGAACATGCTGCAGCCGTAGCTGTAGAAACACGCTTCTTTTCCGCAGCAGGAGGCGACATGGTGAGGTTGTTGACGTTAAACTGCACAGATGTGTCTTTCAGGTTGGAAGCATTTTCTCTTAGATCATTATGTGACATGTAGCAAAAGCGACGGATGACGACTTCATCGTTGCGGTTAGATGAACCTAGATAATTGGTGAAGGCATTTTTGGTGTAATTTAGTACGTTGGGTACGAAAGTTGTTCTTTGGCGAACCATCTGGTCACGAGTAAGCACGGTGATTGTCTGCCGTGTTTTGAGAAGTAGAATCGTCGTTTTGATGCCTGATACGCGACTTTTCGCTACAATCCTTTTCATTGGTAGCGTTACGCTTTTCAGCTCCGCGGCTGCATCCCTCATGATCTCTTCCCCATCGCTAGCTGCATATGCCCCATCAGATAACGTGGGTGTTGAAAACAGTGCCGACTGAAACCCAAACCCTGAGTGTCTGGTGATGATTTTCACCACCACAAGTTTTTTTCTTCTTATCTTAAACATAATCAAACACCGTCTGATTTGCCTTATAAAAATATTTAGTAACAATTAATTAATTTTTGCTGCTTACAGGCGGCGTCAGAAACTCAATTTGACAAAACGTTCATCAGAATGGGGTATGAGCTCCTGAAAAGGAAAACGCCATTACAATATTTTAAATAGAAATGATTATCAATGTAATTTGCATTATTGATCAATGGCTTTTTCTTGTAAAAATTTCTATCAATATGGCAATGGAAAGAAGTCATGCAACAATTGCATGGGTACCAGACTTAGAAGATCTAATATCTTAGAGTTGGAATGGGCACAGGTTGATTTGGTAAGAAGAGTGGCTTGGGTAAATCCAGACCAATCTAAAAACTATCGGGCTATTGGAGTTTCGCTCAATGACACTGCTTATCAGGTTATTCGGAAACAGATAGGCAGGCATACAAAGTATGTTTTTGTCAGAGAGCGAAAGTTGAAGGGGGTTATTGATATGGTGCCAATGAGGGTTGATGCCAATAAGTCATTCAAGTCTGCCATGAAACGGGCGGGAATAGAAGGATTCCGATTCCATGATCTGCGCCACACGTGGGCTAGTTGGCTGATTCAATCCAGTGTCCCATTATCAGCACTGCAAGAAATGGGGGGATGGGAGAGCATAGAAATGGTTAAACGATATGCTCATTTATCCCCAGTGCATTTGCAAGAACACGCGAAAAATATTGACAGTATTTTATGCGCGCATGACACGAATATGGCACTCAAGAAAGCTACTGGAAATAATTAACACTATAACCTATTGATTTAATTGGTGGGTCGTGGGAGGTTCGAACTCCCGACCAATTGATTAAGAGTCAACTGCTCTACCGACTGAGCTAACGACCCGACACGTTTAATTATTCTCCAGTATCAACCGAGCGTCAATGGACTATATTCATTTTTTATTAATCGAATAAAATACGCACAATAAACTCTTGGCTAATTGGTCGAATTGCAATCACTCTGTTTTTCATGTGAAATCCTTCTGTTAATACCGCGGTTGTCTATGTCACAATATTCTATTAAACACAGCTTGAGGGTATTAAGGCCATGCTGTGAGAATAAATTGGATACAACTATGGAAGAAAAAAAACGACCCACTCACACTACTGAAACTGAAAGTTCGCACTTGCAGCGCAGTCTCACCAACCGACATATACAACTCATCGCAATTGGTGGTGCCATTGGTACTGGCTTATTTATGGGATCAGGTAAAACTATCTCTCTTGCGGGGCCGTCGATCATTTTTGTTTATATGATCATAGGCTTTATGCTGTTTTTCGTTATGCGGGCAATGGGAGAGTTATTGCTTTCTAATTTGCACTATAAGTCGTTTAGCGATTTCTCCGCTGATTTATTAGGGCCGTGGGCCGGTTTTTTTGTGGGCTGGACTTATTGGTTCTGTTGGGTAATTACTGGCATAGCGGATATTGTTGCTATTACTGCTTATGTTGGATATTGGATACCTGGTTTTCCAGAGTGGGGAACTTCGCTTTTGTGTGTTTTGGTATTGTTAACTCTTAATCTCGCGACAGTTAAGCTGTTTGGTGAATTGGAGTTTTGGTTTGCCATGATCAAAATTATTGCCATCATTGCCTTGATTGTAACAGGAGGCATTTTGATTGGTATCAACTTTAAATCACCCGCAGGGCATGTCGCAGCACTTGCTAATGTCTGGAATGATGGTGGCATGTTCCCTATGGGGTTAAGTGGTTTTTTTGCTGGATTCCAGATAGCGATATTTGCTTTTGTTGGCATTGAGCTGGTGGGAACTGCCGCAGCAGAAACTAAAAACCCGATGAAATCTTTACCAAAGGCGATTAATGCTATTCCAATCCGCATTATTACATTTTATGTGTTGGCTCTGATTGTCATTATGTCAGTCACGCCGTGGCGTGCTGTCAGTGCGGATAAAAGTCCTTTCGTGGAATTGTTTATCTTAATCGGATTGCCTGCCGCCGCCAGCGTTGTTAATTTTGTAGTTCTGACATCTGCGGCATCTTCGGCAAATAGTGGGGTTTTCTCTACTAGCCGGATGTTGTTCGGTCTGGCGAAAGAAGGAGACGCACCAAAGCAGTTTAGCCGTCTTTCCCGTCGTTCAGTCCCCGCATCAGGATTGATCTTTACTTGCCTGTGCCTCTCTTTTGGTGTCATTTTGATCTATTTTATTCCCGATGTGATGCGAGTTTTTACTCTAGTGACAACCGTCTCTGCGATCCTGTTTATGTTTATTTGGAGTATGATCTTATGTTCCTATCTGGCTTATAGAAAACATCGCCCAGAACTGCATCAGGCTTCGGTGTATAAAATGCCATTTGGTATTGTCATGTCTTGGGTATGCTTGGTTTTCTTTGCTTTTGTCTTGGTATTGCTTTCCTTGCAACCAGATACCCGCCAAGCGTTAATAGCCACGCCAATTTGGTTTATTATTTTAATGATCGGATTTCAGATTGTGAAAAAGCGTAAAACCCGCCTTATTTGTTAAGTAAAATAATCCTGTCAATTAATTTTGATATGGCCCAAATATTGGGCCATTTTTTATCTTAAGCAGGCGTGATCGTACCTTGATGAAATCTAAGTTGCCATTTATCGGTTGAAGATAATTGCCAAATTGATGAACGAAGTGCCTGATTGAATGGGTTGCCAGTTCGATCAAGTTCATAAGACTGATAAGTCAGTAATACAATATTTTTATCAAGACAATTCATAAAAAAATCTTTTGAGAAAAGTTGAAAAGTAGTTTTTGTTTCTGTAATTAATGCATTAATCACCTCTTTTTTAGTATAAACATAACCTGATTTACTAATTTCCAGAAAATCATCGTGTAATATCATATTCAGCCAATCGGTATTATTTCTTTTTTTACTGTGAAGACTCACTTCAAGATTTTTGAGTAATTCAAAAATGGCTACATTTTCCTGATCCATATGTGCTCCAAAGAAAATAAGGTGGTATAAAATAACATCAATAGTAGGTTGGATTACTAATTTAAATGAATGTTAACACACTATTTACATTTGTTTTTTTATCAGGTAGTAATAAAGAGAACAAGCTGAAAAGAGGCTGTGTATGGAAATTATAATAAGGGCAACTGAGCCAGAAGATGCTGAGCATTATCAACGAATCTTTAGTCACCCTGATGTTTACTCCAATACGTTACAACGACCATGTCCTTCGCATGAAATGTGGCGTGAACGTTTAAAATTAAATAAAACACAAGGGCATATTGATTTTGTGGCCGAAGTAAATGGCAAGGTCGTGGGTACAATAGCGTTATTTACCTATGCCAATCCGAGACGTAGACATGCCGTGGGAATTGGTATTGGTGTTGATGCGGCTTATTTTGGTAAGGGTGTTGGTTCAAAGTTGATGGCTTTTACCATTGACTATGTATTCAATTGGTTAGGCTGCATCAGAATTGAACTGGAAGTTTTTACTGATAATGAAAAAGCAATTGCTCTGTATAAAAAGTTTGGTTTTGAAGCTGAAGGCATACGGCGTATGCAGTCATTTAGAGATGGTCAATATTGTGATGTGATGGGAATGGCATTAATTAATAGTCGATTTGTATAATGTTTTTAGGGATTATGGTAGCAAATAATAAACTGGTTCTTGGCAAAAGGGATTTTGCAGAAAATTTGAAATATGAAGACGGAGAATCACTTCTCCGTCCTATATAATCATTAATATAATAATGCGAAGAACATATACTCTTTTAAATAGGCCACATGGCTGTTCCAACGGGAACAACAGCCTTTTCTTGCATAATTTCAACCGCCTCTTCAAAAGTTTCTTCTTCAAACCATTCGTTTAATTCGATAGTGATATTTTCCATATTAACCTCAGTTTTACTAAGTTTATGATGATTGGACTATAATGAAGAATAATTTATCTATGATATATTGCAGGTAACAATGTTATATGATAATGAAGGAACATGGATTGTAAATAAATATGTTGTACAAAAAATAAAAAATTATTTCATCTGGTGTAATGGCACGATTTTATTAAAAATTTATAAAGGTTTTACTGTTTAGTCTATTTTTGGCTTTTAAAATAACTGTATTATTGTTTTTATTGATTGTTATATATTATAATTGAACTTTATGAAGTTATTGTCAATCTAAATATTAAATAATTTATTATTAAAAAAATTTTTCTTATCAAAGAATAGTTTTCCTCCTTGAAAAATAAGATCTAAATGGTGGCTACCCATTGCACCACCACCTAATCCAAGATGCAAGCCAGGATGCCGCTCTTCAAAACCAGCGTTTAAGCCGTACAACCTTTTAACACCATAGTTTGTCCCAATACCAAATTCTTCAATTACACTATTGCTTGGATTTGCGGATAAATATTTGTCAAAATCTTGGGAGAAAATAGGGTCATGGCATGTAAAGTCAATGACTTGGCTATTTTTTACTTTTATTTTGAAAAAATCTTTTACGACACCATATTTAATAGCAAAAGGGATAGTACTGAGAAAAGTACCACTAAAAGTGATACATCCTTCTAGATTGTGCAGTTTTGTTGCTATTTCACCAGGAGTGATATCATAACTATCTTTACCATCAATTGATGTCCATGATTGGTTTTCGCTAATTGTTGCGGTAAGAATGCAATCATTCCCTTGTTCAAAGATAATTTGTTTACTTGCCATAGCAAGATTTATGAGGGATTGGTTTCTATTACTTATTATTTCTATTTGCTCAGAGAAAGCTTCATAAAAATGTTCACCATAATCCTTAAAGATAATTGATTTTCTCCAATTTTCTTGCATGACTTGCCTTATGGGAGACAAAAACTGAGGCCCAGATGGTGTAAAAGGCTTTAATGTTGATGAAAGATAAAAAAACATGAAAATATCACATTTTTTAATTTGTTCAATTAAAATTGATGAGGGGGTAGAATCGAGAGGCAGTAAGTAAGTTTCCAATAAAGGGAATTCTGTCGCGGCACTTGAAATATTTTCAATAATATTCTTATGTTGCTCATCCCATCCAATTAATAAGTTAATGATCTCTCCATTTTCTTTCTTTTTATTGACTGAAGGATGATGAAACAAGTTAGAAAACATGTTTCTTATACTTTTGTTTTTTTCATCAATGATTAACATAATAACCTCATGATTAAAAATGAGAAAGTGTTCCCCTATTTTTTCTATATATGAAAATAGTGGTATATTAGTAATAATAAAGAATATATATCAATTTTAGAAAAATCACTTGGATGCCCTGATGATGGAATTAGCGTCTTACTGCATTATGTTTCAATAAATTGTTAAAACGTTTATTTTTTAAGAAATTGGTTTAATGAGGTAGTGATACCTTTCATATTAATCTTGAATTTACCTAATTCTATAACTATTAGGCTATGTTGTAATTCACAATATCATAACCATATCATAACGTGAATAAATGGATTGTAAATAATATGTATGTAAAATCGGATAGGAAATTATTTTATCCGATTTTATCTGTGTGATCGTCCCGACAGTTTATCCTAATTTTGAAAAACCACATCTGCCAAAAAATCTGCCACTTTTCGTATCCTGGGAGAGTGAGCCAAATCAGATTGAATAACAAGCCAGATGGGTCTATCTATACCTAAATCGGGCAAAATACAAATAAGCCCTGCGTCATTGGCCGCAATATGGGGCAACACGGCTAATCCCAAACCCGCATTTGCTGCCGCAATTTGAGAACAAATCGAAGTTGTTGCGACAGAAAGTGAACGCCCTTGTAAGGCTTGTCTAAGCCAGTTAACGGAAGGAAGTTGCGAATATTCACTTGCCCAGCCAATAAAATTGGCGTCGTTGTATTCACCTCTAAATATACCAGGGGGGCAAGTAGCTAAGTAGGTTTTACTTCCATAAAGGCCAAATCCCAGAGTTCCAAGTTGCCGGACATTAACATGACCTTTCTCAGGTCTGATGATACGAAGTGCTAAGTCAGCATCACGGCGGTGAAGGTTTACAGGGTAGTTATCTGTTGTGATTTCTAATGTCAGATTTGGATAGTTTTTTTGTAAGGCCGGCAAGTTTGACATAATTAAATGATTGGATAATGTTTCGAGTGTGGCAAGACGTACATTTCCCGCAATAGTTGCCCGCAGATCGGTTTCAAACAAAAATGAATTTGCGGCTATTTCCATGGCTTTGGCTTTTTCCAATAGTTCTGCGCCATATTCTGTTAGTTGATAACCTGTTTGGTGCCGTAAAAATAAGGGCATGCCAAAGGTATTTTCCAAACGTTCGATTTTTCTCGATACCGTTGCTACACCAATACCAAGAAGCTCGGCCGCTTTACTAATCGTACTTGTTCGTGCGACTGCCAAGAATATTCGAATATCATCCCAAATAAGTGATTGCACAATTTGTTTTCCGTTTATGAAAATTTGATTACCAATATCGTCTAAATATTTCAATTTTAAAAGATGTCACAATGATTACTTTGATTGAGATAAATTAAAAATTAGGATTATGAATATGAGAACAACTCCACAGTTAGCGATTGTACTGACGTTAATTGCAACATTCTTTTGGGGATCAAATTTTCAGGTAACGAAATTTGCACTTACGAGTTTGCCACCGTGGACAGCTTCTGTTGAGCGTTTTTTCTATGCCGTTATCTGTATTTTTATTTTTTTGGCATGGAAAGAGGGAATTCATAGTAAAGTCTTGAAACAAAACTGGCGGGCATTTATTGTTCTTGGGGCAATTGGTGTAGCAGGATTTAATGGGGCATTTTTTGTCGGCCTGCAAAGTTCCAATCCGGTTACTGCTGCTTTGATTGTGGCAACGACGCCTATCTCTACCAATATTCTGGAATCTATTGTAAATCGTCGGTTACCTGGATTGATGCGAGTTGTTGGTATGGTGATCAGTTTGTTGGGAGTTGCTTTGGTTATTACCAATGGTGAATTGATTTTGGACGGTGTTAATCAGGTAGTAACCGGCGATATAATCATTTTTATGGGAAGTCTTGGTTGGTCAATCTACACAGTGGGAACACGGATATTTATCAAAGATGCGACGCCATTAGCGACTACGAGCTGGACGATGTCTTTTGGTGCGATCATATTAGTGTTTATTGCGATTTTTGTGGAATCACCAATGGCTGCATTATCTTCCGGAACATTTGAAAGCCATTTGGCCTGTTTCTATATAGGTATTGGTGGTTCCACTGTTGCCTATCTTTTTTGGAATATGGGTGTCGCTATTCGTGGGGCAGGGAAAACGGCGGTATTTTTTAACTTTGTTCCCATATTTGCACTCATGATACAGTTAATGATAGGAAATATACCCAGTTTGTCACAAATGATTGGTGTTGTTATCACTATTGTGGGTGTGTTCTTGGGGCAGGGAATATTGAGGGATGTCCGGCTCATGATCATTGATAAAAATAAAAACTAACATACAATCACCAGGGTAACTAATTTATTAGTGGGGATCTGGTATGGAAAAATTTACTGATAAATTAATTAGCTTTGACCGATTTCTTTTACGGATACTGCGCTTTCTTTTGCATGCATTCCTTATTTTTCTGATCGGTATTATTCCTGGTGTACTGGGTTTTTTCTTGATCGAGAGCCATGCTATTCCTGATGCAATACTAAATTCAGTTTCAATGATTGGAACACAAACCTTGCATATTGAACCAGTCAGTACTCTGGGAAAATATTTCGCTGCCATTTATGGGCTATTCCTTCAGGCTATCTTTTTTATCGCTATAGGTATGGTGGTGACACCTTTTGTCCACCGAATACTGCATAGCTGGCACATTGATGATGATGATGATGATGATGATGAAGAAGAGGATAACAAAGATGTGAAAAATAAATAAGTTATTCTTCTGCCATCAAGCTGTAACTTAATGTTTCTAGAACTTATTTGTATGGCTAAAAGTTAGAGAACCATTGTAATGAGCATGGTATTTTTGATGAAATAGAGTAGTAGATTTATTCAATCTCAGATATAAGAGTTTTCACTATAAATTTATTATAGATAGAGAGTGAAATAATGAATAAAGGTCGTTGTTTATGCGGTGCGGTGGGTGTAAAAACCAAACAATACATTGAAGATATTAATGTATGTCATTGTGAAACTTGTCAAAAATGGAGTGGTGGTCCATTTTTATCTGTAGACTGTAAGGATGATTTAAAAATAGAGGGAGCTGAAAATATTTCAACATATCCGTCATCCGAATGGGCAGAACGCGCTTTTTGTAATAGGTGCGGCACACACCTTTTTTACCATTTGCACCACCCAAGTACTTATTATGTTCCAGTTGCATTGTTTGATAATAGTCATTTAGGTAAATTATCTCGCCAAATTTATGTGGATAGCAAGCCTGCGTATTATAACTTTGTTGAAAAAACGCCTATGCTGACTAAAGAGGATATCCTTAACTTATTTAAATAATCGTTGCAATATGGGGGAAAATATCGCCCTCATATTGTTCTGGATTAAAATGGGTTACTATGAATAATATAGGGATATATTTTTAAAAAATATTAAATTAAATCAATTGGCTATATATTCATTTCCTTTCATTGACATGTGACAATTTTCTTTCTGTTTTGCACTAATGTTAGTATACTCCGTTATCTCATCCAAAAGGTTTTGATATCACTCCAGAGAGAAGGCAGGGTGAGATCTCATATATTTAGTAAGGCTATTTAGGTTAAATAAAGACCAGAATATAACTTCTTATAGCTCTTTCTCTCATTAAAACGATAAGATCACGCTATTCCATAAAAATAGCGATCGT
The DNA here is from genome assembly GCF_002632755.1 of Xenorhabdus ishibashii. Classification (NCBI taxonomy): domain Bacteria; kingdom Pseudomonadati; phylum Pseudomonadota; class Gammaproteobacteria; order Enterobacterales; family Morganellaceae; genus Xenorhabdus; species Xenorhabdus ishibashii. The sequence goes on along the minus strand of NZ_NJAK01000001.1, from coordinate 153,694 downwards.
AATAATGAGTATTTTTAACTTTATCAGTAAGATCGATGACCCGCGTTCTGATATCAATAAAAAGCATGAGTTAATGGATGTGATTTTTTTGGCTTTTGCAGCCGTGTTATGCGGGGCTTCTGGCTGGAAAGCGATTCAAGAGTTTGGTGAGATACAAATTGAGTGGCTTAAAAAATATACGCGCTTTACTCATGGCATTCCTCGTCGTCACTGTATTGCTAATATTATCAAAATGATAGAGCAGGATGCACTGGTTGAAGCCTTTTATGACTGGATCAACCAGCGCCGGGTCAAGGCAGGGAGAAGCCTTATCGCTATTGACGGAAAAACGATGAGAGGCACTTGCAAAGGCACCCTGTTTGAAGCCCTCCATGTGGTCAGTGCTTATGATGTCGAGTCCGGTGTTGCCCTATATCATCGGGTCGCAGAAAGTAAAGGGAAAGAAGGCCCAGTCGCAAGGCAACTCATTGAATTATTGGCGCTTGATGGGGCTGTAGTCACGATGGATGCCCTGCATTGTCAGAAAGAAACCCTTGAGTTAATTACCCAACGAGGCGGCGATTTTATTGTGGGTGTCAAAGGTAATCAAAAAAGTCTGGCTGAGTTTGTTAAATCCCATTTTGCTGCACATTATGAAAGTCATGAACTTGTTGAATTTACAGAAAAAAGCAGTGGTCATGGACGAGAGGAGTTCCGTCATGTTATGCAAATTAGTGCGACGTTGTCAGAAGAATTTCAGGCAAAATGGCCTTCAATACAATCGGTTATCGAAGTGGTCAGTGAACGAAGTGTGAAAGGCCACCCCCCTCACCGTGATTCACGCTGGTATGTCAGTTCACTCCCTTTAGATGCGGAGCTAGCGGCCACGGCAATAAGAAAGCATTGGTCGGTGGAAAATGAGCTGCACTGGGTTTTGGACGTCACTTTTCGGGAAGATGCAATCTCGCTGAAAGATCCTGATGGGGCGGCACAAATGGCCCTTTTTAATCGAATTGCATTAAATGTGATTAAACAAAATACCAGTATAAAGGACAGTCAGGCCGCTAAACGCCGAAGAGCAATGTGGTCAGCGGAATTCCGTAGTCAGCTTATATTTGATTAAACTTAATACAAAGTGGAATCCCGCCCTGAGAGAGAAGGTTATCCTTTCCAATTTATATTATGAAAATCATAAGGATAAACTCGGTATGTCGATTTTATTTTGGAGTTTATTAATTTTATCATTATTGGAATATTACGTTAGTGGAGATGTTGTTTGATTAATGTTTTATTAGTTGATGACCATGAACTGGTGCGCATTGGTGTGAGAGGCATCCTTGATGATGTAAAAGGGATAAAAGTCGCAGGAGAAGCCAGTAGTGGAGAAGATGCGGTCAGATGGTGTAGATCAAACAGCACGGATGTCGTCATAATGGATATGGGAATGCCCGGTATAGGAGGGTTGGAGGCAGCTAAGAAAATCATTCGTTATTCACCTGATACACGCGTGATTATGCTAACTATCCATACTGAAAGTTCTTTACCCACAAAAGTAATGCAAGCAGGGATTAGGGGATATTTGAGCAAGGCAGCAGCTCCTCAGGATATGATCAATGCAATTCGGACTGTTTATGCAGGCCAGCGTTACATTTCCCCGGACATAGCCCAGCAGATGGCTCTCAACCAGTTATCCCCACCAAAAGAAAACCCGTTGGACGGACTTTCAAAGCGGGAATTGCAGATCATGACAATGATAACTCAGGGACGTAAAGTTAATGAAATTTCTGTGTTGCTTAATCTGAGTCCAAAAACGGTGAATAGTTACCGCTATAGAATGTTCAGTAAACTAAATATCAAAGGTGATGTAGAATTGACCCATATGGCAATACGCTGTGGATTGCTTGATGCACAAAATATGGTAACTCACGGTGGATAATAAGATTTGATGGGTGATCAATTGTGGCAGAACTATTTAATTCAAAGGTATTTTTAAAAACAGTTACCAGTCAGCCAGGCGTCTACCGCATGTATGATATCACTGGCACAGTGATCTATGTTGGTAAAGCCAAGGATCTAAAAAAACGGTTATCTAGCTACTTTCGGGTGCAGGTTAGTAGCCGCAAAACAGAATCATTAGTGAAAAACATCGTCCAGATAGATGTCACCGTTACCCATACAGAGACAGAGGCGCTTCTGCTCGAACATAACTACATCAAGCTGTATCAGCCTCGCTACAATGTATTACTGAGAGATGATAAATCTTATCCTTATATTTTCTTGAGTAGTGATATCCATCCCCGTTTAACCTTATATCGTGGAACCAAGCATGCAAAGGGAGAATATTTCGGCCCATTCCCCAATTCTCATGCAATACGCGATACTTTGGCTTTATTGCAGAAATTATTTCCTATTCGCCAATGTGAAGACAGCGTGTATCGCAATCGTTCTAGACCTTGTTTGCAATATCAGATTGGACGCTGCCTTGCCCCTTGTGTTAAGGGATTTGTAACGGATGAAGAATATCAGCAGCAAGTTGAATATGTCCGCTTGTTTTTGGCGGGGAAAGATCAGCAAGTATTGGATAAGCTGGTAGCAAAAATGGAAGAAGCAAGCCAACAGCTTAAATTTGAAGAAGCTGCTCGTTATCGCGACCAGATTCAGGCTGTGCGGCAAGTCACTGAACGACAATTTGTTTCCGGAAAAGGTGATGATCTCGATGTTATCAGTGTCGCTTTTGAGGCGGGGATGGCCTGTGTGCATGTTTTATTTATCCGTCAGGGTAAGATATTGGGCAGCCGAAGTTATTATCCAAAAATTCCAGTTGATACAACATTAGATGAAGTAGTGCAAACTTTCCTTGGTCAATTCTATCTCCAAGGAAGCCAAAACAGGACATTGCCGTCAGAAATTTTACTGGATTTCGCATTACCTGAAAAAGAGCTATTGGAAGAATCGCTTTCTGAAATATCGGGTAGAAAAATCTATATCCAAGCACGACCAAGAGGAGATAGGGCGCGTTATTTAAAATTGGCGCGTACCAATGCTGCAACAGCGTTGATTACCAAACTCTCCCAACAATCGACAATTCATCAGCGATTAGAATCACTGGCCACATTTGTCGATCTTGAAAAAATCCGACGTATGGAATGTTTCGACATCAGTCACACGATGGGAGAACAAACTGTTGCATCATGTGTTGTTTTTGATGCTAATGGTCCGGTTCGTGCAGAATATCGACGCTATAATATTACAGATATCACCCCAGGTGATGATTATGCTGCGATGAACCAAGTCTTGCGTCGTCGATATAGCAAAGCTATCGATCAGACAAAAATCCCGGACATTATTTTTATTGATGGTGGAAAAGGGCAGCTTGCACGTGCGATTGAAGTTTTCGATTCTTTAGAGGTTGAATGGAATAAAAAATATCCTAAGCTCATTGGTGTTGCGAAAGGCAGTGATCGTAAGGCTGGGTTAGAAACCCTATTTTTTGAAGCGGAAGGAGAAGGGATAGCACTTCCTCCTGATTCACCTGCGTTACATGTTATTCAACATATTCGTGATGAATCTCACAAACATGCCATTACAGGGCATCGTCAGCGTCGGGAAAAAGTGAAAAAGACCAGTACATTGGAGTCGATTGATGGTATTGGGCCAAAACGTAGACAAATGTTACTTAAATATATGGGTGGATTACAGTCTTTACGCAACGCAAGTGTAGAAGAGATCGCAAAAGTGCCTTCTATTTCTTATGCACTGGCAGAAAAAATCTATAATGCATTGAAACACTAGAAGTATTGATGCACCATACTGAGAAACTTAACTTAGCCAGATAGTTACTAAGCATTATGCAATTAAATATTCCAACATGGCTTACCCTATTTCGTATTGCCTTAATTCCATTCTTTGTTTTGGCATTTTACTTGCCATTCCAATGGGCACCGATGTTATGTGCCATTATCTTTATTATCGCTGCTGCAACAGACTGGTTTGATGGTTTTCTTGCCCGTTTGTGGAAACAGACGACGCGTTTTGGTGCATTTCTTGATCCGGTAGCGGATAAAGTTATGGTAGCTATTGCGCTGGTGCTGATTGCAGAACATTACCATACGTGGTGGATTACGTTACCTGCTGCGACGATGATTGCTCGTGAGATCATCATATCTTCTTTGCGTGAGTGGATGGCAGAATTGGGAAAACGCAGTAGTGTAGCCGTTTCTTGGATGGGAAAAATAAAAACTACAGCACAAATGGCGGCATTGGTTGCCTTATTGTGGCGTCCTTGCATTGAACTCGAAGTGGGAGGATTCATCCTATTATATGCTGCTGCGGTCTTGACGTTCTGGTCAATGTTTCAATATTTGAGCGCTGCATGGAATGATTTGCGTGAAGGTTGATCGAAATGACGTAAAAACAATCGAACGAACGAGTTTTATAAATAATTGTGTTGACTCATTTCGTGAAGTAAGTAGAATGCAACGCATCGAACGGCATGTGAGATTTACAAAACAAATTAAGTAAATCAAGCAGTTCGAGGAAGGGCGGGAATAGCTCAGTTGGTAGAGCACGACCTTGCCAAGGTCGGGGTCGCGAGTTCGAGTCTCGTTTCCCGCTCCAAAGAAGGCGCGTTGGCAGAGTGGCCATGCAGCGGATTGCAAATCCGTCAACCTCGGTTCGACTCCGGGACGCGCCTCCAAATTTAGCCCAGGTGGTGAAATCGGTAGACACAAGGGATTTAAAATCCCTCGGCCTTTAGGCTGTGCGGGTTCAAGTCCCGCCCTGGGCACCAAATATAAGTTTACTAACGTCTACACTAGTAAACTAACTCCTAGAAAGACCTGATTAATCACAGGTCTTTTCTTTTTAGGTCTACTCTAGTCTATTGCAATCAACATGTACGGCGGGGCATAATCAGGGGCATCTACACTTCTATTTTAAATGTGCCCCTTATAATGAAACTAAACGCACGACAAATCGAAACAGCAAAGCCCAAAGAAAAAACCTACAAACTCGCCGATGGCGGCGGTCTCTATTTAGAAGTTACGACACGCGGCTCGAAGTACTGGCGTATGAAGTACTACCGCCCCACCGATAAAAAAGAAGACCGACTGGCTTTCGGTGTCTATCCGGCCATCTCTTTAGCGGGTGCTCGTACCAAAAGAGACGACGCTAAGAAGTTGATTGCTCAGGGCATTGATCCCAAAGCCGAGAAAAAAGACGCACATGCAGGGGCAAAAGGAAAACATACCTTTGAAAAAGTCGCCCGTGACTGGCACGCCAGCAACAAACGTTGGAGCGAAGATCACGGCAACCGCATTCTACGCAGCCTTGAACATTATATATTCCCGCATATTGGCAGGCTTGATATTTCCACTTTACGGACAAGCCAACTGTTAGCGCCGATCAAAACCGTTGATGCTGATGGAAAACATGATATTGCCCAGCGATTACAGCAACGGGTGACATCTATCATGCGTTACGCTGTCCAGAACGATATTCTTGATTCCAATCCGGCTAACGATATGGCTGGCGCACTTTCCACTGTTAAATCTAAACATCACCCCGCCCTTCCCCACGAACGTTTACCTGAATTTTTAAGCCGACTTTCTCGCTATCGTGGACGCTTAATCACTCGTATCGCGGTGGAACTGACTTTATTAACATTTGTCCGTTCCAGTGAATTGAGATTTGCCCGTTGGGAAGAACTCGACCTTGAAAATGCTGTCTGGAAAATCCCTGCCACAAGAAAAGCCATTAAAGGCGTTAAATTCTCCGAACGGGGCATGAAAATGAAAACGGAGCATATTGTCCCTTTGAGTCGTCAGGCTGTCATTTTGTTCAAATCATTACGCGAACTGAGCGGTGACTGTGAAGTCATGTTCCCTAACGATCACGATCCACAAAAGGTCATGAGTGAAAGCACGGTTAATAACGCCTTGCGTGGCATGGGCTACGATACCAAAACCGATGTTTGCGGTCATGGATTCAGAACAATGGCGCGCGGGGCTATGGGTGAATCAGGATTATGGAATGATGATGCCATCGAACGCCAGTTAAGCCACGTTGAAAGAAAAAACGTCAGAGCTGCCTATATTCACACCTCTAAACATTTAGATGAGCGACGGTTGATGGTGCAATGGTGGGCTGATTATCTAGATGCCAACAGGGAAAAACATATCACACCGTATGATTTTGCTAAAAAACACCGGAAGAAGTGACTACAAGAAATGATATTTTGATCTTTATTTAATCTAAATAATCTATTACCGTTGTGAAGTTCTCCCTTAAAGGTGAAGACTGGTCTCCAACTTTCTAGCATTGAATTACCCCAGAGCTACGCCAACAATTGAATGATGCTGTAGAACGCGAAGATATGAATTTTGGTTACTGGATGAAATAACTTGTAAGGGTGGCACTCCGTAGTCAGGACATCAAGCAAAAAAGATTAAATCACAGCTATTGCGGGGAGAATAATAATGCAAAAATTTAGAGCAATCTTTTTAACAATACTTGGTGCTAAAGCATCTATAGCCCTGTTGATCATTTTTTGTAGTTTGAGTTTTTTGTTTGGCCAATACCTTAATGACATGAACTTATTTGCCAGCTCAGGCGCAATGGTTTTAGCCTTTGGCTTAATACATACAATCAAATATACCACTTTGAAAAAACTAGCTAATCGTGAAGTAGAAATAAGTTCGCGTAGTGGCGTTACAGGCCCCCCGCTTAGTGTAGAAGAATCTAAAAAAATGAGAGAAGAAAATCTTATCAGGGCACGTATCGAAGTGCGAGAAGAGATAAAATCTGAAATGCTTGGCGTTTTTTTAACAATATTTGGTACCTTTCTATGGGCATATGGAGGATATATAAGAATCATTACACCACTCGTAGATTGGATGCAAAAACTAATATAACCTAAATTCTGGATCAGAATTTGACGTTCTGTCCCAGAGAAACAAGGTCGAGGATGACCATAGATTTAACCTTTCATATAGAAAAATAAAATTTGACTATTTTTCATACTTTGCTGGCACTGATAGCAAAGTATGGTTTTTGTACAAAACATAAAGACTAAAGTCATACAATCAAATCGTTGTCAACGATTTCTTTTACAATTCTTGTATCGTCAATCTTTTAATTTTCAACATAAATATCATGATATTCCATTTATATCATTGGTTATTTTCCATCCTTGTGTGTCCGTGGCACAAAAGTCTGCTTTTCATCCAGTCAACAATTAATTCTACAAATTGAATAAAGAGTTTACGCTTTCAATTAAACAGAATTTTTAAATAATCCTCTGTCATCAAGTAACGTCTACCAAGGCATTTCAAGGACTCGATAACAGGGGGTATACATGCCAACGATTACAACATCTAAAGAAAGTCTTATTCGCCTGCCAGAAGTTCAGCGCAGAACGGGCTACAGCAAGGCATGGATCTACAGGCTGATTAAAGAAGATAAGTTCCCGAAGCAAGTCAAAATCGGCCCTCGTTCGGTTGCGTTTGTTGAATCAGAAATTGATGGCTGGGTAGATCAGCGGATTGCTGAGTCTCGTGGAATTTAATGACATGTACCTACCATTTGATAAGAATAAAAAAACTAAGGGTAGCACTTGCCTACCCTTAACTTGCTTTTTTCAGAGGTTAGATTCAATACCTCTTGACTGCAATTCTCTGCGGACAATGCGCTTAATCCACGCAGCTAAAGACTCATCGCCATCTTGTGCCTGGGCTATTTCCATGAGCGCCCGTAGTTCAGGATCAAGTCTGAATTGGAATGGGGGATTGCCCCGACGAGTATTTTTGTGTGTTGACATGTCAATTACACTCACTGTAATGTGTTTATGTGTCATTACACATTACCTATATCAATATGAAAAAACAACGCCCCAGTGTGCTGGAACACATCTGAGGCGTCTGACCAATAACCGTTAATTGGAGTAACGATAATGGCTGATACACAGCATAACCAAACTCGCCCTAAATTGACATCTTTGGATAAATCAGACAGCCAAAAACCGCTCGAATTTATCCAAACCGTGAAGCAATCCGCTATGTACCATTGGGAAAATCTGTTACCTGCCTGTGGTATCGATATTCCTGCAAAGGGTAAACATAGCGCTTGCCCTGTCTGCGGCGGCACCGACCGTTTTCACTTTATTGATGACCACCATCACGGCAACTGGCACTGTCGCCAGTGTGATCTTCCGAACTACGGCGATGGATTGGATTTAGTAGCGAAAACCAACCGTATCTCAGTTCTTGAGGCTGCTAAGATTGTTGCTAACGTACTGGCATTACCTTTGCCAGAATCCAAACCAGCCAAAGAAATCACTTATCCAGTACAGCCGATTGCCAAAAGAGTCGCGGCACTGATGGCTCAAACTGTTGCTGGGCCATCGCCCTATCTGGCTGCAAAGGGACTACAACACCATAATCAGCGTTTACTGGAAGATGATTCCCTATTATTGGTACTGACAGCGTTAGATAAAAAGGTCACTGGTGCACAAATCATCAAACCTGACGGTGAGAAAAAATTACTGTCTGGCAGCCAGAAGAAAGGCGCATTTATTACTGTATCAGAACTGGAAAAAAATCCCGACACGCTAATCATTACCGAGGGTTATGCCACGGCACTGACGGTTAGCCAACTCTATAAAGGCACTGTTCTGGCGGCGCTGGATGCTGGCAATTTGTATTCTGTCGCTAAAACCGTTAGGGAGCGTTGGCCGGGCACGAAAATTATTCTGGCAGCAGATAATGACTGGCATCATCCCGACGAACTGGATAAGAACGGCAGACCAAAGGTAAATATCGGCAAGGTTTCAGCAGAGAAAGCGGCTCTTGCAGTGAATGGTTGGGTTACGTTACCACCTACGGAATACAAAGCCGATTGGGATGATTATCGCCAGCAGCATGGTATTGAGGCCGCAAAGCAGGCATTCAGTAATGGATTGTATCAGGCGGTAGAGAACGTAGCAGTGTCAAAATCTGTAACCACTGATTCAGATGAATACCGAGAGAAAGGATACGACCCGCTAAAACCCCATATCGATATCCGCAAGAATGGGATTTATTGGGTTGAACCGAAAGAACAAGGTGGCGAAATCGTCGAAGTCGAAAAATGGCTGAGTGATTACATGGAAATCGTTGGTATTGGCAATGATGGCAGCGAAGGTTATCTCATTATTAAGCTACGTCAGGAAGGCACAGGAAAATATATTGTAGAAGCACTTCCCCGCCGTGAAATCGGGATGCCGGTTGGCTGGGCTAGACTGCGTTCGCGAGGAATGAACATCACCGTAAAAAACAGTCTGTTGCCTGTTTTAGCTGAGCATCTGCAACGCAGCGGCGATCGCCGTGAATGGGTTGTGACACAGAAAGCAGGCTGGCACTGCGGCGCATATGTCATGCCGGACGGTGAAATCATCGGTCAGCCCTATATGCCTGTCGCGTTCAGTGGCGGCACATCTGCCATTGCCGGTTATGTGGTCAGGGGAAGCGCCGAACAGTGGAAAACACACGTTGCGTCATTACTGCAAGGCAACCGCTCAATGATGCTGGGCGTACTGGTGGGATTGTCTGCCCCACTTAATTCACTGACAGGCGGGACCTGCTTTGGTGTGCATTTATTCGCCCAATCCTCCGCAGGGAAAACCACCACCGTTGAGGCGGCCAGCAGCTTATACGGTGATCCCGAAGAACTGAAATTATCATGGCATGGTACTAACCACGGTTTAAACAATGAGGCCGCAGCCCGTAATGATGGCTTTATGCCCATTGACGAAATCGGACAAAGCTCGAATCCGAAGGAAGTCGCTAACAGTGCCTACAGCCTGTTTAACGGTGTCGGTAAAATTCAGGGAAAACGGGAAGGTGGGAACCGTGCCGTGATCCGCTGGAAGATTGCTGCTCTTTCAACAGGTGAGGAAGATTTAGAAACGTTTCTGATAAAAGGTGGGATCACCCCAAAAGCCGGACAGCTTGTCAGGCTGCTCAGTGTACCCTTTATTGATACGGCATGTTTCAATGGCTATGAGGATGGTGATTCTCATGCAAGAGCCATTAAGCGTGAATCCAAACGCTATTGTGGTGCAGCGGGTCGGGCATGGGTTCAATGGTTGTCTGAGTATCAGGAGCAGGCAATAGAAATGACTGCCGGTAAAGAAAAAGAGTGGCTTGATAGCCTGCCAGAAGAAGCCTCAGCGCAAGTCAAGCGCGTTGCCGTGCGTTTCGCGTTACTGGATGCCGTTGGAGAGCTGGCATCCCATATCACCGGCTGGAGTAAAGAAGCGAGTCATGCTGCGGTAAAACAAAGTTTCGATGACTGGTTAGCCGATTTTGGCATCGGAAACCGGGAAAAATATCAGGTAATAACGCGAACGCGTGACTTTATCCAGAAATACGGGCTGTCACGCTTTCAGCCTTATACCTACGGCAGGCCAAACGGGGATATTGATACCTCACACGCCATGAGGATTAGTGATCTTGCGGGGTATCTGGTGCATAACCGCCGTCATGACGGACAGGCGGAATACCACATTATCCCCAGTGTATTTGAAGCAGAGATATTGCAGGGATTACAGAAGAAATCCGGCTTTGAAGCCTTAGAAGAGGCTGGAATGCTGGTTAAAGCGGAGAAAGATCGCTTTATCAGCAAAACCATCTCAGTCAATGGTACTCAAGGACGGTTTGTGGTGCTGATTTTCAGGGATGAGGATTAACATCACGTAGGAGAAAAAAACGTTGGGATAAAGGGATATTGGGATAAGAGAGATCTATTTTAATAAATATCAGTTAGTTACATTTATTTAAAATATCCCGTGTTATCCCGCTCTATCCCGTAATGTAGAGTGATTACAAATAAAGCGATATTGTGACAGTGGAGGTTATCCCGGAAAATATTTTTCTCTGGTAGGTTGTAATTAATTGAATTTAAATGATTTTAAAGTGGTAACGCCATGTCGCGGGATAGACTGGGATAGTATGGGATAGAGTAATGCAATGAAATATATAATAAATATGTCATTTACCCCGTTATCCCGTGAAAATCTGTGCAGTTATATAAAGATAATCGATAATAACGGTTATGTTTTTTCAGCTCTCCGAGCTACCGGGTAAATGTATTAGCCCGGTAACTCGGAGAAGACAAGCGCAGCGCGTCAGTGTGGTTCTATTAAGCGAGAAACTCTTTCTGACTGGAAATCAGTTTAGCGCCACACTCTGTATGCATTCCCTCTACTGCAATAGCTTTCCCATTATTCTTTAAATTCTCACTGCCTTCGACAATAGGAAAAACTCCCTCGCATTTAGGACATTCGACTAAATCCGTTTCTCCGGCAACGGGAATACCTTTGTAAGTATAACCACCCACAGCTGTAATTACTTTACCGCCGTGATCGGTTGTGTCGTTTAATAAAATAACGGCTTTGTTTGCCATATTTTAACCTTATACCTGAAACATTCGGTTATCAATGATTGATATCAGCCACCAGATCAGTAACTCTAAATAAATCATAGGAGGTTCTGATCTTGAGGTGGTTTTAATAAATATTTATAACTATTCCCATTGTGATGTATTATTTATTTTCCAATAATCAATGGAATCCCTATCCGAATCAACCTTACCATCTGGATATTCAACTCTGGATGGTTCGTCACCAGCAGGAATAATGATCTTGGGCATTTTAGTTTCATCTAAAATAGGTTTATAAGTGATTTTCCACTCGTTTCCATCTATGAGCCTTAACCCAAAATATGTTAATCCACCAGATTTACCATACAAACCTATTTGGTTAGGAATATCGTAATCTTTTCTTAAAAAAGGGTAAATAGTTGGTCGATAATCAATCGTATTTAGCATTTCCTTCATACTTTCAGGTTTTTTTGCTCCATTAATAAACACCTTTATACCAGTTCCAGTGTAGGGAATAGCTTTTTTCATTATATGTTCAACATTTATATACGAAAGAGATATTGTAATAGTATCGATTCTCCATTGACACCATCCACCTCCATATGAAGGTATTTTCTCCTTAAAGTAACCTGTCTTTGGATCAACTAATATATTAAATTTGTTCCAATGATGATTAGGTTCATGATAAAGAGTACCACCCGCGGTATGATGAGCAGAAAGACATTTAACTGAGGTATAACCTCCTCTTAAGCTCGGTTTGGTATTTGGTGGAGCAATGCCTTCAACCGTTATCCATTTATTTTCCCGGGGTGGAAAGAATGGGTTAGCATTATTTCTATAAGAATGCCAAGATTCCGAGATTATACTCGATAAAAAGTCACACCCTGTCAAACATAGAGTTAGCGGTAATAATGTTAGTGGCATAAATTTTATTGCCATTTCTATGAGCCCTCATCATTTTTTATCGTTTTTCAAAATAACGTTGCAAGGCTACTAAGCCTATTTTATCATTTCGAGTAACTTCTAGCGTACTTGCTAGCTGATTATCTATCTCCATTAAAAAATAGTGTTTTCTAATCTTTTTTCTATCCAACATTGCCCGAATGGAGGTTGGTTCACTTTCTAAAAATGATAAATCTTCATGAGGCCTTTGAGTTTTTCTATCTAGGGGAAGGGCGCATAATTCCCTTAATCTTTGATCAATATACTTTGAGTATAAGGTACTACTATGATCTAGAGCTCCTAATCCTCCTTTATCAATAGAGTTTTCATTATTATATGGGTATAAAGAACTTATTTCTTGCTGCCTAAACTGATCTATTTTCGACTGTGCTTGTTGCTCGATAAATTCGACAGTGTCTTTTTGAGTTTTTTCATTTAGTGATGGTAGTAAGTACAGTTTAGGTTTTGATTCTAAATAAGACGAAACATAAAAATAAACTAACTTGCCATGGTGTAAAAAAGGATCATCATTTTTGCTAAATAATTTAAAACCTTTTGCAACAAGTCTTCCTGCCAAAATCGATGGATACCATTTTGAGGCTTCTTCCGCAATAGGGCTATCGAATAATTCAATTAAGATGCCAGAAGGAGTAGTGCCTATTTGAAATGCAATATTATCCATATCCTTGTTGAAGGGTACAGAAGGAACAGTATCATTTTCATTGACATGGCGGTAGTGAGTAATATCAGCAAGCTCTTGAACCGCCATTTGGGTGAATGTACGTGGCATACCGTAAGTATAAAGGCAAGGATTATGTGCTTTTAGTTGTGCGCTATGAATTAAAGCAAGCGCACCACCTAAACTATGGCCACAGACAAATAATTTTCTTCCCTTCACTAATTTAATAATATGATCAAATATACCTATTGTCTTATCAAGCTGTAGAACCTTTGATTGATTTATAAGATGAAAACCTTCCCAAAAACCTTTATGTATTTTCCCATTTTCGATAAAACCACTACATATTCCTTTGGGAGTACAGCCTAGCTCTAGTGGCTGGAATGTTAAATCTGTTATAGCATCTGTTCCACTTTCAGTACCACGCCATCCAATGATAATTTCTTTCTTATTTACCACATAAAAAAGTTGAGTATCTCCTTTAGGAATTGTTTGTTTTTTTGAATCAACGAATACTATTTCTGTATAACGTTCGCTAAATGGGACATCATAAACAATAGGGGAAAAAGACTGGTCGTTGATCCGATAAGGTGAGCGTGACAAATCAAGTAGCTGTTTACTAAAAAAGTGAGTTACTGAACCGAGATAGCTTTCATCATCGTTAGAATAGGTTAATATGCTCATGAGTGAGAGATTATAGGCATTAACCAGTGAATAATCTTTTTGATGATGCAACAACAAAGACCATGCCCTAAATGGACACACTTCAATAACATAGCGATATTCATCGACATATGATGGATAAACTTCAAGACCTCGTGGTTCACTATCAGGAAAATGGTAACTTGGAAGAGGCTTTTCTCCTTTCCATTTTTCAATAACGGGAAATTTATCAACTAATTCTCCAATTTTTGCATAACGATATTGGTGACCTGATTCCTGACTTTCTTTAAAAACAGGTGAAATGGCTTTCATGGCTTCGGTAGAGCGAGTGTATTCACTGTTACGCTTCGTTCTCAGTGGGCGTTTTTCCATTTCATCGGCAAGTTCTTGCCCACTAAGAAATAAACGTAAAGGGGAAGCCAATAATTGTTCTTCCCGGATCATACCATTTCCGTCTGTTGTTCCTTTACGCGTGATTTTTCTATTTTTTAATGTATAGGGCATATTGGCTATGGGTTTATGATGTTCATCGACAAGCTGAATTTCTATTTTGTTCTTTAACATGGCCTGACAATCATGACAATAAATCGAATTTGCATTACTCATCAATCTTTCTCCTGTTCTTTTTCTTGTACCATCGCCAACAGATAATCCTGACCAGAGATTTTCTCAACGTATTGACCCGCTTCAATTCTTTGCTGCAACCACTGTTCTATTCGTAGTTCCAGACTACCCACAGGCTGATCCAGTTGTTTCGCCATTTCACCGTGGTTTTCCCATAAATCATCATAAAGTGAACTACTTAACACTTTCAGACCGTAAGGGGATCGCAGCCAGACTGTCAGCAGGTGTTCACCCAGGGTAAACGGGATTTTACTGTTACTTTCACCACAGGCTTCGGGACGGCAAAACCACATCGGCTGTGGTGTGTCGATCATCAGTTCTGTCACCGGTGATAACATCAGGGACCAGTCGCTGACCGTGAAAGCGGGCACCATCGCACCGAAAACGCGGGCGTCCATGATGCGAAACAGCACCTGTTCGCCATTCATCATCACTAACTGGCGGTGTTGCCAGTGAACAAGCTGCTTCTGCCACGACATAGTGCTGCGGTACGCCCAGCCCCAACTGTTATCACTGAGTGCGTGGCGATCTAGTATTTCCCCTATCTGGAATAACCCGTGGCTTTTTGCCTGTACCAGCCATGGGCTTTGTTTCAACATCTTGTGCATTGGTGTACCACTGTAGAGCGGAAATGCTTGTTCGACCCAATCATTGCGATAAAACTGATCGATCGGGTTGGGTTGCGCCAGAGAATTGAGAATAAAGAATACCGGGGCATCATTGGGTTTATTCAGCCATGCCTGCCAGCTTGTTGTAGTTTCTGTCATCGTCTCTTCCGTCATTATGATTATTCCTTTTTGGCGGGTTTAATCACCGGACTGACATCCTGCTGAGCCAGTAATGGGCAGTATGGATGAGCCGGAAATTCCACCATCGGCAACGGCTCGACACCTTCCGGCAGTTGCAGTGCCAGCCCGCGTCCATTGCCGCCTGAACCTTGTCCAACATTAATCGGTGAGCAGAGAATGCCGCCCGGTGTGACTTTCAGAAAACTGCCGCCCACTTTCAGGGTGATTTCGGCTGCCGCTTCCAGCACCACTTTGCCGCCGCTTTTCAGATGGATTTCCTGTCCGCTGTCAATCACAGTCGCGTCGCCGGTCTGGATATGCTGGCTGCCGGCAATCCGGTGGGAGACATCCCCTTCGGTGGTGATTTTGCGCGAACCGGCGACCTGATGATGGTCATCGGCGCGGATATCGTGGTAACGGTTGTTATCGATGCGGCTCTTCTGGTCATGTTTGATATGCCAGTAGGCATCGTTTTCGATATGGGCAGTCAGGTCTTTCTGGCCGTGAAAATAGATTTCTTCGCTGTCTTTCGCATCCTCAAAGCGCAGTTCGTTAAATCCTTTGCCTTTGTGGGTTTTGGTTTTAAACGTGGTACGAGTTTTTTGAGCCGGCAAATCCAGTGGTGGGCGGTTCAGGCCGTTATAGACACAGCCGGTGACGATGGGGCGGTCGATATCGCCGTTCAGGTAAGAGATAATCACCTCCTGCCCGATACGGGGTATCGCCATAAAACCAAAGCCGTTAC
Organism: Xenorhabdus ishibashii; assembly: GCF_002632755.1. NCBI lineage: Bacteria > Pseudomonadati > Pseudomonadota > Gammaproteobacteria > Enterobacterales > Morganellaceae > Xenorhabdus > Xenorhabdus ishibashii. The sequence continues at coordinate 137,859 of NZ_NJAK01000001.1, read as the reverse complement.
CATTCCAGCCCTGAGCTACGCGCACCCAGCACGAGGCACCATCATCCGGTGGGTCATAGCGGTTCCAGTGAAAATGGACTTTAATCGCTCCGTCTTTATTAACGAAGATTTCCTCACCTTCCGGACCGACCACGATGGCAGTTTCATCGCCATCTGCCAGAGGCTTGTAGTGGAAAGGCGGACGATAATCATCCAGACCGGAAATAAAACTGAACTGGTTGGAAAGCGTGGTGCCTTCACCGGCATCATTTCCCAATGCCTGCGGGCAGCGACCGTGATGGCTGATACCGACCACCTGCCAGCGAACATTAAGCAGTTTATGGGGATGATTTTTTATCTCGAAAATTTTACCTGGCATCAGTTTGATGCAGTTACTGCTACCGCTGCCGGTCTGCTTCTGGTTATCCAGCGCTTCCTGCCGGTATTTTAAAAACGGTTTGGCGGCCGCATCTTTCTGAAAACGCCCGTAACTTTCAAACACGGTATAGGGGGTCTGGCTACCAAAATCGCGGAAACCTTCGCTGCTGTGCATATGGGAGAGGTGATAGCGCGGGTTTTCCGGGTTGAAATCTTTGTGCAAACTGCGCTGCGGACTCATGCCGACGCCTAACCGTACCTGATAAATCGTATCTACCCCATGCGCGGTTTCCGGCTGGGGCTGGTATTGCAGCGGCAAGCCAGCGGTCATACCCAGATGGCTGTCACTGAAAAACAGCGTTTCATCCTCAAACCAGAAACTGATACCTTCTTCCGCGGCTAACCGGCTGAAAAATGCATAATCGGATTCCCGTTTCTGGGTCACATATTCCCGCTCCTGATGCACATCGTAGAGTTTCGAATCGGCTTTCACCCGATGTTTTTTCAGCAGGCTGTTTAAAATGGCCGGCACATTTTGCTGATGATAAATCCGGCTGTCCTGATTGAGCGTCAGCCGCCAGCAGGCAGGGCGGACGGTGACGGAATAGATTGTCTTATTACCATCGGTGCCCACCCAGTCCGCATGGGAGATGATGCCGGTGATTTTGCGTTGCTCCGTTTCACCATAAAAAATCTGCAACACCGCTTCCTGCATCAGCAGAGAGGCCAAATCAATCTCCACCTGTGGTTTAAACGGATTCGGGTTGCCCGTTCTGACCAGTGTCATGTTCAGGGTAAAGAGTTCGGATAATCCTTCCTGTAGAGAAAATTCGCCAACCGCAAAGGTGTCTTCCGGCACACCCGCGATACGGCAGGTAAAACGTAATCCACTTTTCATTTTTTATTCCTTATCGGTTATGACATGCATGCCTTACATGGCCGGGCGTAATCCATCGACATGCCAGAACTGCCATAGCACTTCACTGTTGTCCGGCGTAAAAATCTCCAGCATGACAAACGAAGATTGGGTGATAAAACAAGCCAGCGCCTGATTGATTAACCGGCAGAAGCGATACATTTCTCCCTGATTACGATAACAATCAGGGTTCAGCGTCAGTGAGAGTAAATGCCCGCGAATGGGGCGCCCCCGCCGCATCCGGTCAGTCAGACGCTCTTCCACCTGTACAATGCCGTCAATGTGTTGGCGGAACTGGCGGCTCAAGGGGCGATGCGTGTCAGCATACGGGTCAAACAACCGGAGAAACTGTTTCAGGCTGTCGGTGGCAAACAGCATCATCGGTGGGCTGGAAAGACAGGAAAGCAGCGGCCAGCCGTTATTTTCCTGTAACAATGGCGGATAATCAGTGGTGACCGGCGTGATATTGTGGACGCTGAGATGAGACGGCGAATTTTCTTGCGTCACGGTAATAGTATCTTGCGTTAATCCCAGCGCCTGTTCATGGTAGCCAGTGAAATAACACGAAACCTCAATGGCAGGTAAGTTGTTTGCCGGTTTACCGGTCAAATCAAAAAAACACAGCCGATGTTGGATCCTGCCCAGAAAATCCTGCTCGGTCTGGAGCTGGTAGTAAAACGTGTCGGGCTGTGCATCATCATCGAAAAAACGCCCTGCGGGAACAAACTGCTCAATCGGCAGCCAGTGATAAGGCGTGCCACGCTGCTCACTGTCTTCGGGCTGCACCACCACCTGAACCTCCCGCAGCCGGTACAAGCACACCGATCCGCCCAATGGCAGCGGATAGCGGTGATTACCGGCTTCCAACCGGACAGGTGGGCTGGCCTGGTTTTCCAGATGGATCGCCGGCACACAACCCAACAAAAATGCCCCCTCGACATCCTCCAGCGGCAATTCGCCCCCGAAACGCAAAATCAGCTCAAACGTGCCATCGTCATTCAGCGGGACTTTTGCGCAACTGCTGCTGATATCCAGCGTGACAAAGTTATACAGTTGGGATAGTGCATAATATTCCACCAGCGGTTGCAGGCCGGAATACGTATTTTTGGGCACAGGCAGCACCGGACTATCAAGCAGATCATGCCAGCCATAAGGAAAACCGCGCAGCTTTCGCTGCTTGCCCTGCGTGTTCAGGCTGACTTCACAAATATGTTGATCCAGCCACAGGCTGAGCTGGGCGGCCTTTTCGGTGTCAGTGCCAAGGAAAAAAGATAAGGCTCCGCTTTGCCAGACCGGGGATGCCGTGCCGGTCTGGCACAGGGTCAGAATAATTTCACTGTGAGTGCCGGTTTTCCTGACTGCGCGCTCCTGGACAATCAACGGTTCAATATGCAAAGGACGGCAGGTTTTAAAGTTGATCAACTGCCCGTTAAGGCTGGCTGACACCGATGTACTGATCGGGATCTCGGCAGTGCCCTGATGTTCATCATCCGTGGGCGTAAACTGTACTATCGTCGTCGGTGGAATAGGAGACAGGGCTAACGGCCAGATACGGGAGAGAATGCCGTGAACAATTTCGGGCAAATTATCCTCCAGCTTGTCCCGCAGATTGGCAATCAAAAACGCAAAGGCTTCGAAAACACGGGCAATATCAGGGTCATGAGAGGAAACCAGAAACTCAGCCAGATGCGGTGACTCTTTCGCGATGTGCTCAGCCAGCTCTCTCAGGTAAGCGCGCTCTTTTAGATAAAGCGATTCTTTGTTGTTTTTCATTGAATTTAACTTGTGTTTTATCAATTAGGCTTCAGTATCATGCTGAATCTCAGCGAGATAAAATGCATAGCTGAACAGAAAAGCACATTTATTCTACACATTAATCAATCAAATTAATTAACGAATTAAATCCAGTTTTTGGCTGGTGCTGGCAGAATATAGGGGGATCATCGGCATATGCACGGTAATTCAGGCAAAAATCAGGCTGGCAGGAATCCTTAATGGTTTGACTCTCGCCTGTCTGACCGTTAATATCTTTCTCTACAAAAATGATCCCTCGCCTGTCAGGATCGCCTTCGGGTGGCGAATGAAAACTCCCGTAGCCTGCAAGGGAGAGCAAGCATTGCGGTACATCTGCCCACCTTTGGAAGCAGATATTGTCAGACATAAACCCCTTGTCTGGTCATGAAGGTTTCTTAAACTAAAAATACGCCCAAAAGGTGTTGTTATCTTGTCGCCGAAGGGTGTTGAACGTGGGTTCATACACTGACTTTTCAAATCAACATAAATCCTGTTTATCTTCAATGAACAACAGGATGGCTTTTGCGCATCCGTTCATACTTTTTCTATCCCTGTCTGAATTATTCAACAGACAATTTTTCTACCGCTAAACCATTAACGCATGACTACCGTTTGACATTGAATCTGGCGGCGTTTTGCTGTACCCGTTGGTATTTCAACGCTTTCATAGTCTTTGCTGATTGTTCGAAAACTCAAGGCGTCACTTTTTGCGGGTTACCGCTGAAAGTGACGCCGCAGCCAAAGCACACCACAACCCTGACAGGCTCACGCCTGCTTCACCACGCAGTAAATCTGACACTGCATTTTTAGATTGAAAAAGGAGAACTTGACGATATCGAGGCTGGCTTTTCGCCGGTGGGGATGACCTGTTTATACAGGCGGCAGTACCGCGTACTCAACCGATACCCCGCAATACCTCAACCTGCGTTCACTCTGGCGCACAGATATCCGTCAAGGGCAAGGCAGGTTTTTCTGTTTTGCCAGAATGGTCGCGCGCCAGAGATTGCATGTTGTCAGGTATAGATCGCGGGAGAAGCTGATGAGTCGATTGATGAAGGAATTAAAATTTTTTGCACGACAAGGCGGCGGCAGTCATAAAACCTGTCATGATCGCATTCGGATTGCCGGACGTTTAGGCGCGTTGTTATTGAGCCTGAATATTCAGGTGAAAAGTCTCGGTCATTTGAAGACCAAGCACGTAGAACAGTACGTTGATGCCCGTTTATCTCAGGGGATTGCCAAGCGAACAGTGCAAAATGAAATGTCCGCACTGCGGAATATCTTCCGCATGGCAGGCAAGGAAAAGCTGGAAACTTCGCCGCGCCTGAGTAATCAGGCATTGGGATTAAGTGGAACCAGCCGCGCCGGAACGAAACAAGCGATCCCTGATGCTACGTTTCAGGTTGTTTATCAAAAAGCCCTTGAGCGTGATGCCGGATTTGCTGCCACACTGAAACTCGCCCGATTGCTGGGGCTACGTTCTCAGGAAGCAGTGCAATGCAGTGCCTCACTGAAAAGCTGGCGCAAACAGTTAGAGCAGCCTGAGCCGAAACTGCATGTTATCTTCGGCACAAAAGGTGGACGACCACGGCAAACCCGTGTATTGGATGTTGCAGCGGTGAAAGAGGCTGTTGAGCAGGCAATCGCTATTGTAGAACAACGTAGTGGCAGGTTGATTGATAAACCGGATCTCAAACAAGCCATGAACTATTGGCGAACGCATACCACAAGGATTGGTTTAACAGGTCATCATTCACCTCACAGTTTACGCTATGCCTGGGTGCAGGATGCTCTGGTGTTTTACCAACAAAATGGTTTTAGCCATCAGGAAGCAAGAGCGCTGGTTTCAATGGATTTGGGACATGGTGATGGTCGCGGGCGCTACGTTGAGCGGATTTATAGCCGTTAAATTGTATTAGCTGCATTAATCATAATCGACCTGACATTATTGATAATCTGAGCGAAACCTAATCAGATAGTCGGCTTTATATCAGAAGCGAGCTTCTCTGATCGTCTATTCATAAGTTCGATCTCTGGCTACAATACTCCAGCTTCAATAATTTTTTAAAAAACTATATCTCCTCTAAAAAGAGCAGTATTTTTCACTGAATACTGACATAGAAGTTTTTTTGATCAACACAACCTCGGCTATAAGGCTTTTAGTTTTATTTTGCTTTTTGTTACCGCTTTGCAACATCAAATCTAATGTTATACATATAAGGCTGATTGATTTTGGAGAGAAGCACAAAAGTCTCACAAGCTTGTATTGAAATGTATAATGAAAATTTGTTTATGATTAACAAGTGGAACGGTTGTAATGCGGCTACACTGCAACCTTAAGATTACATTTTCATGCTGGTAATAATTAGTCTATTTTTGTGGAGAAAGTATGCCGTTAAAGCTACAGCAAGAATCGCCTTCTGATAATGATTTATTTGAAGGTGAAAGTCATAAAAAAGTGGCTGAACGAATGGCCGGGGTGTTACGTGAAGTCGATAACAACATTGTAGGACTTGAGGGGGAACTGGGTTCTGGCAAATCAACTATTATAAATCTTCTAAAAGGCGAACTGGGTACTGAATATCGGTTCATTGAGTTTGATGCTGAACGTTATCACCACGGTAATACAAAGAAAGCGTTGATTGAAGTCATTTACAAGGGACTCAGTAATGAAACAGGAGCAGACCAGAAGAAGCTGGATACCTACCGTAATCAGGCTCTTGGTAATATTATTGAGTACGAAAAAAAAGTAAACAGTCGGCTGAGTTGGTGGACGGTCATGTTCATTCTGTGCTCATTGCTGGCAGTACAGATGATTAGATACCTATTCATTGATATCAGCACGTTGATGATGACGGATAAGGCCGTCAGTAAATTAGTTCTATTACTGGAAGCGATTGGTTTTCTGTCTCCGGGAATACTCCTATTAGCACTCTTGATGAAACGAGTATTTAGCACCAAACCAGAGAATAAGAAGCAAAAGGATAAGGATAAGGATAAGGATAAGGATAAGGATAAGGAATCAATCACTATTGGCGATCTGTTTAAACGTAACAGTACAGATATAATATCTGAAACTTGGATGGTGAATCGTGAAGTGGGAACCATTGAACTTCACAATGCCCTGTCAGGTTTCACGGACAAAGATACGCTTCATCATGATCTTCGTTTCATTCTTATTATCGATAACCTAGACAGAATTGTGCCTGACAAAGTGAAGGAACTATGGAGTGATATGGAGCTTATTGCCGGAACGACGCATGAATATTTTCGTGTTATCATTCCTTACTCTGCACGCCAAGTAGCTTCATCTCTTGACATGGAAGGGCATAGCGGGCGGGAATTTATTGCTAAGCGTATTCCTGTCACTTTCAGTGTCCCACCTCTAATTACAGCCGGATGGCAGGATGCTTTCAAAACAATGTGGTCTCAGACTGTCAGCGATTCGGATGAGGCATCTTGCACTGAAGTTATTCAGTTGGTAGAACGGTGGCGTCCCCAACAGTATCCACGCATCACACCACGTCTTCTGAAAAAATTGGTGAATGATATTTATATTCTGAATCTGACGGTTCCGGTTGGCTCTCCTGAAGAACCTTCTCGCTTCGTTCTCATAGCACTTTATATTTTGATGGTGAGATATGGTGATTATGATATCAGAGCTCTTCTACGTGATCCGTTCCAGGGCGAGCTAAATGAATCTGCGAGTCTAGCACCAGATGAGCAATCCGATAAGCTTAAGGCTAACTACGCTCAGTTGAAGCGCATATTCAACAATGATGCGAATCGTTGGAGCGAGTATCTTATGAGCGTACATTATCAAGCACCGGCAGCACTAGCCCGAAGCGAATTAATTGATACCCCACTCATAGACGCCGTGAAATCGAAAGATTCCATCGCACTTGAAAGACTTATTACAATGTGGGGCTTTACTCATGCCTGGCATCGTTGCGCTTCCGGGATGGATATGTCTTCGTGGCTGGAGACTGCGGCTGCGTTGCCATCAACCATACTTAATTTGGTTCAGCCACAAATTACTTTTGCATTGCAGCAACTGAATACCAGTTATGCGATACAAGCTCGAGAAGTTTTTAATCCCTCCCTAAATACCGCACTTTTAAACTTAATACGGCTTAATTCGATCAGCATTGAGTCATTCATGAAACGCCAACGTACTTTTATCATTTCGGAGCTTGATGACTTACAGTCAGCGCCAAAGGATAGCGATACGAATGTTACCTCACTCCTCCGCGAGGCTGATCAGTATTCCCAATTGTTCGGTGCTAGTCTATTTGATTCAATGGATGTTGAAATACATGGAGATGTGTATGCGCGCTATCTCCTAAACAATGAGGAAAAATGGAAAGGGCTAAATATCCCTGCTATTCACTTGGGCGATATTGAGACGGAAAATATGCTCCTTACTGTGTTGGAAGAACCCAGTGTGGATGTATTCAATCCGGGCGTCCTTCGGTTCATTGGTACAGGTAGTCTGTCTACTGAAAATATTATAAAAAAAGATCAGGATATTCTTTTATACATCAGCAAATTGTCGTCAAATTTTACCAGTAGGGTTGTAATCGATAATTTTATTGATTTCAGAAAACTCATCTTCACTGAGCAATGGAATTCATCCAGCCAACTTTCTCTGTTTGCCCATCAAACTACAATGCAGCAGAATTATCCGATTGAATTTGCCGCACATGTCGTTGCACATATGGTTGCAACTGGCAACTTTACCGGAATTGAGGGTTATAGTGATTATATTGAGGATGATAAGTACATCGGACTTCTTACAAACTATTTCAAATGTAGCGAGAGCTGGCATAAAATTGCCAACTCATTATCAAACAACAAAGTGATACCGTTTGTTAAAGGTGCAATTCAACGGCTTTTCGAAGAAGGGAAGCTGGAACGATTAGCCACAATCCAGTATGTGAAGAAAGATTATCCATTATTGAGTGCACACATTACTGGGATTGATCTGATGGAACCCGTCATTACGCGTCAAGAATTCCTCAACAACAGACTCAATTTGAACGAGATTGAACTGATAGATGAAGAAACACTCCTCGATTTGCTTCGAACTGAGGCTCTACCGGACACCCATGAAAAACTTTATTCTTTAAGCGAGTCATTATTAGCAGCCGATATGCTCTTAGGTTCATTCAAATCGATTTCTTCGAATAATCAGATAATTTTACGCCATATTCAAAGTACGGGCAGAAAAATCCATCTGAACCCTGATGTTAATGGCTTTGCGGCGTGGTATCGGTCTGTTTCGGGGGAAGAATTGGCGCAGGGTAAATACATTCGTTTCATCTGGGAGTTGCTTGATGACGAGCAGCAACAGGAAATTTTGGTACAACTACATGATGTCCTGCTAGAAATTCAGGTTAGCCAATCTACTCGGATTAAACTCATTCATGATTTTGGCGATGTAATTAACTTTACTGAGCCCGAAAAAGGAACCTCTCGCCGTGGCATTGGTGCATTATTTACCCTTGCGGAAAAAGATGTTTTGTTACGGGAGTGGCTGGACAGGCAAAATTATTCGTTGAGTCATTGGCCTAGCGCAGAAAATAGTTCTGTTGCAAAGTATATTATTGCTCATCAGAATTTATTTCCTGGCATTTGCAAGTCGTCAAAATTCATTGCAAAAAGGATCAAAGAGGCAGAAGTTGAACAATTATTGGAAAATATAGAGCAAGTTTTGGAAGATTGAGTTGTATTAGTCTCAACCTGCTCTCAGACCAGTCATGAACTACTGGTGAGTACATACTACAAAAATTGATTTAACAGGCTGTCATTCCACCATAGTCTACGCTATGCGTGGGCGCAGGATGCGCTGAACTTTTGTCAACAACATAGTTTAAGCCGTTAAGCTTAGTGGTTCAGTTATTGAGTCTGCTAAAACAATCAGTTAAAGTAACCCCGCCATTAGCAAAATCTAGTGGTCAGGGTTTCGCAGCCTTGAATTAACGTCCACACTGGTAGGAATTTTCTACCAGTGTGCTTGCTATCACCCTTTCAATGGTGATTCAGGCAGGGGAAGCTTCGGCTTCGCCGGTTGGACGTTACCGGTACTGCGAACCCTGTCTGGATTACCACCATCAATGATTAATTAATGGAAAGGGTAGCAGGAATGAATAACAATAATGTTCAAAATGATTGGCACCAAGCGGATATCATCGCTGCATTACGTAAGCGCGGTACAACCTTAGCGGCTCTCTCTCGTGAAGCTGGACTTAGTTCATCAACATTAGCAAATGCACTCAGCAGACAGTGGCCCAAAGGCGAATGGATCATTGCTAACTATCTTGAAATCCATCCTTCAGAGATCTGGCCTAGCCGCTATTTTGATCAACGTGGTCAACTTATTGAGCGTAAAGTTCGCAATAAACCACAGGAATAACTTGCTTCAATTTGTGATCCAGTTTGTGAAAATGATAAATTTTAATATGAAGCCTTGAGAGTGAAATGGCAGCCAAATTGACCATTTTCAAACCTTACGGCTTTTTTTGCTTTAAAGTGATAATAAAAACACCCATTCTGCGGTCCCTCCTAAAATCAGGTCTAATCCCATTATTTATTGTGACGAATCACGTAAATTATATAAAGTAACTGGAATAGCTGGAAAATTGAAATCTAACAATCCTCTACTATCATTTCTTAAAACGGAATGGAGAGTGGAAAGTGGCGAAAAGAGAAGCGCAAACAGATTTATGGGTTCATGGTTTACTAAAAGAAGCTGGAATTAAACACGATGCTCAGGGAAGCACAATACTTGAGATTAACAGCGCTTTGAAAACCGCTTCCAAAAACGGGTCTGGAAAAATTGGTTTTCCTGAATTTGTTGCTGTTGTGAAAGATTTCATTCTTGTTATAGAGAATAAAGCGGATATATCTAAACACGTAAAGTTAGATGCTAAAGGTGTAATAAGTCTTGAGCCGAAAGACGTTAAAGACTTTGCCGTGAACGGAGCTTTGTTCTATAGCCAGCATTTAGCCCAAAACACATCATATAAAAAAATCATTGCTTTTGGCATTTCAGGCGATGAGAAAAGACATAGAATCAGCCCCTACTTTATTGATGAAACCAAGTATTACCGCGAGCTACCAGAAGTCGAATCTTTTATCTCATTCAATAATAGTAATATTGTCGAATACTATACTAGAGAAATTCTGCAAGAAAATACTGAACAAGAAAAAGAGCTTGCTGAGATTCTAAAAGATGCTTCTGAACTTCACGAAGATTTGCGTAATTACGGTAATTTAAAAGATATCGATAAACCTCTTATCGTTTCGGGAATCTTGCTGGCGTTGCGAGAAGAAGAATATCGTGGATTTGATGTGTCCCATTTAACGGGTGATGATGTTGATACAGATGGCGATAAAATTTATAACGCTATTGAAAAGAACTTAAAGCGCTCAAATGTTGCCCCAGATGTTAAACGTGATAAGATTCTAAGTCAGTTCTCTATCATTAAAGATACGTATATCCTGAATGAAATTAACACCACCCTAAATAAAACACCTCTTAAACACTTCACCGAATTTCTACGTGACAAAATTTACAAAAGCATCAAATACACTCGATCGTCAGAAGATTATTTGGGTCGTTTCTACGGTGAGTTTATGTCTTATTCTGGTGGTGATGGTCAAACACTTGGGATTGTTTTAACTCCTAAGCATATTACCGATCTATTTTGTGATTTGGTGGACATTAAACCAGATGATGTCGTGTTAGATCCTTGCGCAGGTACAGCAGGCTTTTTAATTGCCGCTATGTACCATATGCTGGCTCAAACTGACAATGAAAATACCAAAAAAAACATTCGTCAAAAACAACTACATGGTTTTGAGTTGCAGCCCTACATGTTCACCATTGCCACTACGAATATGATTTTGCGTGGTGACGGTCAAAGCAATCTGATTAATCATAATTTCCTGAGCGAAGACCCAAACGTGCTTCAATTACATAAAGCTACAATTGGGATGATGAATCCACCATATTCACAGGGTTCAAAGAAAAACCCTGATCTTTATGAGATTGCTTTTACTGAACACCTGCTTGATTCTTTGGTCAAAGGTGGGTGTGTGATTGTCATTATTCCTCAGTCTTCCGTTACGGGTAAAACCAAAGAAGAGCAAGCTATCAAGGCAAACATATTCAAAAAACATACCCTAGAAGGCGTCATTACGCTCAATAAAGACACCTTCTATGGAGTGGGAACCATGCCTTGTATTGCTATTTTTACCGCAGGAGAACCCCACCCTGTTAATAAAGAATGCAAGTTTATTGATTTCCGTGAAGATGGTTTCAAAGTAAGCCCTCATATTGGTTTGATTGAAACGGAGCAGGCAAAAGATAGAAAACAGCATTTATTAGATGTTTGGTTTGAACGTATCGAAGCCGAAAGCAGGTTCTGCGTAAAAACCACTGTTGAAGCCGATGATGAATGGCTTCATAGCTTCTACTACTTCAATGATGAAATTCCAACTGATTCAGAATTTGAAAAGACTATTAGTGATTATCTGACTTTTGAATTTTCAATGATTATGCAGAATCGAGGATACTTGTTTGAATCGAATGATTCCGAAGAGGTAGATGATGCTTCTAAAGCCTGAAGGTAAAGAGTGGAATGAATTCTTTCTTAAGGATATTTTTGGAACCGTTCAGCGTGGAAAACGTCTGACAAAGAATAATCAAATTGGTGGAGAACACCCCTATGTTTCATCAACAGCATTAAACAATGGTGTTGATAACTTTATTGGGAATGATACGGGTGTTCGTATATTCTCAAACTGTTTGACTATCGCTAATAGCGGCAGTGTTGGTTCCAGTTTTTATCATCCATATTGTTTTGTGGCTAGTGACCATGTTACTCATTTACAAGATGATAATTTCAATCAGTTTATTTACCTATTTATTGCTAATCAAACCAGCAGATTGTCAGAGAAATACAACTTTAATCGTGAAATTAACGACAGGCGTATATCAAGAGACAAAATAATACTTCCTGTCATCAGTAACGATGAACCAGACTACCTATTCATGGAGGAATACACTAATGCCTTGATGGATAAGAAAAAGGCTGAATATGTTGAACATTGCCGAAAAAAGTTAGCCAAGCTTGAATATAAAGAAATTGATGTGCTTGAGGATAAAGAATGGTGTGAGTTCTTTATTAATGATTTGTTTGACGTCCAAATTGGCAAAAACATTGATGGGAATAAAGTGGATAAATGCTCTGGAATGTCCCCTTATATTACTAGAAAAGAAGTTAACAATGGCAATGATGGTTTCTTGGATTATAACCAAGAGTATCTATTTAAAGATACTCCAGTAATCACAATAGGTAATGAAACGGCATCGCCGTTTGTTCAAACATCTTCATTTTTTACAGGGACAAAGGTAAACATATTAAAACCTAAAAATGTGTTTCAAGAGAAAGCATTATTTTTCATTGCACAATCATTAAGACAGCATAAAGACAAGTACTCGTTTTCTTACACGATTAATTCAACCCGTTTAAAACGACAAATGATTCTACTTCCTGTTGCTGAAGATGGAACACCAGATTATGACTACATGGCGCAATATACAATGAATTTAGAGTATCGAAAGCGCAAACAGTATCTTGAGTATTTGGATTCTCAATACAAGAGTTATGATAAGTGAGTGATGTTAATTTTGCGATAAACTCCATGAAAATGATAAATTATTATATAGATCCCTGAGCATAAAACGACACCTTAATTTGACCATTTTTGAACCTTATGGCTGTTTTCCTTTAACGAAAATAAAAAATAAAATCAATAAGATAAGAAACATAAGAAGCAGAATATTCTGGGGGCATTAATAGGGGCATAAAATAAATACATAAAAATAAATTAAATATATTCAATTCGTTATATTTATTTGCTAGTCCCGCCCTGGCACCAAATTAAAACTTGCTGTAAAACAGTGGGTTAGGATTAGAAAAGGCCACCGCAAGGTGGCTTTTTTCTTTGACGTAAATCACGTTTCACTATTTGTTCACTATATTCTTTCACTATATTTTTTGACCATCCGTTTACTTTTTTTGTCCCCCAACGACCGGAACAACATTCACTTTTCTATCATATCTTGCCGTTTGAGTAATGTTTTTATGTCCAGTGATTTTTTGTTTTTCGGCCAGTGTACCCTCTAGATCTGAAATCCCTTTTGCTTTCAGATCATGAAATGTGAAGTTAAAGTCCAGCTCTGGAAATTTTTCAATAGCGGCGGCTCTGGCTTTTTTCCAGCGGCTGTTAAACCCATCACGGGTTTTAAAGCATCAATCAACAGAGATTGCTGTGGCGAACGAAGGGCTTTCTTACGGAGTGTAGTATCCAGCGTGATGGGCAGATATTCCATCTGTCCTCCTAGCGGTTTACCGCAGTAACAGCATGAATATCAAAGTTAACAGCAATCGAATTGGCACCACCAATTGTCATGACATTTTCCATAAATTCATGAGCGTAAGCCTCCCCACCTTCCAGCTCAATATAGCGAGTCACGTAGCTAGTAGATAAAAAAAACAATGCTAATTCTTCTGCAGAAAGGAAAATAATATTGGCAAACACCTCTCGTTGTGCGTTATACAAGTGCGGACAATCACGCATCAGTTCGAGCGTATCATCATATTGTGTCAGACGAGAATCTCGGTACTTTGCCCAGCGCGAGATCAATTCTTTTTCAATATAATCGCGCAAAGGCCCATAAACCATTGGAAAATCATATTTATAGGCGCAAAAAAGCCCTCCGGATTTTAACCACTTTTGTAAATTCATTAACACTACTTGACGATCCATCCAGTAAAATGAGGTTGCACTGGTTATCAGGTCATAATTGCGTGGCGGAGAAAAAGTTTCTGCTGGAGATACGCTAAACGTTATATCAGGATAGCTATGGCACGCTCGCTCAATAAGAGCATCACCAAGATCACACCCTTGAACATAAGCAAAATACTCTTTCAAATGAATGGTAGAAACGCCATTGCCGCAGCCAATATCCAATGCAGCTTCATTTGAAGGTGCTCGGACAGAGAGTGAACGATATAACTCATCGGGGTAGGTGATCTTTCCCCTTGCGATATCATAAGATTCTGCATTTTCATTAAACTGTTTCACTGTGTTATCTCCAATAAACTTTCATGGTAATCGCCTTTATGGACAAAGTTAATATAGGTGCCACAACCGCGAATAAAACGATAGGAGTGAGCCACACTCGCTGGGATGAAAACACTGGCTGGGCTATGTATATGACGAATATCGCTCCCAAGATCGACTTCCACCTCTAGTACTACAGTCGTACGCTCCATTGTGGCATGATAGCTCATGATATATTCTTCCTGAAAATAGGGGGAGGTGTTCAATGCACTCACCTGTCAACCTTTGGGAACAAGAACTGCTCTCATTACACACGCGTCTGACACCGTTATTTCACCATGCCAGTCCACAGCAACGCAGCCTCGCTTATCTCCGGTGATGTTGAGCGTAAAAATAGTGTGTGGTGGCAAGGGCCCAGATATACCAGCGCCGACAAGGTTGTGGACAGTCTGCCATCTTCGTTTTGGGAAAAACATTCCGCGGGATTGGGGACAAAGGGAGAAGGTTGGTACGACTGGGTTCGGGAGCCGCTTTGGCGTTTACAACCCAGTGAGGAAGAGCGGGATTATGGTCATTATCTGCTGGTTCAGCGCAGCCGGGATGAGAAACAAGAGCGGGCTTATTATATCGTCTATGCCGGCAGAGAACAGGCTGACCTGAAAACCCTGGTTCAGGTGGCAGGGCATCGCTGGGAAATTGAAAGTGGTTTTGAGGAAACGAAGGGGGAATGTGGCCTGGATCATTATGAAGTGCGGCAATGGCCCAGTTGGTATCGGCACATTACCTTATCGCTATTAGCTCATGCGGTGCTGGCGGTCTTAAATAGATCCAGCGTTTATCCCAAATTTCCAATAGATTACTGAAAGATGACAAATTGCCACCTTAGAGTAAATGATACTGGAGTTCTAATAATTAGGTCTTGGGTTAGTTGGTGATTCTATATACAACGCTCTTTGGTCTAGCTTATTTATCCTGCATGCTACATTGTATATGAGCTGATAGCCTAAATTTAATTTATTGATAGCTTCAAAAACATCTGACATATGCGCTTTGCTATGAGGCTTTATTTCAATAATATCAACCTGATTGTTAGGTTCATAATCTGAAAATTTATCATTATGTGTTAAGGAATAATTTTTAATTATGCTGCCTCCTAAGATCTCATAGGTTATAAGATGATTTGAATGACTATTGAAATACAAAACATCATCTGCCATTTTTTTACCAATTGACACCCCATCGGGTTTGCAATTAAAAACTAATTTAATCCTAAAGGGGACATAAGTGTACCCAGAACCTTGACAAAAATAATTTCTTTTTGGGGTATAGCCACCATGAGCTAAAATAATTGCAGTCCTGGCTGAATTTACAGCCTTTTTAATGATTAAATTTTTATAGGGGACGATTACAGTTGGCATATATATTCATGCTCTATTGATTAGTGATAATTTAAATCTTATTTCACTATTTCTATCCAATAATAAGCGAATAATTCTTAACTATTAGTTACTCACTGAAATTGAACCAATATTTTTTCACCCGTTTACTTCGCGTACCCAATGCATACGGGATGGTTGCATTTTTTATATCTGAATTCCGTGCATCAAAAACGCATATTTAATCCAATGAACCTAACCCTATAGAAATGAGCTTCCGAGGAAACCAGTAGAGCTGGCGCGTTTCGAGGGCTGGCGCTGGCCGCAGATTAGTCCATTTTCATCCCCCCTTTCTCATGGCAGCCGACATAAAATAAAGACACAGGATTTCTTGTTTTACCTTCTGGGGCTTTCAGTGTCATTTCAAACAGCAGGTGGCTGAATTATAACAACAATGCTGTGGAACATTTGGTGAATCTTTACCGGTGACGGAATGCTGTTTTGCAGGTGAAGCCGCTGCTGGAATATATTGGGTTGGCATGAACTGAAATTAACGCTATAAAGCATTATTTCTGGCGTATCGTTACATTCGCAGATATATATTAAAAGCTGAATTTAGTGTAGGGGGAGTTATGGGACAGTATCGACACACAATCTCTAATATTATAGCAATGCCTGATGATGTGTTGCTGCAGCAAACGGTTGAAGTAAATTTTCATCAGGAGAAGCGATTTCATTATTTTTTAGATACACCAAGACATAAGTCGGGAGATCGGCTCAATATTATAGGACACTCATCTCCAGTGGGCAGAACAATATTATTTGCTGGAGCATCTGCGTATAATCCCGGAATGAATTTGAATGTTTTTTGCCAAACAATCAAAGCATTATTAACTGATATAAGAAGCAGAGGACAAAATATTCTCTGTGTCAGAATAATAGCTTGCTACTCTGGATCTAATGGGCTTGCTCAAAAATTGGCCGATTATATTAATATGCCAGTTAAAGGCTCGTTAGGAGGCACACGAGTTTATCCAACGACGCAATTTCGTTCAATGCCCAATGTAAACCGTCATTTTATTGATAAAACAGATAGAGGTGGTCACTATTATTCAGAGGAAGAGGATAGGCAGTTGAGGCATGATCCTGCTTATGGTTTGTATCAGTGGTACTATCCTCAATCATCAGATCCAGATAGTGCATTTGATGCGTTTGCCAATCAACGAGTATCAAGGCTTCAGCGTTCAGAACCAGATAGTGCATTTGATGCGTTTGCCAATCAACGAGTATCAAGGCTTCAGCGTTCAGAACCAGATAGTGCATTTGATGCGTTTGCCAATCAACGAGTATCAAGGCTTCAGCGTTCAGAACCAGATAGTGCATTTGATGCGTTTGCTAATCAACGAGTATCAAGACTTCGGCGTTCAGAACCAGATAGTGCATTTGATTCGTTTGTTAATCAACGAGTATCAAGACCTCAGCATTCAGATTCAGATAGCGAATTTGATGCGTTTGTTAACCAACGAGTACCAAGAAAAAATAGTCGGTAGCATAACGGATTATAACCCGCTAAAATCATTCCATTGGCCTGAACACCCGAACCTAAACTTAAGTTGCTGTGCCATGGCCTTAAAGGATCAAGAATGGCGCAGCATAGCTTTATCAAAATCTCCGACGACACCCTACGGCCTGCTATTCCGGTCGCCAGAAAATACCTGCATTCGAAAATCAAATTCGGCGATGTGTTGTAGATTTCAAGAAAGCCCGTAATTCAATCATAAAACGGTTCATAATAACTTTTTTACTGAGTTGCAAACGAAAAAAACCACCAGTAACTTACTGATGGTTTTTAGGTTTATAGGTGCTTAAGTTTTGTCATCAGGTTATCGTAAATCATTCCCACTCAATTGTTGCTGGTGGCTTACCGCTAATATCATAAACTACCCGCGAAATACCATCGACTTCATTAATGATCCTGTTCGATACACGACCTAAGAAATCATATGGCAGATGCGCCCAATGAGCGGTCATAAAGTCGATAGTTTCTACCGCACGCAGGGATACAACCCAATCGTATTTACGGCCATCTCCCATAACGCCAACAGAGCGAACTGGCAGGAATACGGTAAATGCCTGGCTGACTTTATGGTACAGATCCGCTTTATGCAGTTCTTCAATAAAGATAGCATCAGCGCGGCGCAGTAAGTCACAATACTCTTTCTTCACTTCGCCCAATACGCGAACGCCAAGGCCTGGGCCTGGGAATGGGTGGCGATATAACATGTCATATGGTAAGCCCAATTCCAGACCGATACGGCGCACTTCGTCTTTGAACAACTCTTTCAGCGGTTCAACCAGACCCAGTTTCATATCTTCTGGCAGGCCACCGACATTGTGGTGAGATTTAATAACATGGGCATTACCCGTTGCAGAGGCCGCTGATTCGATAACATCCGGATAAATTGTGCCCTGTGCCAGCCAGTTAACCTGAGTCTGTTTTGATGCTTCTTCATCAAAAACATCAATAAATACATGACCAATGGCTTTGCGTTTAGCTTCCGGATCATTAATTCCTGCCAATGCAGACAGGAAACGCTCTTCCGCTTTAACGTGAATGATGTTCAGGTCAAATTTACCGGCAAACATCTCCATCACCTGATCCGCTTCATTTAAACGTAGCAGGCCATTGTCTACGAAAACGCAAGTCAGGCGCTTACCAATTGCACGGTTCAGCAACAGTGCAGTGACAGAAGAATCCACCCCGCCAGACAGTGCCAGAATAACTTGATCATCACCAATCTGTACGCGCAGGCGTTCTACAATATCTTCAATAATAGAAGCAGGTGTCCACAGTGCTTCACATTGACAAATATCCAGAACGAAACGTTTCAGGATATTCATGCCCTGATGAGTATGAGTGACTTCCGGATGGAATTGCACACCATAAAAACGTTTTTCATCGTTGGCCATAATAGCAAACGGGCAAGTATCAGTACTGGCGATGGTTGTGAAACCAGCAGGGATAGCCGTTACTTTATCGCCATGACTCATCCATACATCCAACAGGGGTTTGCCGGTTTCGCTCAGGGCATCCTGGATCTCGCGGAATAGTTCGCAATTATTCTTGATTTCAACCTGCGCATAACCAAATTCACGCTCATCAGAGTTAGAAACCTGGCCGCCCAATTGCATAGACATGGTTTGCATGCCATAGCAAATACCCAGCACAGGTACGCCCGCATTGAAAACATATTCCGGTGCACGTGGGCTATTGTGCTCAGTCGTACTCTCTGGTCCACCAGAAAGGATAATACCATTCGGGTTAAATCCACGGATTTGTTCTTCAGTGACATTCCATGTCCAAAGTTCACAATAAACACCGATTTCGCGAATACGGCGAGCAATGAGCTGAGTGTATTGCGAACCAAAATCAAGGATCAAAATGCGATGCTGATGGATATTAGTTGTCATTTGAGGTGAGTTCCAAAAACAAGTGGCAATTAAAAATAAAAAAACAGTGACCCGCGGGTGGGTCACTCTAAATATGTTAAAGACCTAAACGGTAGTTGGGTGATTCTTTGGTGATAGTCACGTCATGAACGTGGCTTTCCTGAATACCCGCACCACTGATACGAACGAATTCTGCTTTAGTTCTCAGTTCATCAATGGTTGCACAACCGGTCAGCCCCATACAGGAACGCAAGCCACCCATTTGCTGGTGGACGATATTTTTCAGCAGACCCTTGTAAGCCACACGACCTTCGATGCCTTCGGGAACCAGTTTGTCAGCCGCATTATCAGTCTGGAAGTAACGATCAGAGGAACCTTTGGACATCGCACCCAACGAACCCATGCCGCGGTAAGATTTGAACGAACGTCCCTGATAAAGCTCGATTTCTCCCGGTGATTCTTCCGTTCCCGCCAGCATGGAGCCAACCATTACACATGATGCACCTGCCGCAATCGCTTTGGCGATGTCACCGGAAAAACGGATACCTCCGTCGGCAATTACAGGAATGCCAGTTCCTTGCAGTGCTTCAACTGCGTCTGCAATGGCAGTGATTTGAGGCACACCAACACCGGTAACGATACGAGTCGTACAAATAGAACCTGGGCCGATACCCACTTTAACGGCATTTACACCCGCTTCTACCAGCGCTTTAGCACCTTCACCTGTCGCTACATTACCGCCGATGATTTGCAGATCAGGATACTTAGCGCGAGTTTCACGAATACGCTGCAACACACCTTCAGAATGGCCGTGGGAAGAGTCAATAAGCAGTACATCGACACCCGCAGCGACCAATGCATCAACACGTTCTTCGTTGCCAGCACCAGCGCCAACCGCCGCACCGACACGCAAACGGCCTTGTTCGTCTTTACATGCGTTTGGCTTACGCTCCGCTTTTTGGAAATCTTTTACCGTAATCATGCCAAGCAGGTGGAAATTATCATCAACAACCAGCGCTTTCTCCACCCGTTTTTCGTGCATTTTGTGCAAAACCACTTCACGAGCTTCGCCTTCTTTTACGGTTACCAAACGTTCCTTAGGCGTCATTACTGCCGTCACCGGCTGATTCAGATCAGTCACGAAACGCACATCGCGGCCAGTAATAATGCCCACTAATTCGTTCTCTTCTGTTACTACGGGATAACCCGCAAAACCATTGCGTTCGGACAACTCATGAACTTCGCGCAAAGTCGTCTGTGGCGTTACAGTAACAGGATCAGTGACTACACCGCTTTCATGCTTCTTCACGCGGCTGACTTCTTCAGCCTGGCGTTCAATTGACATATTTTTATGAATGAAGCCAATGCCCCCTTCTTGTGCCAGTGCGATTGCCAGTGAAGATTCCGTTACAGTATCCATAGCTGCGGAAAGCATAGGTACATTCAGGCGAATAGTGGAAGTTAATTGGGTGGACAGATCTGCGGTGTTAGGCAAGACTGTTGAGTGGGCAGGAACCAACAATACATCGTCAAAAGTTAATGCTTCTTTTTTAATTCGTAACATGGGCAATATCTCACCAGGCTATGGAGCAATAAGAGGGATAAAATATTGCCGCGGCATTATACAGGCCGAAATCGGTTGCCTCCAGCATTTTTTGAAAAAAATTCTTGATTAGTCGTGTAATGAGACTAATATCGGTTGATTAAGTCCTTGTTTTAAAATTTGATCTAGCTCACATGTCACTACCAACCAATACCGGAATTTTTTCTGTTAGCCGTTTGAATCAGACTGTTCGCCAGCTATTAGAGCTGGAAATGGGCAGGATCTGGTTGTCCGCTGAAATATCCAATTTTTCTCAGCCATCATCAGGGCATTGGTACTTCACATTAAAAGATGAAAGGGCACAAGTTCGTGCTGCCATGTTTCGAAGTCATAACCTGAGGGCAACGTTTCGTCCACAAAATGGCCAACAGGTATTGGTTAGGGCACAAATTACCCTGTATGAACCGCGGGGTGATTATCAACTGATAGTGGAAAGTATTCAGCCTGCGGGTGATGGTTTGTTGCAACAACAATTTGAAATATTGAAGCAAAAACTCGCCACAGAAGGCTTATTTGATCAGCTTCATAAGAAGTCACTTCCCTCTCCGGCAAAACGACTCGGTGTCATCACATCTTCCAGTGGTGCTGCATTGCACGATATTTTGAATATCTTGAAACGCCGTGATCCTTCCTTGCCCGTTGTTATTTATCCTACCGCTGTTCAGGGAGCCGAAGCACCATTACAGATTATTCGGGCAATCGAGCTGGCAAATGCGCGACAAGAGTGTGATGTTCTGATTGTCGGACGTGGCGGAGGATCGCTGGAAGATTTGTGGTGCTTCAATGATGAACAAGTGGCACGGGCAATATTCCAAAGTCATATTCCCATTGTCAGCGCTGTCGGCCATGAAACCGATATCACCATTGCGGATTTTGTCGCTGATTTACGTGCACCAACGCCTTCTGCGGCAGCAGAGTTGGTTAGCCGCAATCAAACAGAATTATTACGGCAAATACAATCCCTGCAACAACGCCTTGAAATGGCAATGGATTATTTCTTCGCGCAAAAACAGCGGGTATTTAATTTATTGCAGCATCGCCTTCAGCAGCAACGTCCTGATTTGCAATTGGCGCGTCAGCAGAATCATTTAGCTGAGTTACGGCAAAAGTTGATTGATAGTTTGTCACGTTGCCTAAAACAGCACTCAATTTCATATGAAAAATTGAATCAGCGATTACTGCAAATTCACCCTGAGCGGGAAATCCAGCGTCATAGCCAATCTATCCAGCAGTTTGATTTCCGCTTGAAACAGGCCATTGAACGGCAATTAGGGCGTTATCGGGAAAAATTTGCTGTTTCCTGCTCGCGTATGGAGGCTGTCAGCCCATTGGCAACGTTGAGTCGTGGTTACAGTATTAGCGAAGCTCCTGATGGAAAATTGCTAAGGCAAGTCAGGCAAGTAAAAGCAGGTGATATGCTGAAAACACGGTTGCAGGATGGCTGGGTTGAGAGTCAGGTGACACAGGTTGGATTGGATCCTAAATAAAAAACAGCCCCTGCCTGGGGCTTATTCTGTGTTTATACAACGTGTTAATAGAAATTAGTCCCTATCCAATTTCGTTTGGTTATTCATTTTAATCACATTGATTGGATAAATATGACAAATGAGAATGTTTGATCAAGGATAATGCAGTATAGATGTGAAACTTATTTGAATATTTTTTATATAAAACGATTTAATCTAAACGGGGGCTTTCAGGGCTTTAAAATTAAAAACCTCGCTGTAATATCTTATATTCATATTCTTGAGCATTAAGCTGCGTTTGTAGCCGCATCATAAATGTATCTTGATGTTTAAATTCATTGCAAACGAATAAATCAAGAGCGGCATATTGATGTTCAGGCCAAGTGTGAATAGTAAAATGTGACTCTGCTAATATTAGCGCACCACTGACACCCCATGGTTGGAATTGATGGAAGTGATGAGTAATCACATTCAGCTCACATTGTTGGGCAATCTCAAGCATGATTTTTTCAATGGCTGATACAGATTTCAGTACTTCTGCATCACAATCTTTCATATCTATGATCATGTGAGTGCCAAGTTGTCGTGTATTATCCGATGTACTGACTTTTTCCTGACCACGATATTGAAATTTAGTGCCGTGACACTTATTACAAGTTGCCTCTATGAGCTGTTCTATCGTTAATATGTTCTTTCCGTGTCCAATGGTTATCATGTTATTACATGATTTACATTGGTAAAATTTTACACGAGGGTTAATTTCTCCGGTATAGAGTTTATCTGAATAATTATTTCCTCCTGGGATTGTTGGGTATGTTTGAGGTGTAACAGAAAGAACATAGAGATCGCTGACATTACTGATAATACTTCCGCCATGATATTTATTGAATTGCGGATAAATATGTCTGATAAGAAGATTTTGGTTGTTAAATAACCTTTGAGCTTCTTGGTTTTCCATTGGTTTTTTTTGACCAAAGGAGAGTAAAATCTCACTATTATCATTTTTAGTGAAACTAATAGCACGTGATAAAAATAGTTTTAATCCGCTCAATGTATAAGGAGGATCAGTCAAGACGATATCAAAATTTTTAGTGTATACATTAGAAAGTTTCAGATCTAAGTATTCAGTATTAATGACAAAATCATTTTGCTCTGCGACATCCCGAATAAATATTAGCAGGTCCTGATCGATATCCTTGACAAAAATATTTTTTGAGCAGCCGTGGCCGAGTTTTTTAAATGCCATCATCAGGGCTAAGGAAGTTAAATCATCATCACCCAAAAATAAAATATTTTGTTTAAATACTCTTGGGTTATTAAGTAATAGCATTACCCGGCGTATTGATGTCTCTAATGTCGCATGTGCTTGATCTAACAAAACATTGACTTTAGGTCTGCTGTTATATATAGGCGCCAATAAAACGGAAAGCTCTTGCTCAAACTCTTCTCGTTTCTCCTCTGATGACAGCAAGTTATATTTATTTATATCAATTGATCGGTATCCCAGCTCATTTTGTACATATTTTACGCCGATAGAGTTTAACTTAAAAACACCTTTGTTTTCAGCGTAATCATATTTTATTAATTCTTTTTTAAATGCGGAGATGATAGGAATAGGTAGACCGCTTTTTAATGAAATATCTTTGTTTGATGTTCGGTCATATAAATACAGGCGTATTAATAATGTCTCTAGCACTTCAACTGGGTGTGACAACTCCATATTGTTTCTTATAACATTCAGTGTGTTCATGGTAATCTCTTTTTACGTGACTTGCTAATTTCACAACGTAATTAAAACTCAGAATTATTAACCCAGATGTTTAAATTCCATTTGAATCTGCTACTGTTGTTATTTTTGAAGTTTGCAATTTATCCTCCTGCCATAAATTCTGGAAATTCACTTATATTGTTGATAAATTTAACCATTATATAAGGAATCATGATTTTCAATTAGTTTCTATTACTTTTGAAACAGTAAATAAGGATAGTGTGTTTATGATTTTTTCTTAACTGAATCCATCAGTATTGTGATATTATTCGCAAAATTAATGTAAGTATACTCAAGTTGGAGTATATCCCTCAGTTTTATTGGATGGGAAATAATCAGATCTTTTTTTAAACTAACAATAACCCGTATTTTATTTTTACTAAATTATCTAAATAATAATAACAATAAATAATTATCCTGTATAAAATAATTACAATGTGATAGTTTTTTAATTACCGAAAAAGGTGAGCTATCTTCTTCCACAGCGATGAAAGAGTTTGCCACTAAATATGGTTCATCACACTTCAAAGTGAGTGTTTTGCCAGAATACTCCCATCTGGATTGTAGGTGGAAATTATAGCTATCTCGACTTGAACTAATTATTTCCGCTCAATATGCCTTTGCATTGCTTTGGCATGATAAGAGATATGATCTTCAATAAAGCTGGCGATAAAGTAGTAGCTATGATCATATTCTGGCCGAAGATTGATAGTTACTGGATAACCGGTTTCATCGCAAATATCTTGCAATAAATGAGGGCGTAACTGTTCATCTAAAAAGTCATCATTGAGACCCTGATCAATCAAAATAGGAAGCTGTTCTTGCGCATTTTTGATCAGTTCTACAGTGTCATATTGTTTCCAATCTGATGTATTTTCGCCAAGATAGGCTGAAAATGCTTTTATTCCCCACGGAACCTGGCCAGGAGCCACAATAGGTGAGAATGCCGATACACTGCAATAACGTCCTGGATTTTTCAATGCAATGGTCATTGCACCATGGCCTCCCATTGAGTGTCCACTGATTGCCCGTATATTCGTTACCGCAAAGTGTGTTTCAATCAGGTCGGGAAGTTCTGAAACAACATAATCATACATACGATAGTGTGAAGCCCAAGGGTGTTCTGATGCATTGAGATAAAAGCCAGCACCTTTTCCAAGATCATAGGCGGGATCGTCAGCGACATCATCACCTCGTGGGCTGGTATCTGGAACAACAATGACGATACCCTGTTTAGCTGCATAACGTTGAACACCTGATTTTGTGATGAAATTTTGCTCGGTACAGGTCAAGCCAGAAAGCCAGTAAAGGACGGGTAATCTTCTGTCTTTAACCTGAGGGGGTAAGAAAATGGCAAAACGCATCTCGCAATCCAAAACTGTTGATTCATGTTGATAGACATCCTGCCATCCACCAAAACAAGCGTGATGTTCGATTCTTTCCATTACTTCCTCTCTAAAGTCATTTGTTGCAGTGATTATTTTATTACTTGTCAGATACCGTGTTGGAGTGCAACACGGTTTTCTGTCTACGATCCCGATTTAATCAGTAGTAAATGACTGTTCGGATCGATTTACCTTCATGCATTAGTTCGAAAGCTTCATTAATATTTTCCAGAGGCATCGTATGGCTAACGAAAGGTGCAAGTTCGATTTCACCTTTCATGGCTTTTTCCACCATGCTCGGTAACTGGCTGCGTCCTTTTACGCCGCCGAAAGCTGTGCCTTTCCATGTCCGGCCGGTAATAAGTTGGAATGGCCGAGTGGAAATTTCTTGTCCAGCGCCCGCTACACCGATGATGACTGATTGCCCCCATCCTCGGTGCGCACTTTCCAGAGCGGCGCGCATGACATTGACATTACCAATACATTCGAAAGTATGATCAACACCCCATTTTGTCATCTCCAGAATGACCTGTTGGATAGGTTTGTCGTAGTCATTGGGATTGAGGCAATCTGTGGCACCAAATTGTCTGGCAAGATCAAATTTAGCTGGATTGGTATCAATGGCAATAATGCGTCCCGCTTTTGCCTGACGGGCACCCTGAACAACAGCCAGACCAATCCCACCGAGTCCGAAAACGGCAACAGAATCTCCCGACTGCACTTTGGCGGTATTGTGTACGGCACCGATACCAGTAGTCACACCACAGCCTAATAGGCAAACTTGTTCATGATTTGCAGTTGGATTTATTTTTGCCACGGATACTTCTGCTACGACAGTGTATTCACTGAATGTGGAACATCCCATGTAATGATAGACAGGTTGTCCATTGTAAGAAAATCGAGTTGTACCATCTGGCATGAGGCCCTTACCTTGCGTTTCACGGACTGCGATACAAAGGTTAGTTTTCCCAGACTGACAGAACTCACATTTGCCACATTCCGCCGCATATAATGGAATGACATGGTCACCTGGTTTTACACTTGTGACACCTTCACCAACTTCGACAACGACACCGGCTCCTTCATGCCCCAGAATAACAGGGAATACCCCTTCAGGATCGCTGCCTGAAAGGGTAAAGGCATCCGTATGACAGACACCTGTGTGGCTGATTTTTATCATTACTTCGCCCGCTTTTGGTGGAGCAACGTCAATTTCGATAATTTCGAGTGGTTTGTTTGGCCCAAAGGCAACGGCAGCACGTGATTTCATATAACCCCTCTTTATTTGTTGAACAGAATATTTTAATACTTCTATTTGTCCGGGTATTATCCGTATAATTTGATTTTATTTTTGAGCTATGACCAATCTTATTGTATTTAAAAAATATTATTTTGGAACATTAAGGGTCGTGTATTCAGGTATTGTTCTTCTATCTACAATACCCCTTTTTGCGAGATAACTTACATGGCTACAGTGGAAGTAAAAGTTTGAAGGCGATCAATGCGTTGAATACATGATCGAGTTTTTTCAGAAGATTTTTAAGCGTTTTTTTGTTCTGCCTTCCAAATTTGTGAGCAATCATACGCTTTAACCGAGGCGTCCAGGCGTATCATCACCAACGTTGCCATTTAATTTCTCTGAAAAAGGGGGTATACCCCATTATCAACGGGGTGAATACGTTACCGGAATTAAAATATTAATACGGTCGTAAAAAATACATATTTAAGTGAGGTAATTATGAAAAAAATTATTTTGATTGCAATCGCAATACTTACATTCAACCTAAGTCAATTTGCATTTGCGAATTCTAATCCTAATCCTTACTCACCCAAAGAAGATTGCTGTCAAATGAAAGCTGAAGATGACTGTATTCTATCATGGAATCCTTTTTGTGAAAGGAGCAAATACAACGCCTGTATGAGTGATCCAAGCCAGTGTATATATGCTACCACTCAGAAGTGATCCGTTTTTAAAATTATATTTGAGGATTTACACCTCCGTCGAGTCTAAGAAACGCCAATCTATTCCAAGACAAGTGCTCTGTAAAGCACCACGTTACCCTTATAAAAATACCGCTCGTACTTAAGCGAGCGGTATTACTTTGCGGACTCATTAGTCGCTTCATCGTGATTCAGATTGTCAGGAAAATACCGCATAGTTTGCCTCTTTAGGGTCACTAATCATATCGGTCATATTTTTCCCTCACATAAGGTTCAGTAGCTTTATTTATCAATAAGGAACATGCAAATTCTGCCATAGGTTGGTTACCCATTGCCCGACATAGGGTGCGGATAACATGGTCATATGATTGCCGGGCACAACCAGCGTATTGAGTTCAGCTACGTGAAGGCGCCACTGGGTTTCACGCCTCCTCCTTTCATCCTTATCACCTTCCTCTGCGTTAATCAGATGCATAAGCCCTTCATAACGGGTACGAGGTATATAGCCCGTGTTCAGATTAGCCTGCATAACGCGAACAATGCCTTGCAACATTGATATTGGTGTTTTTGCCGGAAAAAGACCGACTTTAACCAAAGCACTATGCAAATGCTGAATTTGTTCATCCGGCGCCAGATCATCAAAATCTTGTCTGGCGAGCGGAAGAGGCTGGTTTAATATCATATTGTAGATATCAATTAACTCCATTATTGTCTCAACACGGTTGACCGACTTGAGGGCATTTCCTTGCTGATCAGGCTCATCGGTATCGATAAGAATAAGACTGGAGACCCGTTCCCCTTCAGCTTGCAATTGCAAGGCTATTTCAAAGGCAATCCAACCCCCAAAGGAGTGACCGAGCAGGTGATAAGGGCCATGAGGTTGGATTTGCCGGATATGCTGGATATAGGCACGGGCAGCCCCTTCAACACTGCTGTAAGGAAAATGATGCTCAATCGTGAACCCACGTGCCTGTAAAACATATATTGGAAGTTGCTGTGGGAACGATAGGGACAGTTCGAGCAAACTGGATGGGCTGGCACCGGCACCAGGCAGGCAAAATAGCGGCGATACTGATGGAGACCCCTGCTGAATAATAACTAGTGGGTCGAAAGCAGGAATATCCCGTAAATTTTCAGTGATTGAATCCACAATTTGGTTTAGCAAAGGGGGATGCATGATGGAGAAATGTGTCCCGCCGATAGGGTGGAGCACCGAATCATGACCGACAATATCATGCCAGCCGTGCCAATTATCGCCGTTGACTGACTCTTCTGCAGTATAGATGTGGACAGGTAAGGCGGATTTTTGCGCGATGTACCCTTGACCAAGCTGTGAAATTATCTCGGCGGTATAGATACGCAGGAAAATATCTTCGCGCGTGATACCTGCCGGCAACCACTGGTGTTCAATAGAGTGATCAAGTACCTGCTCCACGTTACTGAGGTTGTGAAGTTCCGCCAACGCTTTCTCATCGTCAATAATCCCTTGGTCATGCAGTGCGCTAATGAGCAATTCCATTTGTCTTGCTTTCTTGTTTACAGATTGGTCGGTAGTTGTTGAGAAGTCACCACTCTCTTTATAGGCATAATAATAGGAATCGATCATACCGAGAAACTCAATTGTCTCACCGTCACTTATTAACTGCTGGGCTATCTCATAGGCAATCAAGCCACCAATCGACCATCCCATCAGACGATAAGGCCCTTGTGGTTGGATACGGCGGATGGCCTGAATATGGCAAGTGGCCAGCTCTTCAATCGACACCGGAGGACGCTCCAGTGTATGGATGCCGAGCGCCTGCAAGGCATAGACCGGAAGTTCAGGTGGCAACAGGGTAACCAAAGGAGAATACACCAGTGGATCACCGGAAGTTTCGTGAACCAAGAACAAAGGTAGCGAAGTGCCGGTCGGATTGAGTGGTACAGGATTTGCCTCAAAGGGAGATACTGGCATGACGAAGTGCTCCTTAACAGCCTGAGCCAGATCACATAAGGTTGGATGGGCGAACAAGGTAGTGAGTGAAATCTCCATGTTTTGTTCGCGCATGCGATTCAACAACTGTACAGAGAGCAGCGAGTGCCCGCCAAGCTCAAAGAAATGATCATGGCGACTGATCCTTTCCAACCCCAGTAAATTTTGCCAGATCTGAGCCAGCGCGTTTTCTGTCTCCCCGATGGGAGATTCATAGCCACGCGCCACGAAAGCGGACAAATCGGGGGCAGGCAGAGCCTGACGGTCGAGTTTGCCGTTAGGGGTGAGCGGGAAAGTGTCCAGAGTGACAAAGGCACTGGGCACCATATAGTCCGCAAGATGCTGCGCCAGTTGCTGGCGCAGTTCCGCGGGCACCAATTCAGCACCTGTCTCTGGTCGCAGATAGGCGATCAGCCGTTTCTGACCCGGCTTGTCTTCGCGGGCAATGACTACCGCTTCACATACGCCGTCACATTGGGTGAGTCTGGACTCGATTTCTCCCAGTTCGATACGGAAACCGCGCAGCTTGACCTGAAAATCATTGCGGCCGAGGTATTCGATATTGCCATCGGGCAGCCAGCGCCCCAGATCACCGGTTTTGTACATACGGGCATGAGGTGTGGTTGAGAACGGGTTGGGAACAAAGCGTTCCGCTGTCAACTCAGGGCGATTGAGATAGCCTCGAGCTACACCGGTGCCCCCAATATAAATCTCACCGACAACGCCAAGAGGCAGTAACTGGCCTTGTGTATCCAGAATATAGATCTGAGTATTAGCTATCGGTTGACCAATGCTGGGTTGTGACAAGGATAAACCAATCGGACAGAGCGTGGCATCTACCGTACATTCTGTTGGTCCGTAAACGTTGATAAAGCGGGTGGTTTCTATGTCTTGCAGTCTGGACCACATGGAAAGGGGGATAGTGTCACCACCAATCAGCACCAATTTGGGTTGATAACCTGCCCGTGTTCCCAATCCAGCCTCTAACAGCCATTGTAATTGCACTGGCGTGCAGTCGAACATCTCCACAAGGTGGTGGGCAAAATAGCGCCAGAGTTGTTGACTATCGGCACGGATCTGTTCAGGCACGATAATCAATGTGTGACCTGAAAGTAACTGGAGCCAGATTTTCACTGAGGCATCGAACACAATACTGGCATTCATGGCTATGCGATACGGCGAGTTGAGGGCGAGTTCTGCATTCAATCCAGTATGCAGATTGATGACATTCCTGTGTGTCACCATCACCCCTTTGGGCTGTCCGGTAGAACCGGAAGTGTAAATCACATAGGCCAGATGGTGTGGCGTTAGTCCCAGCGCTTGCGCATCGGGATTGTTTTCCGCTTCTTCATCAAAGATAGAGGGTAATTGAGTATCAAGTAATAGGCTGGGTAGATTGCTATCCAGCATCTCAACAAATGCAGACTGGGTAAGCAGGGCTACTGGTGCTGCATCGTCTATCATGTAAGCCAGTCGTTCAGCCGGATAAGCTGGGTCCAGTGGCACATAGGCTCCGCCGGCTTTGAGGATAGCCAGCAGTCCCACCATCATTTCCAGACTACGTTCAACACAGAGAGCCACACGATCATCAGGACGTACTCCCATGGCGATTAGCTGATGCGCCAGACGATTGGCACGGCAATTCAGTTCACGGAAGCTGAAAGACAGATCTTCGAAGATTACGGCTGTGGCTTCAGGCGTGCGGGCTGCTTGTTGCTCAAACAATTCATGGATCAGGCTGTTCTGTGGAAAGTCAATTTCGGTGGTGTTGAATTCGGCCAGTAGCTGTTGGCATTCAGTGGCAGGCAGAATTGACAGCGCCAAAACAGACTGCTGGGGTTCGTTCATCAGGGCTTCGGTCAGGCCGCTGATAGTTGCGACCAAATAATCCGCTATTCGGGCAGGATCAATTGTCGCGACGGCTTTGACTGATATGCTGAAATCTTCCCCAAGGTCATCCACTGAAAGGGTCAACGGGTAATTAGTTCTCTCCTCAGAAAACAACGGGCGTATGCCATCCCAGACAGTATCATTTGTGTTTGGCCGGCTATGGCGGTAATTGAGCAGGGTACTAAACAGCGGTATCGGTTGTTCTACGCCACTGCACCGCTGTGCCAGCGCTAACGGCGCCTGCTCATGCTCCAGCAAGGCGGTCAGATTGTGATAGGTTTCCTGCACAATTTCGTTCACCGTGCGCCCGTTCAGAGAGATACGCAGGGGCAGGGTATTGATAAACATCCCCAGTATTTGATTGGCACCCGCACCGCCTTGCAAGCGACCCAATAATACCGAGCCAAATACCACATCATCGCGGCCACTGGTCTTAGCCAATACCTGCGCCCAGCCTACATGGAACAGGATACTGGGGCTGACTCCCAGCCGGCGTGCCTGAGAGCGAATGGCTTTCGCCAGAGTGGCGTCAATTGGAAGACGATGTTCGGCGATAGCACGATTATCGCTGGGTACGCTGAGTATCCCAAAGGGCGCGGTGGGTTCATCAATATCCGCCAGTTGGGCGCGGAAATAGGCTTCATGCTCTGCTGCGGGCACACTTAATGTCTGGGCAATAAAGTTGCGGTAGGGCAGCATCGTGGGCAGTGTTTTTGTCTTGCCCTGAAGTATCTGGGCAATTTCCGCCAAAATCAGCTCCAGTGTCATATGGTCACTGACCAAATGATGGAAACGCAAAGCCAGCAGCCACTCATTCTGTACCGGATCATGGGCGATATCGGCGGCAAAGAGGGGGGCATGATTCAAATTAATACGGTGCTGATGCGGATCGGTATAAGCCTGTAACTGTGCCGGAATAGCGTCCATTGTGGCAGGGGTGAACTCACGGACACTCAGCGGAGCCTGACGCCAGACCACTTGAACCGGTTTTTCCAGTCCTTGCCAGAAGACGGAGGTGCGCAGAATGTCATGGCGGTTAATCACCTGTTGCAGGGCATCTAAAAAGCTATCGAGGCGGTTGCGGGAATCGAAAGCAAGCAGGCTCTGCAATAGATAGGTATCCCCCTGTGTCTGTAACAGATGGTGGAACAAGATCCCTTCCTGCAACGGGGCGAGGGGGTAGATATCCTGAACATTACTCGCGCCGCCAGTGATCTGCCCAACGATGGTATTAATTTCGCTTTGGGAGAGCGAAACCAACGACAGCATCTCGGGGGTGATAGCCGTGCAACCTGCGGGAATAAGGTTGGGGGGCACGATAAAGGTGCTGGCTTCATGCTGGATAGCCAGCGCCATATCGGTGAGGACAGGTGAGGCGAATACACTACGAACCTCGATTTGCCAGCCCAAATGACGTAATTCTTCGACCAGACTGATAATCATCAGTGAATGACCGCCGAGTTCAAAGAAATGATCGTGACGACCAACTTGTTCCAGTCCTAGCAAATCTTGCCAAATCTGTGCCAGTGCGATTTCGGTCTCCCCGACGGGGGCTTCATAGCCGCGAGTGACAATCGCCGATAAATCGGGAGCCGGTAGCGCCTGACGGTCAAGTTTACCATTCGGGGTCAGCGGGAAAGCCTCTAAGGTCACAAAGGCACTGGGCAGCATATAATCAGCCAGATGCTGAGCCAGTTGTTGGCGCAGTTCCGCAGGTATCAATTCAACCCCTTCCTCTGGTCGCAAATAAGCGATTAACTGTTTCTGCCCCGTCTCATCTTCGCGTGCAATCACTACCGCCTCACGCACGCCGTCACATTGGGTGAGTCTGGACTCGATTTCCCCCAGTTCGATACGGAAGCCGCGCAGCTTGACCTGAAAGTCATTGCGGCCGAGGTAGTCGAGATGACCATCGGGCAGCCAGCGGCCGAGGTCGCCGGTTCTGTACATACGGGCGTCTGGCTCCGACGAGAATGGATCGGCGAGGAAGCGCTCCGCGGTGAGTTCGGGGCGGTTCAGATAACCGCGGGCTACGCCGGCGCCGGCAATATAAATTTCCCCTGCCACACCACGAGGGACGGGCTGGCCGTGTGCATCCAGAATATAAATTCGGGTATTGGCAATCGGGCGCCCAATCGGGGGCGGATTATCTGCTGAACTGCCATCGGAAGAGGCACATGAATAAAGTGTGGCACAGACCGTGATTTCCGTTGGTCCATAAGCATTGAGCATCTGGCGCCCTGATGACCAGCGTTTGACCAGAGTTGGTGGACACGCTTCCCCCCCACCAGCAAGGTTTGCAGGGTATCGGGCAGGGAATCCATCGCAGCCAACGCGGTCGGTGACAAGAGAACGTGGCTGATGGCCTGATCTGCTAAGTAACCGGACAGGATAGCGCCGGGCAATAGGCTGGCACGTTGGGCGAGACAGAGGCGGGCACCCGCCATTAAGGCCATGCAACATTCCCAAATACTGGCATCGAAGCTATTTGAGGCGAACTGCAAGACGCGACTGTCAGCGGTAAGTGACAGGGTAGGTTGCTGGGTGGCTATCAGGTTGCACAGGCTTTGATGTTCGATCATCACCCCTTTGGGTTGCCCCGTTGAACCGGAAGTATAAATCACATAGGCCAGATGGCGTGATGCTAACCCCAAAGCGTGAGGCTCTGGATTGCCAGTCGGTTGTGTTGTCAGGCGCGGTTCGGGGTTATCCAGTAAGACCGTGGGCAAGGCATTAAACTGAGTGAGCCACTCTGATTTGGCTAATTTCGTCTGGGTCAGTAAAGCCACAGGAGCCGCATCTTCCAGCATATAGACCAACCGTTCGGCCGGATAAGTGGGATCAAGCGGCACATAAGCCCCGCCAGCTTTGAGGATAGCCAGTAAGCCGATCACCATCTCCGGACTGCGCTCGGCACAGAGGGCGACCCGATCATCCGGCCGCACCCCCAACGTAATCAGATAATGCGCCAACTGGTTGGCACGGTGGTTTAATTCACCATAGCTGAGCGTTTGTGCCTCAAAGACAACGGCGATGGCTTCGGGATGCTGCGCGGCCTGTGCCTCAAACAGTTGGTGGATAAGCGCCTCTTGCGGGAAATCGGCTTGAGTAGCATTGAAATCCACCAGCAGTTGTTGGCATTCGGATGCCGGTAATAGCGGCAACGTGGTAATAAGCTGAGTTTCATCCGCCGTCATGGCGGTCAGCACATTGGTTAAGTAACCGACCATCCGTTCAATGGTCGTGGTGTCGAATAAATCGGTAGCATATTCCAAATCACCTAGCAGACCGTCTTCGGTTTCGATCAATGACAAGGTTAAATCAAAGTGAGCGCTGGGATACATCTGTTCAACAGGTGTGCATTGGATTTCGGGTAACACTATCGTCTGGGTTGGGGTGTTGTTTAAGGTCAGCATTACTTGAAAAATTGGACTATAGCTTAGATTGCGTTCGGGCTGGAGCGCTTCCACCACCTGCTCAAAGGGTAAATCCTGATGAGCATAGGCGGCGAGTGCCCGTTCCCGCACCTGAGCCAGCAAATCGGCCACACAAAAATCATCATGGAAAGTGACACGCAGAGCCAGCGTATTGACGAAGAAACCGATTAGTCCTTCAAGCTCATGGTGCGGGCGGTTAGCGATTGGGGTGCCGATAACAATATCATCCTGCCCACTGAGCCGAGCCAGCACGAGACTCCAGGCACTGAGTACCGTCATAAACAAAGTCGTGTTATGGCGCTGTCCAAGCTCTTTCAGTGCAGCTAATAGATCCACATCGATGCGTACAGAAACTCGGTCACCAACAAAGGTTTGTACCGCGGGGCGTGGCCGATCCGTGGGCAGGGTGAGCAAGGCCGGCGCGCCTGCAAGCTGAGTGCACCAAAAATCGTGTTGTGCAGCGAGAGTAGCCTCTTGCAACCATTCACGCTGCCAGACGGCATAATCGGCGTATTGAATCGGTAGTGGTGGTAAAGGATTGTCTTGACCATCAAGGATGGCACGATAAAGAACACTGATTTCATGGATCAGCACACCGATAGACCAACCATCAGAGATAATATGATGTTGCGTAAGTAGTAAGATATGCTCTTCGTCTGCCAGTTGCAGTAGTTGACCGCGGATCAGCGGCCCTTGGGCAAAATCGAAGGGCACCTGTGCTTCAAGATTAGCGAGTTCGGTAACACGTTGGGTATGTAAGGCCGGATCTAACTGGCGCAAGTCTTGATAGGTTAGAGCAAAGCCAATGTCAGCCGGATCGATGTGCTGACAAGGTTGGCCTGAGACCAGCACAACGCGGGTGCGTAAGCTTTCATGTCGAGTGACCAAATGGTCGAGTGCACGAGTTAAGGCATGGCGATTAAGCCGGCCAGTCAGACGTAACGCCACAGGGATATGATAAGCCAGACTGGCCGCCGGATCGAGTTGACCCAGGAACCATAAACGTTGTTGGGCAAAGGACAGGGGCAATGGTTGGTTGCGCTCAGCTAAAGGGATCGTTACCTGAGTGATTGTTGAAGTGTTAGTGAGTGTTTGAGCTAACTGTGTCAAAACAGGTTGTTCAAAGAGTTGTTGTAACGGCAACTCCCGAGCTAATAGTTGACGAACTCGTGCGGTCAGTTGGACGGCAAGCAGGGAATGTCCCCCCAATTCAAAGAAATGATCGTGACGACCAACTTGTTCCAGTCCTAGCAAATCTTGCCAAATCTGTGCCAGAGCGATTTCGGTTTCCCCGACGGGGGCTTCATAGCCGCGAGTGACAATCGCCGATAAATCGGGAGCCGGTAGCGCCTGACGGTCAAGTTTACCATTCGGGGTGAGCGGGAAAGCCTCTAAGGTCACAAAGGCACTGGGCAGCATATAGTCAGCCAGATGCTGCGCCAGTTGTTGGCGCAAATCAGCGGGCACCAATTCAACCCCTTCCTCTGGTCGCAGATAAGCGATTAACTGTTTCTGCCCCGTCTCATCTTCGCGTGCAATCACTACCGCCTCACGCACGCCGTCACATTGGGAGAGTCTGGACTCGATTTCCCCCAGTTCGATACGGAAGCCGCGCAGCTTGACCTGAAAATCATTGCGCCCCAGATATTCAATATTGCCATCGGGCAGCCAGCGGCCGAGGTCGCCGGTTTTGTACATGCGGGCGTCTGGCTCCGACGAGAATGGATCGGCGAGGAAGCGCTCCGCGGTGAGTTCGGGGCGGTTCAGATAACCGCGGGCTACGCCGGCGCCGGCAATATAAATTTCCCCTGCCACACCACGAGGGACGGGCTGACCGTGTGCATCCAGAATATAAATTCGGGTATTGGCAATCGGGCGGCCAATCGGGGGCGGATTATCTGCTGAACTGCCATCGGAAGAGGCACATGAATAAAGTGTGGCACAGACCGTGATTTCCGTTGGCCCATAGGCATTGAGCATCTGCCGCCCTGATGACCAGCGTTTGACCAGAGTTGGCGGACACGCTTCCCCCCCCACCAGCAAGGTTTGCAGGGTATCGGGCAGGGAATCCATCGCAGCCAATGCGGTCGGTGACAAGAGAACGTGGCTGATGGCCTGATCTGCTAAGTAACCGGACAGGATAGCGCCGGGCAATAGGCTGGCACGTTGGGCGAGACAGAGGCGGGCACCTGCCATTAAGGCCATGCAACATTCCCAAATACTGGCATCGAAGCTATTTGAGGCGAACTGCAAGACGCGACTGTCAGCGGTAAGTGACAGGGTAGGTTGCTGGGTGGCTATCAGGTTGCACAGGCTTTGATGTTCGATCATCACCCCTTTGGGTTGCCCCGTTGAACCGGAAGTATAAATCACATAGGCCAAATGGCGTGATGCTAACCCCAAAGTGTGAGGCTCTGGATTGCCAGTCGGTTGTGTTGTCAGGCACGGTTCGGGGTTATCCAGTAAGAGCGTGGGCAAGGCATTAAACTGAGTGAGCCACTCTGATTTGGCTAATTCCGCCTGGGTCAGTAAAGCCACAGGTGCCGCATCTTCCAGCATATAGACCAACCGTTCGGCCGGATAAGCGGGATCAAGCGGCACATAAGCCCCGCCAGCTTTGAGGATAGCCAGTAAGCCGATCACCATCTCCGGACTGCGCTCGGCACAGAGGGCGACCCGATCATCCGGCCGCACCCCTAACGTAATCAGATAATGCGCCAACTGGTTGGCACGGTGGTTTAATTCACCATAGCTGAGCGTTTGCGCCTCAAAGACAACGGCGATGGCTTCGGGATGCTGCGCGGCCTGTGCCTCAAACAGTTGGTGGATAAGCGCCTCTTGCGGGAAATCGGCTTGAGTAGCATTGAAATCCACCAGCAGTTGTTGGCGTTCTGATGCCGGTAAGACGGGGATATCTCGGATCGCTTGTTGCGGATTATGCACTAAGGCATCCACTAAACCACTGATGGCCGTCGCCAGATAGGCGTTGATTTGTTCTGGCACAATATCGGTGACGGTCAGAGCTGTTAATTGGAAACCGTCCCCTAAATCATCCACTGACAAGGTAATGGGATAGTTAGTGTGTTCCTCTGCGGTCAAAATACGTATACCCGCCCAGATGGTATCAACCACTTCGGTTTCACCCGATGGGCCATGACGATAATTGAATAAGGTGCTGAACAGTGGCATGGGTTGCTCCACGCCGCTACACCGCTGTGCCAGCACTAACGGCGCCTGCTCATGCTCCAGTAAGGTAGTCAGATTATGATAGGTTTCCTGCACGGTTTCTTGTACCGTGCGCCCGCTTAGAGAGATACGCAGAGGCAGGGTGTTGATAAACATCCCCAATGTTTGGCCGGCACCCGCACCGCCTTGCAGGCGACCCAGTAGCACGGAGCCAAACACTACATCATCGCGGCCACAGGTGTGTGCCAGCACTTGTGCCCAGGCAACATGGAACAGGACACTAGGGCTGACACCTAAACGACGCGCCTGAATGCGGATATCTTTTGCCAGATCGGGAGTGATAGTGAGATGTGCTTTAGTAACAAGGTCGTTGTCAGTTTGTACATCAAGTACCCCAAACGGCGCCGTGGGTTCGTCAATATCCGCCAGTCGGGCGCGGAAATAAGCTTCATGCTCGGCGGTTGGTGTATTTAAGGTTTGAGCGATAAAGTTGCGATAAGGCAATACCGCCGGCAATTTCTCCGTATTTGCCTGCAAGATAAGTGCAATTTCCGCAAAAATCAGCTCCAGAGTCATATGGTCACTGACCAGATGATGGAAGCGCAATGCCAGTAACCATTCATTTTGTGCCGGATCATGGGTGATATCAGCAGCAAACAGCGGGGCGTGGTTCAGATCGATACGGTGCCGGCGTGGATCCGTGTGAGCCAGTAATTGCGCCGGAATATCGTCCATTGTGGCAGGGGTAAATTCACGGATTGTGAGCGGTGCCTGACGCCAGACCACCTGAACTGGCTGTTCCAGTCCCTGCCAATAAATGGCGGTGCGCAGGATGTCATGGCGGTTGATGATCTGTTGCAGTGCATCCAAAAAGCTATCGAGACGATCACGGGTAGCGAAAGCGAGCAAACTTCGTAGCAGATAATTATCCCCCTGTGTCTGTAACAGATGATGGAACAGGATGCCCTCCTGCAAGGGAGACAGGGGATAGATATCCTGTATATGACGTGCACCGCCTGGGATTTGCTCAACGATAGTATTAATTTCGCTTTGGGAGAGCGAAACCAACGGTAGCATATCAGGAGTGATGGCTGTGCAATCTTCGGGAATACGGTTGGGGGGCACGACAAAGGTGCTGACCTCATGCTGGATAGCCAGAGCCATATCGGTGAGGATTGGTGAGGCGAATACACTGCGAACTTCGAGCTGCCAGCCCAGTTGACGCAGCTCTTCGACCAGACTGACAATCATCAGCGAATGGCCACCGAGCTCAAAGAAGTGGTCATGGCGACCGACCTGTTTCAGGCTCAAGAGTTTTTGCCAAATTTGTGCCAGGGCGATTTCGGTCTCCCCGACGGGGGCTTCATAGCGGCGCGCCACGACTGCCGATAAATCAGGAGCAGGCAGAGCCTGACGGTCGAGTTTGCCGTTAGGGGTGAGCGGGAAAGAGGCTAAGATCACAAAGGCACTGGGCACCATATAGTCAGCGAGGTGCTGAGTGAGTTGCTGACGCAAATCAGCGGGCACTAATTCAACCCCTTCTTCTGGTCGCAAATAGGCCACCAGCCGTTTCTGACCGGAGTCATCTTCGCGAGCCAGTACCACCGCCTCACGCACGCCGTCGCATTGGGTGAGTCTGGACTCGATTTCTCCCAGTTCGATGCGGAAGCCGCGCAGCTTGACCTGAAAATCATTGCGGCCGAGGTATTCGATATTGCCATCGGGCAGCCAGCGGCCGAGGTCGCCGGTTTTGTACATGCGGGCATGAGGTGTGATTGAGAATGGATCGGGAACAAAGCGTTCCGCTGTCAACTCAGGGCGATTGAGATAGCCACGGGCAACACCCACCCCCCCGATATAAATTTCACCCGCCACACCAATTGGAACGATTTCCCCGCGGGTATCGAGAATATAGATTTGGATATTAGAAATAGGATGCCCAATCGGTACTTGTCCGGTATGGCGATCTGGAACACATTTCCAGGCGGTCACATCAATAGCCGCTTCCGTTGGTCCATATAAATTATGCAGTTCACTGTGAGGTAAGTGAGACAGACAGTGTTGTTGCAAGGCATAGGGCAGCGCTTCCCCGCTACATAAAATTTGGCGCAGAGAAAGACAACGTCCGGCCGGAATGTAATGAAGGAAAATTTGCAACATAGAAGGCACAAAATGGATCGTTGTAATATGGCGGTTTTCTATTTCTTCCAATAAATAGTGCGGTTCTTTGTGCCCGCCAGGGCGAGCCATGACTAATTGTGCTCCAAACATCAGGGGAAGGAAAAACTCCCAAACGGAAACATCAAAACTAAATGGCGTTTTTTGTAAGACGCGATCTTGCGGAGTTAATTGATAAGCCTCCTGTGCCCAGAGTAAACGATTAACCACACCGCGATGCTCATTCATCACCCCTTTGGGTAATCCCGTTGAACCAGAAGTGTAGAGGACATAGGCCAAATGGCGTGATGTCAGCCCCAAAGCCTGAGTATCTGGATTGTCAGTCGATTGTGTTGCCAGGAATTGTGTTGCCAGGAATGGCTCAGGGCTATTAAGGATGTTATCCAGTAAGATCACAGGTAAGGTGCTGTCAAGTTTATCGTGTAACGTGGCCTGAGTCAGTAAAACCACAGGGGCAGCATCTTCAAGCATATATGCCAACCGATCGGTTGGGTAGGCTGGGTCGAGAGGGACATAAGCGCCACCGGCCTTGAGGATGGCGAGTAATCCGACCACCATTTCCAGACTGCGTTCGACACAAATCGCTACCCGATCATCAGGATGTACACCCAGTTCAATCAAGTAGTGAGCCAGACGATTAGCATAGCGGTTCAACTCCTCATAGCTGAGAGATTGATCGTCACACACTACTGCTATTGCGCTGGGCGTTGTTGCAGCCTGTTCTTCGACTAATTGGTGGATTAGTGCTTCTTGTGGGAAATCGGTTTGAGTCGCGTTGAAATTTGTTAGCACTTGTTGCCGCTCTGCCGCCGGTAAGATGGGAATATCGCGGAGCCTTTGCTGTGGATTGTGAACCAGAGCATCGATCAAACTACTTATAGCAGTGGCCAGATAGGCGGTGATCCGTTCTGGTGCGATTTCCGTGACAGTCTGGGCGGTCAGTTGGAAGCCGTCCCCTAAATCATCCACTGACAGGGTAATGGGATAGTTAGTGTTTTCCTCTGAGGTCAAAGTACGTATGCCTGTCCAGATGGTTTCAACCGCTTCGGTTTTGTCCGATGGGCTATGACGATAATTGAGCAGGGTACTAAACAGCGGCATGGGTTGCTCCACGCCACTGCACCGCTGTGCCAGCACTAACGGCGCCTGCTCATGCTCCAGCAAGGCGGTCAGATTGTGATAGGTTTCCTGCACAATTTTGCTCACCGTGCGCCCGTTCAGAGAGATACGCAGGGGCAGGGTATTGATAAACATCCCCAGTATTTGATTGGCACCCGCACCGCCTTGCAAGCGACCCAATAATACCGAGCCAAATACCACATCATCGCGGCCACTGGTCTTAGCCAATACCTGCGCCCAGCCTACATGGAACAGGATACTGGGGCTGACTCCCAGCCGGCGTGCCTGAGAGCGAATGGCTTTCGCCAGAGTGGCGTCAATTGGAAGACGATGTTCGGCGATAGCACGATTATCGCTGGGTACGCTGAGTATCCCAAAGGGCGCGGTGGGTTCATCAATATCCGCCAGTTGGGCGCGGAAATAGGCTTCATGCTCTGCTGCGGGCACACTTAATGTCTGGGCAATAAAGTTGCGGTAAGGCAGCATCGTGGGCAGTGTTTTTGTCTTGCCCTGAAGTATCCGGGCAATTTCCGCCAAAATCAGCTCCAGTGTCATATGGTCACTGACCAAATGATGGAAACGCAAAGCCAGCAGCCACTCATTCTGTACCGGATCATGGGCGATATCGGCGGCAAAGAGGGGGGCATGATTCAAATTAATACGGTGCTGGCGCGGATCGGTATAAGCCTGTAACTGTGCCGGAATAGCGTCCATTGTGGCAGGGGTGAACTCACGGACACTCAGCGGAGCCTGACGCCAGACCACTTGAACCGGTTTTTCCAGTCCTTGCCAGAAGATGGAGGTGCGCAGAATGTCATGGCGGTTAATCACCTGTTGCAGGGCATCTAAAAAGCTATCGAGGCGGTTGCGGGAATCGAAAGCAAGCAGGCTCTGCAATAGATAGGTATCCCCCTGTGTCTGTAACAGATGGTGGAACAAGATCCCTTCCTGCAACGGGGCGAGGGGGTAGATATCCTGAACATTATTCGCGCCGCCAGTGATCTGCCCAACGATGGTATTAATTTCGCTTTGGGAGAGCGAAACCAACGACAGCATCTCGGGGGTGATAGCCGTGCAACCTGCGGGAATAAGGTTGGGGGGTACGATAAAGGTACTGGCTTCATGCTGGATAGCCAGCGCCATATCGGTGAGAACAGGTGAGGCGAATACACTACGAACTTCGAGCTGCCAACCCAGATGGCGCAGCTCTTCGATCAGACTGACAATCATCAACGAATGGCCACCGAGTTCAAAGAAATGATCGTGACGACCAACTTGTTCCAGTCCTAGCAAATCTTGCCAAATCTGCGCCAGTGCGATTTCGGTTTCCCCGACGGGGGCTTCATAGCTGCGCACCACGACTGCCGATAAATCGGGAGCCGGTAGCGCCTGCCGGTCAAGCTTGCCATTCGGGGTCAGAGGGAAAGCCTCTAAGGTCACAAAGGCACTGGGCAGCATATAATCAGCCAGATGCTGCGCCAGTTGCTGGCGCAAATCAGTGGGCACCAATTCAACCCCTTCCTCTGGTCGCAGATAAGCGATCAACTGTTTCTGACCAGATCCATCTTCGCGTGCAATCACTACCGCCTCACGCACGCCGTCACATTGGGTGAGTCTGGACTCGATTTCCCCCAGCTCGATACGGAAGCCGCGCAGCTTGACCTGAAAATCATTGCGCCCCAGATATTCGATATTGCCATCGGGTAACCAGCGGCCGAGGTCGCCGGTTCTGTACATACGGGCGTCTGGCTCCGACGAGAACGGATTGACAAGGAAGCGTTCAGCGGTAAGTTCTGGGCGATTTAAATAACCACGAGCTACGCCGTCCCCCGCGATATGGATTTCACCCGTTACACCGACAGGAACAGGTTGACCATGCGTATCCAGAATATAAATCTGGGTATTGGCAATCGGCCGGCCGACAGGAATAGAGTGGGTGACATCAACGGGGGATGTAATCGCATAGGTAGTGGCAAATGTTGTGGTTTCCGTTGGACCATACCCATTTATCAGGTGAGCGGGCTGGGACACCGC
The DNA here is from genome assembly GCF_002632755.1 of Xenorhabdus ishibashii. Taxonomy (NCBI): domain Bacteria; kingdom Pseudomonadati; phylum Pseudomonadota; class Gammaproteobacteria; order Enterobacterales; family Morganellaceae; genus Xenorhabdus; species Xenorhabdus ishibashii. The sequence goes on along the minus strand of NZ_NJAK01000001.1, from coordinate 94,851 downwards.
CAACTGCACTTGTTGTATCTTACTTGGGTCAAGGACATCCCCGCCGACAAGCAGGTAACGTAATTGTCCAAACAGGGGGATGAGATTATCCAGATATTCGTTAAATAAGCCGGCTGTTAACCAAAGTGCCGTGACTTGTCCTTTTATCAGTACATGACAGAAACGCACCGGTTCGAGCAGCACCGATTGTGGCACCACTTGCAGGCGTGCCCCATTGAGCAGGGCAGACCAGATTTCCCAGGTTGAGGCATCAAACGCGACATTGGCACAATGAGCCACACAGTCACTCTGGGCAATATCAGCAAACCCGCTATTAATGATAAGACGAAGGACATTACGGTGCTCGACCATCACCCCTTTGGGCTGTCCCGTCGAGCCGGATGTGTAAATGATATAGGCCAGATGGTGTGATGTCAGTCCTAAGGTGTGGGCTTGTGGATTGTGAGCCGGCTGTGTCGCCAGTGACATTTCCAGAGTATCAAGCATGATGACAGGCACCGTTGCAGGTACAGTGCCGTGCAGTTTATCGGACTGGGTGGTTTGGGTCAGTAGTACCACCGGCGCGGCATCATCGAGCATAAAAGCCAACCGCTCGGCAGGATAGGCCGGATCGAGCGGGACATAAGCGCCTCCGGCCTTAAGGATAGCCAGCAAGCCTACGATAGTATCCAGACTGCGCTCAGTGCAAATCGCCACCCGATCATCCGGCCGTACTCCCAAAGCAATCAGATAATGCGCCAACTGATTAGCACGGTGGTTTAATTCACCATAGCTCAGTGTCTGGTCTTCACAGACGACAGCCAGGGTATCGGGATGTTGTGCGGCTTGTGCCTCAAACAGTTGGTGGATCAATGCTTCTTGCGGGAAATCAGCGTGCGTGGCATTGAAATCCACCAGCAGTTGTTGGCGTTCGGATGCCGGCAATAGCGGCAACGTGGTAATAAGCTGAGTTTCATCCGCCGCCATGGCGGTCAGCACATTGGTTAAGTAACCGACCATCCGTTCAATGGTCGTGGTGTCGAATAAATCGGTGGCATATTCCAGCTCACCGGCCAGCCCGGCCTCGGTTTCACTCAGTGATAACGTTAAATCAAAATGTGCACTACACAGTTCCTGAGGTATCGTCGCCAGTTGCAAACCCGGTAGGATCAATTCTTGGGCAGGTGTGTTGTTTAAGGCCAGCATTACCTGAAAGATGGGATTGTAGCTTAAACTACGTTCAGGCTGGAGTGCTTCCACCACCTGCTCAAAAGGCAGATCTTGATGAGCATAGGCGGCGAGTGCCTGTCCCCGCACCTGAGCCAGCAAATCGGCCACACAAAAATCATCATGGAAAGTGACACGCAGAGCCAGGGTATTGACGAAGAAACCGATTAATCCTTCAAGTTCATGGTGCGGGCGGTTAGCAACAGGCGTGCCGATAACAATATCATCCTGCCCACTGAGCCGAGCCAGTACAAGACTCCAGGCACTGAGTACCGTCATAAATAACGAAGTGTGATGGCGCTGCCCCAATTTTTTCAGTGCCACCAATAAATCCGCATTAATATGCACAGGCACTCGGTTGCCCACATAGGTTTGTACTTTGGGGCGTGGCCGATCTGTGGGCAGGGTGAGTAAGGCCGGTGCGTCTGCAAGCTGGGCGCACCAGAAATCCCGTTGTTCAGTGAAGGCAGCACTTTGTTGCTGCTCCTGCTGCCAGATAGCATAATCCACATACTGAATCGGCAGGGGAGGCAAAAGATCATCATGACCATCCAGAGCCGCACGATAAAAGGTGCCCAGTTCTTGCACCAAAACACCGACAGACCAGCCGTCAGTGATAATGTGATGCAGGGTCAGCAACAGCACATGCTCTTCGTCCGTCAACTGCAACAATTGGCCACGGATCAGTGGACCCTGGGAAAAATCGAAGGGCGCCTGTGCTTCGAGATCAATGAGCTCGGCAACACGTTGGGTATGTAAGGCCGGATCGAGCGGGCGCAGGTCATGGTAAGACAGGGCAAAACCGATGTCAGCCGGATCGATATGCTGGCAGGGCTGGCCTTCGTTCAGGACAAAGCGGGTACGCAGACTTTCATGGCGTGCTATCAGGCGGTCAAGTGAGATTTTCAGGGCGTGGTGGTCGAGCTGACCCGTGAGACGTAATGTCACAGGCAGGTGATAAGCCTGACTGGCCGCCGGATCGAGCTGACTGATAAACCACAGCCGTTGTTGGGCAAAAGAGAGTGGCAAAGACTGATGTCTATCAGCGGGTTTGATAAATAATTGCGGTTGATCCCCACGGGCTTTCAGTTGTTCTTCAATTCTTTTTTCCAGTACCGCACGTTTCAAGTCATCAATACTCATATTAATCTTTGTCATTATTTACTGCCTCCGCGGGGCACTTCCCCGCCTAAAATTGCCATCAGTTCTTCTGCCGACAGAGAGTTAAGATCGTCTTGGATAGATGCCAGTTCGTTTTCCCCGACCACATTCATTTGGGCGGAAAAAATGACGTTGGCCTGCACCGCCAATGTGGGCGATGTGAATAATTCAGTCAGGGGGATATTGACCCGAAATTGTTCTTGTATGCGTGTGATCAGTCTGACGACCATTAGCGAGTGGCCGCCGAGTTCAAAGAAGGTGTCGTGGCGACTGATACGCTCCAGCCCTAACAGCTCTTGCCAGATTTGTGCCAACGCGGTTTCTATCCGGCCTTGAGGGGGTTCATAACCCTGAGTGACAACGGCAGATGAATCCGGTGCAGGCAGAGCCTGCCGGTCAAGTTTGCCGTTGGGGGTCAGCGGGAAAGCCTCTAAGGTCACAAAGGCACTGGGCAGCATATAGTCCGTGAGGTATTGGGTGAGTTGCTGACGCAGTTCCGCGGGTATCAATTCAACCCCTTCCTCTGGTTGCAGGTAGGCTACCAGCCGTTTCTGCCCCGGCTCATCTTCGCGTGCAATCACTACCGCCTCACGCACGCCGTCACATTGGGTGAGTCTGGACTCGATTTCCCCCAGTTCGATACGGAAGCCGCGCAGCTTGACCTGAAAATCATTGCGCCCCAGATATTCAATATTGCCATCGGGCAGCCAGCGGCCGAGGTCGCCGGTTTTGTACATGCGGGCGTCTGGCTCCGACGAGAATGGATCGGCGAGGAAGCGCTCCGCGGTGAGTTCGGGGCGGTTCAGATAACCGCGGGCTACGCCGGCGCCGGCAATATAAATTTCCCCTGCCACACCACGAGGGACGGGCTGGCCGTGTGCATCCAGAATATAAATTCGGGTATTGGCAATCGGGCGACCAATCGGGGGCGGATTATCTGCTGAACTGCCATCGGAAGAGGCACATGAATAAAGTGTGGCACAGACCGTGATTTCCGTTGGCCCATAGGCATTGAGCATCTGCCGCCCTGATGACCAGCGTTTGACTAAGGTTGGCGGACACGCTTCCCCCCCACCAGCAAGGTTTGCAGGGTATCGGGCAGGGAATCCATCGCAGCCAACGCGGTCGGTGACAAAAGAACGTGGCTGATGGCCTGATCTGCTAAGTAACCGGACAGGATAGCGCCGGGCAATAGGCTGGCACGTTGGGCGAGACAGAGGCGGGCACCCGCCATTAAGGCCATGCAACATTCCCAAATACTGGCATCGAAGCTATTTGAGGCGAACTGCAAGACGCGACTGTCAGCGGTAAGTGACAGGGTAGGTTGCTGGGTGGCTATCAGGTTGCACAGGCTTTGATGTTCGATCATCACCCCTTTGGGTTGCCCCGTTGAACCGGAAGTATAAATCACATAGGCCAGATGGCGTGATGCTAACCCCAAAGCGTGAGGCTCTGGATTGCCAGTCGGTTGTGTTGTCAGGCGCGGTTCGGGGTTATCCAGTAAGACCGTGGGCAAGGCATTAAACTGAGTGAGCCACTCTGATTTGGCTAATTTCGTCTGGGTCAGTAAAGCCACAGGAGCCGCATCTTCCAGCATATAGACCAACCGTTCGGCCGGATAAGCCGGATCAAGCGGCACATAAGCCCCGCCAGCTTTGAGGATAGCCAGTAAGCCGATCACCATCTCCGGACTGCGCTCGGCACAGAGGGCGACCCGATCATCCGGCCGCACCCCTAACGTAATCAGATAATGCGCCAACTGGTTGGCACGGTGGTTTAATTCACCATAGCTGAGCGTTTGCGCCTCAAAGACAAGGGCGATGGCTTCGGGATGCTGTGCGGCCTGTGCCTCAAACAGTTGGTGGATAAGCGTCTCTTGCGGGAAATCGGCCTGAGTAGCATTGAAATCCACCAGCAGTTGTTGGCGTTCTGATGCCGGTAAGACGGGGATATTTTGGATCGCTTGTTGCGGATTATGCACTAAGGCATCCACTAAACCGCTTATGGCCGTCGCCAGATAGGCGTTGATTTGTTCTGGCACAATATCGGTGACGGTCAGAGCTGTTAGCAGGAAATCATCCCCTAAGTCATCCACTGATAAGGAGACAGGATAGTTAGTGCGCTCTTCTGCGGATAAAACACGTATGCCTGCCCAGATGGTATCAACCGCCTCGGTTTCACCTGATGAACTATGACGATAATTCAGTAAGGTACTGAACAGTGGCATGGGTTGCTCCACGCCGCTACACCGCTGTGCCAGCACTAACGGAGTCTGCTCATGCTCCAGTAAGGTAGTCAGATTTTGATAGGTTTCCTGCACGGTTTCTTGTACCGTGCGCCCATCCAGAGAAATACGCAGGGGCAGGGTATTGATAAACATGCCCAGTATGCGATCAGATCCTGCGCCCCCTTGCAAGCGACCCAGTAGCACGGAGCCAAATACCACGTCATCGCGGCCACAGGTGTGTGCCAGCACTCGTGCCCACGCAACATGGAACAGGACACTTGGGCTGACACCTAAACGACGCGCCTGAGTGCGGATAGCTTTGGCCAGAGCTGGTGCGATAGAGAGGTGTGCTTTAGTGACGAGGTCATTGCCAATTTTTACGTCAATTACCCCAAACGGCGCCGTGGGTTCGTCAATATCCGCCAGTCGGGCGCGGAAATAAGCTTCATGCTCGGCGGTTGGTGTATTTAAGGTTTGAGCGATAAAGTTGCGGTAAGGCAATACCGCCGGCAATTTCTCTGTATCTGCCTGCAAGATGAGCGCCATTTCCGCAAAAATCAGTTCCAGAGTCATATGGTCACTGACCAGATGATGGAAGCGCAGTGCCAGTAACCATTCATTTTGTGCCGGATCATGGGCGATATCAGCAGCAAACAGCGGGGCGTGGTTCAGATCGATACGGTGCCGGCGTGGATCCGTGTGAGCCAGTAATTGCGCCGGAATATCGTCCATTGTGGCAGGGGTAAATTCACGGATTGTGAGCGGTGCCTGACGCCAGACCACCTGAACTGGCTGTTCCAGTCCCTGCCAATAAATGGCGGTGCGCAGGATGTCATGCCGGTCGATGACGTGTTGCAGCGCCGCTAAAAAGTCATCAAGGCGCTCACGGGTATTGAACGCGAGCAAGCTTTGCTGTAGATAATTATCCCCCTGTGTCTGTAACAGATGATGGAACAGGATCCCTTCCTGCAAGGGAGCCAGCGGATAGATATCCTGAACATTACTTGCGCCACCTGGGATCTGTTCAACGATGGTGTCAATCTCAGTTTGGGAAAGTGAGACTAAAGGCAGCATATCGGGTGTGATAGCCGTGCAATCTTCGGGAATACGATTAGGGGGCACGACAAAGGTGCTGACTTCACACTGGATAGCCAGAGCCATATCAACGAGGATCGGCGCAACAAATACGCTGCGAACATCAAGTTGCCAGCCCAGATGGCGTAACTCTTCGATCAGGCTGACAATCATCAGCGAATGACCACCGAGTTCAAAGAAATGGTCATGACGGCTGACCTGTTTCAAATTCAATAGTTTTTGCCAAATCTGCGCCAAAGCGATTTCGGTCTCCCCGACGGGAGCTTCATAGTCGCGCGTGACAATCGCCGATACATCAGGAGCCGGCAGGGCCTTACGATCGAGTTTACCGTTAGGGGTGAGCGGGAAAGTCTCTAAGGTGACAAAGGCGCTGGGCAGCATATAGTCCGTGAGGTGTTGGGTGAGTTGCTGACGCAAATCAGCGGGCACTAATTCAACCCCTTCCTCTGGTCGCAGATAAGCTACCAGCCGTTTCTGCCCCGGCTCATCTTCGCGCGCAACCACTACTGCCTCACGTATGCCATCACATTGCGTGAGTCTTGCCTCGATTTCCCCCAACTCAATGCGGAAGCCACGCAACTTGACCTGAAAATCGTTACGGCCGAGGTATTCAATATTGCCATCGGGGCGCCAGCGGCCGAGGTCGCCGGTTTTGTATATGCGGGCATCTGGCTCCGAAGAAAACGGATCGGTCTGGAAGCGTTCGGCAGTGAGTTCAGGGCGATTGAGATAACCACGGGCAATACCAACACCGCCGATATAAATTTCTCCCGCCACACCGAACGGAACGGGTTGACCTTGTGTATCCAGAATATAAATTTGAGTATTCGCAATAGGCCGACCTATCGGGGGGACTCTTTCATCCTGAATATCACATGGGGAAAGCGTTGCACACACAGTGGATTCTGTCGGTCCATAAGCATTGATGATGATACGTTGGTCGGTTGCCCAACGCTTGATCAACGATGATGAACAAGCTTCACCGGCCAGCACCAAAATGGTCAGGTCAGGTAATTCAGCATCCGGCGTTAATGCGCTGGCTGCAACAGGTGGCAGGGTTACATGAGTGATCGCCTGAGTTTTCAATGTCGTCATCAGAGCTTCACCGGGTAATAGCGCTTCACGGGATGCCAGAACCAGACAGGCTCCTTGACACAGTGTGGTGGCAATTTCAGAGATGCAGGCATCAAAACTAAAAGAAGCAAATTGCAATAGTCGGGTGTTAGCCGTGATATGAAAGGCTTCAATTTGTGCCTGAGTCAGGTTGTACAGACCACGATGCTCAACCATCACCCCTTTGGGCAGACCAGTAGAGCCAGATGTGTAGATAACATAAGCCAGATGGCGTGAGGTTAACCCCAGCACACAGGCATCAGGATTACTTATTGCATAGTCATCGAGGACTAAGGTGTCAAGCAGTACAGTAGGTCGGTCACCGCTCAGTGTCCCAACTAACGACGTTTGGGTAAGTAACGCCACTGGGGCGGCATCATCCAACATAAAGGTCAGTCGTTCGGCTGGATAGGCCGGATCGAGCGGCACATAGGCCGCTCCTGCCTTGAGGATACCCAGTAATCCCACCACCATCTCCAGACTGCGTTCGACACAAATGGCGACCCGATCATCCGGCTGTACCCCCAGCGCAATCAGGTAATGTGCTAACTGATTGGCGCGGTGGTTTAATTCACTATAGCTCAGAGTCTGTTCCTCAAAGGCAACGGCGATAGCCTGAGGATGCTGTTCCGCCTGTGTTTCAAACAGTTGGTGGATCAAGGCCTCTTGCGGGAAATCTACCTGAGTGGCATTGAAGTCCACCAGCAGTTGTTGTCGTTCTGATGCAGGTAGCATCGGCAACGTGGCAATCCGTTGGGTTTCATCCGCCGCCGTTTCATCTACCACCATAGCGGTCAGTACATTATTGAAATAACCGACTATTCGTTCAACAGTTGCGGTATCGAATAAATCGGTGACATATTCCAGCTCACCGATCAGACCAGACTCGGTTTCGGACAATGACAAGGTTAAATCAAAGTGAGCGCTGGGATACACTTGCTCAATAGGTGAACATTGGATATCAGAAAATGCCAGCGTCTGGGTAGGCGTATTGTCTAAAGCCAGCATTACTTGGAAAATCGGGCTATAGCCTAGATTGCGTTCGGGCTGGAGTGCTTCTACCACTTGCTCAAAGGGTAAATCTTGATGGGCATAAGCGGCCAGTGCCCGTTCCCGAACCTGAGCCAGCAGATCGGCCACACTAAGATCATCATTAAAGGTGATGCGTAAAGCCAGCGTGTTAACAAAGAAACCAATCAATCCTTCAAGTTTATGGTGTGGGCGATTAGCAACCGGCGTACCGATAACGATATCATCCTGCCCACTGAGTCGTGACAGTACAAGGCTCCAGGCACTGAGCACTGTCATAAATAACGTGGTGTGATGGCGCAGTCCCAGTTTTTTCAGTGAGTCCAATAAGCTTGCATCAATGTGCACAGGAACTCGGCTACCAACAAAGGATTGTACTGCCGGGCGCGGTCGGTCGGTCGGAAGAGTCAGTAAAGCCGGCGCTCCTGCAAGTTGGGTGCACCAGAAATCACGTTGTGCCGTGAGCGCCGCTTCTTGTAGCCAGTTACGTTGCCAGATGGCATAGTCGGCATACTGAATGGGCAGTGGTGGTAAAGGTGTATCTTGACCGTCAAGGAGGGCGTGATAAAGCACACTGAGTTCATGTATCAGCACACCGACGGACCAGCCATCAGAAATAATATGATGTTGCGTGAGCAGCAAGGCATGCTCTTTATCTGCCAGTTGCAGCAAGTGGCCGCGGAACAGCGGACCTTGGGTCAAGTCAAAAGGTGTTTGCGTGTCGAGTGCCATTAATTCTGCAATACGGTTGATACGTGCTTCAGATGTTAATGCGCGCAGATCCTGATAAGTCAGGGCAAAGCCAATATCGGCCGGATCAATCTTTTGGCAAGGTTGGCCGGAAACCAGCACAAAGCGGGTACGCAAGCTTTCATGGCGGGCGACCAGATGGTCAAATGCCCGGGTTAAGGCATGGCGATTAAGCTGACCTGTCAGGCGCAGTGCCACAGGAATATGATAAGCCAGACTGGCAGCCGGATCGAGTTGCCCCAGAAACCAGAGCCTTTGTTGAGCAAAGGACAGGGGCAACGACTGGCTGCGATCAGCGACCGGGATCACTATCTGAGCCATTGTTGAAGCACCGGTGAGTGTTTGAGCCAAATGCATCAAAATGGGTTGATCAAAGAGTTGCTGGAGTGACAAATCCCGTGCCAACTTCTGGTGTACATGTGCGACCAGTTGGACAGCAAGCAGCGAATGGCCACCGAGTTCGAAGAAGTTATCGTGACGACCAACTTGTTCTAACCTTAACAAATCTTGCCAAATCTGCGCTAAGGCGATTTCTATGTCGCCCACAGGGGCAACATAATCTTGTACCGCCACGGCTGATAAATCCGGTGCTGGCAGCGCCTTGCGATCCAGCTTGGCATTGGGGGTTAGGGGGAAGGACGCCAGTGTGACAAAGGCACTGGGGAGCATGTGTTCCATCAAATTGGAACTTAGTTGTTCACGCAGGCTGGCGGGATTGAGAGTGACTCCCGATTGTGGAATGAGGTAAGCAACCAAACGCTTATCACCCTGTTCTTCTTCACGGGCGATCACTACAGCATCCTTGACGCCTTCACAAGCAACCAGCCGCGTCTCAATTTCGCCTAATTCAATGCGGAAACCGCGTATCTTGACCTGAAAATCGTTGCGACCGAGATACTCAATATTGCCATCGGGCAACCAGCGACCGAGGTCGCCGGTTTTGTACATGCGGGCGTCTGGCTCCGACGAGAATGGATCGGCGAGGAAGCGCTCAGCGGTGAGTTCAGGCCGGTTCAGGTAACCGCGGGACACACCTGCACCACCAATGTAAATTTCACCGCTCACTCCAAGAGGTACGGGCTGACCGTGTGCATCCAGAATATAAATTCGGGTGTTGGCGATCGGTTTTCCGATGGGAATGTTATCAACGATACTATCCTGCTGATGAATATCAAATGTGATGCAACCCACCACCGTTTCGGTTGGGCCATATTCGTTGATAATGCGTGATTCTGGTGACAGATCACGCCAAAGTTCGACCACAGATTGAGAGAGCATTTCCCCCCCAACGATAAAACAATGGGCAGGACAAGTCCGTTTTGCTGCCAGTAATCCCTGACCCATTGCGGCGAAAAGGGTCGGGGTAACGTTAACCAGCGTAGTGGATGCCATAGAGAGGGATAACAGAGCAGGCACCAACTCAGTCAGTGTCTGGCCTTCACGGATAAGGTGCACTTTGCCGCCACAAAGCAGAGGTAAATAAAGACTGGAGACGGTGGCATCAAAAGCAAAAGGTGATGACACAATGCTGTCTGTCTGTTCGGTCGTTACATAATGACTTAGCCCCCACTGTAGGTAATTTCTGAATCCGGCGTGTTCAACCATTACGCCTTTGGGTTGGCCGGTAGAGCCAGAGGTATAGATGACATACGCCAGATGATGTGAGGTCAGCCCCAGCGTTTGGGGGTCAGGGTTGCTTTCCGCATCATTGTCGAAGACAGGAGCATCAAGCAGCACGATAGGCAAGTTGGTGCCCAATCTCTCAATCAGGGAAGTCTGGGTAAGTAATGCTACCGGCGCGGCATCATCCAACATATAAGTCAGACGTTCGAGTGGGTAAGTTGGATCGAGTGGCACATAAGCAGCGCCAGCCTTGAGAGTACCCAATAATCCCACCACCATCTCCAGACTGCGTTCGACACAAATGGCAACTCGGTCATCGGGTTGCACACCCAACGCCAATAGATGGTGCGCCAGTTGATTGGCACGGCGGTTCAATTCACCATAGTTTAGTGTCTGATCTTTATAGACGACCGCGATCGCTTCGGGATATTTGGCGGCCTGAGCCTCAATCAATTGGTGGATAAACACTTCTTGGGGGAAATCGACTTGAGTGGCATTGAAATCTATCAGCAATTGTTGCTGTTCCGCCGCAGGTAAAATGGAGATATTCCGGATCGCTTGTTGTGGATTATGCACTAAGGCATCGACCAAACCGCTTATGGCTGTCGCCAGATAGGTGTTGATTCGTTCTGGTGCAATTTCGGTGACAGTCAGGGTAGTTAGCAGGAAGCCGTCTCCTAAGTCATCTACCGATAAGGAGACAGGGTAGTTAGTGCGCTCCTCTGCGGCCAAAATACGTATGTCTGTCCAAATGCTATCCCCCCCTCGGTTTCACCCGATGGGCTATGACGATAATTCAGTAAGCTACTGAACAGCGGCATGGGTTGGGCTACACCACTGCACTGTTGTGCCAGCACTAACGGAGCCTGCTCGTGCTCCAGTAATGCGGTCAGGTTATGGTAGGTATCCTGCACAATTTCTTGTACCGTGCGCTCACCCAAGGAAATGCGAATGGGCAGGGTGTTGATAAACATCCCCAGAATTTGATCAGCCCCTGCGCCGCCTTGCAGACGACCCAATAGTACGGAGCCAAACACTACGTCATCGCGGCCGCTGGTTTGTGCCAGCACTTGTGCCCAGGCTACATGGAATAACACACCAGGGCTGACACCTAAACGGCGCGCCTGAGTACGGATAGTTTTGGCCAGATCGGGGGCGATGGGCAGACGAGCCTCTGTTACAAGGTTGTTGTCAGTTGATACCTTGAGCACCCCAAAGGGTGCCGTGGGTTCATCAATGTCCGCCAGTTGGGCGCGGAAATAGGCCTCATGCTCAGTGGTTGGTGTAGCCAGAGTTTGGGCGATAAAGTTGCGATAGGGCAATACCGCCGGCAAGCTCGCCGTTTCACCCTGCAAGATGAGTGCAATTTCCGCAAGGATCAGTTCCAGTGTCATATGGTCACTGACCAGATGATGAAAGCGCAATGCCAGCAACCATTCATTTTGTGCCGGATCATGGGCGATATCAGCAGCAAACAGCGGGGCGTGATTCAGATTAATACGGTGCTGGCGTGGATCGGTATGACACTTGAGTTGGGTGACAACGTCACCGACCGTCGCTGGGGTAAAAACGGTAATGGGCAGTGGTGCCTGACGCCAGACTACTTGCACCGGTTGTGCCATCGCTTGCCAGTAAACGGCAGTGCGCAGAATATCATGCCGGTCGATGACGTGTTGCAGCGCCGCTAAAAAGTCATCGAGGCGTTCACGGGTATTGAACGCGAGCAGGCTTTGCAGCAGATAATTATCCCCCTGAGTCTGTAACAAGTGGTGGAACAAGATCCCTTCCTGCAAAGGAGCCAGTGGGTAGATATCCTGGACATTACTCGCGCCGCCTGGGATCTGCTCAACGATGGTCTCAATCTCAGATTGGGAAAGCGAAACCAAGGGCAGCATATCGGGGGTGATGGTCGTGCAATTCTCTGGGATACGGTTAGGGGGCACGACAAAGGTACTGGCCTCATGCTGGATAGCCAGAGCCATATCGGTGAGGACAGGTGAGGCGAATACACTGCGAACTTCGAGCTGCCAGCCCAATTGGCGCAGCTCTTCGATCAGGCTGACAATCATCAGCGAATGGCCGCCTAGCTCAAAGAACTGGTCATGGCGGCTGACCTGTTTTAACCCCAATAAATTTTGCCAAATCTGCGCTAAAGCGATTTCGGTCTCCCCGACGGGGGCTTCATAGCTGCGTGCCACAACCGCCGATAAATCGGGAGCCGGCAGAGCCTTCCGGTCGAGTTTGCCGTTAGGGGTTAACGGGAAAGTGTCCAGGGTGACAAAGGCACTGGGCAGCATATAGTCAGAAAGGTGTTGAGCCAGTTGCTGGCGTAATTCAGCCGGCACCAGTTCGGCACCTTCCTCCGGCCGCAGATAGGCGACCAGCCGTTTCTGCCCCGGCTCGTCTTCGCGGGCAATGACCACCGCCTCACGCACACCGTCACATTGGGTAAGTCTGGCTTCGATTTCTCCCAATTCGATGCGGAAACCGCGCAGCTTGACCTGAAAATCGTTGCGACCGAGATACTCAATATTACCATCGGGCAGCCAGCGACCGAGGTCGCCGGTTTTGTACATGCGGGCGTTTGGCTCTGCAACGAAAGGATCGGGCAGGAAACGTTCGGCCGTCAGTTCAGGCCGGTTCAGGTAACCACGGGACACACCGGCACCGCCAATGTAAATTTCGCCGGTAACTCCCAGAGGAACAGGCTGACCGGTAGTGTCAAGAATATAGATCTGGGTATTGGCGATGGGGCGACCAATATGAGACACAATATTGGTCGTCCGATCCATGCATGTCCAGGTCGAATACGTTGTCGTCTCAGAAGGACCATAGAGATTGCAGATATGTTCCACAGCGGAATGGGCAAACAGATGTTCGACAATATGGGATTTCAGCGCTTCACCCGCCAAATTAATGGTTTTAACGGTGGGGGGAATGGCGTTTGCCTCGCTCAAATGCGTGATAGCCGACGGCACCGTATTAATTAGGCTGAGCCTCTGTTCTGCCGCGGATTTAGTTGTGATTAACGACAGGGCATCAGAAACAAGGTGAACTGTACCACCAGAAATCAGTGGTGCAAAACATTCGTACACGGACAAATCAAAATTAAATGAAGTCGCGAACAGGGTATGGGCCAATGCTTCAGCGCTAAAAGTTCGCTGAGCCCAGGTCAGGAAATTTACGGTATTACGGTGGGTGATCGCAACTCCTTTGGGTAATCCGGTGGAGCCTGATGTATAGATCACATAAGCCAGATGATTTGACGTTAAGCCCATTCCTTGAGCATCAGGATTGCCTGCTGATTGATTTAAGTATCCTTGAGTTTCATTATCGAGCAGGTTGTCGATGAATACCGTAGGTACAGAGTGAGTCAGTCTGTCAGTTAGTTTTTTCTGGGTGATGACCACGACGGGAGCCGCATCCTCAAGCATATATGCCAATCGACTTGTTGGATAAGCAGGGTCAAGTGGGACATAAGCGCCTCCCGCTTTAAGAATGGCCAGTAATCCCACCACCATTGCTACATTGCGTTCGACACAGATAGCAATTCTATCGTCTGGATGTACCCCTAGCATCATTAAATGATGAGCCAAATCATTGGCATAGCGGTTCAATTCTCCATAACTGAGAGATTGGTCGTCGCATACTACAGCTATTGCACTGGGCGTTTTTGCAGCCTGTGCTTCGACCAGTTGATGGATCAGGGCTTCTTGTGGGAAATCGGCTTGGGTGGCATTGAATTCTACCAACAGTTGATGTCGCTCCGATGCCGATAATATTGGCATGCTGGCAATAGCTTGTTCAGCATCGCGTGTTATTGCTACCAAAACCTGTTTCAGGTAACCGATCATGCGCTTTATTGTTGCAGGATCAAATAGATCAACGGCATATATTAGTTCACCGGACAAACCAGATTCGGTTTCAGTCAGTGATAGGGTCATATCGAAGTGAGTACTGTAGTGTACTTGTTCAATTTGGGTGAGTTGCAAGTCGGGTAACGTCAAGGTTTTGACTGGCGTATTGTTTAAAGCCAGCATCACTTGGAAGATTGGGCTATAGCTTAAGCTACGTTCAGGCTGGAGTGTTTCCACCACCTGTTCAAAAGGCAGATCCTGATGGGCGTAGGCCGCTAAGGTTTTTTCCCGCACCTGGGCAAGTAAGTCAGCGACACATATGGAATCATCCAGAGTGACACGCAGAGCCAGTGTATTGACGAAGAAACCGATCATCCCCTCAAGTTCATAGTGAGGACGGTTAGCTACAGGTGTACCGATGACAATATCATCCTGACCACTAAGCCGAGCCAATACGAGACTCCAGGCACTCAACACAGTCATAAACAAGGTAGTTTGATGGCGCTGTCCCAGTTCTTTAAGCGAAGTTAATAAGCTTGCATCAAAGTGGACAGGAACACGGCCGCCAACATAAGTCTGCACCGCGGGGCGGGGTCTGTCGGTAGGCAGTGTTAATAAGGCCGGAGCCCCTTCAAGCTGAGAACACCAGAAATCGCGTTGTTTAGCAATGACAGTTCCTTGTAACCATCCTCGCTGCCAGATGGCATAATCGACATACTGAATGGGGAGTGGCGCTAAAGGCGCGTCTTGATCGTCGAGAAGGGCGCGATAAAGGACACTGAGTTCATGCATCATGACACCAACGGACCAGCCATCAGTGATAATGTGGTGTTGCGTGAGCAGCAAAACATGCTCTTCGTCTGCCAGTTGCAGCAGGTGACCGCGGATCAGCGGATCTTGGGTAAAGTCAAAAGATGTCTGTGCTTCAAGAGCGGACAAATCAGCAATATGGCCGGAGTGCATTTCTGGCGCCAGCGGGCGTAAGTCCTGGTAAGGCAGGGTAAAGCCAATGTCAGCCGGATCAATATGCTGACAAGGTTGGCCGGAAACCAGCACAAAGCGGGTACGCAAGCTTTCATGGCGGGCGATCAGGTGATCGAATGCACGGGTTAAGACAGGGCGATTAAGCTGCCCCGTCAGACGTAATGCCACAGGAATATGATAGGCTCGACTGGCCGCCGGATCGAGTTGGGCGAGGAACCATAAACGTTGTTGGGCAAAAGACAGTGGCAAGGGTTGATTGCGGTTAGCCACAGAAAGGGTGACCAGAGGAGGGGTTGACGTCTCCGTCAACTCCTGAGCCAAGTCGATCAAACGTGGTTGGTCAAAGAGTGATTGTAACGATAACTCGCGCGCCAAGTGTTGACGGATCCGAGCTGCCAGTTGGACGGCCAGCAGGGAATGACCGCCGAGTTCGAAGAAATGATCGTAACGTCCGACCTGTTCCAACTCAAGCAAGTCTTGCCAAATCTGAGCCAGAGCAATTTCTGCTTCGCCCACCGGTGCGGCATACTCGCGTGCCACCACCGCCGATAAATCCGGGGTCGGCAAGGCCTGACGGTCAAGCTTGCCGTTCGGGGTCAGCGGGAAGGCATCTAGCGAGATAAAGGCACTGGGCAACATATAATCGGTCAGGTGCTGAGCGAGTTGTTGTCGTAATGTCGCCGGCACCAGTTCAACATCTTTTTGCGGTAACAGGTAGGCCACCAGCCGTTTTTGCCCCGGTGCATCTTCGCGGGCGATCACCACCGCTTCGTGTACGCCGTCACATTGGGTGAGTCTGGACTCAATTTCTCCCAGTTCGATGCGGAAACCGCGCAGCTTGACCTGAAAATCATTGCGGCCGAGGTAGTCGATATTGCCATCGGGCAGCCAGCGACCGAGGTCGCCGGTTTTGTACATACGGGCATTGGGAGCCCGGGAGAATGGATCGGTCAGGAAGCGTTCTGTGGTGAGTTCAGGTAGGTTCAGATAGCCACGGGCAACACCGGCACCGGCGATATAAATTTCTCCTGCCACACCGAGAGGAACAGGCTGGCCCTGTGTATCCAGAATATAAATCTGAGTATTGGCAATCGGGTGACCGATAGGAATGGAATTGGATACATCAACCGGAGATACAATCTCGTAGGTTGCAGCAAATGTTGTGGTTTCCGTTGGACCATATCCGTTAATCAGGTGTACGGGTTGAGATGCAGCTAATTGCACCTGTTGTATCTTCCTTGGGTCGAGTACATCACCGCCAATCAGCAAATAACGTAATTGCCCAAACAGGGGCTTAAGGCTGTCGAGATATTCATTAAATAAGCCCACAGTCAGCCAGAGGGCGGTGACTTGCCCCTTGATCAGTGAATCGCAAAAACGTATTGGATCGAGCAGTACGGATTGCGGCACCACATGCAGGCGTGCCCCATTGAGCAGGGCAGACCAAATTTCCCAGGTTGAGGCATCAAAAGCGATATTGGCACAATGGGCAACGCAGTCGTGGGCATTGATATCGGCAAAGCCATTATTGATGATCAGGCGCAGGACATTGCGATGCTCGACCATAACCCCTTTGGGTTGGCCGGTCGAACCTGAGGTGTAAATCACATAGGCTAAATGGTGCGATTTCAGCCCTAATATCTGAGCGTCTGGGTTGTCAGTCGGTTGCGTCGCCAGCATCGGTTCTTCATGGTCAAGTAGATGATCCAGTAAGACCGTCGGCACGGTGTTGGGCAGAGTATTAAGCTGGGCTGTCAGGGTCAATAAAACAACCGGTGCCGCATCCTTTAGCATATAAGTCAACCGTTCAATCGGGTAGTTTGGATTGAGCGGGACATAGGCGCCACCGGCTTTCAGGATAGCCAGTAAGCCGACCACCATTTCCGGACTGCGTTCGATACAGAGGGCGACCCGATCATCCGGCCGTACTCCCTGCGCAATCAAATAATGCGCAAGCTGGTTGGCTCGTTGGTTCAGTTCGTGATAACTCACGGTTTGTCCTTCGTAGGTCACCGCCGGAGCTTGGGGATGTTGTAATGCCTGAGTCTCAACAAGCTGATGGATCAGAGCCTTTTGTGGGAAATTTCTCTGCGTTGTGTTGAAACCCACCAGCAATTGTTGCCGTTCTGATTCTGGCAAGATAGGAACATCCAGTATCAATTGTTGCGGGTGGTGAACCAGTGCGGTCACCAGACCGTTTATGGCCGTCGCCAGATAGGTGGTAATACGTTCGGCAGCAATGTTTGTCACGGTCAGGGCGGTTAATTCAAAGTTATCCCCTAAATCATCGACGGACAGAGTAATGGGATAATTGGTGCGTTCTTCAGCCGCGACCAGACGCATTGCTGTCCCTGATATGTCAGTGGTTTTGTCCTGATCCGATGGGCTATGGCGGTAATTCAGTAACGCACTGAACAGAGGCATCGGTTGGGCTACGCCACTGCATCGTTGTGCCAATGCTAATGGGGCTTGCTCATGCTCCAGCAAGGCGGTTAAATTGTGATAGGTTTCTTGCACGATGGTGTGTACCGTGCGCCCACCCAGAGAGATACGCAGGGGCAGGGTATTGATAAACATGCCCAGTATGCGATCAGCTCCCGCACCACCTTGTAGTCGACCCAGTAGTACGGAGCCAAACACCACATCATCACGCCCGCTGGTTTGGGCTACTACCTGCGCCCAGGCTACATGGAACAAGACACTAGGACTCACCCCTAGCCGACGAGCCTGAGAGCGAATTGCCTTCGCCAACGCGGGATCAAGCAGCAGGCTATTTTCGTTGATAGTACGTTCGTTGATAGTACGTTCGTTGACAGTACTATTATCGCTATCGCTGGGTATGCTGAGTATCCCAAAGGGAGCGGTGGGTTCATCAATATCTGCCAGTCGGGTACGGAAATAGGTTTCATGTTCTGCAACTGGCACACTTAATGTCTGGGCAATAAAGTTGCGGTAGGGCAACATGGCAGGCAGGTCTGCTGCATTACCTCGGAGTATCTGAGCAATCTCGGCAAAAATCAGATCTGATGTCATGTGGTCATTGACCAGATGATGGAAACGCAGCGCTAGCAACCATTCATCTTGTGCTGGATCATGGGTGATATCAGCAGCAAAGAGGGGCGCCTGATTCAAATTGATACGGTGCCGGAGTGGATCAGTATGAGCCAGTAATTGTGTTGGAATATCGTCTGTTGTGGCTGGGATGAATTCATGGATAGCCAGCAGTGCCTGACGCCAGACCACTTGAACCGGTCGTGCCAGATTTTGCCAATAAACCGCAGTGCGCAGGATGTCATGACGATCAATAACTTGCTGTAAGGCTCCCAAAAAATTATCAAGATGTTCGCGAGTGCTACAGGCAAGTACGATCCGCAATAAATAGTCATCACCTTGTGTTTGTAACAGGTGGTGGAACAAGATCCCTTCCTGTAAGGGAGCCAGTGGGTAGATATCCTGAATATTATTTGCGCCCCCAGGGATCTGTTCTACGAGGGTATCAATCTCAGATTGGGAGAGGGAAACCAACGGCAGCATATCAGGGGTGATAGCTGTGCAGCCTTCAGAAATAAGGTTAGGTGGCACCACAAAAGAATGGGTGTTGCGCTGGATAGTCTGGGCCATATCGGTCAGAATGGGTGAAGCGAATACACTGGGAACCTCAAGCTGCCAGCCCAGTTGGCGCAGCTCTTCGACCAGACTGACAATCATCAGCGAATGACCGCCTAGCTCAAAGAACTGGTCATGGCGGCTGACCTGTGTTAATCCCAATAGTTTTTGCCAAATCTGTGCCAGAGCGATTTCGGTCTCCCCGACGGGGGCTTCATAGCCGCGAGTGACAATCGCCGATAAATCGGGAGCCGGTAGCGCCTGACGGTCAAGTTTACCATTCGGGGTGAGCGGGAAAGCCTCTAAGGTCACAAAGGCACTGGGCAGCATATAATCAGCCAGATGCTGCGCCAGTTGTTGGCGCAAATCAGCGGGCACCAATTCAACCCCTTCCTCTGGTCGCAGATAAGCGATCAACTGTTTCTGACCAGATCCATCTTCGCGTGCAATCACTACCGCTTCACGCACGCCGTCACATTGGGTGAGTCTGGACTCGATTTCCCCCAGTTCGATACGGAAGCCACGCAGCTTGACCTGAAAATCATTGCGCCCCTGATATTCAATATTGCCATCGGGCAGCCAGCGGCCGAGGTCGCCGGTTTTGTACATACGGGCGTCTGGCTCCGACGAGAATGGATCGGCGAGGAAGCGCTCAGCGGTGAGTTCGGGGCGGTTTAAATAACCACGAGCTACGCCGGCGCCGGCAATATAAATTTCCCCTGCCACACCGCGAGGGACGGGCTGGCCGTGTGCATCCAGAATATAAATTCGGGTATTGGCAATCGGGCGCCCAATCGGGGGCGGATTATCTGCTGAACTGCCATCGGAAGAGGCACATGAATAAAGTGTGGCACAGACCGTGATTTCCGTTGGTCCATAAGCATTGAGCATCTGCCGCCCTGATGACCAGCGTTTGACCAGAGTTGGTGGACACGCTTCCCCCCCCACCAGCAAGGTTTGCAGGGTATCGGGCAGGGAATCCATCGCAGCCAACGCGGTCGGTGACAAGAGAACGTGGCTGATGGCCTGATCTGCTAAGTAACCGGACAGGATAGCGCCGGGCAATAGGCTGGCACGTTGGGCGAGACAGAGGCGGGCACCCGCCATTAAGGCCATGCAACATTCCCAAATACTGGCATCGAAGCTATTTGAGGCGAACTGCAAGACGCGACTGTCAGCGGTAAGTGACAGGGTAGGTTGCTGGGTGGCTATCAGGTTGCACAGGCTTTGATGTTCGATCATCACCCCTTTGGGTTGCCCCGTTGAACCGGAAGTATAAATCACATAGGCCAGATGGCGTGATGCTAACCCCAAAGTGTGAGGCTCTGGATTGCCAGTCGGTTGTGTTGTCAGGCACGGTTCGGGGTTATCCAGTAAGAGCGTGGGCAAGGCATTAAACTGAGTGAGCCACTCTGATTTGGCTAATTCCGCCTGGGTCAGTAAAGCCACAGGTGCCGCATCTTCCAGCATATAGACCAACCGTTCGGCCGGATAAGCCGGATCAAGCGGCACATAAGCCCCGCCAGCTTTGAGGATAGCCAGTAAGCCGATCACCATCTCCGGACTGCGCTCGGCACAGAGGGCGACCCGATCATCCGGCCGCACCCCTAACGTAATCAGATAATGCGCCAACTGGTTGGCACGGTGGTTTAATTCACCATAGCTGAGCGTTTGCGCCTCAAAGACAACGGCGATGGCTTCGGGATGCTGCGCGGCCTGTGCCTCAAACAGTTGGTGGATAAGCGCCTCTTGCGGGAAATCGGCTTGAGTAGCATTGAAATCCACCAGCAGTTGTTGGCGTTCGGGGTCTGGCAGCATCGGCAACGTGGCAATCCGTTGGGTGTCATCTGCCGTCATGGCAGCCAGTACATTGTTGAAATAACCGACGATCCGTTCAACGGTTGTGGTATCGAATAAATCGGTGACATATTCCAGCTCACCGACCAGACCGGCCTCGGTTTCAGTCAGTGACAAGGTTAAATCAAAGTGAGCATTTGGGGACATCTGTTCAATGGGCGTGCACTGCACATCGGGTAACGTCAGTACCTGAACGGGGGTGTTATTTAAGGCCAGCATTACCTGAAAGATCGGGCTATAACTTAAATTGCGTTCGGGCTGGAGCGCTTCTACCACTTGCTCAAAGGGTAAATCCTGATGAGCATAGGCGGCGAGTGCCCGTTCCCGAACCTGGGCGAACAGATCAGTGACAGTAACGGCATCATTCAGGGTGACACGCAAGGCCAGCGTATTGACGAAGAAACCGATTAGTCCTTCAAGTTCATGTTGTAGACGGTTGGCAACCGGCGTGCCGATAACGATATCATCCTGCCCACTGAGCCGAGCCAGTACCAGACTCCAGGCACTGAGCACCGTCATAAACAAGGTAGTATTATGGCGCAGTCCCAGCTTTTTCAGTGAAACCAATAAATCTGCATCAATATGCACAGGAACACGGTCGCCAACAAAGGATTGTACTGCCGGACGCGGCCGATCTGTAGGGAGAGAGAGTAAAGCCGGCGCCCCTGCAAGTTGGGTGAACCAGAAATCACGTTGGGCAGTGAGCATGGTATCTTGTAGCCAGTCACGTTGCCAGACAGCATAGTCAGAGTATTGAATGGGGAGTGGCGCTAAAGGCGCGTCTTGATCGTCGAGAAGGGCGCGATAAAGGACACTGAGTTCATGCATCATGACACCAACGGACCAGCCATCAGTGATAATGTGGTGTTGCGTGAGCAGCAAAACATGCTCTTCGTCTGCCAGTTGCAGCAGGTGCCCGCGGATCAGCGGATCTTGGGTAAAGTCAAAAGATGTCTGTGCTTCAAGGTCGGATAAATCAGCAATATGGCCGGAATGCATTTCTGGCGCCAGCGGGCGTAAGTCCTGATAAGGCAGGGTAAAGCCAATGTCAGCCGGATCAATATGCTGGCAAGGCTGACCGGAAACCAGCACAAAGCGGGTACGCAAGCTTTCATGGCGGGCGATCAGGTGATCGAATGCACGGGTTAAGACAGGGCGATTAAGCTGCCCCGTCAGACGTAATGCCACAGGGATATGATAGGCTCGACTGGCCGCCGGATCGAGTTGGGCGAGGAACCATAAACGTTGTTGGGCAAAAGACAGAGGTAACAACTGGCTGTGATCAACGATGGAAATTGTTACCTGAGTGCTGGTTGAAGTGTTAGTGAGCGTTTGAGCTAAATCCATCAAAACAGGTTGTTCAAAGAGTTGCTGCAACGGCAACTCTTTCGCTAACCGTTGGCGAACTCGTGCAGCCAATTGGGTAGCGAGCAGGGAATGGCCGCCGAGTTCGAAGAAATGATCGTAACGACCAACTTGTTCTAACCCTAACAACGCTTGCCAAATTTGCGCCAGAATGATTTCTATTTCGCCCACGGGAGCAACATAATCTCGAACGACTACTGCCGATAAATCGGGGGCAGGCAGTGCCTGACGGTCGAGTTTGCCATTGGGGGTCAGCGGGAAAGTGTGCAGGGTGACAAAAGCACTGGGTAGCATATACTCGGCTAAGTGCTGGGCAAGTTGCTGGCGCAGTGCAGCGGGCACCAGTTCAACACCTTTTTGCGGTAACAGGTAGGCCACCAGCCGCTTTTGCCCCGGTGCATCTTCGCGGGCGATCACCACCGCTTCGTGTACGCCGTCACATTGGGTGAGTCTGGACTCAATTTCTCCCAGTTCGATGCGGAAACCGCGCAGCTTGACCTGAAAATCATTGCGGCCGAGGTAGTCGATATTGCCATCGGGCAGCCAGCGACCGAGGTCGCCGGTTTTGTACATACGGGCATTGGGAGCACGGGAGAATGGATCGGTCAGGAAGCGTTCGGCCGTCAGCTCCGGGCGATTGAGGTAACCACGGGCGACCCCCACACCGCCGATATAAATTTCCCCCGCCACCCCGCGAGGAACGGGCTGGCCGTGTGCATTCAGGATATAAACCCGGGTATTGGCAATCGGGCGGCCAATCGGGGGCGGATTATCTGCTGAACTGTCATCGGAAGAGGCACATGAATAGAGCGTGGCACAGACCGTGATTTCCGTCGGCCCATAGGCATTGAGCATTTGCCGTCCTGATGACCAGCGTTTGACTAAGGTCGGCGGACACGCTTCGCCCCCCACCAACAAGGTTTGCAGGGTATCGGGCAGAACATCCATCGCGGCCAATGCGGTCGGTGACAAAAGAACATGGCTGATGGCCTGATCTGCTAAGTAGCGAGACAGGATGGCGCCCGGCAACAGACTGGCCCGTTGGGCCAGATAGAGTCGGGCGCCGGCCATTAAGGCCATACAACATTCCCAAATACTGGCATCGAAGCTGTTTGAGGCGAACTGTAAGACACGACTATCGGTAGTGAGTGCCAGGGTAGGTTGTTGGGTGGCTATCAGGTTGCACAGGCTTTGATGTTCGATCATCACTCCTTTTGGTTGCCCCGTTGAACCGGAAGTATAAATAACATAGGCCAGATGGTGTGACGCTAACCCCAGGGTTTCAGGGTTTGGGTTGTCAGTCGGTTGGGTTACCAGATTTGGTTCGGGGTTATCCAGTAAGAGGGTGGGCAAGGTGTTAAACTGAGCGAGCCACTCTGATTTGGTTAGTTCCGCCTGGGTCAGTAAAGCCACGGGGGCCGCATCTTCCAGCATATAGACCAGCCGTTCGGCCGGATAAGCGGGATCAAGCGGCACATAAGCCCCGCCGGCTTTGAGGATAGCCAGAAATCCGATCATCATCTCCAGACTGCGTTCGACACAGAGGGCGACCCGATCATCCGGCTGCACACCCAGTGCAATCAAGTGATGAGCCAGACGATTAGCATGCTGGTTCAATTCTTCATAACTGAGAGACAGCTCTCCACACACCACCGCTGTTGCATTGGGTGTTTTTGCAGTTTGTGCTTCGATCAATTGATGGATCAGTGTTTGTTGCGGGAAATCCCTCTGGGTGGCATTGAAATCCACCAGCAGTTGTTGTTGCTCTGTTTGTGGCAATATGGATAAATTTTGGATCTGGGTTTCTGGAGATGTCAGGGCGGCTTCTATCAACACCATGAGACGAGCCTGGAGGGCTATCACTTCAGCACGACTCAGGTAATCAGGAGAAAAATGAAATTCAAGTGTGACAGATTTTTGAGCATCCTCATTGTTATCTAATACATATTGATGGACAGCAATAGTAAGAGGAGATGAGGCACCACGCTGTATTTTTGAGTATGTAAGTGTGGCATTTGGTATATCGGCATTCACATCTATTTGCCCAAATGACAGCGTAATATCGAATAACTGGGCTCGTCCGGTCTGCTGCTGGATTTGTGTGAGCCGGTTGATTTCCTCGATTGGAAAACGCTGATGTTTGTAGCAACGGCGTAATTCTGCGGCGGTTTTGTCCATCACATCAAGGAAAGTATCATGGGGCGAAATAGTGATACCGATCGGGATCACTGATGAAAACATCCCTGCGGTGTGTCTTTGTTTGCTGTTTTTACGGTTATCTATGGGAATACCAATAACAATATCTTCATTTTCGGTACTGCTTGTTAGTGAATAAGCAGTACGTGAGAAATAGCAAGCCAGCGCAGCATACATAAAATGCAGGACGGACAATCCATGTGCAGCGACAATGTCTTCGATCCGCTGAAAGAGCGTTTTATCCAGTTGCCAAATGAGAGGCTCGGGGTGTTCGCTATCAGCTATTTTTTCTAAATTTGATGGCTGAATTAAGGCAGGAGGTAAGTTTTTGTAGCGATCTGACCAAAATTGTTGGTCTTGTAGATAGCGCGGTGAATTTAAATAGGTGTGATCTTCATTAATAAAGTCGAGGTAAGAGGGGGCTGCTTTTGTAAATTTTTTTCCTCTGCTTAACCGAATATACGTGTTGGTTATCTCTTCGGAAATAAGTCTTAAAGTCTTTATATCGCCAATAAGCTGATGACAGCAAAACTGCCAGTACCAACGATTATCACTTACCCGTAACAGTTCAAAACGCCATAGTTCACTGTGCAAATCAAACGGTCGCATGAAGGCAGTACGGATGTATTGTTCAGCTTGTTCTTCTGCGTCAGCATAACCTGAGAAATCGTGGATTGTCACAGACACAGGCGAGATATCGGTGAGTTCTTGCAGTGGTGCTTCCTGAGTTTTAACGAGCCGTAAACGTAATGCGTCATGACGATAAACAACGGTCTCAACAGCGCGTACTAACAGCGTTTCATCCAACTTTCCTTCAACAAGAATAACTGAACCTAAGTTATAGCAAGTACTATGAGGACGGAAACACTGATCGAGCCAGATGACTTGCTGGGGAGAACTGAGTGGAAATTTAATATTATTGCTACTATTGCATGACATAGGCATTGTTTAACTCCTACTTGCGCGACTAGTTAACCAGGCTAATTAATTAAATTTGAGTTATGTACATTGCTGCACGCTAGAATATGATTGGATAACTAACTCTTTCATAAACGGATGCTTTGTTTTTTGAAATTTTGTTATAAAAGGAATGGGTTGTATATTTTTTGATTATTTGTATAAAAAATATTGATATAAAAGTTGGAGGGAAGAGCTTTTGAATCGAGTCAGGAAGTTAGGTTTCTGCACATGCAATCAATATTGAAGTAAATTGAATAACCAATTATTGTTTATTGATTAAATTGTGTAGCGTTTGCCAGAGCGGGCTTTGTTGTGCCAGTTGACGCTGCTCCTTAAGCATATTCTCAAGTATTGCCAACGTGGTCAGAGGATTTGCCAGCACGACACGCAAAACGGTTGTTGGCTGTCTGGCCCATTGCACGGGATTGAGAGTGGTATGTGAAACAAAAGATTTTCCCGCAGTCCACTGCATCGCTTGGATATTCTGGTTCAATACATTAATGAATTCATGCAGTTGTTGTTTCACCTGTTCTGAACCTTCCCGTAATGCCGGTAATACCTTTGGTGGCACATACCGATAGGTCAACAGACAAAGCTGTGGCTCACTGATTAACTCAAAATCTTCTTGCTGGCGGATGAGATCGGCAAATTGTTGCGCTTTCTCAATGCTTGCATCTATCAGGCCAGCTAATCTTTGGCGACCAAGCAGATGGAAGTTACTGTGTAACATCAGCGATATTGCACTGCGTGAACCTTCCAAAGTATGACGTCCCAGATCCTTCGATCCTTTGCGCACAATATAATTAGCATGCTGGGCAATGGCGTTGGTCAGGGTAGGTTGACGGAACAACACCATACCTGCTCCTACGGGTACATACATTTGCTTATGAGCGTCGATCGTCACTGTATCAGCACGTTCGATGCCCGTAAGTAAGTGCCGGTAGCGTTCGGATAGTAAACTCGCTCCGCCCCAGGCGGCATCAACATGAAAATGGCACTGCTCCTGTTCAGCGATATCCGCCAGAATGTCCAGTGGATCAATAGAACCGGTTTCTGTGGTACCCGCTATCCCGACAATAGCCATAGGTTTGATATTGCGCTGGCGCAGTTTCTGTAATTGTATGAAGAGGGCATCAATGCAAATCCTGCCATCTTTGTCGGTATCCACTTTTATCAGGGCATCTTGCCCTAATCCAAGGATATCTACCGTTTTTTTCAGCGAATAGTGTCCCAGTTCCGATACCAGAATGGCTAAGCCACTATAGCCATAGTGAATCAGCCCTCTGGCTAATCCCTCACGTGCAAGGCCAGCAAAATCCCCGTCGGCTGGCATAAGCTGGTTTCGGCACGCCCACATGGCGGTTAAATTCGCCACAGTTCCGCCAGAACAGAAGGTCGCCAGAGCGTGGTCACTGTTGTGAAGCCACTGCTTATAGAAAGTTTCATCACAGTGGTATACCAACTTGTGCATCATGCCCAGAACCTGGCGTTCCAGCGCAGTTAAAATATGTGATGTTTCCAGTTTGACCAGATTTTGATTCAGTGCTGTCACTATCTTGCCGAGTGCAGGCAAATGTCTGGGAAGAGCTGATGTCATGTGACCAACAAAGGTGGGGGATGATACAGGCACAACCTGATTGAGGATATTTTCGCTTAGATGCTGGACATACGCCCCAGCATCAACCGGAGATTCAGGGATAATTACGGAAGAAAACTGGTTTTCAAGCTCCGCCAATTTGTGGATGGGGGTGTTTAACTTGTGAAGACAGTAAGTGACAGGGTCACCAGCAATTTCTGTTTCCAATTTGGCCAGATCTTCCTCACCAATACAGGAAATAAACTGGTCAAGTAGTGCCTGCCATTCTTGCGCATCCAGACAGTGAGTATTAAGCGTTTTTTTATCCGCTTCATCGTGATCCAGATTGTCAGGAAAATACCGCATAGTTTGCCTCTTTAGGGTCACTCATCATATCGAACATGTTTTTCTCCCACATACGGTTCAATAACTTTGGGATCAACAATTTTTTCCATAGGCGGGTTTAATATCATATTATAGATATCAATCAACTCTATTATTGTTCCAATATGGTTGGCTGACTTGAGGGTATTTCCTTGCTGGTTACAACTGTAGCCTGCCAGATGGCTAAAATAAAGCTTGCTTAATATTCCGGGGCATGCGTTAATAGTCTGGTCGGTTTGAAAGACAGACCTCATACAAAGCAGTTTATTAAAGCAATTCTCATTTCCAGGCGTTATCCCAGATATCCCCTTCTTTTTGAGTTTCTCCATTAAGCGCTAAGTAGTTTCTGTACATCAGGCCATGTTTGCCTAAAAGGCTCAATAAAAGGAAATATCGCATGTCTAATAAAATGACTGGAATAGTAAAGTGGTTTAATGCAGATAAAGGCTTTGGTTTTATCTCCCCTACAGATGGAAGCAAAGACGTGTTCGTGCACTTCTCAGCTATCCAGAGTAATGACTATCGTACTCTGTACGAAGGCCAGAAGGTCGAGTTCTCTATCGAGAAAGGTGCCAAAGGTCCGGCAGCAGCAAACGTTGTGCCAACAGCATAAGGCCTTCCCTGAATCCCTTTCTCTGCGATAACGAAGACGGCTTCCGGCCTGAGTGGACAGAATGACGGGATGTCAGAATATTTTCAGTTGCCGGTATGGTTGTATCCATACCGGCAACTGAATAAACACAGCAGATCGGTATATCTAACTGCATTTCTATCAGAGAAGGAATGTATACCGGAACTCCCGCCCCAAAAAAGTTGCCGTCATTCCGCTCCAATCCCGCCATAAATACATCCAAGTCGAAGTTATTCAGTGACTTTGTTAATCATGGTCATTACCTGTTTTTAATTCCTAAGCAGACGCTTTTTCAAAAAGTTTGGGGTTATAAATGGATTATTTGTAACCGACCATTTCACCGCCAATAGACGGTGATGATTAGAACTTATAACAATTCGAATGCTCGTTTAATGACCTCATCGGAATAAGGTTGTTGGCCATTTTCCATTTGAATAATAGACTTAACCAGTCGGCGCATTGTGGCAACATTTTCTACATCCACCACGGCACTACTGGTTACGCCAACTGATTGACACACATAAGCAATATAACTTTCGGTATTATTTTCATTCGGTGGTGCCCAGCGAGAAATAAACTGACGAATAGTATTATCCCCGTATTTGCGTTCATAATTACGCAGAATTTTTAGCATCGCCCGTATACCATATTCCGGTGCCACAAATTGACAAAATGAAGTATCTGTCTGGATATCACGCAAACCCCGCCATTTATCACCATGACGGATATTGCCGGGGTTGTGGTTACGAATCCCTCTTGTCATGGTTATCTCCTAAACGTTTATTGATGGCTCGAATAGCAAACTCGCGTAGCTTCTCTACGCCAATAAAACCAACGGCACCGCCGAGAGCAGGTGAAATACTGTTTGGAATACCAAATAGTTCCAGTCCGCTGGAAAACCCCCACGACAACGCTCCACATAGTAGCGGTTCGACCCAGCGATTTTTCCGTTCCACACCGTCATAAATAAGCCGGCCGTAACAAATCATGACGGCCAAAATAGAGCCAGAAATTTGCGGCCAAGCGTTTCTTAGACCGTTTAATAAATCGGCCCATAAATCAGGATGTTCTTTCATTACTATTCCCATAATTTAATGATAGGCATCACAGAAGCAGAGTTTTCAACACTGACTTAATGACGTCCCGTACTCTTCCATAGTAACGCTGGTAAAGAAAATCCACATGGTGACGCTATTGTGCCCTGGCTCTTACTAACCCTAGAAACGCCAAATTTTTTGGCGTACAAAAAATAGACAGAATGAAGGGAAATTGCACAAACTCAAATAGGCACTATATTAATCAGTGTGATTTTTAATAAGAAAACTATATTTTTATAAATAGTTAATTATCAATATTATATTGTTGATAATTTTTTGTTATGGCTTATTTGGCATCGATAAATTTTCCTGTTCGTATCAACTATTCGATGGTCATTGCCAAGTCACTCTGAATTTATCCTGTTAGCTCAAGTAGATATAGAGTAAGGAATAATGTCATGAAAGTATTGATAGCAGAAAACGAAGTGGGTACAAGATATCATAGTCACTACGTGGAAAATGCTGTGCATAGGTTGGCAGATAAATTAATCGAGAAAGATGTAGATGTTGTTATTTCTGAGTCTTTTGATGATAGTTATACAATAATTTCGGCCAATGAACCGTTTGATTGCTTAATGATAAGCTGTGCACTCATCGATGATGATTTATATCTTCAAATACAGAAACTACTCAATAAATTATTTGAACGACAGGAAAATGTGCCGGTCTTTTTGTTAAGTGATCGGGAAAAAGCGGTATTTTTGCTAAATCATGAATTACTTGAACAATTAACTGAATTTGCCTGGATATTGGAAGATTCTGCGGATTTTATTGCTGGCCGTGCCATTGCAGCCATGCAGCGTTATCGTCAACAATTATTTCCTCCTTTAATGTCAGCATTGATGAAATACAGCCGAACCTATGAATATTCCTGGGCGGCGCCTGGGCATCAAGGCGGAGTCGGATTTAATAAAACACCCGTTGGCCGCTTTTATCATGACTATTATGGGGAAAATCTCTTCCGTACCGATATGGGAATTGAACGAGCTTCATTGGGTTCGCTATTAGATCATTCCGGTGCATTTGGTGAAAGTGAAAGAAATGCCGCCAGAGTATTTGGTGCAGATCATTCTTATTCTGTCGTGGTGGGAACGTCAGGCTCTAACCGCACGATTATGCAGGCTTGTATGACCGAAGATGACGTGGTCATCATTGATCGAAATTGCCATAAATCCATTGAGCAAGGGCTGATACTGACAGGCGCCAAACCTGTTTATATGCTGCCGAGCCGTAACCGTTATGGCATCATTGGACCCATCTACCCGCAGGAAATGCAGGCTAAAACATTACAGAAAAAATTGAAACAAAATCCACAGCTCCAAGGCATGGCTAATCAGAAACCTGTTTATAGCGTAGTGACAAACTGTACCTATGATGGTGTCTGTTATAACGCCAGGCAGGTGCAGGAGTTATTAGATAAAAGTGTCGATAGAATACATTTTGATGAAGCATGGTATGGTTATGCGCGGTTTAACCCCATTTACCATGATCATTTTGCCATGCGCGGAGACCCGAAAAACCACTCTGGGCCGACAGTTTTTGCTACCCACTCATCTCACAAGTTGTTGAATGCACTATCTCAAGCCTCCTTTATCCATGTACGGGACGGACGCAAGCCCGTGGAGTTTTCAAGGTTTAATCAAGCCTACATGATGCATGCAACAACGTCTCCTCTGTATGCGATTTGCGCTTCAAATGATATCGCGGTTTCAATGATGGATGGCAATAGCGGCTACTCATTGACTCAGGAAGTGATTGAAGAAGCGGTTGATTTTCGTCAGGCATTAGCGCATTTGCATCGAAATTTCAGTAAGAAAGGGGATTGGTTTTTTAAACCCTGGAACCAAGAAAAAGTGACAGATCCTGCGACTGGTAAGAAAATAGCTTTTGAGGATGCCCCTAAGGAATTACTGACGAAGGAGCAAAGTTGCTGGGTAATGCGTCCGGGAGACAGTTGGCACGGATTTGAAGATTTGCCTGATAACTGGAGTATGCTTGATCCGATTAAAGTCAGCATATTGGCTCCGGGCATGGGGGATAATGGTAAGTTGAAAAAACAGGGCGTGCCGGCAGCATTAGTCACCGCATGGTTAAGTCAGCATGGTATCGTACCAACCCGTACCACAGACTTTCAAATTATGTTCCTGTTTTCAATGGGGATCACCAAAGGAAAATGGGGCACATTACTTAACACCTTGTTGTCTTTCAAACACCATTATGATGCTAATACGCCTTTGAATAGAGTTTTGCCAGATTTGGTAGAGCAGCACCCAGAGGTATATGAGCATTTAGGATTAAAAGAGTTAGGCGATAAAATGTTCGATTATTTACGGCAGAATAATCCGGGTGAAAAACTGAATCGGGCATATGCGGGTTTACCTAAAATGGAAATGACTCCGCGAGCCGCTTATCAGGCCATTGTGACCAATCATGTGGAGATGGTGGCACTGGACGATTTACCTCATCGTATTGCTGCGAATTCTATCATCCCATATCCGCCTGGTATTCCCATGCTGCTTTCAGGCGAGAACTTTGGTGATAAAACCAGTCCTCAAATTGGATATTTACACGCATTACAAAAGTGGGATCACGAATTTCCTGGTTTTGAGCATGAAACGGAAGGCACAGAGATTATCGACGGCATTTATCACGTCATGTGTATAAAAAAGTGAAAATGGGAAGATAAATTATGGCTATTGTTTCAGAGGCAAATGTTTCAGAGGCAAAAAAAGTCGGATTGATCCCCGTTACCCTGATGGTTGCGGGTAACATCATGGGATCGGGCGTTTTTCTTCTGCCAGCCAGCCTGGCTTCAACCGGAGGTATTGCGATCCTTGGCTGGCTGGTGACTATCATTGGTGCCGTGGGGTTATCGATTGTCTATGCGAAAATCTCCTCACTGGATGACAGTCCAGGCGGTTCTTATGCCTATGCACGACGAGCCTTTGGCCCTTTTTTAGGCTATCAGACTAATATTTTATATTGGCTGGCGTGTTGGATCGGTAATATCGCAATGGTTGTGATTGGCGTTGGTTACCTGAGTTATTTTTTCCCCATCCTGAAAGATCCCATTATTTTAACCATCACTTGTACAGTCATACTGTGGATATTTGTCATTTTGAACATTATCGGACCACATGTTATTACCAGAGTGCAAGCGGTAGCGACAACCTTAGCGTTGATTCCGATTGTAGCAACCGCCGTATTGGGTTGGTTCTGGTTCAACGGTAAGACCTATATGGATGCGTGGAACGTCAGTGGATTGAATACCTTTGGCGCCATTCAGAGTATCTTAAACGTAACATTATGGTCTTTTATTGGTGTTGAAAGTGCTTCTGTTGCTGCTGGTGTGGTTAAAGATCCTAAGCGTAACGTGCCGATTGCGACTATTGGTGGTGTGCTTATCGCGGCCGTCTGTTATGTTCTGTCCAGCAGCGTGATTATGGGCATGATCCCTAACGCGGCGTTGAAAATCTCATCGTCACCTTTTGGTGATGCTGCCCGATTGGCATTGGGTGATACCGCTGGAGCCGTGGTTGCATTTTGTGCTGCGGCAGGCTGTTTGGGATCATTAGGAGGCTGGACATTGCTTGCAGGGCAAACAGCCAAAGCTGCCGCAGACGATGGGCTGTTTCCTTCAATCTTTGCCAAAGTGAACAAAGCAGGGACTCCGGTTGCGGGTTTGTTGATCCTAGGGGTTCTAATGACGATTTTCCAACTCAGTAGTATTTCGCCAAATGCAGCGAAAGAATTTGGGTTGGTCTCTTCCGTTTCGGTTATTTTTACCCTGATACCTTACCTGTATACCTGTGCAGCTCTGCTGCTAATTGGTCATGGTCATCTTGGGCAAGAAAAAACGCGATATATCATCATTACGTTTATTGCCTTCATTTATTGCATCTGGGCGGTTTTAGGGACTGGAGCAAAAGAAGTGGTATGGACACTCGTTGTTATGATGGTGATAACGGCGATGTATACCTTTAACTACAATACGAAACATCCTGTCCCTTTTCCATTAGATAAAAAA
This sequence comes from Xenorhabdus ishibashii, assembly GCF_002632755.1. NCBI lineage: Bacteria > Pseudomonadati > Pseudomonadota > Gammaproteobacteria > Enterobacterales > Morganellaceae > Xenorhabdus > Xenorhabdus ishibashii. The sequence goes on along the minus strand of NZ_NJAK01000001.1, from coordinate 62,107 downwards.
GATTAATTCCGATTTTAGGGTGTCACATATTTTGGTGCTGTCATTACAGCACCTTTTTTTTGATCAAAAAACATTCGCAATTTGTGATCTTGCCCTAATATTCACGCTTCTGCGTGTAGTATTTAAATAACAAAGGAAATGATTTCATACTGGACTCAGATGGTAAGGCTTTACCTTGCAGATTGTTATCTTTCTTTGTGGAGAAATAAGATTATGAAAAAATATATATTACTCATACCGATAATGGTGGCTTAGGGTTGTTCGGCTTGCGTAAACGATACGAAAATAACAAAGGCAACACATTCTTTAAAACCTGACAATATTGTTCATAAACCACTGATTTTCAGAACCGGCGACATGAAGGAATGTGGGTCTGGTTATGTGGTTTGGGGCATGGTCAAATGGTGCAATTTTTAGATGATGAAAAGGGACATGAATGTGACAGATGGGGTGCTGACCAACATAGAGGCCCGAAATTCAATTCAGTACAAACCTGGTTCCCATAATCGTAAATCATTTTTCTGGTTTATCTGAAAATTGATAAAATTTCAAGTGAGGAACATTTAATGAGAATTTTAAAACTCTTTTATTTATTATGCGCTTTATTTTTATACATAGCACAATCTTATGCTCAGCCAGCAATTGATAGAGTTTACCGAATGGATTCTCGCCCTCTGGAATGCATCATCAGAGATGGAGGATTTCTTCCCCTCGGAACGAATGATGACGTTGTGCAGCATGTTCAGTCGGTCAATCTGGAAGGGCATAGGATTGGCCGGTCAGCATTTGTGGCAACGTCTACCGATCGAGAGTTTGCTTTTGAGTGGGGCGCCGATTTTGATAATGAGCATCTGCCATTTTACATTTATGACATACGGCCAACCTCTAATTTTTATAGTGTGCTTTTATCATTTCAGCACCGTTATCGGCAGACAGGTGATAGCCGTTATCAACGTCTGATTGATACTTTTGGGTATCAGGCAGAATATGTGGCACTTGGTGGTATTGGTCTCGAACAAGTTTATGGAGTGCAGGAGTATGTGTATGATGAAGGGGAAGAAGATTATGTTGAAAGGGGGGCTTATATACCTAATACATTGTACCGAGATGTTCAAACAGGACCTAATACCGGCCCTTATATACAGCACACCCAACCACAAAATGAAATAATCACATCTTTATCTTATTGTGTTCTTAATCTGTCTCTCCCGCGTTATTCTGCTCGTCTTACAGCCACTACTCACGATAAGTACCCATTCTTAAAAAAATTAAAAAGATGTCATGACAGCTTATCGATAATCGCTTTTTTAGACTCCACTATTTTGTAATAGTATTCAATTTAATTTCACTCCACCTGTTCTAAGGTGGAGTGATTAGTTCTGGATTAATAAGACGATTTTTGAGCAGAAGTAGTAACATTTTATGCTTATTATCTTAATCAATAAGGTTTATGGAATAAATTATCATTCGATGTAATAGACAATTATGAGTTTATCTGGCTAATCTCTATCAATAAATCTGAATAGGAGCTAACATGTTTAGGTGTTAGATAACTCACAGTAAGTTTTCCATATTTCAATATACTAGAAGAAATCAGGATAACTTGGTATTTCGGTAAGTAGGAGCGTGCATATGTACAAAACTATTTTAGTACCAGTAGATATTTCAGAAGAAGATCTAACCAATAAGGCTGTTGGCTGCGCTCTTAAAATCGCCAGAGAAACAGGAGCCAAATTACATTTTTTACATGTATTACCCATCTCATCGGCGATTATTAATGCTTATGCACTAGGCTATATGGAAATTAAGGATAAGGCGACTATCAAGGCAGAACAAGACTTGAAAAAGTTGGTTGATTCCATTGAATTACCAAATCATCAGATCTCCTATTCAATTGCATTTGGTTCACCAAGAGACGAAATCACTGCTACAGCGGATGAAATTGGCGCTGATCTGATCGTTATTGGCTCAAGACGACCTAATATCACGACTCATCTGTTGGGTTCCAGTTCTGCTGGGGTTGTCAGATATGCAAAAACATCGGTATTAGTAGTACGGTAACTATTGGTAGTGATAATGATAATCTGTTGATTTTGTTGCTTTTAACTAATGCTCAATAACTAGCGGTTATATCCGATTACAGGGGAGTATGTATGTATAACACGATTTTAGTTCCAATTGATATTGCAGAAGATATATTGACTGATAATGCAATCAAACATGCTGAATATTTGGCAAAAATATCTAATGCAAAGGTTCACCTTTTTCACTCTGTGCCAGATATTTCCCGATTTTCCGTGAATTATAGTTACCACTATGATTTATTGAGTGCTTTTGCCAAAAAAGCAATAGCGAATTCTGAAGAGGAACTGAAAAAAGTCATAGAACGAATCGATGTACCTAAAGATAGGGTATCATTCTCTGTTGCCTTTGGCTCTCCACGGGATAAAGTGTTGTCTACAGCGCGTGAGATTAATGCAGATTTGATTATTGTCGGATCTCGCCGGCCTGATATTTCAACTCATTTACTGGGTTCAAATGCGTCGGGTATTGTAGGATATGCTAATATCTCTGTTTTGGTTGTGAGATAGTCAGCAGCAACTGGATAAAGTTAATTATTTTCGATAAACCTGTGCATGAACATATCACGGTTATTTTTTAATAATGAACCCATTATCTAATAATGGATAATGGGTTATTTGAGTTATAGCAAACTTATAGAAAATTTTGGTTAATTAATCAGAAAACGAATTCAGCGTAATATCTAACTGATTCTTACCAGCAATTATAATTTGAATTTGTAAATTGTTTTCTGAACTGTTAGTGGTAATGATGGTTACTTCTTCATTGCCTGAATATTTCTTTACAACTTCCAGCAACTCTTGCTCAAGTTGTTCAGTTTTAGTGCTAATGTTAATGGCCATTTATCCTACTATATTCAATTAAATATTTTAGAAATACCTTGATATTACCTGAATAAAAAGGGTCTAATAGTTTAATGATGTTTATGTTTTATCGCTTAATATGCCGATAAAATAGGTTAATCGGTGTATTAAATCATATTACTATCAATTTATTCAAATAATATATTGACGTTTTCCTAATCGTTAAAAAGAAATCGAAAAATAATATTTGTCATTGTATGGTGTTGTCAGGCAGGATAATAAATGGATGTTATGCACAATAAATAAATAGGTATTATTTTGAATAGTAAAATTAGCCACTTGGCACGTTATCTTTTGGTTTTTGGGTTAACTCTCTCTTTTCATGCATGGAGTGCACCAACCAGCTTCGAACAAGCTAAAGTTGAATCAAGAAAAAATATTTATAACGGACAAACAAAATCAGGTATAGGCACACTATATTGTGGGTGTGATTGGCAATGGGTAGGCAAAAGTGGTGGGCGTGTTGATCTGGCTTCTTGCGGTTATCACGTCAGATCACAGCAAACAAGGGCTGCACGTATTGAATGGGAACATATGGTACCAGCCTGGGTATTTGGGCACCAGCGCCAGTGTTGGCAAAATGGTGGGCGGAAAAACTGTGTTGAAACCGATCCTGTATTTCGCATGATGGAGTCAGACATGCATAATTTGGCGCCAGCAATCGGTGAAGTTAATAGCGATCGTAGTAATTATGGTTATGGAATGCTCGCCAGAAACACACCGAATATGTATGGTTCATGTAGCAGTAAAGTGGATACCAAATCACGTCTGTTTGAACCGCGTGATAGGGTAAAAGGCATGGTTGCCAGAGTCTATTTCTATATGCATGACCGCTATAATCTGACTATGTCACGTCAACAACAACAATTGATGATGGCGTGGGATCGCCAGTATCCAGTGGATGACTGGGAGCGTGAAAGAGATAACAGAATTGCTAAGATAATGGGGCACCATAATCCATTTGTAACTGGCAGCAAAAAGTGGCAATTGGGACATAAAAATTCAGGCCAAGGTTTAATATCACAGCAAGGATTGATGGCACAAAAAGGAGGAGAGGCACAGAGCCGTGTGCCAAAGCAAAGTCATTTGCAGGCAGAAAATAGCCAGATATCAACCCAAAGAATGACAGCAAAAACGGCGCAAGATGAGACAATTAAGGGGAATAAAAATAGTCAAATTTATCATTTTGCACACTGCGCTGGCTATAAAACTGTGGCAGATAAAAACGCAATTTATTTCCGCTCAGAATCAGAAGCCAAAAAAGCGGGGTATCGTTTGGCTGGTAATTGTAAAAAGTAGCTGCTAATGCATTACTAATAAAAATCAAACAATGTTTCAGTAAAATTTAACCTTCGAGCTTGTCATAAATAAAAAACTGTCATTATACTGACATCATAGTCCGTTAGATTACACCAAAGAAACGGAAAGATGCGAGGAATGCTAATGACAGATATTGAAACTGCATTCTCGGTTAGGAGCCGGCGCTTAAGATCATGTCACTGATAAAAAGTGACAATCTTAGCGTCGGTTTTTTTATGGTTCTTTCATGAGCTTAAAAGGGAGCTCCTATCTATAACATCGATGTTAAGACACCGCAAAGTGAAGCTAACGATAAGGTGTGCGACTATGGGTAGACAGAAAGCAGTGATGAAATCTCGCCGTGAAGTCAGGAGGATGTTAAAAAGGGGGGCACGTTATCGGGATAACGATAATGTCACTTCACTGGTACAGATTGGGGGGGTTGAGGCCATCGGAATGGCGCGTGAAAACAGGGATACGTCAGAAATTATGCCGCGCAGCGAAGCGCAGTATCGCTATATGCGGGCAATCAATAACAAGCAATTGATTATTACCAATGGTGAAGCGGGTTGTGGCAAAACCTACGTTAGTGCCGTGATGGCGGCTGATGCTTTAATCAATAAAGAGGTTGATAAAATTATTGTGACGCGTCCGGTATTACAGGCAGAAGAAGATCTTGGTTTTCTGCCGGGAGATATGGCGGATAAATTTGCCCCTTATTTCCGGCCGGTTTATGACGTGCTATTAAAACGCATGGGCGCTTCATTTTTGCAATATTGCTTACGTCCTGAAATTGGCAAAGTAGAAATTGCTCCTTTTGCCTATATGCGAGGAAGAACATTTGAGGATGCATTTGTGATCCTCGATGAAGCGCAAAATGTTACGGTTAATCAAATGAAAATGTTTTTAACACGATTGGGAGAAAATGTAACAGTAGTTGTAAATGGTGATATTAGCCAGTGTGATTTGCCGACAAATATCACATCAGGGCTGGTGGATGCATTGGAGCGGTTTTCTGATGATGAAGCTATCAGTGTGATCCATTTCTCCCAGCAAGATTGCATCCGCTCTAAATTGTGCCAGAAAGCGTTGATAGCTTATGGTTGATTAGCCGTAGATTTCAAATTTTATAGACATGTAGCAAAGAAAAAACTCCCGGCTAACTTTGTGGCTGGGAGTAATAGTTTTGTTTTTAATGATCGGTATATCAGGATGCTTTGCACCAGTTTAGCCGTGAGTTACATTACCTCGTGAATTTTAGGTTGCAGTGTGGCCAATAAAGTGGCAATTTGAAAGACATAAGTCAATTCGATTTGTAATAGATGCAATTTACGTTAATTAAAATTTTATTTCATTATTAAATGTTTATTGAGGGCATAGTTATGGATCATGATGAAAAAGAAAAATTAGAATTACGGCAAAGAAAAGCCTGGGATAAATATAGAGAATGTGTGCGTAGTCGTTGGAATACAAGTGCTATAAATAGAATGATGGAGAACGGAAGCCGCTGGAGGCTTTTTTTCCCCCAGAATTTACATGCTGGTATGCAACATAATATAGAAAACTTACGGCATCAAATTCAAATGCAGCCACTTTCAGATAAAGAGCAACAGTTTGCAGATGTTTTTATGAAAAAAGATTTTTTCATTGTTCATGCAAGTGATGTTAATCTAATAAATAATAATGAAAGAAACTTGCTTATTTATTCAAGGCATCGTCTTCAGGAGAAAGGCATTAAGTTTCCAACTCACCATTCCTCTGTGCAGGATATTTTAGGGTTAGGTAATGATGATTATGTGTTTTTTTCACTTGAAGTAGGTTATACATTAAAAAAGCCCCTAAGTATATTTGGTGCTAACTTTTATCGTATTCCTTATAGAAGGGAAAATATGGCACTTCGTCATTCTTCTATGACGCTGATTGATCAAATTAAGCTGAAAGCGCCAGATAGTAGAATGCTTGAAAAAATAAGTCAGCAAGCACGTACCTATCTCAAAACAAGGGGATTTGTAAGAGAAAATGTACATTTCTGTGGTATTGATAATTGTTTAGAAGGATTACTTTATTCAATTATTCTTGAAACAAGAAACCTTGGTAGATTGTCGATGGAAAAAGATGTAAATTTGATTTTATCTGCACGAACTGATGATGAAATGAATCGGGTTATTAATGGATTATTCCGCCCTGAAGTCAGGGTGCCAAGAATGGTAGGAATTCCTAACGATGCTTACCAGGCAATAATGAATAAAAGGTTTTAATAAAACCTGATAGGTTATAGATTAATTTATTGTTCAAATTCATATTCTAGTTACCAAGTATGGCGATAAAATTGGTAAGGGAAGGTTCTAATCTCATTAAACAATCTTGTTGTTACCTTGATTAAAACCTTAACCCAGATAATCATCCCAGTAATTAAAAAAGATTGATCATCACTTAATTTTCATTCCAGCCATTGTCATTAGAGTACGAAATAACGTGGATACAGCGTATAAAGCCAATACGCTGCAAAACCAAATTGCTACCATCCAACCCAAACGCTTCCATAGTGAAGGGCGTTGTGATGCTGTTTTAATGGTAGCCTTGTTCGTGGGTGATTTTTCCTCGGAAAACATAATAACTCCAAAAGGTATAAGTCAAAATTATCGGGATAATGAACAGAGCACCAACCAGCATAAAACCTAATGATTGAGGAGGGGAGGCTGCCTCTTCATAGCTAATGAAGGGCGGGATAATGTTCGGCCAAATGCTGATCCCTAATCCAGTAAAACCCATGAAAATCAATAATAATGCTGCCAAAAACGGGGTGTAATGGCTTGAATTCTGGTCAGATTTCAATAGTTTCCAGCTTGACCACAATACCAATAATGGTACGGGCATGAAGAAAAACAGATTCGGTAAGCCGAACCAACGTTCGGCAATCGTTGAGTGAGCAAGTGGTGTCCAAATACTGATAATGGCAATAATTGCTAGCATCAGCAATGTCAAGGGATGCAGAACCCGATACATCTGTTGTTGCAGATGGCCTTCTGTTTTCATCACTAGCCAACCACATCCCAATAAGGCATAAGCGATGACAAGCCCAATCCCACAAAATAGAGGAAAAGGAGCCAACCAATCAAAATGGTTGCCAATATAAACACGATTTTCGACAGGAAAACCTGCAATAACTGCCCCAACAACGATACCTTGCATAAAAGTGGCGAGAATTGAACCGGCCATAAATGCCTTATCCCAAAAGTGTTGGTGCTTTGGTGTGGCCTTAAAACGAAATTCAAAAGCAACACCACGAAATATCAGGCCTAATAACATAATGGTTAATGGAATTGCCAGTGCGTCCAAAACTACTGCATAAGCCAGTGGGAACGCGCCAAATAATCCAGCGCCTCCCAGAACCAACCAAGTTTCATTGCCATCCCAGACAGGAGCAACAGAATTCATCATCAGATCACGATCGGATTGCTCTTTAATCGCTGGATATAAGATGCCGATCCCAAGATCAAAACCATCCATCACGATATACATCATGGTGCTAAATATGATGATCAGGAACCAAATAAGAGGAAGATCAATGCCCATTTACTGACTCCTTATTTGGGACTTGTGGAAGGCCTTGACGGATGAGTTTCATCATATAGACGTAACCAACACCGAAGACGGCGGCATAGACGACAAAGAAAATAAGTAGGCTGATGCTCATATGGATTTCACCGTGTGCTGATACCGCATCTTTGGTGCGCATTAAGCCGTAGACGACCCACGGTTGACGGCCTATTTCTGTAGTGAACCAGCCTGCCAGAATTGCAATAAGGCCGGAAGGTGCCATCAAAAGCATAAAGCGGAGGAAGAGTGGGTTTTCATACAGGCGTTTTTTATGACGCAACCATAATCCCCAGACGCCGGCAAAAATCATCAAAATTCCCAATCCCACCATGATGCGAAATGACCAAAACACCATTAAAGCATTTGGGCGATCTTCAGGGGCAAATTCTTTCAGTGCCGGCACTTGTTTATCCAGACTGTGTGTCAGAATCAGGCTGGCAAGATAGGGGATTTTGACTGCATAATGCGTCTCTTCCGCTTCCTGATTGGGAATACCAAATAGAATCAGTGGAGTGGCTTCACCAGGATGATTTTCCCAATGACCTTCCATAGCAGCGATTTTAGCCGGTTGATATTTTAACGTATTCAGCCCGTGCATATCGCCAATCACGGCTTGTAATGGGGCAATAATCAGGATCATCCACATCGCCATTGACAACATTTTCCGCATGGCGGATGAATCATTGCCCTTCAGTAAATGCCAGGCAGCAGAAGCAGCAATGAAAAATGCTGCGGCTAGAAATGCCGCTGTCCCCATATGTAGCAGGCGATAGGGGAACGATGGATTGAAAATGACCGCGAACCAATCAACAGGAACAACCTGATTATCTATAATTTCATGGCCTTGTGGGGTTTGCATCCAGCTATTAGAGGCCAATATCCAGAATGTAGAAATAATCGTGCCGAGCGCCACCATACAGGTTGAGAAAAAATGTAGCTTTTCTCCGACCCGATGCCAGCCAAACAGCATGACACCGAGGAATCCAGCCTCAAGAAAAAATGCGGTCAGCACCTCATATACCAACAACGGGCCAGTAATGGTGCCGGCAAAATCAGAAAAGAAACTCCAGTTGGTGCCGAACTGATAAGCCATTACCAAGCCAGAAACAACCCCCATACCGAAATTAACTGCGAAAATTTTTGACCAGAAGTGATATAACGTTTTGTAGTCCGTATTACGTGTTTTAAGCCATAAGCCTTCCAATACCGCCAGAAAGCTTGCCAAGCCTATGGTAATGGCCGGAAAGATAATGTGAAAAGAAACCGTAAAGGCGAATTGAATCCTTGCGAGTTCAAGGGCAGTTAACCCTAACATAGTGACCTCTTATTGAAATCTTTGGGTATATAGGTAAACGAAGTTAGAAGGTATAGGTAAGTAGAACACAGGGAAATGAGGTATAATAGTGACAATTTTTTATATATTGACTATAACAATTTTAAATGAAATCCAGTCATATAGTGTGTTGTTGGCAATGGATAATTCTTAGCGCTAATTTTTTCTAATTAAACGACTATAACTGAACAATTTCAATGTGATACATGCAGCCTTATCGGCGGAGTAGACGGTATTCGTTATCAAGGCAAAACTGAGTCCATTAAGGGATAAAAAAACAACAAAAATCGTCGACATCGCGGAAAATTTAAACTAACTTATTCATAGCCTGTTCCTCCCCGGAACTGTTTTCGGCGTTCACCAAAACTTCGCTTCAGGAGCTGGCCTCTTATTCATCTCTTATCCAGAATTCGGGCTAAATATCACATCATAAAAATTAATTATCATATAAAGGCTCAACATGAAAAATATAAAGATCAACATAAAAAAATTTTTTTTAAAACTAACTATTAGCTTATTGGTTTTTAGTATTGTAAATATCATTTATGCAGGAACTGACAAAACACAATTAAATTCTATTACAAAAGAAGAGCCTGCTCGACTTAAATCTGAACTCATCAATTCTTCATATGGTAAAAATTGCACTGATAAGGCTAACTATTTGGGCTATGTTAGCTCTATTTCGATCGGATATGGAGGAAGTAATACGGCTGATATCCAAAATAGGATAAGTATTACAGTAATGGATAAAAACAGGAAAAATCGAGAATGGTATTGGACGCTATATGACGCAGACACAGATGCAGGTAAAGCGATTTATACTGTAGCGATGTATGCCGCAGTCAGCGGAGAAAAAATTTCTGCTCAATGCTCTATAGGAGGTGGTGGAGGTCATTATGACATAAAATCTTTATGGGTTGGACCTGACGCTTGGTAATGTAGAGATGCATATCATGAGGTTAACAAAGTTTGCGTTGAAAGATAATGGCGGCGGAAGGTGAATGTTTATAATCCCAAAGTAAACCGCTAGATGTAAAAAACATTATATTTCAAAAAATCAAAGGAAATTAAAAGCATGAATTTTTTTTTGAAACGATCACAGGCGATATTTCTTCTAAGTCTTACACTGTCTGTTTCAGCGGTGCAAAGCTATGCCGCATTTAATGAAAATGATCCAGTTAACAACCTTTATTCTGCTTCATATAATCACGGGGGAAAGATAAATTGTGGGCGTGGACACTCACCTCCATTGTCGCATACAGAGAAAAGTTTGGGGGATTCACAATGCAATGATTTTTTTATTGTTTATCCCCTAGCAAAAAGTCTAATTCCCATTACCAATATATTGCTAACTAGCTCTAAACCTAAACCTAAACCTAAGCTTAAACCTAAAATTGAAACATGCGAAGTTGAACTAAACACAACCAAGACTTGGATTTTCGGTTCATGGTATAGTACCTTTATCAGTAAGCCGGGTTGTCAGATTAAGCTTAGGTTAATTTGTGATGGAAATGAAAATGCGTGTTCTCCTTCTATTGGAGACTATTCAACATCCAATAAATTTCAAGTGATAATATTTGATAATAAAACAAACTATAAAAAAGAAACTCTTGTTCGCACTCAAAACACAGAAAAAGCTAACGTGACTCACCATTCGACCATTCTAAAATCAATAGATAATATGAAGTTTGAAAATAAAGGCAGCGGCATTGCAAAAATTTCATATATTACTTCTAGTTGTTACAAGGATACTGGCCCAAGCTCATTTGAAGTTAAACCAAATTTAGATCGTGCTTTTACCATAAAAACTAAAAATAATGTTGATTTTTCCTGGTCGAATTGTTTTGATCAAGATAAAACAATCAGTTGGAAAATTGAATATACTACATATGAATAAATAATTTTAATAAAGAGGTCAAATAAGATGAAATCATTTTATATACTTGCTTTATTTTTGAGTATAATTAGCAACATAGCGGTTGCTACACCTAAAGATACTACAAATAATGCACAGCCTAGATTAAATATCGTTGACCCAATGATGAGTCTGTCTGCTGCAAGTGATTGCGCTCTCAATACGGGTTATCTTATTTCTATATCTGTAGGATATGATGGTAATAAAAACTGGACAGCTTATAAAATTAAAAATGAAAAAGGTACTCAGGCTTGGTATTGGGGCGCTGATCAAATTAATACTCCAGCAGGGCAAGCCATCCTTGCAACAGCAATTTATGCTGCATCTAGTGAACAAAAAACTTTAATTCAATGTGACACCAATAATCATATTAAATCTTTGTGGGTTGGACCTGATGCTTTTTAGTTCATTTAGTTGCATTAATATAGAGGATGTTGGACATTAAAAAAACGCTAACTTTGCGATGAGTCTTGTTGCAACCACGATATATATAATTACCAAAATATTTAAAAAATTAATGCTTCATTAAACATAAAACCATCCGCTATGCGGATGGTTTTATGTTTTTATCAAAATTAACGTATTATCTGATAGTCAATAAACTGAGAAATTGTATCATTTCAAACTGTAATGAAGAATTGGGTTATACCTACGCGTGCAAGAAACCATGTTTTGGATCCAACGCCTCTCTCCATCGGATAAATGAATCATGTGTCTTGCAAGGTGTTGATATTGTGGTCGATTATAAAGATAAAGCACTTGCAAAAATTCAAATTGAAAACTTTCCATAAGAGCTGGCTGTGGTCTATCTTGTAAAGTTTCAAGAGAGGCAACACCTAGTTCATCAGCAATATGCCATCTTTCTCTTGGTGGTGGATAAAGCGCAATTGTATTTGTTCTTGGCCTTGGATGAGAAAGCCCTACTGCATGTCCAAACTCATGGAGAAGAACTGTATAAGTGAAATTTTCTAGTAAAGCGGTTCTGTCGTTGGTTCCAAAGTTAGTTTCTAATTGTTGTAACTCTGCTCTATTTATTTCATTACTTTGCCTAATGTATATTCCAGGCGATGTAATAAAAGGGTATTGTCTATTAAGATTTCTTAATTCTGAAAAATCCGCATCAAGTGTTATTGCAATAGCACGTCGAAAACTACCAAAAAAAGAAGTTGGCGCTGTTCGTATAATAAAATTTGGAATGCCACCACCTGATGAAATCGGTACTATAGTTAGGCCATTATTATTAAGAATTTCATTCCAATATGCAGCCGCTTCATCAACAAGAGGCTGCAAACGAATATCTTCACTCTCACCACCTTCTATATTAAAATGAATTGTCATTTGTGGGTTTACTTCATAACGCATAAAAGGTCCATAATGGTGTACTACTGAATATGGCATAGGAGTATTAGTGTGCAGTGTGTTTGCCTCAATGAAGAAACTAACATGATTATAGACTGGGTCAGATGGATCGAAATTAGAAGGTTGAGCATAGCCATGAATCGGTGCTGTAAGTAAAATAAAGCATAACAGATTAAATACTTTTGATGACTTGGGGAATTTTTTATACATATGGTTTACCCTTTTATTTTATATTTATTTAAAGATACACCCAAAAGTAGGATACTCAATGCGCCTTCATATTCAGACTGAATATATGAGGTTAAGAATGATATGAATGACATATATATAAAATCCTCTCTTAATTTTAAAAATAAGATTGATTTATAATATAAAAAATTAATAAATAAGTTTTATGATTTGCACATTTATAAAAATTATGATGCTAATTTTAAGGCTTTGAATCTCGCCCAAAACTTGCTAAAAGATTATCTGAAACAAAACACAGTAAAAGAAATGAAAATTACAATAAGATTGTTATTTATAATGTAAAGTTAAAGTATTACATAATTGGAGATGATGACCATCAGAACTCACTTTTGGCGATTATGGTTACCTAAAATTCACGATACTCCCTTAACTCTATAGAGTCAATTAATGTATAGAGATGATGAACCAATTTACCTCTCTAAAAAACGCAGTGGGGTGGAATTGTCAATAATATGAAAGCAGGCTCAGTATTATCGAGCCTGCTTAGCCGGTTAAGCAAAACAAATTTTTGCCCAGCGTGCCAGACCTGTTGTTACTGAACCGAAGTAATTACCCCCAACCAGCGGGATACCTGACAATTTTTGTTCAATTGCCTGGCGTAAAATAGGGGAATTGGCTGAGCCACCTGTCATAAAGATCACATCAGGTTGGGTTCCACTTTGTGCCACAGCTTCACTAACCAATTTTGCCATCTTCTCTTTAGTGGAATCGATTGCCGCAATCATCTGATCACGTTGAATATCAATTTCAATTATCTCTGATAATAGATTGAGCTTAACACGACACTCAGCTTGTCCTGAAAGAGCAATTTTGGCTTCCTCTGCACTGAGAACCAGGCTGTATCCCAATGTTTCTTGGTACACTTTCAATAAGCGTGCGAGTTTTTCGGGTTCTTGAGCATCTCTGTGCAAGGATTTTAATGCCGTTAAATTCTGGCGAGAGTAGAACTCTTTCTGGGCTTGTATATCATTGATGGCAATCGGGTTCCAAAACTGCGTCAGTGGCATGTCAATCCCTGAGGTAACTTTGCTGCCTAATCCAAAAGGATGCATGAGTTGTTTAAAAGTGAGATTAATATCTAAATCATTTCCCCCGATACGTTGACCTGTGTGCGCTAGTAAGCTGTCATTGCGTTCAGATAGGTTTCGCCAGCTTGGTCCCATTTGAATAACCGAGCAATCTGTTGTTCCACCGCCAATATCGACAACCAATACCGTTTTATCTTCTGTTAATGTGGCTTCATATTCCAAGCCTGCTGCTACTGGTTCAAATTGGAATTCAATATTGCGAAAACCTGCTCGTTTTGCTGCATTAAATAAGATACCTTTAGCTTGTTGATTCGATTTATCACCGCCACGCCCATGAAAATTGATTGGGCGGCCAATGACGACATCTTCGACAGCTTGCTGTTTATTAGTTTCTACTTGTTGTTTGATATTTGCCATCATGGCACAAACCAGATCTTCAAAAAAACTGATTTGAGTATCTCTTAACCCCATAGCACCCAGAAAAGACTTTGGTGATTTAACGTAATAAACATCTTGAGGATCTTCCAAATATCGAGCTAATGCTTTTTGTCCAAATGCGAGATCATCTGGCAAAAGTTCAATGCCTTCTTCTTGGTTTGCCGTGATCGCGCTACGAAGTAATTGCTCACCTGTTTGATTGCCTGGTTTGATATTCCAGTGGCGAAATAAATGCTCAGAAACGGCTTCTCTGGTCGGTGCAGCCAAAGCAGAAGGCATATAGAAACTACCATTTTCAATAGCAATTAGTTGCGGTGTATCTTCGATCATTTCTGCAACCGCGCAATTTGATGTGCCATAATCAAAACCGATGAACATAGGTTTCCTCATATTTAATCGTGGAAATTTTAAAAAGGGCAGATGCTATCCTAAATTAGTTCTGAACGCGAGCTTAGCTTGCTCTAATGAGCTGATTAACCCACTATTTTGTTGTGAGATATTCAGGATTTTTATTCAAAAAAAGAAAACCATGAATGCTGAAATAACCCATTATTTTCCCCTTAGAATGTATTTGTGAGAAAATTATAGAGAAGTATTTTATTAATAATAAATCCATTTTTAACAGTATTGAAAAATTCATTAATTAATATTTATTACTTATTACGAAATGTCTAAGCGCAGATATGTAGGAATTATCTTTTTCAGGTGAATCTATTTATTCTAATCATAGAGTGATTTCTGTTTCTGAAAATCCCAAGTATAATATCGAAAATTTTTTATTTTATACCTATAACAGTTTAGACAAAGGCCAAACATATGACGCGTTACGAACAATTGGCTGGAATGATCCGCCAACAAATAGAGGACGATATTTGGCTAGTGGGTGACAGATTGCCTTCGTTGCGGGAGTCAGTGAAATCTTCAGGCTTGAGTTTGATGACTGTGCTACAAGCCTACCAATTGCTGGAAAGTCAGGGATGGATCGTGGCGCGCCCACAATCAGGGTATTACGTTGCCACTCGATTAAAACCCTTTGCGGCGGCAAAAGGCGGAAAGGGGCTAAATCTAAGTGAAAATGTGGAGATCAGTGCTTCCATATTTGATGTCTTACAGGCATGCAAAGATCCGCAAATTATTCCTTTCGGTTCAGCATTTCCCGATCCTTCTCTATTGGTCGAACCTAAATTGTCAAAAATACTGGCTTCAGTCGCTCGCCGTTTTGTGCCACACAGTTCGCTGGCAAATTTGCCTCCAGGTAATGAAAAGTTACGGCGTAATATATCCCGCCGTTATGCTGCCCACGGCATCCATGTTTCCCCTGAGGAAGTTGTTATTACCGCCGGAGCAATGGAATCATTAAGTTTTAGTTTGCAATCTGTCACTTCACCGGGAGATTGGGTGGTGATTGAATCACCCGCTTTTTATGGAGCGTTGCAAGCGATAGAACGGTTACGTTTGAAAGCCATTGCCATTAAGACAGATCCTCAGACAGGCATTGATTTGCATAGTTTGGAAGAAGTTGTGCAGAAATATCCAATAAAAGCCTGCTGGTTAATGTCGCGTTTTCAAAATCCACTGTGCTGTACAATGCCTCCTGAAAATAAACAGCGATTAGTAGGGATTTTGAACCAAAACCAGATAACCCTGATTGAAGATGATGTATATGGTGAATTGTATTTCGGGCAGGAGCCTCCGGCACCAATAAAAGCATGGGATACTGAAAATAATTTCATGCATTGCTCATCATTTTCAAAATGCCTTGCCCCTGGTTATCGGGTAGGTTGGGTTGCAGCAGGCAAACATGCGCAAAAAATTCAGCAATTGCAGATGATGAGTACGGTATCTGCCAGTACGCCGACGCAATTGGCAATTGCGGACTATTTGGCGCAGGGAGGATATGACAACCACCTGCGTCGATTGAGGCGGCAATTGGAACAACGGCAAAATCGGATGCTATGGGCAATTAGTGAATACTTTCCCCAATCCGTGAAAGTAAACAGTGCACATGGTGGTTATTTTCTCTGGCTGGAATTTGAACCACCTTTTAATGCTAACCGACTCTATCAGTTGGCATTAGCAAAGAATATCAGCATTGCACCAGGTAGCATGTTTTCCACTAGCATTCAGTTTGATCATGCTTTTCGCTTGAATACTTCATTTGCCTGGAATGAAACTCAGGCTTTGGCAATGAAAGAATTGGGGAATATGTGCCATATGCTTTTAAAGGAATGTAGGTAATCAATCACACTTTAACTGTCTCAATATTGTCGCAGGGAAAATTATTTGCCAATGTTCCGGTTAACAAGTTGATATTGGTTGTTTTTTAGCTCGGTAAACAAAATTTTAAAGTGGTGAGGGAGTGGCATGAAAATGAAATGCTTCGATTATGCAACATTACCAAGAGTGCAATGGTCTGGAGGTGGGGGCGAAACAAGGGATATTGTTTGCTGGCCTGTGTCTGATGATTTCTCTTGGAGAGCTTGTTTTACGACTATCCATCAAAGCGGGGTATTAGGACAACTCCCTGATGTTGAATGCTCAATCCTTTTATTAAAAGGAAAGGGGTTCCGTTTAACTAGCCCAGGTTTTTTGGAGCACGAATTAGTGAAAAAGATGGCTCCATTTAACTTTTCCGGTGATATTTTGACCCATGCGGAATTATTGGATGGCTCTGTTCAGTGTTTCAATATCATGACTCGTCGTTCATGTTGGGCTTCTGAGATTTCCGTTATTTCTGATGAACGTTTACTGCCAACATCACATAGTGGCGTACTTTATGTTTTAAAAGGACGTTGGGAAATGACAGGAGCGAATTGTGTACAGCTTGCTTTTGGTCAAGGTGCATGGTGGTTGCCGGATATACGAGAAGGGGTAATTAAGCCATTGATTGCAGATAGCCAGCTATTGTGGGTTGATTTACGTCCGATTGGCTGAATGGGGTAATCATAAAAAATTAATATAATTAACGGCCTGCTATAAAGCAGGTCGTTGAGTTTTATGTAATTAAATACAGTGGCTTTAAGTTTTGGTTAAAAAAACTTTACCTAAAAAATGAAAAATAGCGAAAAGAGTATAATCTTAAACTATAAGCATATAACGATAAAAGTAATATACATAAGATATTATTATTTCTGTCATTGATAGTTAAATAAATTATCTATTATGGTTATGGATAGCTATCAAGATAACAGAAATTATAAAAATTCAATCCATACTTTGGTAAGGTTTTAATAATTATGAAAAAAATATTGATAGCTACTTCATTATTGACTTTTTCCTTTGGGATCATGGCAACACCTGCTCTATCACAATTGGATTGGAAAATTGGCGATGCTCTGATTGCCAGAGGCAAAGTTTTCTGGACTCCCCTTGATAGTCTGACCGTGAATGCTGATGGTTGGGCCAGATTATCGTCAAGTGATAGCAAAATGGTTGATGATTTAAATGCCGCAGGTTGGTTAATTAAACAATCTAATTACAAATTAGGGGCGGTATTAGGTTATCAGGAAACACGTTTCAGTTGGACGGCTTATGGTGATCATTATATCTATGATAATAGTGCTAATATCGGAGAGTTTTCTACAGGGATGGTCGGTGTTGGCTATAAACAAAAATATAGCGTGCCATATATTGGATTATCTGGACAATATCGTTATCAGGATTTTGAATTTAATTTTTTACTAAAATATAGCCCGTGGGTAAAAGCCTGGGGTAACGACGAGCACTATATGCGTCGCTTAACCCTTCCTCAGCGATCTGATAATGTGCATTACTTCGATGCCAGTATAGAAGCTGGTTATTATTTAACGCAAAATACGAAGGTGTATACAGCATTTATCTGGAATAAATATCGCGAAGGTAAAGGCAAAACGAAGTTCACCTATTATGATGCGGACTACACTAAAGATTTAGGTGATGATTCTATCGGGATTGAAAACCGAAACTACAGTCTCGATCTTGGATTACAGTACCATTTTTAATTTGTAGTGGCATAAAGATCTCGGACACCTTAAAAGCCTGCTAATGTTATGTCACCTGATATCCATTTTACGGATATAGCAGAATTTATATTTTGAAGCTGTTGTGCCGCCACTTTCAGTTGTTCAGATCTTCGTGCATTAATAACAACATTTACACCTTCAGCCACTAGTGCAGCAGCGCAAGCAAATCCTAAACCTTCGCTGGCTGCACATATGACAGCCCAGCGACCCGCGATTCCAAGATCCATATTCTCTCCGTTAGTGTGACAGTGAAGATAACATTATCAATGTTGGTTGCTCTATAAGCGCCGGTTTTTTGTTTCGGATACCCTATACAGGGTAAAAGTAATGAAAACAAAACAAATCAAGGCAAGAATGAAAAGTCCCCACATTAAACCCGTTGCTGTTGTTGTATGCCCACTAGAGAAAAACCATAATACAATGGCTGCTCCGGCCATTTTTAGTGCGCCTTGTAACGCACTGCCTGTTCCGGACAATTTTGGATGTCCATGCAAACTTATCCCAAGTAATAATGGAGAAGACAGTCCACATCCTAGCCCTACCGCAAAACTATAAATAATGATAAATTCAATCGACAATATCTGAGTAAAATAAATAAAGATGAGCGCCATCGCTGTAAACAACACTAATAACGGGAGTGAAACTTTCAGAATTCTTTCAGGTGTGGAATGTGACAACCATTTTTTTGTCAGCAACGAACCTATTACAATCCCAGCAGAATAAACCATAAACAGATATCCATTCTGTGATGAAGATAATTCAAATTGTGTCTGGAATACGAAAGGGCTGGCAGTAAAATAACCAATGGTAATAGCAAACAAAACGGCAGAAACAACACTGTATACAACAAAATTAATGTCAGATAACAGAATTCGAAAACCTGTTATTCGGCCATTGTCTGTTGATTTCATCGGTGATGTTTCCGGCAACGTCATTTTTACAAAAAATGCACCTATCAGCATCATTATGGTAAGGGCTATAAAATTAAACTTCCACGGCAGATATTCTGTAATATACCCGCCAATGACAGGTGCAAAAGCAGGCGAAACTTGTGATGCCATCGAAAAAATAGCCAGCGATTTAGATAATTCTGTCTTATCGCGGAAAGTATCGCTGAGTATAGCTCTGCTAATGACCGGACACCCACCTGCACCAATACCGGTCAGAAGCCGGAATAGAGATAGTGTGTGAAATGATTCAGCCGTAGAAGTCAGATAATTACCGATAGCGGAAAATAATAAGGAAAATACAATGACAGGAATGCGTCCGTGTTTATCGGAAAGAGGCCCATAAAAAAGTTGGGATACAGAGAAACCAATGAGATAATAAACAACAAGGCTTTGTGCCTGATTGTCAGTAATTGCGAGTGCGGTTTTTATTATAGGGAGTGCTGGATTATAAAGATCTATAGAAAATAACCCCAATACCAGTATAACGCACGAATTGATGATAATAAGTTTTGACTTCATGCCTTTTCACCTTTTATACAGGGCGCGAGCATACTTTGATTAATATTCGTACTTAAAATGTTTATATCGTTCTTTAACTCTTTGGTTGACTATAAAAGTTTAAAGAATTGTATTTTTGGTCAAATATAACTCGATAAAAACACTATTAAAGTTGTTTTTTTAAAAATAATAACCTGCAAAAGGCAGCTAAAATAGTGTGCTCGCGCCCTGGTGTAAAACCGGCTTCTTTTAAGCTGAAAATCTGGTATCTTTCTATTTCGGTCAGTTGTGTATAGGCCATAGTGCATTTTCCTTTGGCGAGAAAGATGCCTACTATAGCAACTGACCGCCTTTTTCAGAAATTGCACTTATTAGGCGAATCCAATTTTCATAATAATATTGCAGACAAATGAAACACCCTGCTTTTTGGTAACTGAGTGTTTATAAAACCAAATATGAAATTCATTTTTATGTAATTTAACCATGTTGTTAAACTTTAATATGTTTTTACTTTCGTGAGATGGAATTAAAATATGATCTCCTTATTTTTATTATCGTGTAAATTCTAACAATTGTACTTTGCAGATGTTTGTCAGTTTATAATCAAACATTATAAAGAAAAAATATAAAATATAAAATATAAAATATAAAATATAAAATATAAAATATTAATTTCTTTAATTATATAATAAATTCATTCATGAAATAGTCTGAGTGGTAATCTTAAAAATTTCTTCTCTCAGGAGAAAACCACTTCTAAAAATTGCGGTTCTAAAAGTCATTTGTCTTATTAATTAACTTAACGCGATGCTCGACTTTAACACCCTATAACGTTAGCTTGTTGAAAACAGTCGCGTTGACTTTTACCTTGTTTAAAATTAGCAAAAATGCCCAACGTATGAGAAAGCAGTTTTCTGGCTATTCGATTACTCAAGTGCCACAGATCCCGCGCCCAGCACTTCTCGATAGCAAATTGTCCGGAAGTTCTTGACCGCTACACTGACTGACTGTCAGGTCGGCTCGGTCGCCGTCCTGTTTTGCTTAGTGGTGGAATTGCTTACACGGTTGCTTCATTCGGCCTTGCCATAACGTCAGATCCGAGCATAGGGCAAATAGATGTACTGCATTGCAAAAAATTTATCATAATGCATAAAAACATATAAAAATAATATAAATATACGATTATAGTTATAATATACAAATGTAAAACAATGCAAACTGCAACTTGTTACAGTTTAATATAAACTTTATGTATTGTAATATATAATTTCAATTAGGCAGTCGAGGTTAATATGAATTATTTTAAAGAATATACAGCATATATTTTACTTTTGACTATGATCTTATTTGCAAATAATGCTTTATCTAAAGAAAGTACAGCGCAAATTGATAAGAAAGTAGAAACTACTAAAACCAAGGGCCCCTCTAATTTTGCTTCATACTACAATATGTACGTAAAAAATAATAGTGTAATTGCACAGGTAGAAATGACACGTACTGGATACGATTGTATGTATGGGGCAGGACCCCAAAAAATAGATTTAGACCCTCAAGGAAAAACAGCCTTTAACTTAGAGACAAATAATGGTTTCTTTCAAGGTTGTACTAATGTAGATAAAGTAGTGAAATGGTCTGTTAAGTACATGGTTCCAAATTCTAAAGATAGATACTGTAATATTAAATTGGTTACAACTGTAGATGACTTTGTAAATCAGAATTGGAGCACTACTTTCACACATGCAGATTCAAACTGTAACGTTCCCCTTAAATTTATATGTAATGGCAGTGAATCAGCATGTCAAACTGGTGACACTAATCCTAAAAATCAAATTATTTTGGAGATAGTTGATTAATTTATAGGGATAGTGACCGGGTAGCTGCGATAACCGCCAACTTTTTCCGCTTTCTCTCCTGTATCAAAAACGAATGTTTTTAGCACAACTTAGTACTACAGCCGTAGCCCGTATTGTGTGATGTTACTTTGGCAGCTAATCGGATGAATCTATCCGTACTTGTAATTCGTGTCAGATATCCAAGTTGTGGCGGAACAAAACAATTTTCGAGACAAGTGACTGAGTTATACAGCATAGCAGAACGTTAGTACGCCTGTGGCGTGCTAACGTTCCAATAATTCTGTGTGGCGAGAAGAGCTCTGATTAAGCAGGTTAACCTACGAATACCGTGACACGGGTTACTTCTTTGTGAAAATGTGTCTCGCGTTTTCTGGAAGTGTGATTAGCTTAATGATTGTCGTTCACCATCGTGAAATATCGCCTCACAATTTCCCTGCCAATCTCCATTGAAGCCGTGGCTGCCGGTGAAGGTGCATTACAAACATGCAGTGAACGAAGGCCTTTCACAAAGTGAAAATCATCCACTAATTTGCCATCAATGGTCAGGGCTTGAGCGCGTACGCCGGCTGGCCCTGGGGTGATATCTTCTGGCTGCAAATCAGGAATAAGTTGGCGGGCATTTTCGGTAAAAAGCGGGCGAGAAAAGGAACGTCGCATTTCAGCCATACCTTCACAAAAATAACGTGTGGCGATTTTCCAAAACCCTTTGTAAGCCAATACTTCTGCTAAATCCCGTAGGTTAAAATCTGTTTTGTGATATCCCTCGCGCTTAAATGCCAATACAGCATTTGGGCCAACATCGCGTTTGCCATTGTGCATTCGCGTAAAATGAACGCCGAGGAAAGGAAAATCAGGGTTAGGTACAGGATAAATCAGATGGTTAACCAGATAGTTTTTGTTGCTATCCAGAACATAATATTCACCACGGAAGGGAACGATTTTCATCCCTGTCTCATAACCTGCCAGCTTGGCAATTCTGTCACTGTGCAATCCGGCACAATTCACCAGCCATTTTGCCTGATAACGGGTTTGCTGAGTTTGAACTTCAATATAATCACGATGTTCGTGAATACCTTCAACTTGCTGCTGATAATGAATATCTCCACCCTGACTTTGAATTATTTCAGCCAATTTTGCTGCAATTTCTGGGTAGTTTACGATCCCCGCATCCGGTACTAATATTGCTTCAAGGCCGTTGACATAAGGTTCTCGCTCTTTCAATTGAGCTTGTGAAAGATGGCTTACTTCAAGGCCATTTTTCAATCCTCGCTGATAGATATTTTCCAGCAAGGGAAGCTCCTTGAGTTGTGTGGCGACAATTACCTTACCGCAACGGTCGTAATATAATCCATGTTGCTGACAAAATTCATATATCGTATGGTTGCCTTGTTTCGCCAGTTGTGCTTTTAAACTTCCGGGGGTGTAATAAATGCCGGAGTGCACAACGTTACTATTGTGACCACTTTGGTGTACAGCCACACTATTTTCTTTTTCTAATATCAGCAAGCGCAAGTGCGGATGCTGTTCTTGTAAGGCATTAGCGGTGCCAAGCCCGACCAATCCTGCACCAATAACAATCACGTCATACATTTTTAGAATGTTCCTCATTATTTTTATTTTTTACATGTTCCGATTTATTGCGTAAGAAATGCATGGTTCCTGCCCCGATAATCAATACTATTCCGGCCAAGTCTGTGAATATGCCCGGTTTGATTAGCAAGATCGCGGCAATAGCGAAGAGAATTCTTTCTAACCAATGAGTTTTGTACATCCAGAAATTAGCGCTGGCAACGGAAAGTGAATAGATGCCAATCAGTGCAGTCAGGATCATATAACCAATAGACAGGACGTTTAAGTCACCACCCTGTATCAATAAAGCGGGGTTGTACACCAGAATAAAGGGAATGATAAAACCGGGTAGTGCCAGATGGACGGCATTCCATGAGGTTTGCATTGGATCAGCGCGGGCGATGCTGGCCGCCGTGTAACTGGCTAGTGCGACAGGGGGGGTAATATTGGAAAGTGCACCAAACCAAAAAACAAAGAAATGGGCAGCTAATGGCAAAACCCCAGCCTTGATCAATATAGGTGACACCGTCACTGCAACAACAATATACAAGGCAGTTGAAGGTAGTCCCATACTGAGGACAATACAAACTACCATAACAACCAGCAGGATCATCCAGAGTGTATTGTCGGTCAGAGATACGATATTGAATGCGAGTGTTGATCCAATGCCTGTCATGGTGACAACACAGATAATAACGCCAATAGCCGCACAAGCGACAGTGACCTGAATAGCCCCGCGGGCAGCTTCATTCAGAGCCGCGACGATTTTTCTGGGCGTCATGCGTACAGAAGTATCTGGTGTGATCCAACTTGCGATAATAATCGCGATAATGCCAAGGAAACCGGCATAAATCGGCGTTTTTCCAGTCAATAAAGTTCCAATCACGATAAAGAGTGGCAACAATAGCAGGCCTCGGGATTTGAGTACCGCTTTGACTTGGGGAATATTTTCCTTGCTGACACCTTTCAATCCTTGTTTTTTGGCTTCCAGATCAATGGCAATAATCAGGGCTGAGTAGTAGAGCAGAGCTGGAATGATGGCCGCAATCACAATGGTTGTGTAAGAAATCCCCAAAAAACCGGCCATGATAAATGCCGCTGCTCCCATAATCGGTGGCATAATCATGCCCCCCGTTGATGCCGCCGCTTCGACAGCACCGGCAAAACGGGGAGACAGGCCGATGTTTTTCATCAGGGGAATAGTGAAGGTTCCGGTTGTGGCAACGTTGGCAACCGCACTGCCACTCAATGAACCTGTCAGGGCAGAGGAAATAACTGCAACCTGGGCAGGACCTCCACGGCGACGTCCAGCCATTGCCATAGCCAGGTCATTGAATAATGCCGTTGCACCGCTGACACTTAAAAATGCACCAAACAGGATAAAAACAATAATTGCTGTTGATGCCGTGGAGAGGGTAATCCCGAAAATCCCTTCACTGGTCATAAATAAACGGAATAGCAGACGTTCAAGTGAAAATCCGGCATGACCGAAGATTCCCATAAAATAGTTGCCAAATAGAGCATAAATGATGGAAAAAATGGATAAACTCGGTATGAAATAGCCGGTTGTACGCCTTGCTGCTTCAAATAATACACCGATACCTATGACAGACATCACATAATCTGTGGTATCAGGAATGCTGTTGCGCACAACATGTAAGTCAGTGTAAGTAAAATAAAAATACCCATAGCTGGCTAATATGAGCAGAATAAAAAAGTAATCCCAATAATTAAATTTAGGGGTTGAATAACGTTTGGACATCGGAAACAGAATAAAGCCTAACACCAGAATACCAGCAAGAAATGTGGCATTACGATTAAATTCCTGCGTATTGGATAACGCATTGGAATAGATAGCGTAGAGGGAAATAGCGATGGCAAGTATTGTCGTGAACTTCAAATAGAAGCCAATTAAATGGCGGCTGCCTGATCCTGCTTCTTTATCCAGCTCCATCGTGGATGGTGTTACATTATCAGTATTCATGGTGACTCCATAATATTATGGTCAAAACATGATGGGAAAATTACGTTGAACTTTATGATTCCAGGTCAAAAATCATTACTGGCTGTCTATAGATTTAAGTTCTGGAGGCACAAGATAGTCAGGAATATCCAGGCCAATTTCGCGATAATATCGATATGCACCAAGATGTAATGGTACGGCAACACCTTTCAATGCGTTTTCAGGCAGAATGTATTTACTTAGTCACACCTTATCATTAACAGTCACGCGTAATCATGGGTTTTTAATTAATATAATGATTTTAATTGTAATTTTATTTATTTTCTGCTTTCCTTAAGCATAAATAGTCACAGAGATTCATCAAATGTCATGAAAAAAATGTACATAACGATGTACATAAACTACATTAAAAGCTGTATTACTTTTTGAGGAAGATGATATGGCAATTACTGATTCTTGGCTCCGTTCTATTAATGGTAGGCCTCAAGAAAAAATCACTACCAAGTCAGATAGGGATGGTCTGTCTGTTCGTGTGACACCTAAAGGAAAAATCATATTTCAACTCAGGTATCGCTGGAACGGGAAAGGGGATCGAATTGACATCGGAACCTATCCAGCAACTAGCTTAAAAGAAGCTCGTGACGCTGTAACTTCCTACCGTGGAGAATTGGAACAACACCGTAATCCTAAAATAGTTAAACGGATACACAAAGAGTCAGCATTAAGCGCTGTGACCGTAGAGGAATTAATACGGGAGTGGTGGAAAATTACAATGCAGGGAACAAAGGTTAATGCTGATAATATATTACGTTCTTTCGAAATTTATGTCTTCCCAAAAATCGGCAAATTACCCCATGACGAGCTGACACTTCATGTCTGGCTTTCTTTGATTGAAGATGTTGCCAAACAGGTTCCTTCTATTGGTGATCGCATATTAACATATTCTAAGAAGGCTCATAAGTGGGCTGTTCGGAGGGGAATAACCAACCTCACTCCATTATCTGATGTAGAAAAAAGTGATATAAGTGGAAAATATATAGATGACGATACCGATTTAGATTCTGAAATTGGCGAAAGAACATTGAGCGAAGAAGAATTGGTGGTTCTTTTCTGTGTTATTAATAACCCTAAATATAATCCACGTAATGCACTAATAATAAAATTGTGCTTGTTATTTGGTTGTCGTATTGGTGAGCTATTGAAAGCCAAAGTTAGCGACTTTGACTATGAGAAGAATGTTTGGATTGTTCCTCCTAAAAATCACAAGACAGGCAGAAGATCTAAAAAACCCATTATTAGACCCATTATTCCTGCGGCTAAGGAGTTAATTGGGCAGGCGAAGAAATTAAACTATGGGAGTGAATATCTGCTTACTGTGCGCCGTGGAGAGTCATTTACAAAGAGAAGTTATTCTAACATAATCTTAACTCTCAATAAAAAAATGTCTGAATATCTTGGTGATTCCTATGTTTCTTGGTCAATCCACGACTTACGAAGAACCATGCGCACCGGAGTATCTGAATTAACATCGCCTCACGTAGCTGAAATCATGATTGGTCATAAACTACCGGGTGTGTGGCAGGTGTACGATAAGCACACCTACCTAAATGAGCAGAGAGAGGCATACGAGCGCTGGTGGGATAAGCTGACTAAAATTGTTTCCCGCCCTCCCACTCAAGAATATCTTGCCGTAAAAAGTTAAGCTGGTCAGATTTAAATCTGGGCTTTGGGAAGCCTTCTCTTTTCTGCTTCCCATTGCTGCACCACAATCTTATTGTGTGCGGTTTTACACCATACCGATCTGCCAGTTCCTTTGTTTTGATGTAGGGTGATTCTGCCATCACTCGCCTCCTTTCTGATATCCATTTTCCAAAATAACCCTCGCCACCTTTGCAGGTGTTGCTTTATCACCCCACGTTGCGCCGAAAATAATGTCGCTCAGTTCTGCTATGAGAATATCGCTCAAATTCTTCGGTCTTGCGGAGTAGGGCACCTCATCGGGCACCCCGTTCATGATGTCAATAACGAGTTCGGCGATTTCCTTTTCTCCCCGTTCTGGCTTACGGTATCCAGAATGCCAGACTACATCGGTGATATCAGCAGGATCGCCCCAGACTGAGGCGATGATTTGAGTCAGGTGGAAGGAGTTATTGGTCATTTTTGTCCATATCCTCAATTAACTTACACGCTGCGGTGATGATATCCATGTCAATTGTGTAACGTATATTGTAATGACCGCATTCGGTCTCTCCACAATCGTTACAAATGTCTCGAATCACCTCTTTTAATTTTTTGTTTTCTTCCCGTGACTTCACTAATGCCTGAGCGGTATAAAACAAAACATGATCTATCAATCTTTGGTTATCATCTCCAATTGGTTTATCTAAATTAGCCGCTATGGCCAATTGCATATCACGCCAATCATTAGAGCCATCGGTGACTGCGACAGTCAGGCTGTCTGCGTGATTCTCATGGATATTGACCAGAACAACTGGATTTTTAATTTTATTCATGCCCGTTTCTCCTCTACTACTGGCGCAGGGACATCATCCATGTAGCACCAGTGGGTGACCTCATCGTTTTCGTGTTCTGACCATTGTTGCGTGTCAGTATTCCAGTAGTCGTAACCTGCACGGGAAATGGAACCAAAAGAAACATAAACAAGACACAAAGGAACCCACTTATCATCATCTACAGGCATCCTGTCCTGAACGCTCACCCAAGGGATTACTTGGGCTTTCTTGCTTTCATTTGCCTTCTTCAATAACCAATCTGCCCACTCGCGCCCGTCGTCAATATGACCGGATAAACCAATTTCATTCTGTGCGTTATCGATGTTGATCATGATTTCTTGCCCCTTTTGTTTTTCTTCGGAGTTATCTTCACTTCTGCCACTTTGGGTGTCCACCAGTTCACGAATGCCTTTTACTCCATCGACAATAGCGACGTTGATTTCTGTTTTTCCAACTTGCATCGTGAAGTGATCGCCGCCGTTACGGGTCGTTACGTCGTGATAGATGGAGGCTGCGTAAGTATTCGCGAGTGCGTTGAGGCGAAAGTTTTTCGTTATCATGTGAGCCTCCTCTCAATGAAAGATCGGCGTAGAGTCAAACTCACCAGACTCGACCGCTTCGATTAAGCTATCGTGCAGGATAGAAAGTCCCTCACGCCCTTTCTCGGATAACCAGTTACCTTCCTCTGGCTGCTTATTGACGAAATCCATGTACATTCTGACCGCCATATCCGCGCCTTCTTTGCTACCGCACTGCTCAAAGGCGATCCCCTCAATATGGGTTGCCAGCATCAGGCGTTCTGCTAGTGGGTATACCGTGATTGCAGATGCACCATTAATATAGATAGCGGCGGTATCAGTGCCGCCCTGACCGTTATCAACCTCACGGGTGCCGTTTCTGTCTATTTGCTCTTGCACGAATGAAGCTGACACAATCCACCGCCACAACATCAACCGTTGTTCATTGTTTGGCTCATAAAAGCCCGCTTTCCAGCCATGAGAGAGAGCCAGTACCAAATCAAAGCCCAGCAATAAATCGCGGTCATACTGACCTGCGTCTAATGATTTCAGTGCCTCTACATAACCTACGATTTCAGTATTCGCCGCCTCAGTGATGACAATCACGCCATACTTGCCGTAATCAAATGCTGTTTCAGTGTGATGAGGCTTTTTCATTATTTGACCTCCGGCGTATAAACCGCTTTGTCATGCTGGTATTCACCGTTCCAGCTCTTCTTCATGGGAAGCTCGCCTTTCATGTACAGGGCGTAAAGACGATGACAGCCTTTTTCCAGTAGCACAGCAGTACGGGTGATAAAGGGATCTTGTCCATGCGGCTTTATCTCGTTTTCGTCTTCGGTGAGGTAGCGATCACGGGCGTAGGAAGCGACACGCCAGCGCGGTTTTTTCTCCGGGTCTTTCTGCTCGTTGTAGAGCCAGTTCCGCTCCATCGCCCACCACATGATCTTGGCGGTATTCACCCCGTTCAGGCCTTTGCAGAAAGCAGGAAGGGTTATGCCTTTGGTAAAGTGTTTTTCCAGACTGCCAACCGTTGCACTCAGGGTTTTGTTCTCACCCTCAAGGCGTTCGACATTTTCGGCATACACAGACAACATGGAACGTAACTTCGCGGGATTACTTAACAGTTCCGCTTCGGTTGTGATGCTGTCGCGGCGGGTGAAATAGAACTCAGTCAGATCATCGAAGTAATTCCAAGCCTGGTCTGTTTCTAACATCTTGGAATGGTTCGCTGCGCCGCGTTCTGTCCAGAGATAAAAGGAGCGTGCTTTACTCGAAATTTGCACACCTCTAAATGAGTTGCGCAAAATTTCGACTTCATTACCTTCGATGCGGTGGTAATGCTTGCCTTCAATAAAGCGAGATTTGTTTCTGTTGAAATTGTTCGTGATTTGCTGGGTTGTCGCACCATACCCCGAAGCTAACTGCTCGGTCGTCACAACACGCTGACCGCGATACTCAACGATCTGTAATTCTTTGGCTGATACTGGAACTAATTCATTTTTCTTGCTCATTATTTCGCTTCCTTAAATCCAATCTTCATTTTTTTCGCTAAACGGCGCTGTTTTCGATTTAATGGCATCTGAATTTGATCGCCGGTTTTTTTAAAGTTAGAAAGGTGCTTACATACATTGGTGTAATCAGCTACCTCGTTGCGTTCTAGTCTGATTCCTTGAGGAATAGTCATTCCCGCAAAACCCTGTTGAGTTCTACTTCTTTTTCTTTTCGCCATTACCACCCCTCCTGTATTTTGATTTGTGCTTTCCGGACGCAGCGCAGATTATTCTTGGTACACTCTTGTTCTTGCTTGTAATCTTTGGATAAAGAAAGAGCATCACCCCATTTATCAGCAGCACGACGAAATAAATTCTGGCTTTCTAATTCTTTGGCTTCTTGTATTGCTTGTTCATATGCTGTCATTATTCACCGCCTGTTTATTCATGTGCCTTTTTAATGCTGCGGCCATTCGTTTATTTTCTTTTTGGCTTCTTAATGCCGTACTATGGCAATGATGTAATGAATGTCTTTTTTTGTTATGTTCTTGACGATATTCAGCCCAGAGTTGATTCTTTAAATTGGTGGCTACATTTTTGGCCTTTTCCCAATATTCGGCTGCAAGGTCGTACTTTTCTTCTTTCTCTTTTTGGGTGGCTGTATCAGCAAGATATAAATAGGATTTATTTGTCATGTTATTGGCTCCGTTTTCTTGGCAATAAGTTTTAATATCTCATTCATAAATTCATTACCTTCTTCGGTTAAATTTCCGAACTTGGTATAAAAGCTGTTATATGTCCCTATAATAAGTTTTTCTGCTTCCTGTTTGCTCTTGAGTTCCTGTACATATATTTCAAAGAAACGAATTAAGGCTACGTTTAATATTTCTTCGTCCAAATCCAGTTGGTAATTAAATCTTCCCACTTTGACTACCACAGAGTGACAATCATGTTTCTTTTGTAATGCATTCAATTTAACGTGAATAAATGCCTTTCGCTTTCTTTCAAGTAAAGTTGATTGTGTCATTTTCTATTTCCCGTTTTCAGCGTAAGCGATCCCCCAGCGATGGCGCTGTAATTAAATTTTGTTTGTTATTTTATTTTGTTTGTAATGAGCAGAGTTTATTATCTAATTCCATTAATTCATCATATACTCTTTTATGTTCTTCCATTTTCTTAGCGTGTTCTTTTTTAAGTCGAAGGAACTCCTTTTCTTTTTTAATATCGTCTTGTAACTCATTTAATATCCGAGAATGCCTCAGTATAAACTCAGGACGCATTTCACCAAACATCAGTTTAGTTGTTCCGTCTTCCTGTTTAACTTCTTTTAAAGGATAGTTGCTTTGTCTGCATTCATCATCAAACTGCTCTTGCGCCCGAATATAAGCTAATTTATTCAGTGCACCGCTCTCAGTCAGATAGGCTTTATTAGCACCACGAACGACGTAAACTTCACGTGTTTCAATAGTAATATCTTGGCCTGTGGCGATTTCGATAGGTTTTAGGGTTGTCATTGGTTATTTTCCTTATAATTTATAATTGTGTTAATTACAGAGACGGATATTATTTATTGATATTCTATTCCTCGGACTCGTGCTATTTCTTTGCCTATATTACACACTGCAATCAATGCAATACTAAGTAATTGTGCACCGGTCAGACTTTTATCCGTATCAATTAATAAAGAAACATATGTTCTTAGATTTTCTATTTCACTCGCAACACCTTCCAATTCATCGAATGCCTGATTATCTGACATGATATAATCTTTATTTATGTCCCTTAACCGCTGAGCTAAATTACATGCCTGACGATGCACACCACGACATATTAAATAAGTATCCGGTTCTGCTTCATTCTGAGTTGCAGTTACTACGGGAAACATCGCGGCTTCAATTTCTTCTGCAATTTCTACGGCGGTTTGTAGTTTGTTTGACATATTCCACCCTGATATATTTATTCGAAGTTATTGTTTAATGCATTAAGGTCACGATACTGACACATTGACAATCTATGCGCGGCTCGTAACTTTAAATAAACATCGGTATCTATATCTTCCTCAGCTAATTTTAATAATGGTGCTAATAAAGCCTGCATTTCTTCATTAATTTCCAATGCATTCTCTAAATAAGATTTATCACCAACTGATATTTTTGTTTTCATATCATTCTGTCTCATTATATTCTTGCTGAATACGTTGATATATTTCCTCACGGTGCACAGAAATACCTTCGGGTACTTTAACGCCTATTTTAATTTGATTGCCGTTGATACCTAATATTACAACTTCGATATCATCACCTATGATGATTTTCTCTTGTCGGCGACGGGTTAGAATTAACATTTATGCCTCCTTGATCAAATTATGCTGATTTACCTTTTTATTTTACCTTTCAGGTGGTGCTACTCTTAACCGTTCTCATAACAAAAAAAGGTAATTAAGCATGCTTAAATCTACACTCATTGCTAAATGCTTATTGCAATGCCGTATGATTTCAGACCTCAGCACCGGAGAAAATGCAGTAGCAAGCATTTTTAAGGAGTATTTCCCACAACATTCATTTAATAAATGGAATACTCATTTACCCGATAACGTGATTAATTTTTATTTAAAAGCCACTAAAGGCAGCAGCACAATTCATGTTGATTCATTCATTAAAGATTTATGGGATCTTTAATCGCAGCAAATGCTTCATGTTCATGAATTGTCGTTTTCCCAGCCAAATTAGCTTCATGTTCCAATGAGGTACTATCAACTGATAGCGCCTCCAACACCGCTTTAAGGAAAAATAAATAATCAGCCGATATTGCAGATTTTGTATTCAAATAACACAAAGGTGCGCCGTTGACCCGTAATTCAATTATTTTTTCGTTGTTACCATTTGTGATTATTTCAGGTTCTTTCTTTTGCATTTTATTTCCCCTCAAAATTAATATTATTTACCTTGGTTACAATTAACTATTTGACCCATCCAGCCGTAAATGACATATAAGGGTGCTAATAACCTTCTTGCTTCTTGTTCATCGCGCGCTTGAGCTTTAACACATATAGGGCGTGTTTGTTCCATATTGGAGCGTTCAATTGCGCCGAAGATAAATGTTTTCATGAGTCATGCTCCTTGGAAATGAAATATTTTTTCAATTCTTGATATTCATTAATAATATCCTGAGCTTTTTTGTTGGCTTCGCTTGGGTTTTTAAAAACGTCAACCAATATCATGTATCTACCATTTCTCTTGTAAAGTATATAAACGCAGTCTTGGAATACCTTTAGAGAATAATTTGGGATTGGTTCTTCATGTTTTTGATTTGCCATATAAGTGATAGGTATGTGTTTTTTGAACTCATTTTTATTTCTTATATCCATAGCATAAGGCTCTTTTTTATTTAAATTATGATATCCACTGATTTCAATTTTCCTTATTGGAAATTAACTGGAGTTACGGCCAACCATCTGTCAAAACCCCTTTTAACCCTTGGTGATTACTCTTATCACCTTGCTGCAAATAACGTTATCACTAAAGGTTTAACTAGTCTATACCTAAAGTGATAAAAATTTAATTTTTCTATTATGCTATTGAAATTGAATGAATTTAATTCAATGATAGATAAATTGTTTTTTACCTTGATAATTACGTGAATTTAAGTAATATTTAAAGCACTGTATGTAAAAACAGTGCTTTAGAATAAAAGGGGGATGATTTGGAAGTATTTCGAGTGAACCCAGGAGTCTACGCAAGGAAGATTGAAGTTGAAGTTGAGGATGGGGATTATCGCCTCCGCTTCATTTCACGAAATAAATATACAATAACACCTATAATTTCAACATTGGGAGACACGGCTATCAATGGCACTCTGCTGTCATCAACAGACAAGAAATCCATAGAACCACCTTGCACATAACGATAAACAGAGTAGTTCTTTCCTATGCGCGCATAAACTAAATCGTTATTGGCTGCTTCCACTAATTTGTCGATAACGATCAATGTTCCCTCTGGTGCTTCTGAGCAACCAGTATTTTGAGTAATTCTATAAGCTCGACACGAAGCAAGGTCTTTAGGTGATTCCGAAAACACGGGCACCATAAATACTTCGTTTGTTTCATTCTCTTCGTCATAGATTTTTACAGCCATTGAGTGGCTGTAGTGCATAATAGCTATGTCAGAGTCATCCATTTGATATTTATCACCGCTTCCATCGCTAAGCCATTCAGGGCGAACCCCCAGAACTTTCGCTATATCGACAAGCTTTCCCGTCTTTGCTGCCTTTCCAGAAATTAATTTCCATATCATGGATTGAGCCATATCCGCTTCTTTTGCGAGAGCGGACTGTGTAAGCCCTCTTTCTTTCATGGCTTCTTTCAGTCTATCTGCAAGAGTCATATCTACCTCGTTAGATTTTTTACTAATTCTATCTCTAAAGTGATAGGTTTACAAATATACCCATAGTGATTGATTTATATTTAAAGTGATAATATTATCACTATAGAGCTAATGGAGGGATAAATGAAGAACGTAGCAATAGAAAAAATAATAAGCATTGCGGGAAGCCAAACGAGGCTAGCTGAAATTTTAGGGTGTAGACAGTCACTTATAAGTTCATGGTTATACAGAAAAAAGAGAGTTTCAGTCTCTTTGGTTCCTGACATTGTGGCGTTTTCAAACGGTGCAGTCCAAGCCCACGAACTACGCCCCGATCTGCCCAAAGTCTTCCCACCGCCCACGGAGGCAAGCCATGAATAACATTCAGCCGGTGGTTGTTTCTGTACTTGCGCTGGTGGTCATTCCGATCTGGGGTGTGTGGTTGTTGTCTGTGATCGGGATTTAGTTATGGGGCACTTTCCTGACTACATCAAAGTCACCATGCCATCGCATTTCTACCCAGACGATGGCGCATGGATTCAGGAGATGCTGGGGAAACTACGGGTTAGCACACGGGCAAAGATAACTGCCAAGTACTCAGAAGTGTATCAGGCGGCATGGAATGAGGAACCCGTTTCATACCGCAAAGACAACGCAGCGCGACGAGCTGCCAACATCCGGCTCAGGGAATTTGTTGTGAAGTACGAAAGAGCGGCGCAGGGGTATACGGACGAGCCGTTGAGGGTGGTTAACCAGTAATTAATTTTGGAGTTTATATGTATCGCCTAACTAGTACATCGATAGGGAAGAGGACCAGGGGGGTAAGGGGGGATTGGGGAGTTCAGTAAGGTAAAGCACAGCCAAGTAAGAACACATTACTTAAATAGATCTCAGTAGGGAATACATAAGTTAATTAAGTGCACTAATAGGGTTTCAAAAATCGCTGTACTACCCAAGTGATACAAAATAACCATTGAGGAAACAAAAATGAGCACAGAACTGAAAGAAAAATTAATCACCTTGCTGGAAGAGCAATTTCTCACTGTCGCCGACATGCAGAACTTTGAAGCGGTACTCACAGCAAAGATCCGTGAGCAAGGCTGGTTCCTGCAAAAGAATTTCACCGTGACCGGATTAAGCGATGGCCGAAATGGTCGCGTCGATTACATGGTGACCACTCGCGCAGGGGCGAAATGCGCTATCGAGGCTGACAACCGATCACCGCGCAAACGATCACTGTTGAAATTAAGCGAGCTGCCCGCGGGTATATCCGGCTTCGTGCTGCTCAAAGATGGCAAGCAACCTTTGCGTTACAGCGTGAACGGGGTTGATGTGATCCGTGCTACCAAGTTCAGGTGCTAGCAAGGGCTGAGAAGTCACAGAAGTTAGGAAAGGTTGTGCTCTGGCAGTGAAAATTATTCAAGTGAGGGTATCGATGTTAACGAAGAATGGAAATGTAAGAGGGTGCAAGAAACCGAACAGCGACACTTTGGCGAGCAAAACTGTTCAGGCTCTTGCAGCAGGTACTAACGAAAAGTTACCTGCGCAAAGTATCGCACGGCAACACAGAAAAATAAAGGGAGTAACATCATGCTAGAAATTACCCCCAACTTTGCTCAGGAACGCGCGCTAAACATGCTGCGTCAGGACTGGAAGAACTTTAACTCTTTCATGGTGTACGCACCCACAGGCGCAGGCAAGACTGGATTATCCGCATTTATCACCTACGGCTTTATGTCAAAGGGAATGCGGGTTCTCTTCGTTGCCCCATTTACCGTCCTGATAAATCAGACTGCCCAGCGCTTTATCGAGTATGGGTTACCGGAAGATGAAATCGCTTATATCTGGCGTGATCACCCCAATCAAGATTCGTCTAAGCTAATTCAAATTGCGTCGGCGGACACGCTAATTCGCCGTGACTTTCCCGAAGATATCGATCTGCTGGTGATTGATGAAGCACACCTGAAACGCAAGAAGATACTGGAAGAAATCACCCGACTGACAACCGAAACAGAGTGCAAGGTCATTGGCTTGTCGGGCACACCGTTTTCGCCGTTCCTCGGTCACTACTACCAGAAGCTGATTAAGCCGACCACGATAAAAGAGTTAATCCAGCGTGGTGATCTGAGTAGTTATGAGTTCTATGCCCCAACAAAACCTGATTTAACGGGGGTGAAATCCTCCACCAATCCGGTATACGGCAGTGATTACAAGGAAGATGAGATAGCCGAAATCATGTGCGGGGCTGACTTGGTGGGGGATGTGGTCAGTAGCTGGCTTAAGCTGGGTGAGAACCAGCCCACGATTTGTTTTTGTGTCAATGTCAGCCATGCCAATTTTATCACGGTCGAATTCAATCGCGCTGGTGTTAACGCGAAAGTCATGACTGCCAGTACGCCGCACGAAGAAAGAGATCTGATTATCCATCAGTTTGAGCAGGGTGCAACGAAAATCATCGTCAATGTGGGCGTGTTGGTGGCGGGTTTTGACAGTGATGTGCGGTGCATTATCTACGCTCGACCCACCAAGTCAGAAATTCGCTGGCTCCAAACAATCGGCAGAGGCCTGCGTACTGCCAAAGGTAAGGACAGGTGCATCATTCTGGATCACTCCGGCACAGTCCACCGCCTCGGTTACCCTGATGATATCGAGTATGACGAGCTGCCCAGCAAAAACGACGGCATGAAAACCCGTGACAGTTACCGCGAGCAGGAGAAGCGCGAGAAGTTACCGAAAGAATGCCCCTCCTGCCATTACATGAAACCCGCAGGCGTTTATGTCTGCCCGAAATGCGACTTTAAGCCGCTATCAGGTGAAGATATTGAGGTCGATACTAGTCGCACCATCCAAAAACTCAGCAAGAAAGAGCGCATCTACACACAGGCCGAAAAGCAGAGCTTCTACTCACAATTAAAGTGCTACCAGAACCAGCGCGCCTCACAAGGAAAGACTATCAGTGATGGCTGGGTATCCAACACGTTTAAAGACAAGTTCGGCGTCTGGCCGCGTGGGTTTCATGATACCCCGCAGGAACTGACCCCCGAAGTGAATAACTTTATCAAACATAAACAGATTGCGTGGGCGAAATCCCGCAAGAAAGCGGAGCAAGCGCCGCCGTCCAGTGACGAACAGCAGGAACTGAGCCTTGAGGCTGTACAACGTCGGGTCAGTGATATCCGCGAGCACTTTGGTATGTCATCCAGTCAGGGAGAAGCACGATGAACAGAATAAAAACCGCCGATGCGGTTATTGGGCGCTGGCCTGAGATCTTCGCTTATTACAAATTGCCACCGGTGACAGGAAAGAGGCACTTCAAGGGCAACTGTCCAATCTGTAAGCAAAAAGGCAAGTTCCGCATTGATGATCGGGATGGCAGGGGAACGTTCATCTGCACCTGTAACGCAGGGGATGGCTGGAAGTTACTCACCCTGACACAGGGCAAAGAATACAAGGCGCTGGCTGATGAGATTGATCTGTTGCTGGGCATCCAGTCCGATAAACGTAGCGTGGGGAAAAAAGAGACCAATATCACCACATTCAGAAACAGAGTGACCGCCTGCTATACCAACTTATCCAACCTGAAAGGTACACAGGGCGAAGCCTATCTGCGAAATCGGGGCATTCATGTTTTGCCTGCTGACAATGTGAAGTACTGCGCCGAGCAGCCTGTTCGTAACGGGAAACTACAAGCTATCTGGTCATTAGTGACGGACGCTAAAGGGACATTGTGTTACCTGCACCGCACCTATCTTGATGGCGATAAAAAAGCGGACATCACGCCACAAAAGAAACTGGATGCGATGCAGGAAGATAGCTATCGCGACCATGCCCAGTCACTAGCGATCCGTCTTTTCCCAGTCGATTCGACATTGGGGATTGCGGAGGGCATCGAAACCGCATTGTCCTGTAAACAAATCTACGGGGTGAATACCTGGTCAGTGGTAAATGCGGGGCTTATGGAGCGCTTTCTGGTTCCCAAAGGGGTTAAGCATTTAATTATCTTCGCAGATAACGACTGGAGCGCCACAGGTCATGCGGCGGCAATGGTGTGCGCGACTAAAAATCTGAAAGCGAATAACGACTTAGAAAAGGTCAGTGTTCGTTGGCCTGACTTTGGGGATTTTAACGACCTGCTCCAGAACGGGGATCAGGCCAGAGAATTGGTATTTCCGAAAAAGACAGCGGAGACAGCATAATGCGTGATATTCAACTGATCATGGAACGTTGGGGAGCGTGGGCGGCTGACAATCAGGAAGGGGTTTACTGGTCGTCTATTGCGGCAGGATTTAAGGGGTTAATCCCAAACAAGGTTAAGTCACGCCCGCAGTGCTGTGATGATGATGCCATCATTATTTCCGGCTGCATGGCGAGACTGAACAAGAACAATAGCGAGGCTCATGATTTATTGTTCGATTATTACGTATTTGGTAAGACGTTTATGCAGTTAGCATATGACCATCATTGCTCTGATACGCACATTGGGAAGAGGCTACAAAAGGCAGAGGGCGTTATCGAGGGCATGTTAATGATGCTGGATATTTCACTGGAAATGGATAAATACATCCAGAAAGAGCCACTGGATATTAACCAACACCAATTATGCAGTAACTTTTAAAAATAAATCTTTACGATCGTAAAAACGCTGCTATTGTGATAAGAGTGATAGCTATGTCACGTAGCTTATTGGCTTTTCTCGACAGATGAGAAACAGTGATGTAGCGTTATCATCTGGTTTATTTATTTCAGACATTTTACCTCGCTTCGGCGGGGTTTTTTGTTTTGCACAGTAATAAACTTTGAGTTTACAACTAAGCCTGTAAATCATTATTACAAGACTAAATTCAGGCTTATGCATTGCGCGGGCTTTTTGATGTGAAAAAGTACAATATTTGGTGTAATATCATTCGATTGTTAACTAACCAGATATGAGCAATGGGATTAAGGTATCAGCCACGTGTGGGTTCCGTTCTTATGTGTGACTTTAAAGGACTAATTGTTCCCGAAATCGTAAAAATAAGACCAATCATTGTGATAGCCAGAAACAGACAGAATAGTAAGCTGGTTACTGTTGTACCCATAAGCACAACAGAGCCTATACCAGCGCTTAGTCATCACCATGAATTGTTAGAAAACCCGATACCGGGGAAAGAGTATGTCAGATGCTGGGCGAAGTGTGACATGATCACGACTGTTTCTACAGGGCGACTTGATAAAATTAAGGCCCGAACTTGGGAAGGCAGGTGTTACATAGAGCCACAACTATCTGATAATGAAGTGAGGTTAATAAAGAATGCTGTTCTTCATGGGATAGGTATGTCTCACCTAGTCAAATAGCTTGACATTCCGACCCTACTATTCGATACTTCTTTTCGAACCCTTATGGGACTTGTAAGACTTCCGAGTAGGAAGCTAGGTGCGGAAAACGGCGATGACAAGTCTACTGCACCTATTGAATATTCTAAAACCCTGCCAAATGGCGGGGTTTTTTGCTATCTATCAGTCGTCAACTTAGAGTTTACAGCTCAAAGTGAACGTTACGATCAACATCTATATCGTATTTAAATCAATATATTAAGTGTTATTTTAGGTGTTTCGGTCAACATACTGATCGGGAGAGAATACTCATGAAAGATGAGTTCGAATGGTGCGATGAGTTCGATGGTTTTATTCAACTCCTGCAAAATATGCAGTAGTTCAAGATCCCGATATCGGAATTCCCATATCGGAATAAATTCAAATAGTTAGGAATTCCGAACGGTTCAAATTCAAGGCTGCGCATGGCGTGGCCTTTTTGTTTTCTGGTCGCCAACTACCGAGAAAGTGTTGGGTGCGTTTGCGGATTTACCTATTCCAGCCGATCGCAAACGCTCATATTGGCAGGATCACAATTTAGCATCTGAAATCATGCAGGCACGGCCTGTTATCAATAATAGGCGGAAGCGATACCTTATGAATAAGAAAATATATAAAATAATTAGACGATTACCTGTCATTGGTGCCGTTTTCCGCATTGCTAATGCTTACGCCTGCGAAGGTAGTGATGAGGGTAATAAGAGTTTTGCTCCTATACATATGTGGTGGAGCAGGATTTTTAAGAAAATGGCGTACCTGTTTTTTTTCGTATTGGTATTGAGTTTAATTAATTATCAATATATTTCAGTATGGACATGGGAACCATCTGATGCGATTTTATCGGTCTTTCCTAGCATACTTGGTTTCGGTATTGGTGTGTTTGCCCTAATGTTTGTAATGCCAAGCAGTTTTCTAAAGTTTTTGAATGAAGGTAAAAAAAGTAAACAAATAAATTTTGGCCCTGAAATAGTTCCTGTTGATATGGGTTATCCCCTCGTTGTATTTGTTTTGGTTATAGTATGGGCTGCGATAAACAAAATTTTACCTTGTCAGACTTTTAGATTTATTAGTGTTTGGGCGTTCTTCTATGGATTGGCAATGACGCTTGAGTTAATTTCGTTTTTATTCAATTCATCATATATGATCCAGAAAATAAATCTAAAAAACGATAATGATAATAAGAGTGATTGATTTTATTTAGGTATTATTGTTTTATACACATATCACCTTTTAGGAATTTATTCCAAACTCTTCCCAATTCGCCACCGCAATCACTCACAGAACCTCAGTATCGTCTATTGCGGCTGGCGACCTATTCATTACAGGAACCTCGTTGATGGCAATTGAAGAATGCTATAACTTCACTTGGCAGGGTAAGGCTCGCGCACGTCAAATAGCCCAAATGCCACCAACAGGCACTTTGTGCCCTTGTAAAGAAGAGAGTGTGAATTGGGATACCACAGAGAACCTGTTTATTGAAGGTGACAATCTTGAAGTGCTTAAGATATTGCAAAAGTCTTATCACAAAAAAATAAAGATGATTTATATCGATCCGCCTTACAATACGGGCAAGGATTTTATCTATAAAGATAACTTCGGTGGTAATTGGCTAAATATGATTTACCCCAGACTGAAATTAGCCCGAAATTTATTGTCTGATGATGGCATGATATTTATATCGATAGATGACCATGAAGTGGTTAATTTATCCCATTTGTGCAATGAAATATTCGGTGAAGAGAATTTCGTCGAAAGATTTATCTGGCAGAACGGCAGAACCTCCGCATCCATTTTCATCAGGGAACATGAATATATTCTGGCCTATGCAAAAGACCGGACTCAGTTATCTCATATTGTTTATA
Source organism: Xenorhabdus ishibashii (assembly GCF_002632755.1). Taxonomy (NCBI): domain Bacteria; kingdom Pseudomonadati; phylum Pseudomonadota; class Gammaproteobacteria; order Enterobacterales; family Morganellaceae; genus Xenorhabdus; species Xenorhabdus ishibashii. The sequence continues at coordinate 21,008 of NZ_NJAK01000001.1, read as the reverse complement.
AGGGTGATGATAGATTAATTTCTGACCGTGCAATAAAAAAGGTCAGTTTTAAAAACCCTGCATCAGAAATAACCTTTCCCGCTGGCATTAAGTTCTTGGGTGAAAATAAAACGTTTCCATCCATATTTGGAGATAAAGAAGTTGTTGAAGTGACTTCGGGGGTATTTGAATGTAAGGATGGTGTCTTAGCTCGCGAAGTCACACTAAAAGCGGGCTGGACAATGAGGCGCCAAATTGAAAATTGGCTGTCAGGAAAGGAGACCTTTGACTCTAAAGGGCAGCAGGTTGTTGAGTTCTTCTTCAAACCTAATGGTGTCCTCCAGTATGTTAAAAAGCGAGGCACCGAACACCCAAAAACCATTATAACCGGCTTTACCACGAAGCAGGGAAGTCAAGAGGTGGAAGCGCTGCTTGGTTCACCTGTTTTTGATTACCCCAAGCCGGCAGGGCTGATTGAGCACTTAATGAAGGTCACGGGTAGCGAAGATATCATTCTGGACTTTTTCGCTGGCAGTGGCTCGACAGGCCATGCGGTGTTAAAACAAAACAAGAAAGATGGTGGTGGACGAAAATTTATCTTGGTTCAATCGCCGGAGCCTGTCTCAAACAATGCGAACGCAACAGCGTATTGTATCAGGGAGTCAATACCCGAATTGATTTCCCGCATTGCCCTAAAAAGAATAAAGCATGCCATCCTGAAAGAAGATAAAACTCAGGGTGTCAGAGTTTTTAAATTAGATCACAAAGCTTAACTCACTAGCGAGGTGAATGATGAAGATTATAGTAAATTTTCCTAAAGTGAATTCGAGATTGGAATTTAAAAACAATGATGGCATGAAACAGCAAAGCATATTGTCTTTTTCTTCTAAACGAGTGGCAACACTAGAAGCTGATGTTTATGTTTGCCTGCAAAAAGAAGATGAAGTCCTTTTTCATGAAACGCCTCATGTAAAATTATTTTATGTCGAAGACTATAATGAAAGATCGACGTTTTCAGATTTTGAACTCAGAGCAACAGAGTGGGCTAAAAGTAAGTCGTTAGAATTTGTGAGTCATATTAATAAGGTGCAATCACTTGCACCTTGATTTGCTATTTCAGAAGGTTGATTAAGTCCTTGCCAGCATGTCCCCTTGCGTGACTTGAGACGTGTTTTAATACCATCTTTTCTAACTTCTTCTTTGTCTCTTCTGGATTAGCGGATTCTGAGATAAGAAACTCAATTATTGCAACAGTTAATTCATAGCTTAATTGGGACTTGTCATAAAGAAAATTTTGTTCTGGTGACATTCCATGCCCGCCAATGACAATCATATTTTTTCCTTTGTTCAGAGGTAATCAGCCATCCCTCTGTGGGTTGATTGATTTTTGGCTGATCTAACAGCTTACCTTAACTATCAACCCATTACTTTTAACCAACTCACAGGGGTAACCATCGTTCACCCCACGGACGCCCATTGTTCAGATGGGGTGGAAATATGAAGATGAAAGAAAATCCTGATTTATGGGTACACAAGACATCTTGGCGACTCTCGCTGGGGCAAAGGCATTTTTTTTGTGTCCATGTGATTGTGATTTAACCTACTGATTGTGTATAGTATTTGTTCGTATTGCATAGATAGGGAAAGGTTATGTTCCTTGGTGTATTTATTGTTATCGCTGGCGTTATCTCTTTACTTGAGAATTTTGGTGTCATTTCCTCTGATGTTAAGTGGGGAATACCCCTTGCCATTATCTGTATTGGAGCCAGCTTTATTTATGATGCAATAAAAGGGAAGGATAAAAAATAATCCTGTCAATCTCAATCAAGGTCACTTAGGTGGCCTTTTTTATTACTTGAAAATAGGACTGAAACATGAATGAGCCGTTAACAGGCACTGCGACCGTCTCGTTAGCGGGCGTTTCTATAGTCGGTCTATTCAGTGGTATGGATGCCGGAATTGTCATCGGCTCTTTTGCTGGAGCTGTGATATTTGTTCTTTCATCTAAAGATATCAGCATACCAACTCGCATTTGCTTTTTTATTGTGTCTTTTGTTGTTGGCATTCTTGCTGCAAAAGATGCTACCGGTCTCCTTAGTTCCTACTTTGAGAGAAGCATTGATAACTCAGTAGGCGCTATGTTTTCTTCAGCGGGTCTGGTGAGTATTTTAAGTGCTATATCTAAACCTGAAGCTGTTACTAAATTTGTAAATGATGTGATTGGCTCTGCTATCGATAAGTGGAGAGGGGGTAAACGATGAACGTCCCTATATTACTAGTTTACATAAACTTCTTTGTTTGCTCGCTAGCTGTCATAAGACTGATGAGCTACAGAAGGAATGGCGCACAGTATAAATTTATTCCGTCGTGCATTGCATGGCTTTTAATTGTTGCATTAGGTTCAGTGCCACTTCGTATACTAACGAATGTATATATTGAATCAGACCCTTTTGAAGTGGCGATTAATGTCATTCTTTGTATTCAAATCATCTTATCTGATGGAAATGTGAATCGAATGTTCAGAGGGGTAATAAATGAATGAATCCACACGTGGTATTCGCAACAACAATCCGGGCAATATTGATCACAACCCAAAGAATAAATGGCAAGGCCAGTTGCCTCATAACCCGAAGATTGAAAAGCGGTTCTGTCGGTTCGAGTCACCAGAGTATGGCATTCGGGCACTCATGAAGTTGCTGACCAATTACCACAAAGGCGGTCATAACAGCGTGTCTAAAATCATCAACCGCTGGGCACCCAACATAGAAAACAACACCTCAGCCTATATCAAGGGTGTTGCTAAGTCGCTGAATGCTGAACAGCATCAAGTTCTGGACATCAATAAAGCGACGCTGATTGCGTTAGCTAAGTCGATCATTCGGCATGAGAACGGCAAGCAGCCTTATTCTGATGACATCTTCGTACGGGCGTTTGAGATGCTATGAAATTCAACAGCCACTACTTCACTTTCGGTATCATGGGGTTGCTCGCTGGTGCATTCTGGTTCTATTACGGTGAGTATCGGGGCAAGGCCGAAGAATACCATAACTTAAAGTTAGTGTATGACGGACAGGTCATCGCGATAAACGAGCAGCAAGAACGTATCCAGCACCTCACAGAGTTAAACACCAAGCACACTCAGGAACTCGCCCATGCCAAGACTGAAATCGATACTCTTCGGGCTGATGTTGCCGCTGGCCGTCGCAAGCTGCGCATCAAAGCCACCTGCCCCGTGTCTGAAACCGTTACCTCCGGCAGCGTGGTCGATTCAACCACCGTCGAACTCACTGGAGAAACTGGATCTACTGTTCTCGATATCCGAGAAGGCATCATCAACGACCGGGCAAAACTGAGATATTTGCAGGATTATGTAAATACTGAATGCAGAGGAAATAATGGGTGAGATGATTATTGGCTATATGACAGGCGGTCTCATGGTAATTGGTTACCTGTATATTTTGCTTAAGGCGATGAACTGGTTGGGCGGCCTACTGGTCAGTGCCTATTACAATCGCCGCAAGGAAGAGCGAAAGCAAAAAGCTGTTAACGAGCTGTATGATGCATACCAACTTGACCGGATACAGGATGGTCACACTATGAAGATAGCTACGAAAGGCGGCTTAGTGATTATGATGTATCGGCAACAATCAGATGGCAAATAATAACCTGCCACCCCAGAGCAAATGATACTGAGGTGGCAGGATGCGATGCTTTAACTTCAGGTAACTCATAGTCTATGGATTTCATGAGTAATTACATGAAATTAATACGGCGGGTTAGCGATCCACGCCCGTTTTATTGCAGGTAAAACGTTTTTTTCATAATCGGGTAAGCTATGAACATTCGGATAACGGGTCTGTACATACTTAACTCCTCTGAATGTTGGCTCTGAAGTAAATCCAAGCAGGTATAGATATCTGTCTATATTCGACATATTAATAGACCCATAAGCTAAGTCAGCGAATGTGGCTTTAATAGTTAATCTTCCGGTTCTATCTGTACTTAAGAACCTACATTCAATGAGATACTCTAAATATACGTCAAGAATATCAGCACCGAGAGAATGGGGCTGTGAATGCGTAGTGACCGTTTGAGCACAGGAAACTCGCCTGCTTCTTACAAGCGGGTCTTTGGTTCTAAATGGATCTCGTGGATTTATCGGCATAACGACCTCCTCAAAAACACATGTGCGAAATACTTAATTCTATATTTATCTAATAACAAGCGAATAATGCTTAACAATTAGTTACCCTCTGAAACTAAAGTGAATATTTCTTTGCCCATTCCCTTGAGTGGTTAAAGAAATAACCCATGCTGCCACCTCGTTCCCATCGCGTACCCAACGCACACGGGATGGTGGCATTTTTGTATCTGAATTTCACCGTGCATTCACACGCATACCAATAAAAACGCAGAGCCTTACAGAAAGTCGAGCCTGAGAAAACCGTTATTAATAGGGTATTTCTGCGGGCGGTTTTTCTGTGTGAACAAGTTCGGCTTTCTATAAGGAAAATACCCGATGAAATTAGTCAAAACGAATAAAGCCAATCTTCCCGTAACAGAAGCACCGACCATGACCAGCTTGGAAATGGTGGATTACATCAATGCTGACCGTAAGGCTAAAGCAGAGGCAGAGGGATTAACGTTCCCGTGCAAAAAGTACAAAAAATTACGTCATTCAGATTTCACTAAAAAGGTGCCAAAAGTGCTTGGTGAGGGGTGTGCGAAAAATTTCTCACACCCCATAAAGAACCAACAGAACGGCGAGATTTACCCAGGATATAAATTCCCCAAGCGTGAGTCTTGTCTGATGGCAATGAGCTATAGCTATGAGTTACAAGCTCAGGTGTTCGATCACATGACTGATCTTGAGGTGAAATCTGGCTTCGGATTTACCATCCAACAACTACAAGACATGCTTGTTTTGGCAAAAAAGGCGTCTGACGAGGATTCCTCTGATGCTGGCCGCAGACTGAGAAAGCGACAAGATGACCTGATTACCCTCAATAAGGCTGAAAAGCTGATTAATGACCTCGGTCAGGTGGCTCTTGGGTTGATTGGTGGCGGTAAACAGGAACTCACCATGTAGTCATAGTCAAAATACCAAAGTCCGATTATCGGATATTGGACGATTAATCACTTTCTGAACGTTTTCTCAGCATTTTATATCACCACAGTACGAAATTTGTCGGGGTTATATCAACCTGAGTAGTTAATTATTCTGAATGAGGTGACACTATGCCGCCCCGTATTCCCCGAGCCTGCCGCAAGCGTGGTTGCCCTAAGACAACAACCGATCGCAGCGGCTACTGTCCTGACCATCTGCACACAGGTTGGCAGACTCACCAGCAAGGCCAGAACCGACACGCACGCGGCTATGGTTCTAAATGGGACAAGTTAAGAGCCAGAATCAAGGCTCGCGATAAACACTTATGCCAGCAATGCTTACGTGAGGGAAGGGCTATCACAGGGACAACCGTTGACCATATCAAACCCAAGGCGCACGGTGGAACAGATGAGCTAACCAATCTGGAGCTTCTCTGCTTCCCTTGCCATAAACGCAAGACAGCAACGGAAAGACTACAATGAGTGAGAGACAAGTCAAGCTATCACGGGTATTCAAGGGCGGAAGCGATATTTACATTTAGTTTCAATGGAAATCATATCAAAGGGAATGGTCACGATGAGGTTAGGCCTGTGATGATTTGGTTTCAATTTGAAATTATTCGCCTTTGACATAATCGCACAGGGGGAGGGCGGGTGAAATAGCTACCCCTCTCGCCCCTGAGTACCGCCGCCTTCCCTCTTTCCACATCGCCGCGAAATGCAAACCTTTTTTTGGGGTGCCCCAACTGCACCGTTTTACAGGAGAAATCACATGGCAGGACGACCGCCAACCCCGACTCACCTGCGTTTGGTGAGGGGTAACCCATCAAAACGCCCGATTAACACCAATGAACCGATGCCGGGAAAAGGGGTGCCCAATGTCCCCAAACATTTTGGGAAAATGGGGCGGTACTGGCACGAGCGGATCGCTGGGGAACTGGATAAAGTCGGTGTGCTAACCAGTCTGGATGCCAAAGCCCTTGAGTTACTGGTTGAAGCCTACGTTGAGTACCGGACGCACTGCGACACATTGGAAAACGAAGGTTACACCTACCGCACCGATCAGGGATTAATCAAAGCACACCCCGCGGCAGGGATGAAAGCCGATGCATGGAAACGCATTCACGCCATGCTCAGCGCCTTCGGTATGTCACCCTCCAGCCGCTCCAAGGTCAACATGGCAGGGGAAGACAAAGTGGATCCGCTGGCTGAATTTCTACAGATGAGAGATTAGTATGGCAAAAGTATCTGACGGCATTCGCTACGCCGAACGGGTCGTGGCAGGTGAGATTGTCGCAGGGGAACTGGTAAGACTCGCCTGTCAGCGGTTCCTGAATGACCTGAAAACGGGCAAGGAACGAGGCATTATATTCAGTGAACCCCGTGCCCAGCATATCCTGAACTTTTACAAATTCGTGCCCCACGTCAAGGGGGCGCTGGCAGGCCAGCCCATTGAGCTGATGGACTGGCATGTCTTTATTCTCATCAATATCTTTGGCTTTGTCCGTCCGCTGATTGATGAACAGACTGGCGAAACCGTCCTACGCAATGATGGCAGCGGACGACCGGTGATGGTGCGCCGTTTTCGCACCGCCTATAACGAAGTGGCACGCAAAAATGCCAAATCGACCTTATCCTCCGGCATCGGGTTGTACATGACAGGGGCGGACAGTGAGGGCGGGGCGGAAGTCTATTCGGCGGCAACGACCCGTGATCAGGCGCGGATTGTGTTTGAGGATGCCAAGAACATGATCAAACAAGCCAAATCCACTTTGGGCAGGTTGTTTGAGTTTAATAAGCTGGCAATTTATCAGGAACAATCGGCGTCCAAGTTTGAGCCACTGTCCAGTGATGCCAACAACCTTGACGGCCTTAATATCCATTGCGGCATTGTCGATGAGCTGCACGCCCACAAGACCCGCGATGTGTGGGACGTACTGGAAACCGCCACCGGTGCCCGGTTGCAATCATTGCTGTTCGGCATCACTACAGCGGGATTCAATAAGGAAGGTATCTGTTACGAGCTGCGCGACTACGCCGTCAAGGTGCTGCGCGGTCAGGTGGACGATGACACTTTCTTCGGCATTATCTACACCCTCGACAAAGACGACGACCCGTTTGATGAAACCGTCTGGCAGAAAGCCAACCCCGGATTGGGCATCTGCAAACGCTGGGATGATCTGCGCCGGTTGGCGAAAAAAGCCAAAGAACAGGTCTCAGCGCGGCACAATTTCTTCACCAAGCATATAAACTTTGTAAATGACATGGGATTACATGTGCTCATGTTGTTTATAATTTCATGAAAAACAAAAATAAATCCATTTTTTGTGTTTTCATTCGTTTTGGTGTTTGTGGATTGTTGCACCTCTCTGCGTATTGCAATGTGTATTGCAAAATGAAAAGGTTTAGTAGATGGCTGTAAACAAGCTCAGTGATAAAAAGCTCAAATCCTTGTACGGTAAACCTGTTGAAAAACAGCAGACGATAGCGGACGGGAACGGGTTATCAATCAGATTAAGTAAACAAGGGACAATCAGCTTTGTTTTCTTCTACCGCCTGTATGGGCGTGAAAGTGCGCCGATATGGTTAACATTGGGTAAATACCCCGATTTAAGCCTTAAAGTTGCAAGAGAGCAAAGAGATAAATGCAGGGCATGGTTAGCTAAAGGGAAAGATCCACGAATACAAATAAAAATAATAAAAGAAGATACGTTAAAACCTGTCACCGTGAAAGATGCCATAGAATATTGGCTCAATAATTATGCCACCAATAAACGAAAAGCAGCAATCTATATTAGAGGTTGTTTTTCTAAACATATTTACTCAGAGATTGGAAATATTCCATTAAATGAATGCACATTATCAATGTGGATTAGATGCTTTGATAAAATTAAAGAGAATGCACCAGTGCAAGCGGGATCTCTTTTGAAAATCTCACAACAGGCATTGAAATTTTGCCGAGTAAGAAAATATGCAATTAGCCATGAGATAGATGATTTGGATGTTGGTGATGTGGGTGAAAAAGCTAATAGAAGAGACAGAGTGTTAACTAATGATGAATTACGTGATGTATGGCTCTATATAAATAAAGAATATGATAACCACATTATGTCTCACGAAAACAGAATTATTCTTCGGTTTTTAATCGTTTTTGGGTGTAGGCTTTCCGAAATACGTCTATCGAAATGGGATGAATGGGATTTTTCAAACAATATATGGAGAGTGCCGCCAGAGCACAGTAAAAATGGCAGGGAAATAATCAGACCGATCCCCAGTAATTTTAAAAACTGGTTGTTGTTATTGAACCAATCAACAAAAAAGAGAGAATATGTCATTGGCTTTGATGTCAAACAATGTACGGCAAGTGTGACTATTGCGAAAATATGGAAAAGATTAAACCACAAAGAAAAGTGGACAGCGCACGATATACGAAGAGTGTTTGCTACCATACTCAGTGATAACGGATTTGAACATAACGTGGTTGAACAACTATTAGGCCATTCACTCAATGGAGTCTCTGGAATATATAATCGAAGTCAATATATTGAACAAAAAAGAAATGCACTCTACTGGTGGGTGAATTATTTAGACTCTTTAATTGAGGAGGAAATAGAAAATGATACATATATTCACTCGTGAAGAATTAGAATATTCAGATGAACTTGATAGACTAATTAGAGAAGAAGAGTGTGAATGGTTAACCTCATTAGGAAGAAGACACAGGTCATATCTTGAAAAAAATGGCAAGTTTCCTTTAAAAATAACGATAGGTCCACAAACTAAAGTTTATCGATTGTCTGAAATTCAGGCATGGATAAAAGGCACTTGGAAGCCAGAATAAAATTAAACATCATTTAAATTAATAATAACCTCGCTCGCGGGGTTTTTGTTTTTGGAGAATATAAAAATATGGCAATGAAGTTTACATCACCGACACCACAAGAACGACAATCAATTTTAAATGAGTATGGCGAGAAATATGATCGTCGAATCAGGGAAAAAGAATGTGAGCATCTTTCCAGTTTATCGCGTTCTCGTCGTTGGGTATTAGAGGAAGAAGGTAAATTTCCTAAACGCGTTCCATTGGGGCGTAATTCCGTCTCATGGTTATTAAGTGATGTTTTGTGGTGGGTACGTAATCCTCCAACAGTAGAGAACGTAAATAACCCCTATAGCCGAAAATCAAATTAATTAAGACAGGGTAGAAATATGACATCTAAAAATATGGCCTTAAATGGTCAGGGACTTGCTCACACTGAAAACAGCCAAGAGCTTATTTTGGTTCAGCATAGAACTGAATCGAGAATTGATTCACGCCTGTTTGCTAAGCGCATCGGAATTCAGCATAAGAGCCTTTATGAATTAATTAGGAAGAACACTAAGAATTTAAGGCAGTTTGGAATCCTTCCGTTTCAAACGGAGCGATTAAATACTGAGCAACTTGGTGAACGTAAGCATAAATACGCCTTGCTCAATGAAGACCAGTTCGACTTTATGTGCCGACTTATTAGAGGGCGTGATCATGATCTGATGGTTCAGTTTAAGCTGGATGTAACAAAAGCCTTTGCTAAGAAGCGAGCTGCTGAACCTATACGTCGTGAATATCTGCCTAACTATCATGAATCCCGTGATGCTTTACGTGATCTGGGCGCAGAACGTCACCATTACATCAACCTTGCTCGTACTGAGAATCGCTTTGCGGGTTTACTGGATGGTGAACGCCAGAACGCAGATGAGCAACAGTTAGGATTACTTGTCTGTATTCAGAAGATTGAACAGGCTGCTTTTCAAGATGCAAGGAATGCAGGGCAATCACCAACACAAGCACTGAGGGAAGTAAGCCGCCGTATTGAGCTGTTCGCAACACTAATGAACCCTACAGGGCGCATTGGAGGCTAATTTGATGAGCGGTCATAAAGCACTCTCTGTTCCCCCGAAACGGGGGAATCAAAGACCAAATATTGAACAATTAACCTCAAGTCGGGGAAAAATTAACTATAGGAATTCCTTTAGTTTAAGGAGTCCCGTTACCGAGGTCATTAACTCAGTGACCTCGAAGAATACCGTAGTCCTCACTTTGGCTGGTCACTCAGAGAAACTTTTCGCTCAGTTCCAATCGGAGAAATATTTCGCTGATGGGTATGCGAATATTTTCGGACACCTCAGTAACTCATTGATTTCCCCGCTGACCGTCAGATTGGCGTTTGGTCGTAGTTTGGGAGGCTCCCCGATTATTTCGGGGTGGCTGCTTAACCCATTGATATCTAATCGCACTGCAAATATGCAGTCTGGTCATAATATGCGCGTATCATTTAGCGACGCGCAAACTTTGCAGTCATCATTTAGTGGAGTGCAAAAAGAAAAGGATAGCACGGCGAATGCTACCCTTTGGGATCACGCGTCTTTGCGTCATGAGATAAATCAATTGGTTAACTACTATGATTATTTCGAGTCAGTCAACCAAGTGAAAGATATTCATTCGGTTAACCACCGGACTTATTGTCGGTCGGTTAGTTATTGTTCAATGCCGCGAGATTGCAACTCTTTACGGATAATTCTCTTTATCCATGCAGATACAGAAGCGTCACCATCTTGGGCTAACGCTGCTTTTATTCCTTGCTCAAGGGATGGTTCTACTCTTAACGCGATTTGCTTATTTCCCTTTCCTGATATTTTAATGGTTGACACTTGGTTTACTCCTGTTTATATTGGACTTATACATCAAGTGTATGACAAGTGTAGACCAAAAACAACAACGCCCCGAAGTGCTACAACACTATCGAGGCGTCTAACCAAAAACGTAAAGGAGTCTTACGCTATGGATACCCCACAGCATAACCAAACTCGCCTTAAATTTACATTCCTAATTGCATCAGGCACTCAGCGATTGGTGGATATTCATCCGGCGCGCCTTATCACTGTGCTGGCGGATAGTGAAGTTGAAGCCCGTCTACTGGCTGGCATGTCCTCGCTGATATTCGTTTCCCGTCAAGCATGGGATATCGGTATCGATACTCCTTTCAACTGTAGCGATATGTCTACCGTTCAGGGGGTGAATCATGCGTAACCCAGCCCCCATGACTATTACACCCATAAGAACGGGGAAGCCGTACAAGTGCTGTCAGTCGCCTTTAATCGCGTGACCTTTGTCCGTGATGGTTATCACACCCCGTGCACCATGCCATTAAGCCGATTCACTAAAGAATACACCTACGCAGGGAGAGCATGATCATGTCTGATATCTATAAACATTTGGTACGCACCAGCTTTAACGACCTGAGCACCGAAGAACTCAAAGATCTGCGCAAAAACTCCGAAGGGGCATTGAGTAGCGTGATGGCGGCAATGTCTGCAATGGGGGAAATGGCTTTCTGGTCAGTTGATAACGAAAACTATGACAATCGTCAGGCAAGGGAGGATTTACGCCGTATCGGTGAAGCCCTGATGTACCTGCCCCGAATTGCCGAAGCCCTGAATGACACGCAGCAAAACGCTCAGTTTGAAATCCATCACCGCGAGGGATTCCCAAAATGGTAAGTCATATTGATATTCGGTCGGTGAAAGCAGCGGCGCAAGGGCAATGGCAAGGTTTGTTGTCTGCTTGTGGGGTGGATGTTCCAGCAAAGGGTAAGCATGGTGCTTGCCCTATCTGTGGCGGTACTGACCGTTTTCACTTCATAGACGATCACGGTAACGGTGACTGGCATTGTCGCCAGTGTGATAACCCGAATCACGGCGATGGCTTTGATTTACTGATGAAGGTCAAAGGTATCACGGTAATTGAAGCGGCTAAGGTGGTTTCTGAGGCGTTGTTGCTTCCCTTACCAGAACCCAAGCCCGCCAGAAAGGAGGCGCTAAAATCAGAGGCTCAACCCATCACCGAGAAAGTTAACAAGCTGGTGGCTCAATCCACTATCGGACAATCCGACTACCTGACTCAAAAGGGGCTGCAATGTCCCAATCAGAAGCTACTGAAAGACGGTTCGTTGTTGCTGGTCATTCAGGCACTGGACGGCACAATCACCGGTGCGCAGGTCATTAAGCCGAGTGGTGAAAAGCGCTTTGTCCCCGGCTCGAAGAAAAAGGGGAGCTTTATCCCCTTATCGCCCGTAATTGGAACGCCGGACACGATCATTATTGCTGAGGGCTATGCAACGGCCTTAACGGTCGACCAATTGCATGAGGGCTTGGTGCTGGCTGCTATTGATGAAGGAAATTTACCGACTGTGGCTAAACAGATCAGAGAGCGGTGGCCAACAGTAAAAATCATTCTGGCGGCTGACAATGATTGGCACTCACCGGAAGAACTGGACGACAAAGGTAAGCCCAAGAAGAACGTCGGCAAGATTGCAGCCGAGAAGACCGCTAAGGCTATTAATGGGTGGGTAGCGTTACCGCCAACAGAGCACAAGGCTGATTGGGACGATTATCGCCAGCATCACGGTATCGAGGCAGCAAAACAGGCATTCAGTGAAGGGTTGTATCAGGTGGGGGAGAATATGTCAGTATCAAAATCAATCGTCATTAATCTGGACGAACACCGGACAAAAGAGCGTGATCCGTTAAAGCCCTTTATTGATGAGCGTAAAAACGGAATTTATTACGTTACGCCAAAGGTGGACAAAGAGAGCGGCGAAATTATCAACCATGAGCAATGGCTCAGTGACTCAATGAAGGTGATCGGGCGCGGTCGTGATGATATTGAATTTTATCTGATTATCCAGTGGGAAGAAGACGGGACAACTTACACTGAGGCAGTGAAAACAGGTGATGTTGGCGCAAATGAAGGCTGGCGACAGCTCAAAGCCGCAGGATTGAATATTGCCACTAAACCTTTTTTACGTCACACGCTATCGGATTGGTTACAACGCTGTGCTAAAAAAACCGACTGGCACATTACCCACTCAACAGGCTGGCAGCATGGGGCTTACATCTTCCCAACGGGCGAGGTGATTGGCACTCCAGAGAAGTCCGTTATCTTTTGTGGCAGAACATCATCAATACGCGGGTATACCGTGGCAGGAACGCCTGAAAGCTGGCGTGACTCAGTAGCCAAATTAGCCAAAGGCAATCCCTTTATGATGCTGTCCATTGCGGCTGCGTTAGCTTCCCCGGTTATCGGTTTATTGCGTGATGATGGCTTTGGGGTTCACTTTTATGACCAGAGCACCGCAGGGAAAACCACCGCGCAAAGCGTCGGCTGTAGTGTCTTTGGTGAGCCGTCTGCCATGCGTTTAACGTGGTTTGCAACTACATTGGGATTGATTAATGAAGCCGCCGCCCATAATAACAACCTGTTACCTCTTGATGAAGTCGGGCAGGGATCATCGGTTAAAGATGTGGCTAATGCGTCTTATGCGCTGTTTAACGGCAAAGGCAAGTTACAAGGGGCAAGAGGTGGCGGCAACCGTGACATTCTCCAGTTTAAAACGATAGCTATCAGTACTGGCGAGGTCGATCTTGATACGTTTGTCAGAAGTGAGGGCAAGCGCATGAAAGCAGGCCAGCTTGTCCGGTTGCTGAATATTCCGTTCAGTAGCCCGACTGTTTTACATGGTTATCAGGATGCCAGAGAACACGCTAAGGCAATCGAAAAAGCCATTGCTGACAATCATGGGGCTATTGGGCGGGTATGGTGTGAATATCTGACTCAGCATCAAAAAGCAACGAGAAACACCATTGAAGAAGCCAAAATCCGCTGGAATGGGTTGATCCCCAAAGGCGCTGGGGCACAACTTCCCCGCGTGGCAGAACGGTTCGCCATCTTAGAGGGGGCACTTATTGCAGCGACGCATCTCACCGGATGGACAGAACAGGAAAGCAGAGACGCAATTCAACACTGCTTTAATGCGTGGGTGGCTGAATTTGGTACTGCCAATAAAGAACACCAACAGATACGGGAACAAACCGAGGCATTTTTAGACCGTTTTGGATTGAGTCGGTATGCACCAGAACCGTACACCTATGATCATGCCACTATTTCTAACCTTGCAGGCTACCGAAAAGATACCAGCGATATCCCCAATAATGCCGGCCTTATCCATTTCTACACATTCCCAGATGTGTTCGAGAATGAGGTATCAGAAACGTTCGATACGAAGATGTTTGCGCGGGTTCTCGCTGAATCAGGGATGCTAAGAAAGGCCGCAAATGGTGGCTTTAAGGTGCAAGGCATGAAGCACAACGGCTCACCCCGTAAGTATTATGTGCTGATGTATTCCACTGATGAAATAGAAGAATAAATTCTCTATACGCGTAAAACTGACCGACAACACCGACAAACCGACAACAGTAATATAAATATCTTATAAATCAATATACTAAAATGTTAAATGTTTGTCGGTACGTTGTCGATTTGTCGTTTTCATTGGCGGACTTAAAACAAAGCACCTGCCAGAAGAAAAACTTTCTTTTTTTGGTAGGCAAAAGGATTCGGATAAATATGAAAGAGTTTATAAGTAGCGTTGTCGGTTTTCGACAACAGGAAGTGATGTTTATCTACATGAAAGATAACAATAATATTGTAATTCTAGCGATATCAAAAAATTGAGCGACAATTAACCGACAACGATTTAACAGTGTATCTAATTGATATTAAATTGTATTTTACCTCATTGTCGGTTTGTCGGTGTTGTCGGTAACTTTTCACTATATATATACAAAAATGGAGAACATATGTTAGATGCAACAACGATTGAAAGACAGGCAGCTAATTCAGCCGCGTACTGGATGGAAAGAGCAGTCAAAGAAATAGATGCTTTGTTCGGTGAGGGGTATGCCAAACAGCACCCAGAGCTTATAGCCGCATTCATGAAGACAGCGGCACGGGATGAATTAGCGATGAACATTCGTGGGATAGCTGAAGCCTTAGAAACTTTCCAAGTAACCCTATTCAGAGAAGTAGAATAATTATATAAGGGGAATATTATGCCGATTACGCAAGAAGATATCAGAGAACACTACGATTATTACGGTATTACGCAGTTAGACGATTTACATACAAGCGAGTACCGCCAGTTGGTCAATGGTCATGCTTTTTTCTTTCAGGATTCAGGTGGTAGTCTGCGCCACACATTTTCTGAGGAAATACTGGCAACCAATAAAGAGCAGTTAGATGTATTGATAGAACAATTACAGGCGTTCAGAGAAATCATGAACGACGCGCCGGATTGGATGAGTGAAAAATAAAAGTAAAGATTTGTAAATATCCCGTCCTCATGTTTCCCCTTGTTTAGACCTCCTATCACGAGGTCTTTTTTATTATTTTTCATGGTGTTAAATAGTGATTGCTGAACCATGTAGGCACGTCCTGACTTCAATTGCTCTGTAGCAAGTCCTCAAAGGCGGTAGTGCTAACCCGCTACCGCTTCCTCAAACCTGCATGACAGCGAACCCTTAACCTACATGCAGAGGCACCATGAAGAAATTACTCGAATTACGCCAGCAAAAAGCCGATTTAACCCAGCAGATGCGTTCTCTTCTCACCAAAGCCGAAGACGAAAAGCGCTCTCTTAATGCCGATGAAGCTAAACAGTTTGACGAGCTGCGCAGTCAGTCCGGTGCCCTGAATGCAGAAATCGCCCGTTATGAGGCTTTATCGGATGAAGAGCGAAATCAGGCCAAGAACCAGCCCGCCAGTAAAACACTCAGCAATGATGAACTGCGTCACTATATCGTGACCGGAGAAACCCGCACCTTGTCTACGAGCGTACCCTCCGAAGGTGGCTATACCGTTATCCCTGAGCTGAATAAACAGATCATGCAGCAACTGGCTGATGAGTCGGTTATGCGCCGGATTTGTACGATTAAGACCACGCGTAGTAATGAGTATAAACAGCTTGTTTCGGTCGGGGGTGCAGCCGTCGCCCACGGGGAAGAAGGCAAGGCACGCAGTGAGACAGCCACACCGACGATGGAAGAAGTCAGCATCAAGCTGTTTCCGATTTATGCCTACCCTAAGACTACCCAAGAAATCATCGATTTTAGCGATGTCGATATTTTAGGCTGGTTAACCTCAGAAATTGCAGATACGTTTGTTGATACCGAAGAAACCGATCTTGTGAGTGGTGACGGCAGCAAGAAAGCGAAAGGCTTCCTGTCTTATCCTCGTGATACCCAAGCCGATAAAGCCCGTGCGTTCGGTACGTTGCAAAAGCTGGAAGTTGCCAAACTGGAAGCCGATAGCCTGATTGACCTGAAATTCCTGCTCAGGAACAAATACCGTAAAAATGCGGTGTGGGTGATGAACTCCACGACGGCTGCCAAAGTGCAGAAGCTGAAAAACGGCAACGGTGATTACATCTGGCGCGAACGTCTGCAAGCAGGTGATCCTGATATGTTACTGGGCTTGCCTGTCCATTATCTCGAATTTATGCCGGATGATGCTATCGGTCTGGGTGACTTCAAACGCGGTTACTTCATCGTTGACCATGATACCGGCACACGCACCCGTCCTGACAATATCACCGAACCGGGGTACTACAAGGTACACACGGATAAATATTTGGGTGGTGGTCTGGTGGATTCCAACGCAATCAAAGTGCTCGAAATCAAAGGCACGAAAGCGGGTTAACGATAAGGGCACTGCGCCCCTTTGTAGTCTGGAGTCTACCAATGAAAAATGATTTTGAAATCCGCACCGCTTCCCTGTCTGCCAGTGATAAGAAACTGACCGGTTATGTCATTAAGTGGAACAGCCGATCACAAGTTTTGTGGGATGAGTTTGTCGAGCAGTTCGCCCCGAATGCGTTTAGCACCAGCTTAACGGCGGGTACAGATGTCAGGGCGCTTTATGAACATGATCACATGAACCTGTTAGGCCGTACTACGTCTGGTACATTGCAGCTTGCCGAAGATGCCACCGGATTACGCTTTGAGTTAACCCCGCCTGATACCCAATTAGGGCGTGATGTACTGGCACTAGTTGAACGGGGTGATATTTCCGGTATGTCTTTTGGCTTTCGAGCTATCAAAGATCAGTGGGATGTGGGTCAGGAGCCTTATCTGAGAACCGTTTTAGAAGCGGAACTACGGGAAATCACTGTCACCAGTTTACCCGCCTACCCTGAAAGCGGTGTTGAGATTGCCAAGCGTTCGCTGAATAGGGTTAAGCCTAACAATGTTGATTTGCGTCATTACTGGCTGCAACTGTCCGAGGTGTAACTATGTGGCCTTTTAAGCGTAAAGCCGCTGAGACTCGCAGTGTCAGTATTGATGAGTTTCTTTCTCTGGCAGGTATATCTAACACCAAATCAGGCGAGCATGTTTCACCGTCTACAGCCGAAGGCTTACCCGCCGTGATGAATGCTGTCACGGTGATTAGTGAAGCCGTGGCGACCATGCCTTGCTATCTCTATCGGGTTCAGCACCAGAACGGCAAGGAGTCCCGCGAATGGCTCAGTGATCACCCCGTGGATTATTTGCTCAATGAATACCCGAATGACTGCCAGACGCCTTTTCAGTTTAAGCGAACCCTGATGCGTCATTGCTTACTCAATGGTAATGCGTATGCAGTCATAGTCTGGGGAAAAGACGGACAGCCACAATCGTTGCACCCTTACCCACCGTCAGCGGTTGTGCCGCAACGATTATCGGATCACCGCTTTGCTTACACCATTACCGAACCTTATAGCGGCAAGGTCAAAACCTACCTACAAGAAGAAGTATTGCATTTGCGTTATGCCACCGAAGATGGCTTTTTGGGGCGTTCGCCAGTCACCATCTGCCGTGAAACACTGGGTTTGGGGCTGGCACAACAGCGCCACGGTGCCAGCATAATGAAAGAGGGCATGATGGCAGCGGGCGTGATTAAAGCCGCTGACTGGCTGGATGGCATCAAGGGCAATAAGGCACTGGAAGCCCTCGAACGTTATAAGGGCGCTCGCAATGCAGGGAAAACGCCCATTCTTGAGGGGGGATGGAATACCAACAGTTAGGCATGAGCAACCAAGATGCGGAATGGCTGGCCTCTCGTCGCTTCACGATTGAAGATATTGCCCGTATGTTCAATGTCAGCCCGATCTTCCTGCAAGAGTATTCGAACAGTACCTACAGTAATTTTAGCGAAGCATCACGCGCTTTTCTGACGATCACCATGCGCCCGTGGCTGGCTAACTTTGAGCAGCAAATCAAGTCCGCCTTGCTGATGAACTCACCAAAACGAGGCATTCGCTACCAAGTTGAATTTGACACAGCCGATCTACTGCGAGCCAATCCGAAAGAACGCTTTCAGAGCTACGAGACGGCGATTAAATCCGGTGTGATGTGCCCGAATGAAGCCCGTGAACGCGAGGGATTATCCCCCGTGATGGTGGCGATGAGTTTAGCCAGGCATGGAAGCAAGAGGTCAGTATTAAAAAAACAGAGGTGAAAGATGAGTAACCCTCTCATAACATTGGACGAAATCAAACAACATTGCCGGATAGATGAAAGTGATACGTTAGAAGATACCTTACTTCAAGGTTATGCCAATGCTGCCTTAGAAGTCTGCCAGCAACATATCGGCAAGCGCTTTGATGATGGCTTGGTATTCAGTCCGGCGATCAAAGTTGGCTGTTTACTTTATATCGGTTTACTGTATGAAACTCGTTCGATGGTGGCAGATAAGGAACTGAAAGAAATCCCGTTCACCATCAAATCATTATGGTCTGTCTATCGTGATGTAGGAGTCTACTGATGCCGTGGCAACCGTTAAAGCGCTGTAGCTATCCCAATTGCCGTGAGCGGGTCAAGTCTGGTCGCTGTGAGCAGCACAAACGGGAAGCTAGACGACAACAGGACAGTAAACGAGGCTCAAGGCGTGAGCGAGGTTATACCCCTGCATGGGATAAATACCGTCTGCAATTCCTTAAGTCCAATCCGCTGTGTGTGCATTGTTTCAAGGTAGGTGTGTATGCCCCAGCGACGATTGTGGATCATATCATACCCATTGACGGTGGTAGTGATGTGCTGTTTTGGCCTGACTTCAATCACCAGCCGCTATGTAATAGCTGCCACAGTCGAAAGACCGTGACCACTGACCCAACAACGAAACAGCGGCGTAAGAATGGGGAATATCGGGAACTGGAAGCAAAGGCAGCCCAGCGCAATAACTGGATTCATGAGTATAACCAAGATGCGTGAAGATGAAGTGGATCAACTCCTTAAAGGGTTACTCAAGCACAGTGAACCTTACCGACAACAAAATCAGATTGCGCCTGAGAAACCCACAGCGAGGCGCAAGACACAGCGTGATAGGGAGCTAATGGAATGCTTCCGAAATCGCTAGAGAAGCACTCAGAAGGGGTGGGGTGTCAAAAATGACAAACGCCCTGCCTCATGGCACCACCCGCCCCCTCGAATTTTTATGCACGGCACTTTTTTCAATAGCAGTAACTTCATAGGAAACAATAGATTATGGCAAGAGCACCCAAACCCCCCGTTTATTTAAATGAGATTGCCGCCGAGCAATGGAAATCAAAAGCCAAAATCCTCAACGAACGGGAAGATCTCAGCCCAGCAGACTGGAACAACTTAGAACTCTATTGCGTTAACTATGCGATTTACCGTAAAGCCGTTGAAGACATTGAAGTGCGCGGGTTCGCAGTGGAAGGTTCACGCGGTGCAGCGACCAGTAACCCCTCACTGAAAGCGAAAGCCGATGCGGAAAAAATCATGATAAAAATGTCGTCATTGCTGGGCTTTGATCCGGTTTCCCGCCGCCGAAATCCGGTAGAAAGCGATGAACCCGACGATTTAGATGTGCTGATGGCCTGAGTGATACCCCGATGAACGCATGGGAACAGTACGCTTTTGATATCAAAAACGGCAATATTCCGGCCTGTAAACGGGTAAAACAGGCCGTGAAACGCTACTTTAACGACCTGAATAACCCGCTTTATATGTTCGATACCGAAGTTGTAGAACGTTTTGTGGGCTTTTCCCGTCTCTGCCCGCACGTCAAAGGCCACTTGCGCGGTAAGCCGATTATGCTTGAACCGTGGCAACAGTTCGCCTTTGCGAATCTGTTCGGCTTCAAGGTTAAGGCCACCGGTCGCCGGAAATACCGCAGTGCTTATATTCAGGTGCCGCGCAAAAATGCCAAATCCACGGTAGCCGCGATACTGGCTAACTGGTTTCTGGTGATGGAGAACGGGCAGCAGGATATTTACACCGCCGCCGTGAGTCGGGATCAGGCGCGTATTGTGTTTGATGATGCCCGCCAGATGTGCCTGCTTTCAAAACCACTCAAGAAGCGGGTATCTATCCAGCAACACAAAGTGACTTATACCAAGAGCAACAGCCTGTTAAAACCGTTGGCAGCCAAAGCCGCCACGATTGAGGGTACTAACCCCAGCCTTGCTATTGTCGATGAGTATCATTTGCACCCCGATAACGCGGTTTACTCTGCCCTTGAATTGGGGATGGGCGCCCGTCCCGAAGGCATTCTGTTTGCCATTACTACGGCAGGCAGTAACGTGATATCCGCCTGTAAACAGCACTATGATTATTGCTGTCAGATATTGGAGGGTGAAGAACAAAATGAATCCCTGTTTGCCCTGATCTACGAACTGGACGACGAGAACGAGATTGATGATGAAGCCCTCTGGATAAAGGCTAATCCTAACCTGAATGTTTCCGTAGACAGTGATGCTTTGCACGACACAATCCAGAAAGCACGAGGCATTCCCTCGCAATGGACTGAGATGCTCACCAAACGCTTTAATATCTGGTGTCAGGGTGAAACGCCGTGGATGGGTGAAGGCGCATGGAAAGACTGCCAGTCAGACTATGACGAAAACGACCTCAAAGGCTTGGAATGCTACGCTGGATTAGATTTATCTTCAACGGGGATATCACCAGTATCTGTTACACGTTCCCCGTGGATAACGAACTGTTATTACTGACCCGCCATTACTTGCCGGAAGCCCAGCTACAGAACCCTG